>NZ_JAOTNX010000001.1:0-1043418 GCF_036346475.1 Pseudomonas sp. AM8
TTACCGCTACGACCCGTTTGGGCGGCGCATCAGCAAAACCGTGGACGACCTAACCACGGAGTTTTTCTGGCAAGGCGACAGGCTGATTGCCGAGCACCATGCGGATCGTCATCGCAGCTATCTCTATGAACCGGACAACTTTCGCCCGCTGGTTCTGTTGGAAGGCTTCGGCCCAAAAGACACCAAGCCCTATCACCACCAACTCGACCACCTCGGCACGCCGCAGGAACTCACCGACCCCGACGGCGAAATCGTCTGGTCCGCGCACTACCGCGCCTACGGCCAGATCAGCCGACTCGACAAAGGCACAATCGACAACCCGCTACGTTTTCAGGGTCAGTACTTCGATCAGGAAAGCGGACTGCACTACAACCGTCATCGCTACTACAATCCGGATATTGGGTGTTACCTGACGCCTGATCCGGTGAAGTTGGCGGGTGGGATCAACGCGTACCAGTACGTGCCTAACCCTACGGGTTGGGTAGATCCACTCGGACTGAATGCCCGTTGCACCGGCGTAGTAAAGAAAAATCCAACCTGCGCAATACCTGTTGAACCTCACGCACCTTATGTATCTCGTAAAGGAGCATTCCGCGAAGCAAAAAGAGACGCCAATATACCGACATCGCAACAACCCGATGTATTTATCGACGCGGGTTCTGGCGCAAAAAAACAATACAACACTGTGAAAATGTCAGATATAAATGAAAAAACAATTTTAGACAATTCTGGAAAACCGATTAAGACGAGGGTCTACCAATATACGAGAGCCGATGGTTCCAAAATACTAATACAAGACCATTCAGCAGGGCATAATTTCGGTGCTCAAAACGGAGCAGGCGATCAAGGCTCTCACTTCAACCTACGCCCAATTGATACACCGCGAACCGGCAAAGTCCCGGGAACAAAAGACCACTACCCATTTAAGGATAAAAAATGAAGCATTGGAATGATCTTGAAGGAACCATATTTTTTAATAAATTGTTCAGTCGTCCAATTGAAATTCGCGAGATTTATATACACTCTCTGACGATAGAAAACGACCAACCCTCTCTCAGCATTGGTTTTGACATACCAGACTTTCCAGATTTTTTACCTCCAAAATGGGAGGACAAAGGATACAACACATGCAGGATTGGACTAACCTGTAACGCAATAAGTAACCTGCAGATAACCAATCTTCCTCGCCGGGAAATTTTCATTGCGAAAATAACGCGAGAAAACGAGCACTTTATTTTCAACGCAAAATCAGAAAATGCCTCTATTGAATTTAAATCAAAGTGGCTGTCTATGGCTGGGCCGTCAGTTTATATAAATTGTCCTGAACCAGGAGATCATAGCTGGCCAGCATAAGTTTTTTAGAATAGATGGGAGAAAGGGTTAGATGATTTACATAACAGAAACTATGAGCGCTATAGCCAACCCCAATTCGCCCACCCGCCCACCCCCACCTAAACTCTCCCCATGTTATTTCAACGGACAGAGGGTTCACCATCATGGGCAAACGTCATCCCAATCTCCCCGCCTGGCAATGGCGTAACTACCCGCAAAACCATCAGCACCCGACCAACCTGGCGTTGCACCTGATTGCCGTGCCGCTGTTTATCATCGGGTTTCTGTTGATTGTGTCCGGAGTGTTCAGCCTGAGCCTGGCCAGTTTCGCCATTGGCGTAGTCGGCATCCTCGCTGGCCTGGCGTTGCAGCGTCATGGCCATAGCCTGGAAGCCGAGGCCGGTGAGCCGTTCAGTGATCGTAAAGACGCAGTACAGCGCCTGGTGGTCGAGCAGTTCCTGACGTTCCCGCGCTTTGTGTTGAGCGGTGGCTGGTGGCGTGCCTGGCGGCTGCGCCACCGTCACTGACGATCAGGCGAAGACCACCACGGTCTGGCGGCTAAGGGCGATCAACGCGCCGGTTGGGCTCCACAGCGCGGCGGCGGCGTGACCGTAGCCGTCGCGCGCATGTTCGATGCTGACGTAGTACTGGCACCAGTCCAGGGTCGTCAACTCCTGCAAGGGCTGGATGAATTCGATGGTCCAGGTCAGTGTGCTGCCCGGAGCGGGCTTTTTCAGGTGCGGCAGTAACGCCGGTGGCCAGGCGTCGACCAGGGCGAGGATATGCGCTTCGGTCAGCGGTTCCTCCTTCACATCCCCGCGCAAGCGAACCCAACCGCCCATCTCGCGGGATTTATTACCGGTAAACGGCAAACCGCCAACGCTCCAGCGCATCGCCAGGTGGCGCATGAATTCAGGCGTGACACCTTTGATATAGGGCAGTTCCTGGCATTCATCCCAGTGCTTGAACGTCGGCGGCGGTTCGCTCGCCACATCGATTTCCGACTCGCGGGATGCGCCAAAACTGGCCTGTACCAGGGTCGCCACGTCACCGTTCTGCACGACGCGGCCGAGCAGCTGGCTGACCGCCTTGCCTTCACGCAACACTTCGACTTGATAGCTGGCAGGTACATCGGGCGCGACCGGGCCAACGAAGGTGATCGCGAGCGAGCGCAATGGGCGGTCCGTCGGCACCTCGGCGCGCAAGGCTTCGTATTGCAACGCAGCAACCAGGCCACCGAACGTGGCACGGCCCTGGGCCCATTCAGCGGGAATGGTGACATCCAGCGGGTTGCTTCGGGCAGCGTCGAGCAAATCACTAAAGCGCATGGCGACCTCACATCAAAAGAAACAGATGGGCGATCTTAACCAGCGCGCAGCCAAGGTACAGCGCTTATTCCGGCCAAAAGCCGGACCGATTTAGAAACAATCCGCGCTGAGTTTGTCCAGCACGCGATCCGCCTGCCCTTCGGCCTTGGCCATGGTGCGATGCCAAATCGCAACACAGGGCTGCAGATCGGCTTGATGTTCGGCCTGGGCCAACCATTGCCAGCAGTCATGCCAATCACCCAGTGCCGCTTGGGCTTTCTTCAGGCGTGGCAGGGCATTGGCGGGCAACTTATCCAGTTGGGGGTAAGCCTCGGCAGCATAGCGCACACGCTTGATCAACAAGCGCAGACGGTGGCGATCATGGTCTGGGTCTTTCAGCGCCTGATCGAGTTTCTGCCATTGCTTGGCCAGGCGCTTCTCGATGCGCGGTCGCAAACCCCTGAGCAATTTCTGGTGCTCCGAGGCGCGGATAAAGCGCGGGAATGCATCAAGGATCAGCAGCAGATGGGCAACTTCCGGGCCTTGCGCCACCTGGCGATAGGCGTCGGGTTGCAGGCGCAGGCGTCGATCTGCGGCCTCGTGATAACCATGCTGATGCAAATACGCCGCCAGCACCTCTCGGTCGCGCAGCGGCGTCGTCAACTGGCCGACCGTACCGGCGGCCAATTCAAGCTGTTCTACACCCGGCAGCCCGCGCAAAGGACGTAACAGGCTGCGCAGGCGGCGCACGGTGGTGCGCAGATCGTGCAGGGCTTCATCATCGGTGACGGCAGCGAGGCGAGCCTGGCAACTCAGTAACCCTACTTCCAGGCCAATGACCTGAGCGACTAACTGATCGACCAAAGCTGACATCCTGCCCTCACTCTCAGATGAAAAATCCCACTCTGCGCTGCACGTTAACGCCCGGCGCGCGACTCACGAATATAGAACCGAGCTTTTTCGGCCTTGTTGGAGCAGCCTTCAAACGCCTCGAATTGCTGCTGGGTCTTGGCGCCAGTCAACAACGACAAGGCCTTGGAGTAGCTGACGGTGCCGGCAAAACCTTCGGCCTTGGCCAGGTCGAGCTCTTTCCAGGCGGCATCCAATTGCGAGCCACAGCTGTCGCGGTATGCGGTTTTCCCGGCACAACCCGCCAGGGCCAACATGATCACAGGCACACACATCCAGGCTTTCATCGATGACACCTCAAAATAAAGAAAAACAGTCGTACGCTGTAGACGTTGCCTACAAGAAAAAGTGCCTTGTCCTTAGCCTGAAATCGGTAGTACCTATTGCCAGAGCATACCCGAGCCTGGGCGCTATTCTTGAAAAATATTGCCAGGCGCAACGAAGATTGAAGCGGCCCCCAAAATAGGCGCATTGTGGGCCCCCGTTTATGAAGGACATCGACCATGAAGAAACGTGTTGCCTTGGTGTTGGGTTCCGGCGGGGCCCGGGGCTACGCCCATATCGGGGTGATCGAGGAAATCGAACGGCGCGGCTACGACATCGCCTGTATCGCCGGTTGCTCCATGGGTGCCGTGGTGGGCGGGATCTACGCCGCCGGCAAACTGGACGAGTATCGAAACTGGATTGAAAGCCTCGACTACCTCGACGTGCTGCGCCTGGTGGACGTGAGTTTCCGCCTTGGGGCGATTCGTGGCGAAAAGGTCTTCGGGCAGATCCGCAAGATCGTCGGCGAGATCAATATAGAGGAGTTGCGCATCCCCTACACCGCCGTTGCCACCGACCTGACCAACCAACAGGAAATCTGGTTCCAGGAAGGCTGCCTGCACCAGGCCATGCGCGCCTCGGCAGCGATTCCCAGCCTGTTCACCCCGGTGATGCAAGGCAACCGCATGCTGGTGGACGGCGGCCTGCTCAACCCGCTGCCGATCGTGCCGGTGGTGTCGAGCCATTGTGACTTGATCATCGCGGTCAACCTCAACGCCACCAACCAGAAACACTACCAGTTGCCTGTGATCCAGCGCCCGCCGGCGTTCAAGAGCCGCTTCAACAGCCTGGCGAAATCACTGGGTTCGCACCTGCCGTTTCGCCGCAAGCAGGCCGAGCAGTTGATGAAACTTGAGCAGGAAGCCTTGCAGGCCCAGGCGGCCGAGATCAATCCGTGGCTGGAGTCGGCCGAACCCGAATCCCAGCAACCTGCCGCCGCACCGGAAAAGCCGGGGGCGCCGAAGTCGGCCACCGGTTCATTCATCATCGATAACGTCGGGCCGGCGTCATTGCTGGATCTGATCAACCAGAGTTTCGAGGTGATGCAGACTTCGCTGGCGCAATACAAGATCGCTGGCTACCCGCCGGATGTACTGATCAACGTGCCGAAGCGGGTGTGCCGGTTTTTCGAGTTCTACAAGGCGCCGGAGTTGATCGCACTTGGGCGGGAAATTGCCAGTGATACCCTGGATCGCTATGAGAGTGAGCAGCGCTGAGACAGCCGTGTCGCTAGAGCCGTGGTGAGCGGGCTTGCCCCGCGTTGGGCTGCGCAGCGGCCCCACTCAATGAGGAACGCGCAGTGTCAGGTACTCCTTTGGGCCTGGTTTTGGGGCTGCTACGCAGCCCAGCGCGGGGCAAGCCCGCTCACCACAGAATCCACATAACCCACATAACCCACATAACCCACATAACCACAGAACCACAGAACCACAGAACCACAGAGAGGCTGACAGATCGCCTCAGGCGCTCAACAACCGATACCCCACTCCCGCCTCGGTCACGATAAACCTCGGCTGGGTCGGATCATCCGCCAGCTTCTGGCGCAGATGCCCCACCACAATCCGCAGGTAGTGACTGTCGTCGGTGTGGGTCGGCCCCCAGATGTCCTTGAGCAGTTGCTGTTGGGTAATCACCCGTCCCGGATGCCGCGCCAGTTGTGCCAACACCGCGTATTCCTTGCGGGTCAGTGCCACCTCGGCGCCGTCCAGCAGCACGCGGCGATAGGCCAGGTCCACCGTCAACGGGCCAAACTGCAACGCCGCTTCCTGGGTCTCGCCCACCGGCGCCTGGCGCAACAAGGCGCGCACGCGGGCCAGGAACTCCTGGATGCCGAAGGGCTTGGTGACATAATCATTGGCGCCACCGTCTAGGGCTTCGACCTTCTGTCCTTCGCTGGCCCGCACCGACAGCACCAGTACCGGCACCGTCGACCACTCACGAAACTCGCGCAACACCTGCTGGCCGTCCATGTCCGGCAGGCCCAGGTCGAGCACCAGCAAGTCGGGTTTGCTCAACGCAGCCTGGGCCAGGCCTTCGTTGCCGGTACCGGCCTCGATCACTTTGTAGCCCTGGGAGGCCAGGCTGATGCGCAGGAATTTGCGGATCTGCGGTTCGTCATCAATGACTAAAATCGTCGCGGTCTGGCTCATGGCGTCCAATCAACATCCGTAGAGAAAACAGGGTAGCTCACGCCTCGCCTTCCAGGCCAGGCTGTGTCGGCAATGGCAGGAACAGCGTGATACAGGTACCGCGCCCCTCAATGCCATCGGCCACGCTGATATGCCCACCATGGGCGCCGACCATGCCCTGGCAGATCGCCAGGCCGAGGCCGGTTCCCTGCCCGCCTCGATCACCGCGTGCGGCGGTGTAGAACATGTCGAAGATCTTCGCCCGCTCATCCTCAGGAATACCGGGCCCCTCATCCGCCACGGCGAAAAACAATCGGTTATCCGAGACGCCGGCGCTCAGTTGCAATCGACCGTGGGGCGGTGAAAAGCGCGCGGCATTTTCCAGCACATTGACCAGTGCCTGTTCGATCAACGCAGCATGGACATAGAGCAACGGCAACTCCGCCGGCACATTGGTGCTCACCTGCAGAGGTGCCAACACCGCGCGCAAACGCCCGAGCGCACTGCCGACAATATCGCCGGGCGACACCCAGTCCCGCGCCAGCTTCAGCGCGCCATGGCCCAGTCGCGTCATGTCCAGCAGGTTCTGGATATAGCGGTCCAGGCGCTCGGCCTCATCGCGGGTGCCTTCGAGCAACTCGCGGCGATCCTCCAGGGGGATGGCTTCGCCGAGCGCCAGCAGGCTGTCGATACTGCCGCGCATGGAGGTCAACGGTGTGCGCAAATCGTGGGACACCGACGCCAGCAAGGCGCTGCGCAGTTGCTCGGTTTCGCCATGCAAACGGGCGGATTCCAGCTCCTGGGCCAACTGTGCCCGCGCCAGGGCCTGGGCCAGGGGCTGGCTCAAGGCGGTCAGCAAGCGACGGCGTTGGCCGCTCAATTCCAGGCCCGGCTTGGCACTGACGCCGAGCAACCCGAGCGGGCCTTCTTCGCCCGACAACGGCCACCACCACCAGCGCCCGAACGGCAAGGTGCCGGTGCCCATGCCTGCCGGCTGGTCATGCTGCCAGGCCCAATCGGCCGCAGCACGCTCGGCTTCGGTGAAGGTCAGCGGGCCGCCGGTCTCGACCTTCCAGCCACCCTGGCCGTCGCGATTGACCAGGCACAGATCCAGGTCGCTCCAACCTTCCAGATGGTGGGCGGCGGCACTGATCACCGCCTGGCGGTCGGTGGCGGCGGTGAGTTTGCGCGACAGGTCGAGCAGTTCGCCGGTTTCTTCCTGGGTGTCGCGCAATGCCTGCAACTGACGGCGCTGGCGCGCGGCAAGATTGCCGGTGAGCGCCGCCATCAGCAGGAAGAACAACAGCGTCAGCACGTCCTCTTCGCGCTGGATGGCGAAGGAGAAATTCGGCGGGATAAACAGGAAGTCATAGGTCAGGAACGACAACGCCGCACACACCAGGGACGGCCCCAGGCTGCTGCGCACCGCCACCAGCAACACGGCGGCAAGAAACACCAGCGAGATATTGGGCAACGGCAGCGCGCTTGCCACGGCCCAGGCCACAGCGGCGGCGACGATGGTCGCAACCACAGCCAAGGCGTAATCGAACCACACCAGGCCGCGCACATCCGGCAGGCGTGGGGCTGCGGGCACATCGTCACTGTCGAGGACGTTGATTTCCAAGCCCCGGGCATTACGCAACAGGCGCGCCGCCAAACCGCCACCGAACAGGCGACGCCGCCAACGCATTCGCGACTGCCCCACCAACAGCAGGCTGGCACGGCGTTCGGCGGCATGCTGGATCAAGGTCTTGGCCACCTCCCCCGCCCGCAGCAGCACCACTTCGCCGCCAAGGCGCTCGGCCAGTTGCTGGGCGTTTTGCAGGCGCAGGCGGGCCTGCTCATCCCGCGCACGGCCGTTGTCGATATGCACCAGGCTCCACGGCAAATGCCGACGCTGGGCGACGCGACTGGCATGGCGCACCAGGCGTTCGGCCTGCGCATCGCCATCCACGCCCACCAACAAACGCCCACGTACCGCCGGCGCCGCCTGGCCGAGCTGGCGATAACCCTGGGCCAAATCGTCGTCGACATGGGCGGCGGCGGTCTGCATCGCCAGCTCGCGCAGGGCCATCAGGTTGGTCTGGGTAAAGAACGCATCGATGGCGGCGCGGGCCTGCTCCGGCACATACACCTTGCCGTCGCGCAGACGCTCGAGCAGTTCGCGGGACGGCAGGTCGATCAACAGCAGTTCGTCGGCCTCCTGCAACACCCAATCCGGCAAGGTTTCGCGAACCTGCACACCGGTGATGCCGCGGACCTGGTCATTCAGGCTTTCCAGGTGCTGGACGTTGACCGTGGTAAACACGTCGATGCCGGCGGCGAGCAGTTCCTGAATGTCTTGCCAACGCTTTTCATGGCGGCTGCCGGGGGCGTTGCTGTGGGCCAGTTCGTCCACCAGCACCAGCTTGGGCTTGGCGGCGAGCAGGCCGTCGAGGTCCATTTCTTCGAGCATCACGCCACGGTATTCGCTGCGCAACAGCGGTTGTTGCGGCAGGCCGCTGAGCAAGGCTTCGGTCTCGGCGCGGCCGTGGGTTTCAACCACGCCGGCGATCAGTTTGACGCCCTGGCGCAATTGGGTGTGGGCAGCCTGGAGCATGGCGTAGGTCTTGCCCACACCCGGCGCAGCGCCGAGGAAAACTTTGAGCCGGCCACGGCCGTCCCGGGGTAGATCGGCTAGCAGGGCATCGGCGCGGCCGGAGTCGCTCATGCGGGCAGTGTCCTTCAGATATTGATCGGGTTACAGCTTTTCCAACGCCATGTTCAGCGCCAGCACATTCACCACCGGCGGCCCCACCAGCGGGCTTTCGATATGTTCATCCATCAATCGTTGCAGGGTCGATACCGGCACATTTCGCGCGGCAGCCACCCGTGCCAGTTGATAGGCAATCGCCTGGGGTGGCAAGTGTGGATCAAGACCGCTGCCGGAGGTAGTCAGCGATACCAAAGGCACCGGGCCCTGGCCGGGCACCAACTGTTTGTTCGCGTCATCGAACACGCGGGTGGCCAAGGCCGGGTTGCTGGGGGCGAGGTTACTGGCGCTGCTGGAAACCGTCGCAAAGGCCCCCGCCGAAGGGCGCGGATGGAACCAGCTGTCACCGGTAAACTCCTGGGCGATCAGGCTGGAGCCACGCACCTTGCCGCCGGCATCGCGCACCAGGCTGCCGTTGGCCTGGTCCGGGAAGGCGACTTGGGCGACACCGGTCACCACCAGTGGGTAGGCCACGCCGGTGATCAGGGTCATGAGCACCAGCAGGCTCAGGGCCGAGCGGATTATGTTGGACATTTCAAATTCCTCAATTCGGTCTTTGCAACCTGTGGGCACCGGGGTGGTGCCCACAGGCATCGGGTCACACCAGGTGCAGCGCGGTCAGCAGCATGTCGATCGCCTTGATGCCCACGAACGGCACCAGCAACCCGCCCAGGCCATAGATCAGCAGGTTGCGCCGCAGCAACGCCGCCGCACTCGCGGCCTGCACACGCACACCGCGCAGCGCCAGGGGAATCAGCACCACGATGATCAGCGCGTTGAACACGATGGCCGAGAGAATCGCGCTCTGGGGGCTCTGCAAGTGCATCACGTTGAGCACGCCCAACTGCGGGTAGATCGAGGCGAACAACGCCGGCAGGATCGCGAAGTACTTGGCCACGTCGTTGGCGATGGAAAAGGTGGTCAACGCGCCACGGGTCACCAGCAACTCCTTGCCGATCTGCACCACGTCCAGCAGCTTGGTGGGGTCGCTGTCGAGGTCGACCATGTTGGCGGCCTCGCGGGCGGCCTGGGTGCCGTCGTTCATCGCCATGCCGACGTCCGCCTGGGCCAGTGCCGGGGCGTCGTTGGCACCGTCGCCGCACATCGCCACCAGGCGGCCGTCGTTTTGCTCGTGACGGATGCGCGCGAGTTTTTTCTCCGGGGTCGCTTCGGCCAGCACGTCATCCACACCGGCTTCGGCAGCAATCGCAGCGGCCGTCAGCGGGTTGTCACCGGTGACCATCACCGTGCGAATCCCCAGCTTGCGCAGCTCGGCGAAACGTTCGCGGATACCGGGCTTGACCACGTCCTTGAGGTGGATCGCACCGAGCAATTTGCCGTCGGCACACACCAGCAAGGGCGTGCCGCCGCTCTGGGCGATCTTGTCGATTTCCCGCGCCAATGCCGGTTGCAGGTCGCCGCGTGGCTGGCCGATAAACGCCAGCAACGAATCCACTGCGCCTTTGCGGAACACGCGGCCCTGGTAGTCGACACCGGACAAGCGGGTCTCGGCGCTGAACGGTACCGCGGTCAGTTCATCCAGGGATGGCTCGGCCTGCGGGTGCAGAGCCCGCAGGTATTCGACGATGGATTTGCCTTCTGCCGTGTCATCGGCCAAAGAAGCAAACAACGCACCTTCGGCCACCTCCTTGCCGCTGACGCCAGGCGCCGCAACCACCGCCGCGCACCGACGGTTACCGAAGGTGATGGTGCCGGTCTTGTCCAGCAGCAACACATGCACGTCACCGGCCGCCTCCACGGCACGACCGGACTTCGCGATCACATTAAGGCGCACCAGACGGTCCATACCGGCAATACCGATGGCCGACAACAAGCCGCCGATGGTGGTAGGAATCAGCGTCACCAGCAGTGCGACCAAAAACACCAGCGGCAAGCTGCCGTTGGCGAAGTGGGCGAAGGGCTGCAAGGTCACGACCACCAGCAGGAAGATCAGGGTCAGGCCGATCAGCAGGATATCCAGCGCGACTTCGTTGGGAGTTTTCTGACGCTTGGCGCCTTCGACCAGGGCGATCATGCGGTCCAGGGTGGACTCGCCGGGATTGGCGGTGATGCGGATCAGCAGCCAGTCCGACACCAGCCGCGTGTTGCCGGTGACGGCCGAGCGATCGCCGCCGGACTCGCGGATCACCGGTGCGGATTCACCGGTGATCGCCGCTTCGTTGACCGCTGCGATGCCTTCGACGACCTCGCCGTCGCCGGGGATCATTTCCCCGGCGGCCACACGCACCACATCACCTTTACGCAGACTGGTGGCCGGCACGACCTTGAAGCTGCCATCGGCTTCCTTACGCCGCGCGCTCAGGCCTTCGCTGCCGGCCTTGAGGCTGTCGGCACGGGCCTTGCCGCGTCCTTCGGCCAAGGCTTCGGCGAAGTTGGCGAACAGCACGGTGAACCACAGCCACACGGCGATTTGCACGGCCACATACGTCGGTACGGCGGTGTCGGGCACAAAGCACAGCACGGTGGTGAGGATGGCGGTCAGCTCGACCACCAGCATCACCGGCGAGCGTTGCAGCTGGCGCGGGTCCAGCTTGACGAACGCCTGGACCAGCGCCGGGCGCCACAGGGCAGAGACGGCGGTTTTGGCGGGTTCCTGGGTGTTGACCGGGGCCGCGTTTTTTGCAGGCATATTCATGTTCATATCCCCTTTTTAGAAGCCCATGCTCAAGTGTTCAGCGATGGGCCCCAGCGCCAGCGTCGGCAGGAAAGTCAGGCCGCCCACCAGCAAAATAGTCACGGTCAACAGGGTCACGAACAGCGGACCATGGGTCGGGAAGCTGTTCTGGCCAATCGGTGCGGTCTTCTTCATCGCCAGGCTGCCGGCCAGAGCCAGTACAGGGAGGATGTAGCCGAAGCGGCCGATCAACATGCCCAGGCCCAGCATCAGGTTGTGAAACGGCGTGTTGGCACTGAAACCGCCGAACGCCGAGCCGTTGTTGGCGCTGGCCGAGGTGTAGGCGTACAGCAACTGGCTGAAACCGTGAGGGCCAGGGTTGCTGATCGCGCCGGCAGGGCCGGGCAGGCTCGCGGCGATGGCACCCAGTACCAGCACACCCACCGGCATCACCAACAGGGTCACGACCAGCAACTGCACTTCCTTGGCCTGGAGTTTCTTGCCCAGGTATTCCGGGGTGCGGCCGATCATCAGGCCGGCCAGGAACACCGCGATCAACACGTTGAGCAACATGCCGTACATGCCGGCGCCGACGCCGCCGAAGATCACTTCGCCGACCATCATGTTGACCAGCGCCACCATCCCACTGAGGGGGTTGAGGCTGTCTTGCATGCCGTTGACCGAACCGTTGGACGCCGCGGTGGTGGTCACCGACCACAACACGGTGCCGGTGGTACCGAAGCGCGCCTCCTTGCCTTCCAGCGGTGCGGTCTGCTCGACGGCCGGGTTATTCAAGCTCGGGTTGGGCTGGTATTCGGACCACAGGGAAGTGGCGCCGCCGATCAGGAACAGCGCCAGCATGCAGCCAAGGATCGCGCGGCTCTGGCGCAGGTCTTTCACGTAGTGGCCGAAGGTGAATACCAACGCCACCGGGATCAGGATGATCGAAGCCACTTCGAACAGGTTGGCCCAGGCGGTCGGGTCTTCAAACGGGTGCGCCGAGTTGACGCCGAAGAAGCCGCCGCCGTTGGTGCCCAGTTGCTTGATCGCAATCTGGCTGGCTGCCGGGCCCAGGGGGATCACTTGATCCACGCCTTGCAGGGTCACGGCATCCACATAGTGCGCGAAGGTTTGCGGTACGCCCTGCCATACCAGGAACAGCGCCAGCACCAGGCACAACGGCAGCAGGCCGTAGAGCGTCGCGCGGGTCATGTCGACCCAGAAGTTACCCAGGGTCCTGGCGGATTTGCGCCCGATCCCACGGCACAGCGCGACCAGGACGGCCAGGCCGGTGGCCGCACTGACGAAGTTCTGCACGGTCAGGCCAGCCATCTGGCTGAGGTAGCTCAGGGATGCCTCACCGCTGTAGGACTGCCAGTTGGTGTTGGTCATGAAACTGACCGCGGTATTGAAGGCCAGGGTCCATTCCTGGCCCGGCAATTTCTGCGGGTTCAGTGGGAGATAGTCCTGGAACAGCAGGATCGCGAACAACAGCAAAAAGCCCGCGAGGTTGAACGCGAGCAAGGCCAGCATGTATTTCTGCCAGCTTTGTTCCTGATGTTCATCCACCCCCGACAGGCGATAACAGGCTTTTTCGACAGGCCCCAGCACCGGGCTCAGCCACGTGCGCTGGCCTTCCATCACCTTGTAGTAGAACCGCCCCAGGAACGGCGCCGGCACCAGTACCACGGCAAAGAAGGCAATGATCAGCCAATAGTCATAACTGTGCATGGCCAGCTCCTAGTTCCGATCCGCGCGTAACAGCGCAACCAGCAGATAAATGAACAGCGCCACGGCCAATAGCAGTGACACCCCGTCCAGAACGCTCATGGAAGTCTCTCCGTTTAGCGGCGAGTGCCGCGTGTGGGGCAATTGTCCGCAGGAGGGGCGTAAAGGAACGAGAGCGACGGGCTGTGCGGGGCGTAAAGATGGCGTAAAGAGTGGGTTTATGCGGGGTTTACACGGGGGTATTCGGCGTCTGGGCGGGCGCTATCGGGAGCAAGCCCCCTCCCACACTTGACCGCGTTGTCATGCCGAGCGCCAGTCAACCTGTGGCAGGGGGCTTGCTCCCGATAGCGCCGGCACCGTGACCGCCGCACCTAACTGGTGCGACGCCGGCAAATTTCAAACGCCAAACCATCCCCCACACGACAGTTGCGCCGCTTTACGACAATGATTCTCAGGCTGGCATGGCCGCTGCAACACCTTGAATCATTCCAAACCGTTCAGGGAGCGCAGCACGATGAACACACAACTCAAACCCACCTTGGGCACCCTGCATTTATGGGGCATTGCCGTCGGGCTGGTGATTTCCGGGGAATACTTCGGCTGGAGCTACGGCTGGGGCGTGGCCGGGACCTTGGGCTTCCTGGTGACCTCGCTGATGGTCGTCGCGATGTACACCTGCTTTATCTTCAGTTTCACCGAGCTGACTACCGCCATTCCTCACGCAGGCGGGCCGTTTGCCTACAGTCGTCGCGCCTTTGGTGAGAAAGGCGGCTTGATCGCAGGCCTCGCCACACTGATCGAATTTGTCTTCGCCCCGCCTGCCATCGCCCTGGCGATCGGCGCGTATCTGAATGTGCAGTTCCCGGCCCTGGACCCCAAGCATGCGGCCGTCGGTGCCTACATCGTGTTCATGGGGCTGAATATTCTCGGCGTAAAACTCGCCGCGACCTTCGAGCTGGTGGTGTGCGTGCTCGCCGTCGCCGAGCTGCTGGTGTTCATGGGTGTGGTCGCGCCCGCGTTCAGCTTCAGCAACTTTGCCCTGAACGGTTGGGCCGGTTCCGATACCTTCGGCGCCCCGGCGATTGCCGGGATGTTTGCGGCAATTCCGTTTGCCATCTGGTTCTTCCTGGCCATCGAAGGCGCAGCCATGGCGGCCGAGGAAGCGAAAGATCCGAAGCGCACCATTCCAAAGGCCTACATCAGCGGCATCCTGACCCTGGTGATCCTGGCCATGGGCGTGATGTTCTTCGCCGGCGGCGTGGGCGACTGGCGCACCCTGTCGAACATCAACGATCCACTGCCGCAGGCGATGAAAACCGTGGTGGGCGACAACTCCGGCTGGCTGCACATGCTGGTCTGGATCGGCCTGTTCGGCCTGGTGGCGAGCTTCCACGGCATTATCCTGGGCTACTCGCGCCAGTTCTTTGCCCTGGCCCGCGCCGGTTACCTGCCCTCCTTCCTCGCCAAATTATCGCGCTTTCAGACACCACACCGGGCAATCATCGCCGGCGGCGTGGTCGGCATCGCCGCCATCTACAGCGATGGCCTGATCAACCTGGGTGGCATGACATTGACCGCCGCGATGATCACCATGGCGGTGTTCGGTGCCATCGTGATGTACATCATGAGCATGCTCAGCCTGTTCAAACTGCGTAAGACCGAGCCGCTGCTGGAACGTACCTTCCGCGCGCCGGGTTATCCGATCGTGCCGGGCATTGCGCTGGCGCTGGCCGTGGTGTGCCTGGTGGCCATGGCGTGGTTCAACACGCTGATCGGGCTGATCTTCCTCGGCTTTATGGCCGTGGGTTTCATCTACTTCCAGATGACCGCACAGGATCGTGCCGATGCACCGGCAGATGCAATGTTGACCGGGCTCTAAGGTTTCGAGGCAGAACGGGCCTACACTGAACTACTCAGAAAGCCCGTCACTCAAAGTAGTTATTGCCGTGGGAAAATTCTCCGACGGTAATCTGCCTCAAGGAGAGCCTTATGCCGTGGTATGCGTGGTTGATTATGGTGGTTGCGATTGGGTCGATCGTCGGAGGGCTGATGATGCTGCGTGACAGCGCCAACAAGGTGGAACTCACCGACGAACAACGCAAGCGCGTGGCCGAGCGCAATGCCCAGGCGGACGCCAAGGACGCGCAGGACCGCTAGGACCGTTTACTCCCAATCCGCCTTGGCAATCTGCAACCCGTGCTGCCCTTTATAGGCAGCACGCTCCGGCTGGCTCCAGCCGTCCAGCAACTCGTCCTCCAGCCGATAGATCTCAACCCCCAACGGACGGCACACCGTCAGCGGATCCTGCGCATCCGGCCCCCACATCGGCAGCGACAAATCCCCGCCCGGGCACGTCGACAGCGCGCAGAGCAAATCAATCTCGGCAAAGAACTCCAGGTAATCGCCCTTCTGCGCCGGGCAGGCTTTCATGAAATACATGTCGTCGTGATTGAGGCCCGTACACTGGAAAATATTCAGCACGTCATGCACGTCGAATTCCGTCAGACCGTGGGGTAATACCGCGCGGGTCAGGTTGGAGTGGCAATGGTGATGGAAGTCCTCGCCGGTGAGCATGCGGTTCACATAGGGATCGCACCGTGTCCCCAGCAAGTCATGCAGACGCCCGCCGTGCTCATCGATGCCGTAACTGGCCAGGCTGTCATCGGTGATGGTCACCAGTGGCCTTAGAAATGGCAGATTCGACCATAGCCGATCATGAGTGCTCACATGCGCCCCCTGCAACTGACGGGTACGTGCAGCCCAAAGACGTTCGCGGGGGTCATTGGCGTTCCACACATTGAAGTCCCCCACCTGCGGACCCACGGGCGTGGTGACACGAAACACATGCCCCGCGGGCACCTTCCACGCCCTGCCCGTGCGAATCGGTACCTCGAACTGCTCGATCAAGCTGCGCTGATCTTTTCGGTCACGAATGCGCTCGTAAAATGCCGCGTCGACCTGCAACGCCGAACCCTTGCTGACCTGATAAGCGGCCGGATAGTCTTTGTACATGATGCAGATCCTCGATCAGGGGTGGGTAAACAGGGCCAAGGACAGGCGTTCCGAATCATCCAGGTACAGGCTCATCGCCTCCCCTGCCGCCGGTTTGTCCTGCTCGACCAGCCATTGATAAATCTCACGGTCACGCTCCAGCCAGGGCGACTGGAAACGTTGCTCATCAGGCGCGGCGCAAAACACCAGGCGCAACTGGGCGATGACCTGGGCAAAAAACTCATCGAACAACGGGCTGCCCATCAACCCGACGATGTGCTGATGGAACAGCAAACTGTGGGTGGCCACCGCACGCCAATCCTCGCGCTCACGGGCCAGGGTGGTGGCGTCAATGGCGTTTTGCAGGCGTTCGGATTGCTCGTGCGTCAAGGCATCGCTTCCGGCGATGGCCTGCAACTCCAGGGTACGGCGGACGACAAACAGATCGCGGACTTCCTCCCGCTCCAACCGCCGCACCATAACGCCCTTGTTACGCACATAACGGGTCAACCCCTCCTGCCCCAAACGGTGCAAGGCTTCGCGAATCGTATTGCGCGACGCACTGTAGGCCTTGACCAGATCCACCTCGACCAAAGCCATGCCTGGCAATAACCGCCCCGCAATGATGTCGGCACGCAGCTCCAGGGCAATCTGGTCGGCTAAAGACAAACTGAGCGTCATGACCACCTCACGATTGTTGAACAATCCTCCGTCTAGATGTAATCACATTTCATGCCAACGCCTTGCATGCCGACGAGTGTGTAAAAAAGGTCAAGTTGGTTAAAATGCCCGCCTGTAACCGAGGCATGCCCCATGCGTTATTCACAAAACCACAAAGCCCAGACCCACCAACGCATCATCACGGAAGCCTCTGCGCGCTTTCGCCGCGATGGCATCGACGCCACCGGCCTACAGCCACTGATGAAAGCGTTGAACCTGACCCATGGCGGCTTTTACGCGCATTTCAAATCCAAGGACGAACTGGTGGAGACAGCCCTGCAGGCGGCCGCCGCAGACCTGGACGCCCATTGCGACATGCTGTTCAGCCAGGAGCAGCCGCTGGGCGCGTTTATCGACAGTTACCTGTCGGAATGGCACCTGGCCTCCCCGGACCAAGGCTGCCCGCTGCCAACGATGTGTTCAGAACTGGGGCTCCGAGGCCAGCCCAGTGCGACTACAGACCAGGTACTCAACGCAAGGCTCAAGCAAATAGAAACGGCATTGGGAGATGAGCGTTGCGATGCAAAGAGCCTGGTGATGATGTCGACACTGGTGGGCGCATTGGTACTGGCCAGGAGTGTTGAAGCCCCTCAATTGGCAAGACAGATCATGGCCGTGGTGCGCGAACGCCTGAAAACGCAGAACCCGGAGGGCAAAAAGGCCGATCAATGACCGGCCTCCTGGATGAATCAGTTGATGGCCAGCCTATCGCGATTCTTCTCCAGCAGCGCCTTGCCAATCCCCTTCACTTCCAACAACTCATCCACCGCCGTGAACGGACCATTGCTTTCGCGATAGGCGATGATCGCCTGGGCTTTAGCGGCACCGATACCGAAGAGGTCACGACGCAGGGTCTCGGCATCGGCGGTGTTCAGGTTGACCTTGGTGGACTGCTCGACCTTGGTCATCTGGGCGGTGATAGGGGTTGGAGCTTCGGGTTTGATGGACGGGGCTGCGGTGGTGGTGACTGAGAGGGTCGTGAGGAAGGCGAAGATTAGGGAGGTGAGGTAGGTGTTTTGCATTGGTGACGCTCCATGACATTGATGAGGGAAAAGCAGCTTTTCCGAAGCTGCTTTTCTAACTTAGGCCAAGAACGAACACTGTCAAAAAAGGCGCAGTTACAAAGTATGTGAGGTGCCAAATAGGCGCTTAAAGACCCCCGTCAGCTGACCCGGCACCTGCACCGAGAACTCAACGCCGAGGCTAGCGCGCTAAGGAGATTGCCATCGAAAAATGGTCCCGAGCGCTAGCATGAGTTAAAATTTGTCAGACTCTGGAAGTGGGGTAAGCTATGGCGATAATCCTGCGAGTAGGTGGGCGGAGTGACATACGAATTTGCGATATCCAACATCCCTACCGTTAACGCGGAAGATTTTTTGGCTCCGCACGAAAATCATGAGTCCACCTGCCGTATACGCGTTATACGAAAACTCAGAGGCTTCCCCCATCAATCGTCGGCACGTATGGCCTTATGCTTCACCTCGAAAATTAAGAATATAGTGCTACCGACTACTTCCAAGCCTTTGCTTAAAGTAAATCAACGATGAAATCAAACTCAACAATCCAAATCATTTCATCTAATCACTTCGAATGCGATCAGATATCACTTCTTCGCAGCAACTTCAAAAGATTTTCTGCAATAGAAGGTAACGATAGTTATATATCAGCGAAATACACGTCCTGGGTATATCCCTGTCGCCTCACCTTTCGCCTGAAGTCACACACATGACTGGATTCAAAATTATTAGAATTCAAACTTGTGTACTCTTTTTGGCTGACATGGCATCGTTATAATTTAAAACATATGGAAGAGCAAATGACTAAGAAAGCACTTATTACTGGCGTGACAGGACAAGATGGCGCATACCTTGCTGAATTCTTGCTGAATAAAGGTTATGAGGTACATGGCGTTAAACGCCGCAGCTCATTGTTTAACACCGCTCGTATTGACCATCTATTTCATGATGTCCACGACAAAGGCCTGCCTTTTTTTCTCCATCACGGCGATATGACCGATTCGTCCAGTCTGACGCACATCATTCAAAAAGTTCAACCGGATGAGATTTACAATCTTGCGGCGCAAAGCCATGTGGCCGTTTCTTTTGAAGAGCCCGAATACACTGCAAACTCGGATGCACTGGGGTCGCTGCGTATTCTAGAAGCTATTCGTATTCTGGGTCTCGAGAAAAAAACCCGCTTCTACCAAGCGTCCACTTCAGAGCTTTATGGTTTAGTTCAAGAGACTCCGCAAAAAGAAACAACCCCATTTTACCCACGTAGCCCTTACGCTGTTGCGAAGCTATACGCATACTGGATTACTGTCAACTACCGTGAGGCGTATGGCATCTACGCCTGTAACGGAATATTGTTCAATCATGAAAGCCCGATCCGTGGAGAAACATTCGTCACGCGTAAAATCACCCGCGCACTCGCTCGAATAAAACTTGGCCTGCAAGAGTGCCTCTACCTCGGCAATATGGACTCGTTACGAGATTGGGGACATGCAAAAGACTATGTTGAAATGCAATGGCTTATGCTCCAACAAGAAACACCTGAAGACTTTGTCATCGCAACCGGTGTGCAATATAGCGTACGTGACTTCGTTAATGCTGCGGCACAAGAGCTTGACATAAACATCACTTGGAAGGGCCAAGGTGAAGAAGAAAAGGGCTACAACGACGCAGGGAAACTCATTGTTGCGGTCGACCCACGATACTTCCGACCAACTGAAGTGGAAACGCTGCTCGGTGACGCTTCCAAAGCAAAAGCAATCCTGGGCTGGACGCCAAAAATCACTTTTGCCGAACTTGTTAGTGAAATGGTCCGTGAGGACCTAAAAAGTGCTGAGCGTGATGAGCTAATTAATCAGCATGGCTACACGACCTTCAGTTATAACGAATAACTTTATTTGGCAATCTATCAGATGAGCAAGATGCGAATACTGTTAACAGGCGGCGGCGGAATGGTCGGACGCAATTTACTTGAGCATTCACATATAGATGACTTTGAAGTGCTCGCGCCTCGAAGCACGGAGTTGGACTTGCGTGATTTCAATGCGGTCAGCGTGTATCTCGAACAGTTCAAGCCCGAGTTGATCGCCCATGCGGCGGGTAAGGTGGGCGGTATTCAGGCCAATATCAGAGAACCCGTCGGGTTCCTGTTGGACAACCTGGATATGGGCCGCAACATTGTGTGGGCAGCCCGTTTGGCTGGAGTAAAACGGCTGATAAACCTCGGCAGTTCGTGTATGTACCCACGCAATCATTCCGCTCCCCTCAGCGAAGAAATGATCCTAAAGGGAGAACTAGAACCCACTAATGAAGGCTACGCCTTAGCGAAGGTAGCAACGGCACGTCTGTGCGAATACATCACACGCGAAGACGCCAGCTTTCAGTACAAAACATTAATCCCATGCAATATTTTTGGTCGCTTTGACAAATTCGATCCTGCGCACTCACATTTACTACCTGCCATCATTCATAAGATTCATACTGCAAAAGTAGATAACAATCCATCGATCGAGATATGGGGTGATGGAACCGCTAGGCGCGAGTTTATGTATAGTGGTGATTTAGCAGATGTCATTGTGCAGTCGATAAAAAACTTCGACTCGCTTCCTCCCTATATGAACGTAGGCGTGGGGTACGATCACTCAATCAATGAATTCTATCATGCTACAGCCGCTGTCATGGGATATAAGGGCCACTTTGAGCACAACCTAACCAAACCGGTTGGAATGGCGCGTAAACTAGTAAATATTGAACGTCAGTCACTGTGGGGTTGGAAGCCAAAACATAACTTGCAAGAAGGCGTCGAAAAAACCTATAGCTATTATCTGGAGCAACACCAATGAGTATTAAATATCCACTTGCTGCTTCCTCTTGGGAGAAGGAAGAACTCGATGCAATGCAACGTGTTATCGCCACTGGTATGTTTACAATGGGCGAAAAGGTAAAAGCATTTGAAACAGACTTTGCGCAGTTCGTAGGCAGTAAACATTGTGTCATGGTGAACTCCGGCTCATCCGCCAACCTATTGATTGTCGCAGCCCTTTTTTATACGCAGAACACTACGCTGAAACTGCAACGGGGCGATGAAGTCATAGTGCCTGCTGTTTCTTGGAGCACTACCTACTATCCGCTCTACCAATATGGCCTGAAAATAAAGTTTGTTGATATCGATCTGCATACCTTGAATTACGACCTTGAGCAACTGCAACTCGCAGTGACAGACAAAACCCGCGCCATCATGGCTGTAAACTTACTTGGCAATCCAAATAATTTCGGACGTATTCAAGAGATCATCGGTGACCGCAGCATTGTATTGATCGAAGATAACTGCGAGTCTATGGGAGCTACCTATAATGGTAAACAAGCTGGCACCTTTGGCGTTATGGGTAGTTTCAGCTCATTTTTCAGCCACCATATTTCAACAATGGAAGGAGGCCTGATCGTAACCGACGATGAAGAGCTGTATCAAATTCTGCTCTCGCTGCGCGCACATGGCTGGACTCGTAACCTACCAAAGCAAAATCTTGTATGCAGCGAGAAAAGCGACGATCCGTTCGAAGAATCGTTTCGTTTTGTTTTGCCTGGGTACAATGTCCGTCCATTAGAACTAGAAGGCGCGCTGGGTGTAGAGCAAGTTAAACGCATTCCAACATTAATTGAAGAACGACGTAAAAATGGCGCCCTTCTACAAGCAGCAATGGAAAATCATCCGGACATCATCATTCAATTGGAAATCGGGAAGTCCAGTTGGTTTGGCTTCAGCTTAGTGATACGTCCCGGGAGCAAACTGACACGTAAGTCGCTTGTGCAAAAGCTAAATGAACTCGGATTTGAATGCCGCCCTATTGTCGCTGGAAACTTTGCTAAAAATGAAGTGGTTAAATATTTTGACTCCGAGGTTCATGGCACTCTAAAAAATGCCGAGCACATTGATCAGTTTGGACTTTTTATAGGCAATCATCACTACTCAATTGCTGAAGCATTCTCACTACTTCAACAGATACGAGCCTGATTTAATTATAATTACTTATAAAAAACAGATGGATGGAGCTAACTCTTACAAGCGAAAACACCTACCGCTTGTGGACGTTTTGCACCATCCATTAGAAACCATCAATAAGGTGACTTATGGTTCAAAACGGCGCTTCTGATAAATCCAATCAACGATCTCACTATCGGGTGTGTAGCCACTTACCGTTTCACGTAATATCTGGCGAACACGCGCATAATCATCTTTATCCACTGCCGTTAGCAATTCCGTCAACTTGACCTTAAGCAGGTCCCATGATAAATAATCTTCGTTTGCACTCATGATCATTGGGTGCTGAGTAGCGACTACGTTGTCACCAATCAATAACTCTTCATACAGCTTTTCTCCGGGACGCAAGCCGGTAAATTCGATTGAAATATCCCCTTGAGGATTTTGTTCAGAGCGCACACTGAAACCTGAAAGGTGAATCATCTTTTCAGCCAGTTCGATGATTTTTACAGGCTCTCCCATGTCCAGTACAAAGACATCTCCACCTTGTCCCATAGAACCCGCTTGAATCACCAACTGAGCGGCTTCAGGAATAGTCATAAAGTAACGCGTGATTTTTGGATGTGTGACCGTTAGCGGCCCACCTGATTTGATTTGTTTGTGAAAGAGTGGAATAACTGATCCTGAAGAGCCAAGGACATTACCAAAACGAACCATTGTAAAGCGCGTTTTATTGACACGTGCCAAGTTCGTTTTTTCACCAAATAAAACAGGGGCCAACTCTCGACTAAGTGCTTGCAATGTCAATTCGGCCAAGCGCTTTGTACTACCCATAACATTAGTTGGTCGGACGGCTTTATCTGTGGATATAAGTACAAAATTTGCCACTCCAACTTGAAGAGCCGCTTGAGCGGTATTTAGTGTCCCTATTACATTATTCAACACGCCCTCTGCAATATTATGCTCAACCATAGGGACATGCTTATAGGCGGCTGCATGGTAGACAGTATCGACACGCCAAGTTTTCATCACATCTACTAACTTTTTCTCGTTCCGAACCGAGCCTAATATTGGCAATAACCTGACCGGTAGGGACTCTCTGGCAATCCGCAACTCCAGTTCGGACAGGATGCTGTAGAGGTTAAACTCACTGTGCTCATATAGTAATAATTCTGTTGGGTGTAGGGTCAAAATTTGCCGACAAAGCTCAGAGCCAATCGAACCACCGGCTCCGGTAACCAAGACGCACTGTCCCCTGATGCAATGCTCCAACAACTCACCTTGAGCAGGCACTGCATCTCGCCCAAGTAAATCAGCGATGTCAACTTCTTGGATATCGTCTACTTTGACGCGCCCACTTGCGAGATCCATGAAACCTGGGACACTGCGAACGTGCAGAGGAAAACCCTCAAGAAAGCCAAGAATTTCACGGCGACGAGTACGATTAGACGAAGGGATAGCAAGGAGAATCTGCTGCGCCCCTGTCGCATGAATCATGCGTTGAATATTTTTTGGCTTATATACTTGGAGGCCAGAAATTACGCGATCAGCGATACTGGAGTCATCATCAATAAAAGCCACAGGACGCATGACACGCCCCATACGCAATGCGGCAACCAATTGATTTCCCGCGGCGCCAGCTCCGTAGATAGCTACCTTAGGAAGGCCATCATCACGACTGGTGAACGGTACATACTGTGCAGCTGCGAACCAATCTCCAAGGAAGTACTGTCTCATCGCTAGGCGCAACCCACCTACCATAATCAAACTGAGCCACCAGTAGTTGAAAACGATAGATCGGGGAACTATATTTTGGTGATTGCTGTACCAGAAAACTACAATCACCAAAATTAAAGAGGATAAACTGACTGCTTTGATGATCGCAATAAGTGCATCATTACCAAAATAACGCATTACTGCACGGTACAGACCGAAATGTACAAAAAGAGGAATTGCGATTACAGGCGCTGTCAAAAACAACCAAAAATGGTTGGTAAATGGATTTACGAGCTCATCCAGTCCCAGACGCACCAGAAAGGCCATCCATAAGGCGAGCCAAACCAAAAAAACATCAGCAGCAACCTGAAGTATACGCTTTTGTTTACGAGGAAGCCCCAGCAAAAACGCTCTTATCTTATCCATAATTTCCCAGACCTTTCGAAGTCCCTGATACTCACTCAATACATTATGAACGCCATGTAAATCCGTATGCAAATGGCTTTCGGTAAATATATCCCCTCACGACTACTCGTTATCGCTTCCTGCGCGAAACTTGTATGCCAACAACACTAAAGGAGTGTAGGCAATGCCTATACCCAGGGGACCATTTAGGTTAAAAACAGCGATACAAACAGCTATCGGAAATAGCCATAACACATTGATTGCGGCGACGGCACCCGTCACGGTTAAATGAGCACCAGCTTTACGTGCCGCATGTTGATAAGCATGACTTCGATGAGCCTCGTATACCTTGCACCGTCGCAGCAATCGAGCAAACAAGGTAAAGGTCGCATCAACAACAAAGACGCCCAATAGA
This sequence comes from Pseudomonas sp. AM8, assembly GCF_036346475.1. Lineage (NCBI taxonomy): Bacteria > Pseudomonadati > Pseudomonadota > Gammaproteobacteria > Pseudomonadales > Pseudomonadaceae > Pseudomonas > Pseudomonas sp. AM8. The sequence continues at coordinate 24,353 of NZ_JAOTNX010000001.1, forward strand.
ACAAGCCATACCCATAAAAAACATTGTAACTTCCAAGTAGCATAAAGCGAAAAAACCCCCAAGATCACTCCTAGAAAACCACTCCCTGCATCGCCCATAAAAATACGCGCAGGCGGGAAGTTCCAGATTAAAAAGCCAGTAACGGCCATTGCTAATAACATCGGGGGCCCAATAAGCTCTACAAATCCGGTAATCCAATAAATAAAACTGATTCCCACACACACGCAGACAGCTTCTGTACTTGCAAGCCCATCAATACCGTCCATGAAATTATATAAATTTAACAACCAAACGAGATAGAACGCAGCTAAGATTATGCCGAACCAGCTTAGATCAATTACCCCCCCCCAGTATTCGAGGGGGGGAACACCGCCCAGCCAGAACAGGGCCCAACCGGAACAAAGGAAATGACCAAGCAATCGCCATCTAGCCGCAATATGCCCATGGTCGTCAAGAAAGCCAAGGGCGGCGATGCCTGTGCCTGTTCCAAGAACCGACCAAACCAACGACCACCCAGCCCCCCCTAAAACACCAAGTACCGGCAGCGTCAGCAAGAAGCTCACGACAATCGCAACCCCACCGCCTCTTGGGGTAGGAACTGAATGCGAGCTCCGTGCGTTAGGCACATCAATCAAGCTTCGACTAATAGCATATCGACGGATTCCTTCCGTCAATAAGGTGGATAAAAATATACTCAAAGGAAATAAAAGCCACACACTCATGAAAAAGACTGTCCTAGGTTCTACGAAAAAGTGACGAGTATCATGACCTCAACGCCAAGAACTCGCGACCGCTTTTTAGAAGAGCGTGTTCGGGGGTAAGTGGTGGCGACCAGTCGAGCAGGGATTTTGCCTTGCTTCAATCAATAATCAGAGAATCGCATAGCTGCGTGTACAACGCACCCCGCCCCAGTAAATTAGCCCCCCACCGAATCAAGGCAGGAGGACAAGGAAGCAAGCGAGCCTTCAAGCCCATTCCTTTAGCTAGGACGGAAATTAACTCAGGGGTGGATAGCTCGATACCGTCAGAAATCAGAAATAGCTGATTCGCCGCGGCAGGATGTGTAGTACATAGGAGCAAAAAATGCACCAGGTTTTCTAAGGAAATCATACTTCTCAAGTTTTCCACTGAAGCGAAGGGTAGTGGCAAACCCAACGAAATCAACTTGAGTAACCGCCGAAAATTCCCAGGCGCCTGTGCCCCATAGACGAGTGGGGGACGAATAATCACCCACTCCATTGCTGATTTTTCCGCTATCTCCTGTAGCGCCTGTTCAGCTTCAAACTTGGAAATGGCGTAATCTGCATGAGGTGCAGCAACTGAGGCCTCGTCAAAAGGCCTTTTAATGGTATGTGCACCATTGACCCCAATCGAACTGATAAATATAAAACGCTTTACCCCTGCTTCAATTGCTTGTCTCGCGAGTGCAGTCGTTCCCTCCAGGTTCACCGTTCTAAACTTTGCGAGCGCATCTGTGGGTGACTCCTTCATGACGTGGGCGCGACCAGCCAGATGAACAATTACATCCACCCCCTGCAGCGCGACCATCCAGTCCGTGCCTGCAAATATCTCCCCGACGACGAGAAACTCCACAGGAACTCCGCTCGCGCGCTCGACGTCGCGCAGCGCTGCCAACGCATCAATACCCGGGGAGTCTTTAAACGCCTGGATCAGGCGGCTTCCTACGAATCCGGTAGCGCCCGTTACTAAAACACGCATGTCACACCTTGATCGCGTCTAAATAAACGTTAATAGTTCGCTCAAGCATCAAATCAAACGTGAATTCATTTAAGAATTTCGACCGTCCTTTATCACCCATTTTCAATCGCAGAGCCGGTGAATCAATTAACTTGTTCAAAGCGGCTACCAAACCATTTTTATCATGTTTAGCTACCAAAATGCCCGTATCCATGTGTTCTACTGCCTCAGGAACTCCACCCACACTTGATGCAATCACCGGCAAACCCGACCTCATCGCTTCCAAAACGGTTAACGGCAGCCCTTCCCAATTGGAAATCAAGCAAAAGATATCCGAGCTCGATAAACGTCGAGCAACGTCAGAACAAGCACCCGGGAAAGTAATCTGTTGTTCTAAGTCAAGGTCACGCACAAGTTGCTTAACAGTTGGCAAGTAAGGTCCATCCCCAACGAACTCCATAGACCAATCATTGCGCGCCAACATCGCCAAAGCGTGAACTAAGAAAGCGTGATCTTTAGGCGCATCAAATCGAGCAACCATTATTATCCGAGTAACACGGGTTGATCTTTCAAAGCCTACATCAATGCCGACAGAAGGCATTCCATTGTGGACAGTGACAATTAACTCGGAATCTCCAACATTGGACCTCAGCGCCAGATCTCGGTCATACCGGGAGACCGTAATAATTTTAGTCGCATAATAAGCGAACCCACGCTCAATCCAACGATATAAAAGACGACGAGAACTGGAAACACCCTCAGTGAACGCCCAACCATGCGCAGTGAAAACACATGGAATAGATAATCTTTTTGCCGCTAAGCGTCCTAATATTCCCGCTTTTGAAGAGTGGGCGTGAACCAGATCGGGCTTCCAAGAAGAGATAATACTTTTTAACGCTAAGTAACCGCGAAAATCACTGGTCGCACTTAACGCACGAACTAAGTGAATAGTGGAAATACATTGAAGTCCTTGCTCCCTGGCGCGATCAACAAAAACACCATTCCCCCCCACAACTATGATTACTTCATGCCCTGCTTTTTGGACCCCACTCGCAAGATCAAGTAGATGAACGCTCGCGCCGCCGATAACATCCGAACGCGTGATGATGTATAAAATTCTCAACCCTCCTCCTCCACGTCATAGCCATGAGGGTTCAGAGTTTGCCAACGCCAAGAATCAGTAACCATTGAGTTCAAATCCAATGATGCATTCCAACCCAGCTCCAAGCTCGCTTTTTGGGGGGCCGACCAGCATTCGGCCAAATCACCCGGTCTACGGGGCAGAAACTCATAAGCTATATCAACTTGGCTCACTGTAGAAAAAGCCTTAATAACCTCCAACACCGAATAGCCCCGACCCGTGCCTAAATTCCAAAGAAAATAGCCGTTATGTGCGTTGAGATAATTCAACGCCATCAGGTGCCCCTGAGCCAAATCCACGACATGGATATAGTCTCTGACCCCCGTGCCGTCCGCAGTAGGATAATCGTTCCCAAATACGCACACGAAAGGACGCAAACCGACAGCAACCTGACTAACGTAAGGAAATAAATTATTGGGGACGCCCTTAGGATGTTCCCCTATCAACCCACTTGCATGTGCGCCAACAGGATTGAAGTAACGTAATACTGCGATGGACCATCGAGGATCTGACTTAGCCAAATCAGAGAGCATCTGCTCAACCATCAGCTTGGAATGACCATAAGGGTTTATGGGCGATGTATTTAGCGAGTCCTCTCGAAGCGGCATATCCCGAGAGTCACCATAGACCGTTGCGGAAGAACTGAATACCAATTTGAAAACATTCATATTGCACATGATCTGGCAGAGAACAAGCGAGCCAGCCACGTTATTTTTATAATATTTTATAGGATCCTGAACACTTTCACCAACCGCTTTCACACCTGCAAAGTGAATCACGACATCAATAGTGTAAGTGCTAAATATATTAGTAAGTACCTCGGCATCACATACATCTCCCTGAACGAAAATCGGGCTGACACCAGTAATACACCTAATGCGGTTTAAAACTTCACTGGAGCTGTTACTGAGATTATCGAGAACCACCGCTTGGTAGCCCGCCTGAAGGCATTCTACAAGTGTGTGAGAACCTATGTAGCCAGCGCCCCCAGTGATTAATATTGTTTTCAAAGTAAAATCCCCCAACAAAAAACTACCTTTTTGACTTAAAAAACACTTTCGGTATCGACAAAATAACGCCGACAATATTAGAAAAGCTCGGTTTCATCAAAAACTCCCTAAGAAAATAGGAAGCAACTTCTGCATACGCCTGGCGGCTTCCCTTGGACTGGGAGTCAGAAATTCGGTAATCAATCATTGGAAATGGGGTAAATAAACATTTTACGTCTGGACGCTTGGCTAGCCTAATCCAAAGATCATAATCCTCGCTCTGAAAACCACCCAGGTACCCCCTGGAAGATAATATCAAATCTCGCCTAATGACCATTGCTGGATGTATAAAAGGATTTGAATACTTTATCTGAGAGCGCCAATTTTTTCCGCCCAACAACCGTGTACCTATGACAGAACCGGTGCTATCAATAATCCGACAGGAGCCTGCCAGGATATCGACATCAGGGTTGTTTTGGATAATTGAGTACGACTCTAGCAACCTATCGACGTGACAAATATCATCACTATCGAATCTGACAATATATTTTCCACGTGCTTGATTAACTCCAAGATTCAGGTTAAACGACAATTGACCTATTTCTGTTCTAAATAACGAAATCCTCGGATCCTTTAGCGCAGCAACTGACTCATATAACACATCGGCACAGCGATTCAATACGATGACAAACTCAAACGAGCGATAAGTTTGCATGAGAACACTTTCAATTGCATCATGAAGGTACCCTTCATCGCGATTACAACACATTACAATACTGAAAAATGGCGGTTCATTAACCGTTGAATCGTCCATATCAGCACCGACCGTAATCATCTGAAAACCGGACTATATCGTCCTCCCCTAAATAGGAACCTGATTGCACTTCGATGAGTTCCAGCGGTATAACACCTGGGTTTTCCAGCGCATGAATGCCGCCAATCGGAATATACGTGGACTGATTTTCAGTGACCAAGTAGGTTTTCTCGCCATTGGTCACCTTAGCAGTTCCGCTCACGACGATCCAATGCTCAGCACGATGGTGATGCATTTGCACCGACAGTTTGTGACCTGGCTTAACTGTTATTCTCTTCACCTGATAGCGTAAGCCGCTGTCTATCGCATCATAGACACCCCATGGTCGGTAGACCTCGCGATGAAAGATATGCTCTTTGCGCCCCTCACTTTTTAATTTTTCGACTATATCTTTTACTTTTTGAACATGATCTTTATGAGCCACCAATACTGCGTCTTTTGTTTCAACAACAATTAAGTCACTCACCCCCACAGTACAAACCAACCGACTTTCCGAATCGACGTAACTGTTTGAAGTTCCTACTGAGATCACATCCCCTTTCAAAAGGTTACCCTCTTCAGTGTGGGGGCCAGCCTCCCATAAAGCCGTCCACGACCCAATGTCACTCCAGCCGGCATCAAGCGGAACCATCACAGACTGAGACGTTTTCTCCATCACGGCATAGTCAATCGAATTATCAGGACACTTCGAAAAGGCTTCTCTATCAACTCGAGTAAAGTGCATATCCTGCCGACCCTTTTCCAAGGCCTCGCGACACCATAAAATTATCTCTGGCTGGAACGTTTGCAACTCCTCCAAATAACGGCTAGCCTTAAACATAAACATTCCGCTATTCCAGCAGTAGCCGCCATCAGCAAGGTATATTTGCGCAGTTTCGACATCGGGCTTTTCGACAAAACGAGTAACTTCAAAACCGCCATTCCCAACAGAAGCCCCCTGCTGGAGATAGCCGTATCCAGTTTCGGGAGAAGTCGGTTTGATGCCAAACGTCACCAGTTTTCCTGCTTCCGCAAACATAGTCGCAGTTTGTACGCCTCGCTGGAACGCGTCAACGTCCTGAATCAGGTGATCAGCTGCCAAAACCAACATAAGCGGGTCAGCCCCCTGAGCGGTTGCCTGAAGCGCAGCTAGAGCAATGGCCGGTGCTGTATTGCGGCCTACTGGTTCAAGCAAGATATTTATGTAGTCAAGACCCACTTGACGGAGTTGTTCCGCAGCCAGGAAACGATGCTCCTCATTGCAAATTAATTGCGGGGAAGCATGGACCAAGCCAGACAGGCGATTGATGGTCGCCTGCAGCATAGAGAACTGGGCATCTACAAGAGGAAGAAACTGTTTTGGGTGAAGCTGACGAGACAAAGGCCACAGCCGAGTGCCCGAACCACCCGCCATGATTACTGGAACAAACATTGATATCGTCCTTTAATTTGCCTTCGACAAGTTCTTTACCGCTACTTTCGAAGCGAGCAGCGATTTGAGAGCTGAAAACACATAGGAATATGGCACTATCACTCATCCTCTGGGGTGTCCAAAGTTGGCACACCGACCGCGAAAGTGCACCATTATCCGAGTATGCTGACGGTTTTCAAGCTAGAGTTGAATCCTTACGTCTAGCTGGCAGTGAATACCGATCTGTATAGTGCTGCTGTGCCCCCCCCCGCCAGACCTCGTTCCCATGAATAAAATATAGTATTTTTTGGAAATTCACAGTCGCATTTACGCATGGCACCCGCAATAACAGCATTTAGCCAGCCCCCACTGTCGAAAAGCGTCCACCAAAGAAAGCATGAAGACCGCCCGTCGCCTCGTACAGATTGCTTAAAGGGCATTACGGCCGCGACTGACACGCTCTAGACGTGGATTTAGGGTGACTCGCTCTCTACGATTCTCACCATAATCGATCAACTTCAAAAAGCCATGAAGGTAAAATAGGTCCGCTCTAAAACGGATCCCCCTGAAGAGCATCAAAAAATTGTTCGAAAAGGCTCATATATGTCCAGAGCGGCCGTGATACTGTTAAGGTGCTAAAAACCTATGCATATTCATGGAATCAATCAGCCAATACGTAACTCCAACCAATCAGCTGATTACTACTTTCATGCAAAAAGGAAACATTAACTCGTGGCATATAAACGACAGGATGACTATTTAGGCTTAAAAATGCAGCCCACCACGCAAAAGTGCTGCTACCGATTATATAGTCCTTACAGCAAATCAAACTTAAGAAATCCGCTATTGCTGGTTTTACTTCAGCCCCCAGCAGTCCGCAAATCTTAAAATGCTGACCTTCAAATACCTTTTCGCACCAAGCTTTATCATCAGTAAATATTACAAACTCACGACCTTTAAAACTCTGGATTGCTTTAAGATAGTATTTTTCATCCATGACTTTGTGTCGAGGGTCTTTCGACAACAAAAAGTCTCCCCTACGCACATGAACCCCAACACTATTGGAATACAGCTTTCGCCCCTTGGCAATTAGTTGTGCGTTTTTATCAAGGATGAGCGGGCGCAGTTTGTTTCTTAAAAATAGCGCGCTTTGAACGTACTGAAAGTAGCCAAAATGAAACCTACAATTAACTCCATCAAGCGCATCAGCAAACTCCGTTTCCGCATCATAATCGTTGAGTAGATAGTCGCCAAGCCTACGAATATTTAACTTCCTGGTAATTAAACGAGCCGCTTTCGCTACAACTCCCTGTTCGAAAAATACTCCCCCCTCAACAAACCGGCTATGATCAAAATCAATGAGATCAGAGAGTTGAATGCCTCCATGAGCACCTTTACTGAGCAACGCCTTACTATCACAGAGTACAGTCTCTCCCAGCACGGACTCCGCGTATTTGGCCCACGCTAACTGAAATAGCTGATTACCTAACCCACCTTGAAGCATTACGCTTTTATTTATACTCACCTAGGCACTCCACAATATTTTTTGACCTGCATGGTCATCACAGCTAGAACCAAAACCACTACTCCAACCTGGATAAACTTCATCAAAACCCCATACATACTTGAGCGTGAGAAGTAAACGAGAGTAGGCACAACAGACAAAATCATAAAAATTATAAATGCTTGATTCCTACCTGAAAACCGACCTTCTTTATATAGGAAAACAACACTATCGAGAACACGTACAAAGAACCCAAAAACCAAACACCAAAATATATAGAAAATCCAACCTTGGTAAAAGGCCTCGGCAAAGAAGCTGGTCGAAAAGCCGCCACTCACGAAATTTATATGGCGAACCTGATCAACACATATGCCAAACTCTTCAGCCGTGGAGTTCAAACACTCATCCAATTCGTTGGAAAAATTCACAGCGCCATATAACACCTCAAACGAAGCACCCTGACCATGCAATGTCTGGGATATCTTTTCCAGCACGCCGCTTGAAACTTGAAAGCCCAGTCGATACTCAAGCAATACATTGGCAAAAAAAAGTGACCCAACCCCCAATAAAACAAGAAAAACATAGCTTATTCGCTTTTCCACCCCATACACAAAAACAAACAAAAATAGATAGATAAAAAAGTAGCCCCGGAGACCAATCATCAAAAAGCCGACAGAGAAAAACAGCCAGATAAGCGAAATTACCATTAATCTATTAGAGTATTTACCGAAAAGCGCCCAAAGTAATAGTAAGCTTTTTGCTATAAAAAAAGTGAATATATGCGCATGAAACTCGGGATCTTCTAAAGCCTCAAAATAATCTCCCCCTATATACTCTCGAGCAACGAAAAACGATTTGATCAGAAAAAATGATCCACTAAAAAGCGCCAGAAAAATAATAACGCCATTCGCAAATCGAGATAACGTGAACGTGGAAAGCGTAACCAACCGACCAGCTAACGCAAAACTGAGTCTGCCACTAAGGAGATACCCAAAAACAATAAATATAAAACCTAAAGCAAGAGTCACTACAGACTGGCGAACAGAGTTTTCGCTCAGCACTATTCCGGCCTCGACGACTGCCTTATCAAAAAAAATCGTGAGGAATGGTCGCGCCCACATAAAAAAGAACACAGAGATAGAAACAAGTGACGGGATATTCAATGGGCTCTTGTAGCGCCCTTGAAAGCAAAAAAAACCTAGAAGGAGCGTCATACCGACTAGAAAGCATTTATATAAAAGATTCTCAGCCCCCCCCACGTCGACACTTACAACGACAAAAATAGCCAATACAAAGTTGAGCACCAAAAGAAGAAAGAAAAGCAGCCCACTTCGCTTGACATAAATCATCATTCTTACCTCAATACACTCTTGACGAGCTCTTTAATTTTTTTCACTACGTACAACTCGAAAGACCTAGCATATACTCTTAGGGAAGGTGAGCTCTTGCCTGCCAAATGCTCTAATTTTTTAAATACAAGATCAGCGTCAAAAGCCTGCGTGTACTCATATTCCCGGATTGAAATATCACTACCGGACTTTAAAAACTGCTTAAGCAAATACTCCATGGAGCTTGCTTTCTGCACCGGTTTTATTCCGGCATAGCTAAGCTCTCCCAAAGAATATCCTATAGACTCGGAGACCCATCTGTATTTTGAAACTTGGCTGTTAGTTCTACTGGCCCTGGGAGGTACAACTATAGTAGGCACTTTATTTTTTGCGGATTCCAAGGAAGAAGTTCCCATCGCGAACATCAAATCGATGTGCTTACGAATAAAATGACTGAGTTCTTCTTTCTTTATAAATGGAACAAGAACGTACTCTATACTCGTATCAGATGATATAAGTACACGCAGATCATTCATGGCGTCTCCATCACCAACGATATGAAACACAATTTTTTTATAAAGACTCAATAGACCTGACCGTAGGGACCGGATATCAAGGATAACCTGCTCTAGCGCATAGAACTTGAAGTCCATGTCTATACGGCCAACCCACCCTAGGTGCAATGTGTCTGACGGCATCGCGTAATTAAAGGACTCCGCGGGTTGCTTATCAATGACAATGGGACAAATCAGTTCAGAGACTAAACCATCGAAGTTCAGATTACCGATATCGGCGAACGCCCCAACCTCATCAGTAAATACAACAGAACGGGTATAGAGGAATGTCGCCAACGAACGCTGGGAAAGCTTCTTCAAAAGCTCAATCAACTCTCTTCTAATACCCTTTTTTGCCTCGACACGTTGCGAATACTCTTCATCACTAATGGAGACATAAGCACCTCGAAATGCCGCATACCCCATGCACCATATGCAAATATGCTCAAGCTTAATACCACGTATCTTAAAAAGCCAAAGCCTGTTTATCTCAGAAGTGGGAAGAAACACAACATCGTATGCTTTCAATTTAGGCATTTCTGAAGACATAGCGACTTCAACTTCACACTGGTTCAGTGCCAGCCAGTTATATAGCCGCGCAAGCAGGAAATCCGTTCCTCCGAACCGCCCTTGAGTTAAAATCAACACGTTCCTTTTCAACACCAATTATCACTCCGTTAAGCCAAATTCCTATTTATAAACTACTGACTTTGTATTGAGGATTCAGATTGTTGATGCAGCAGTTTCCGCGATATAAAAAAGGCCATGGTCAACCAATAAAAAAAGTAGTTTACCGCATGCGCTATTGCCACTCCAGGAAGCCCGTAGAGCTTGGTAAACATCCAAGTAAACAGCACAAAACTTAGCGCAAAAATCACTTCCGAGCAGATAAATAGCCTCACCATGGCCTTGCCCAGCATCAAATAAGCTAATACCCACCCGCCTATCTTCAGCGTATCTCCGAACATTTGCCAGGCGAATAAATCACGCATAGGCGCAAAGTCCGTTGTAAATAACGCAGAAATGATAAAATCTCTAAACAAGAAAATAATTAACGCACTGAGAGCCGCAATCGGCAAAATGACACGGTACCCCTGCGCGATTTCACTTTTAATGTCAGAGGCATCCTGCAATTCAGATAATCTAGGGAGGTAATATACACTCAAGGTAGTCGTTACGAGCATCAGATAGGCTGCACTCAGGCGCCACATTGCCTCCCAATAACCAGCTGCTTGCCAACCAAAGGTTACACCGAGATAATCACGCACAACCATATGACTGACTGGAACACAAGCGGCTGACGTTAACGCCATCGCCATATACTTCGCCAAATTAAAAGCAGTCTTTTTATCGACAGCTGAAAAAAAATAAGAGAACTTAAACCAAGGTGTCCTATAACACAGAAGTAATGTAACAAAAAAAGCAAATGACTGATAAACAGCGAGGGAAATTAAAGCACCATACAGACCAAACTCAACCGCCATCACGAAAGTAATTACAAGTGAAAAAATACTTCCCCCTATATTAGCAAGTACGTACCTCGCTATTTCTTTTTTCCCATTAAGCACAGCTAAAAAAAGCGTATTAAATGAAAAAAAGACCAACGAAATAGAAAAACATTTAAAAACACCGCTATATTGCCGATCATTTAAAAACCATGCTGCTAATGATTCACTAGTAATTGCAATAATCGATGCAGCCAGAAATGAACCACAGAGAGCCATTGTTCCAGCGGTGCCCCACAGCTTGTGCTGAGCTGAGCGATCCTCTCGATACTCAGCTGTATATTTGGTGACGCCCGTATTAATTGCTCCACTCGCAAAAGCAGTAATCATCTGCACCGCATTCTGAAACTGCCCAAGTGCTGCGTAACCGGATGGCCCAACATATATTGCAAGCACCTTATTAATGCCCAACAGCGTTAGCATTTTTATAGCAACAGCGATGCCATTTAAGAAACCTGTCTTTATTAAAGTCATCAGGCCGCGCCGATGTAGCTGAAACTGTTGCATGCCGAAACTACTTTCAGTGCCTCGTCCTGACTCATCGTCGGTCCTAAAGGTAAACTCAGCACCTCCTTATGGATGATCTCCGTAAGAGGCAAGGATATATCCGACCACTCGGCATACGCTTTTTGCTTATGGACAGGAATTGGATAATGAATAAGCGTTTGAATGCCATGCGCTTCAAGGTGCTTTTTAAGTTCTTCGCGATAGGGTGTCCGAATAACAAACAAATGCCAGACATGTCCTTCAAGCGCCATAATGTCGTTGCCCTCAGTGTACGGTAGAGTTATCTCAGGATTTTTGATGCCCTGCAGATAAATTTTCACGATCTCCCGACGCTGTCTTACTTGAGTCTCTAGATACTTTAACTTCACAAGCAGGAGTGCTGCCTGTAACTCGTCCAATCTACTATTCACACCGCGATATAGATTCTGATACTTTTCGTGCGACCCGTAGTTTCGAAGCGCACGCAGCACTTGAGCAAGTTCATCATCGTCAGTCGTGATAGCTCCCCCATCCCCGAGTGCGCCCAAGTTTTTGCCCGGATAGAAGCTGAAACCGGACGCATCACCCCAGGCACCTGCCTTTTTACCTTTATGACTTGCGCCATGTGCCTGCGCCGAGTCCTCGAGAATCAAAAGTTTATGCTTTTTTGCAAGCGAAATTAAAGCTGGCATGTCCGCAAGCAAACCATATAAATGTACAGGTAACAGAACTTTTGTTTTTGCGGTAATCGCTCGCTCTACATGATCGGCACTCAAGTTGTAGGTTGCGGAATTCGGCTCGACCAACACGGGGACAAGATCATTTTCAGTAATCGCTAGAACACTCGCGATATAGGTATTGGCAGGAACAATAACCTCATCACCTTTTTTCAACTTTCCCATTTCTTTCCAGGCACGTAAAGTCAAACTTAACGCATCTAACCCGTTGGCGACACCAATACAATGTTTAGTTCCACAATACTCAGAAAATGCCTGTTCAAAATTTTGTAACTCAGAGCCTGCAATATACCAGCCCGAATCAATAACGCGAGTACACGCGGCTAACAATTCGTCTCGTACGTCGTGATTGATTGCCTTTAAATCGAGAAATTTAATCATCAGCCTATATACCGAATTATTTTAGCCGGATTACCTACTACTACGGCAAAATCGGGAACATCCTTTGTCACAACCGCACCCGCCCCGACCATCGCCATGCGGCCAATACTAATACCTGGTAATAGCGTAGCATTGGCTCCGATGCTTGCGCCGAATTTTATCGTGATACCTTTGAATTTTTCCGGACGAACTCTTGATCTTGGCATCAAGTCATTGGTAAATGTCGCGTTTGGCCCTATAAATACATTATCTTCTATAAGGGTGCCTTCCCATAAATACACACCCGATTTCAAGGTGACGTTATCACCTACAATGACGCCACCCTCAACCAAAGTGTGTGCGCACAAATTACAGTTTTTACCGATCTTCGCACCGTCAAGGACTACACAGTACTGCCAAATACGAGTATTTTCACCTATATCACTACTGGACACGTTCGCGAGTTCATGTATCTTAGGCATTATTTACTAACTCTAGAAACTTTGAGTAATCCCGGATATAGTCCTGCTCATCATAAAAATCGCTGGCTAAAACCAACAGAACACAGTCCGGACTGAAGTCATGCATTTCGTGCCATATCATACTATCAATAAGTATAGCCTTACTGGAGCTATTAAGTATAACCTGCTCCCGATTTACTCCGTCGTTCATCAACATAAGGCATTGACCCGATACACAGATGGCCGCTTGCTTAAGCGTTCTATGAGCGTGAAAACCGCGAGACACGCCTGGCTGCGTACCCATCAAAAAGTAAACACGCTTGATGTCAAATGGGACATTCTTTTGCGCTTCTAATACTACCAACTGTCCGCGATTATCGCCCAACACTTGCAGGTCGACTAAATCTACCAAACTCATTTTTATCCCTCTCAAGAGCCAATTTCTGCGTCAAGCTGTCAGCAGAACGCCAGCCCGGCTAGAAATATCTCCTATTAGACCACAAGAGGGCGAGCAAGCCAAAGCTAAGGCCTCGCGCTCACTATGTCAGCTCAACCCTTTTCCTACAGCTAACCCGTGACGGCGCCGCATTCAGAGAATGCATCACCACGTGCAATGAATTGCGCTTCAGTGGAGGCCTTTGCTGGATGGGCCTTACCAGCAAACCCAGCCTCACTTTCGCCCTCCCTCCATCAAAAGACCTCAGGCGTGATCAGATCTGCTGATCATCAACAATGAAAAGCGCCACTGACACTTACATAACTGAAGGATCAACACTTTGGACTGCTGGAACACAATAGAGACACACTTAACCTTAAAACCATCAATGCAATATTAGGCAACCTGAAAAATGCCCTAATATCAAAGGAGAAAAACTTAAAATCCTGATATTCACTACCGAAAACGAAAACTATTCCAAGCGTATTTTTCTAAGAGTAAAAGTTGCCACAGCGAAATGGGGGGGGGGGGGGAGTTAAAATTGAAAGTTTAAAAAATAAGAAAACCATTTAAGGCATGCAAAAACCTTATCACAACAATTCACCCTTAAAAGTCGATGAATTCTTCCTACACACCCAGAAACAGAAGATATATTATTATAAACAACCCTCCTCCCCACCCCAAAAACACCGAAATGCAATCGACTTTAACATCCACCTACAATGCCCAGCCGAAGCACGCACCCCGGGTTTATATAAAGGAACCATCAAATCTTAAGTAACACTCAGTACAAAACAAGCCTTCATACACTAAAGGCATGCACAGCCACTAAAGACCCAAAAAACTCATCCGGAGTGATGATTTTTCCTCGCTGACACACTGAAAATCGGGCCAATAAGCATGCCGACAATTAAAGAGGCTGCCACAAATACTGAAGCTGGCATCTCGGGCCACGACCACCCCAAGAATGAAAATACGATGCGCTGCCGATTCTCCAGCACAAACACCACAAGCACTAAGACGATGAAAAGCACAAGCAATGAAACTATAACTCGCCTAAATCCACGCATTACCTTCTCCTGCCCCAAGAATACTCAGACGAGATCCTCCTCATCCTCATTCACCCGATCCCGCAATTCCTTCCCCGGCTTGAAATGAGGCACAAATTTCCCATCCAGACTCACCGACTGCCCAGTCTTAGGGTTCCGCCCTACCCTTGGCGCGCGGTAGTGCAGCGAAAAACTCCCAAACCCACGAATCTCAATCCGATCCCCGGTAGCCAGGCACTGCGACATCTGTTCAAGCATGGTCTTGATAGCCAGCTCCACATCCTTGGATGAAAGCAGCCCTTGATGGGTGACAATTCGTTCGATCAACTCCGACTTCGTCATATTTTTCCCTTCTTTTTCAAGCAGCTAGGAAAAGCGCTTCGAAGGTTTTAGCATGACTTGATGAATTTGAACAGCCCATCTACTAACTTATCTGCCGTTTGAATAACACCCGCCATGAGCGACCCACACTCTCAATTGCAGATCACGAGCATGGTACGAGTGACCGCTCCTGCAGGGTTCCAACCGAACAAGTAATCACCCTCTTCGTCCTTGGCGTCGCTGGACCTGGTGATGACCTTATAACCCTGCATCCTGCATTCGCGGGCGGCGCGTTTCTCGCACTTATCCCAGTTGTTGCCCAACCCCGAGCAATCGACCTCAATGCCGCTGACACCGCGCCTCGCGTGAGTTTTGGCGCTGGTAACGGAACAGCCTGCAAGCATTACCACTGCGAACACCACGATAAGCCTGTTCATCGAAATCCTTAAAAACACGGGAGCGCCTTTATCAATACTCTATTCAGCTCTGACACCAAGGCGTCTGCCTTGGTTCTTGCGTGTTGATTCAGCGAATTTCAGGCACAAAAAAGGGCGACCGAAGTCGCCCTTTTTAACAGCCTTGCAGAACTTAGTTCTGTTTAGCCATTGCTTCGCGCAGCAGGGAGGCCATGGTGGTCTCGCCTGTTGCAGCTTCCGGAGCCGATTTCAGGCTCTGGATGGCTTCTTTCTCTTCCACTTCGTCTTTCGACTTGATGGAGAGTTGGATCACGCGGCTCTTGCGATCGACGCTGATGATCTTGGCTTCTACTTCCTGGCCTTCTTTCAGAACGTTGCGCGCGTCTTCAACGCGGTCACGGCTGATTTCGGAGGCTTTCAGAGTCGCTTCGATATCGTCGGCCAGAACGATGATGGCGCCTTTGGCGTCAACTTCTTTCACAGTGCCTTTAACGATTGCGCCTTTGTCGTTCTCTTGAACGTACTCGGAGAACGGATCGCTTTCCAGTTGCTTGATACCCAGGGAGATGCGCTCGCGCTCTGGGTCAACCGACAGGATAACGGTGTCCAGCTCGTCGCCCTTCTTGAAACGACGAACAGCTTCTTCGCCAACTTCGTTCCAGGAGATGTCGGACAGGTGAACCAGGCCGTCGATGCCGCCGTCCAGACCAATGAAGATACCGAAATCGGTGATCGACTTGATGGTGCCGGAGATTTTATCGCCCTTGTTGAACTGGCCAGAGAAATCTTCCCATGGGTTAGATTTGCACTGCTTGATGCCCAGGGAGATACGACGACGCTCTTCGTCGATGTCCAGAACCATGACTTCCACTTCGTCGCCGACTTGTACGACTTTCGAAGGGTGGATGTTCTTGTTGGTCCAGTCCATTTCGGAAACGTGTACCAGGCCTTCAACGCCTTCTTCCAGCTCAGCGAAGCAGCCGTAGTCGGTCAGGTTGGTAACACGCGCGGTGACGCGAGTGCTTTCTGGGTAACGGGCTTTGATAGCGACCCATGGATCTTCACCCAGTTGCTTCAGGCCCAGGGAAACACGGTTGCGCTCGCGATCGTATTTCAGAACCTTGACATCGATCTCGTCGCCAACATTGACGATTTCGGAAGGATGCTTGATACGCTTCCAAGCCATGTCGGTAATGTGCAGCAGGCCATCGACGCCACCCAGATCGACGAATGCGCCGTAATCGGTGAGGTTCTTGACGATACCTTTGACTTGTTGGCCTTCCTGCAGGGATTCCAGCAGAGCTTCACGCTCGGCGGAGTTCTCTGCTTCCAGGACGCTGCGACGGGAAACGACAACGTTGTTGCGCTTCTGGTCGAGTTTGATGACCTTGAATTCGAGTTCCTTGCCTTCCAGGTGCGTGGTGTCGCGCACAGGACGAACGTCGACCAAAGAACCTGGCAGGAACGCACGGATGCCGTTAACGTCGACAGTGAAGCCGCCTTTAACCTTACCGTTGATAACGCCCTTGACCACTTCTTCAGCTGCGAAGGCTGCTTCGAGAACAATCCAGCATTCAGCGCGCTTGGCTTTTTCACGGGACAGCTTGGTTTCACCGAAACCGTCTTCAACCGAGTCCAGAGCAACGTGAACTTCGTCACCGACATTGATTGTCAGATCACCAGCATCGTTGTAGAACTGTTCCAGCGGGATCAGAGCTTCAGACTTCAGACCAGCGTGAACGGTTACCCAGCGAGCTTGGTAATCGATATCAACGATAACACCGGTGATGATGGAGCCTGCCTGAAGGTTCAGGGTTTTTAGGCTTTCTTCAAAGAGTTCCGCAAAGCTTTCGCTCATTTTAATTCCTGTTGATAAGGGCGAAGAATACGCCCATCTCCACACCCCAGACGGTGTGGGTCAGTTTCAGTTAAAAGAAGCCACCGCAGGACTATGACTGGTCCCCTGCGGCCTTCTTGATCACCCGGCGATATCGCGAATGGCGATTTCACTCAAGATGCGTTCCAGCACCTGCTCGATGGACAACTCCGTGGAATCCAGCTGTATAGCATCAGCCGCCGGCTTGAGCGGGGCTACTGCGCGCTGGGTATCACGCTCATCGCGTGCACGGATCTCATCTAGCAGACTCGACAGACTAACACCATCGACTTTGCCCTTCAACTGCAAGTAGCGGCGGCGAGCCCGCTCCTCGGCGCTGGCGGTCAGGAAAATCTTCAGCGGCGCCTCGGGAAACACCACCGTGCCCATGTCGCGGCCATCGGCCACCAGCCCCGGCGGCTCCTGGAAAGCCCGCTGACGCTGCAACAGCGCATCACGCACCGCAGGCAGCGCGGCAACCTGGGAGGCCCAGGAGCCGACCTGCTCGTTACGCAGGTCATCGGTCACATCGTCCCCTTCCAGGATGATGCGCTGGGGATGACCTTCCGTCGCGCCGACGAACTGCACATCGAGGTGCGCGGCCAGCAGCTTCAGGGATTCTTCGTTGGTCAGGTCGACGCCATGGTTGCGTGCGGCAAACGCCAGCAGGCGGTACAACGCGCCGGAATCCAGCAGGCACCAGCCCAGGCGCTTGGCCAGGATGCCGGCGATCGTGCCTTTGCCCGAGCCGCTTGGCCCGTCGATGGTAATCACCGGTGCTTTGATATTCACAATTGAGCCTCTTGGGCAACACGGATGCCGACTTGGGCACACAGTGTAAGAAAGTTCGGAAAAGACGTAGCAACATTGGCGCAGTCATGGATACGAATCGGCGCAGCCGCCCGCAGGGAAGCCACGCTGAAGGCCATGGCAATCCGGTGATCGCCATGGGCATGGACTTCACCACCGCCCATCAGGCCACCGTCAATGATAATCCCATCGGCGGTCGGTTCACACTTCACTCCCAACACCTGCAGACCGTCGGCCATGACCTGGATACGGTCGGACTCCTTAACACGCAACTCTTCGGCGCCCCGCAAAATGGTGCGGCCTTCAGCGCAGGCGGCCGCGACGAACAACACCGGGAATTCATCAATAGCCAGGGGCACCAGCGCTTCTGGAATCTCGATACCCTTCAATACAGCTGCCCGCACCCGCAGGTCAGCGACAGGCTCGCCACCCACTTCGCGCGGGTTTTCCAAGGTGATATCGGCCCCCATCAACCGCAGGATATCGATCACCCCGGTGCGGGTCGGGTTGATGCCGACATGCTCCAGCAACAACTCGGAGCCCGCGGCAATCGAAGCCGCCACCAGGAAGAATGCCGAAGAGGAGATGTCCCCCGGCACTTCAATATGGGCAGCCGTCAGTACATGACCCGATTCCACCGATGCGGTAGCGCCTTCCACCGCAACCGGGTAACCAAAACCGCGCAACATACGCTCGGTATGGTCACGGGTCGGCGCAGGCTCGGTCACTGCGGTTTGACCTTCGGCATACAGCCCCGCCAGCAACAGACAGGATTTGACCTGGGCACTGGCCATCGGCATTGCATAGCTCATGCCTTTGAGCGCCTGGCCGCCACGAATGGTCAGCGGCGGACGCCCTTCCGGCCCGGTCTCGATCACCGCACCCATGTCCCGCAATGGCTTGGCCACGCGGTTCATCGGGCGCTTGGACAGGGAAGCATCGCCGGTCAACACGCTGTCAAAGCGTTGTGCCGCCAACAAACCGGACAGCAGGCGCATGGACGTACCGGAATTACCCAGGTAGATCGGCCCAGGCGCCGGCTTCAAGCCGTGCAAGCCCACACCATGAATGGTCACGCGCCCATGGTGCGGCCCCTCAATCACCACGCCCATGTCGCGAAACGCCTGCAGGGTCGCCAGGGCGTCTTCACCCTCAAGGAACCCTTCCACCTCCGTCACGCCCTCGGCCAACGAGCCGAGCATGATCGAGCGATGGGAGATCGACTTGTCACCCGGCACCCGGAGACGCCCGCTCAAGCGGCCGCCCGGGTTGGCGAGGAAGGTCAGGTCATCGGCGTTCACAGCGGTTTCCATATAGGCCCGGCGAGCCAGGATCTTGCTGAAATGCTCACGCGCCACACGCGCACGGGTGAACACGCCCAATAATTGATGGCCATCCCCGGCATCGACCGCGTCGCGCAAGGCGTCGAGGTCACTGCGGAAGGTGTCCAGGGTGCGCAACACCGCTTCGCGATTGGCGAGAAAGATGTCGTGCCACATCACCGGATCGCTGCCGGCAATCCGCGTGAAATCGCGGAAGCCACCGGCGGCGTAACGGAAAATCTCGAGGTTTTCGTTGCGCTTGGCCAGGGAGTCCACCAGGCCGAATGCCAACAGATGGGGCAAATGGCTGGTCGCCGCCAGCACTTCGTCGTGGCGCTCGACCTGCATATGTTCCACATCCGCCCCCAGCTCACGCCAGAGACGATCCACCACGGCCAGCGCGGCCGGATCGGTTTGCTCCAGCGGCGTCAGGATCACTTTATGGCGGCGGAACAGCTGCGCATTGGACGCTTCCACCCCGCTCTGCTCGGAACCGGCAATCGGATGGCCCGGCACAAAACGCGACGGCATGCCGCCAAAAGCCTGTTGCGCGGCCCGCACCACATTGCCCTTGGCACTGCCGACGTCGGTCAGGATCGCCTGGCCCAGGTCCATGCCGGCCAATACCGCCAGCAGTTTCTCCATGGCCAGGATCGGCACAGCGAGCTGGATGACGTCAGCCCCCTGGCACGCCAGCGCCAGGTCCGCCTCGCAGCGATCCACCACACCCAACTCCACCGCCAGCTTGCGCGATTGCGGGTCCAGGTCCACACCGACTACTTCGCCGCACAGCCCGCTTTCGCGCAGGCCTTTGGCGAAGGAGCCACCGATCAAGCCCAGGCCGACCACCACCAGGCGACCGATCATAGGCACGGCAGGTTGCAATGCAGTGACATCAACCACGAGCCAGGACCTTGGCCAGCGCCTCCAGGAAGCGGCTGTTTTCAGCCGGCAAGCCGATGGTGATCCGCAGGTGGTTCGGCATGCCGTAGTTGGCCACCGGCCGCACGATCACACCTTCGCGCAGCAGCCCCTGGAATACCGGGGCAGCCACTTGACCAAGGTCGACACAGATGAAGTTGCCCTTGGAGGGAATCCAGCCCAGGCCCAACGCACGGAAGCCATCCTGCAACTGCAACATGCCGCTTGCGTTGATGCGGCGACCTTCTTCCAGGTACTCGGTATCCTTCACCGCCGCACAGGCTGCCGCCAGGGCGAGGCTGTTGACGTTGAACGGCTGGCGTACGCGGTTCAGTACATCGGCAACCACCGCAGTCGACAGGCCATAGCCGACCCGCAGCGACGCCAGGCCATAAGCCTTGGAGAAGGTGCGCGACACCAGCAGGTTCGGGTAGGCCGCCAGGAAATCCAGGCCGTCCGGCAGGTCGCTGCCTTCGGCGTACTCGATGTAGGCCTCGTCCAACACCACCAGTACATGCTCAGGCACGTCCTGCAGGAAGTCGTTAAGCGCCCGTGCATCGAACCAGGTGCCGGTCGGGTTGTTCGGGTTGGCGATAAACACGACGCGGGTCTGGGCGTCGATGGCGGTCAGCATGGCCGGCAGGTCATGACCCCAGTCCTTGGCAGGAATCACACGGGCGTCGGCACCGACCGCCTGGGTGACGATCGGGTAGACCGCAAACGCGTGCTCGCTGAACACGGCGTTCAGGCCCGGCGCCAGGTAGGCACGCCCGACCAGCTCGAGGATGTCATTGGAACCGTTGCCCAGGGTGACCTGGTTCAGCTCGACCCGGCATGTTTCTGCCAACAGGGACTTGAGGGCGAAGCCATTGCCGTCCGGGTAACGGGTCAGCTCGGCCAATTCTTCGCGAATCGCCGCCAATACCTTGGGGCTTGGGCCCAGTGGGTTCTCGTTACTCGCCAGCTTGACGATTTTGGAAGGATCCAGGTTCAACTCACGCGCCAGCTCGTCCACAGGCTTGCCCGGAACGTAAGGCGACAGTTGTTGCACGCCCGGCTGGGCCAGGGCGAGGAAGTTGCCACTCATGTTAAAGCCTCACAAAACCGCTTTCGGGTAAGAGCCCAGCACCTTGAGTGCCACGGCTTCCTGACTGATCTTCTCCAGCACGCCCTTGACCAGCGGATCGCGGTGGTGGCCGATAAAGTCGATAAAGAACACGTAAGTCCATTTACCGCTGCGCGAAGGACGCGTCTCGATGCGCGTCAGGTCAATCCCGTTGTCGTGGAACGGCACCAGCAGCTCATGCAGCGCGCCGGGCTTGTTGCTCATGGAGACGATGATCGAAGTCTTGTCGTCGCCGGTCGGCGGCACTTCCTGGCTGCCGATCATCAGGAAACGCGTGGAGTTGTCCGGGCGATCCTCGATTTTCTCGGCCAGGCGCGTCAGGCCATACAGGCCTGCCGCCATATCACCGGCGATCGCCGCCGAATTCCATTCACCCTTGACCCGCTTGGCCGCTTCGGCGTTGCTGGACACCGCCACGCGCTCCACATTCGGGTAATGCGCATCCAGCCACTTGCGGCACTGGGCCAGGGACTGGGCGTGGGAATAGATGCGGCTGATGCTGTCGGTCTTGGTGTTCTCACCCACCAACAAGTGATGGTGGATGCGCAGCTCGACTTCGCCGCAGATCACCATGTCGTGCTCAAGGAAGCTGTCCAGCGTGTGGTTGACCGCGCCTTCGGTGGAGTTTTCCACCGGTACCACGCCAAAGTTCACCGCGCCGGCCGCCACTTCACGGAACACCTCGTCGATGGCCGCCATCGGCTTGCTGATCACCGCATGGCCGAAGTGCTTCATGGCCGCCGCCTGGGTGAAGGTGCCTTCCGGGCCGAGGTAGGCCACTTTCAGCGGCTGCTCGAGCGCCAGGCACGACGACATGATTTCACGGAACAACCGCGCCATCTCTTCGTTGCCCAGCGGGCCCTTGTTACGCTCCATGACGCGCTTGAGCACCTGGGCTTCACGCTCCGGCCGGTAGAACACCGGCACTTCGCCCTCCGCCAGGGACGCCATCTTCACCCGTGCCACTTCCTGGGCGCAGCGCGCACGCTCACTGATCAGCTCCAGGACTTTCTCGTCCAGGCTGTCAATGCGTACACGCAGGGCCTTGAGTTCTTGTTCAGACATTAGCCGTGTTCCTTTTCGAACTCTGCCATGTAGGCAACCAGCGCATTGATCGCGTGAATGTCCACAGCGTTGTAGATGGAGGCGCGCATGCCACCTACCGAACGGTGACCCTTGAGGTTCAGCAGGCCACGGGCGTCGGCACCGGCCAGGAATGGCTTGTCCAGGCGGTCATCGGCCAGGCGGAACGGCACGTTCATCCACGAGCGGTCGGTGAGGTTGATCGGGTTGCTGTACAGACCACTGGCGTCGATGAAGTCGTACAGGGTGCGCTTCTTCTCTTCGTTGAGCTTGCCCATGGCCGCCACGCCGCCCTGCTCCTTCAGCCACTCGAACACCAGGCCCGACAGGTACCAGGCGAAGGCCGGCGGGGTGTTGTACATCGAGCCGTTGTCGGCCGCGACCTTGTAGTTGAGCATGGTCGGGCACAGTGAACGGGCGCGACCCAGCAGGTCCTCACGCACGATATTGACCAGGATGCCGCTCGGGCCGATGTTCTTCTGCGCACCGGCGTAGATCATGCCGTAGCGCGACACATCGATAGGCCGCGAGAGGATGTCCGAAGACATGTCGCACACCAGCGGAACGTCGCCGACTTCCGGCACCCAGTCGAACTCCAGGCCGCCAATGGTTTCGTTCGCGACGTAGTGCACGTAGGCCGCGTCCTTGGACAGCTTCCATTCGTTCTGACCGGGAATGGCGAAGTAGTCGTAGGGCTTGGCGGTGCCGGCCACATTGACATGACCGTAGCGCGAAGCCTCTTCAATAGCCTTCTGCCCCCAGATACCAGTGTCGATGTAGTCGGCAGTGCCGTCTTCCGGCAGCAGGTTCAGCGGGATCTGGGCGAACTGCTGGCTCGCACCGCCTTGCAGGAACAGCACTTTGTAGTTGGATGGGATGTCGAGCAAGTCGCGCAGATCCTGCTCGGCCTTGGTGGCAATGGACACGAACTCATCGCTGCGATGGCTCATTTCCATCACGGAGAGGCCTTTTCCATGCCAGTCGAGGAGTTCACCCTGCGCACGCTGCAGGACTGCTTCAGGAAGCGCCGCGGGACCGGCACAGAAGTTATAGGCTCTCTTGCTCACATCCAATCTCTCTGATCTGGTGGGACTGAAATCAAACACGGTAGGAGCGAGCTTGCTCGCGAAAAACCCGAGAGCGCAAGGGCGCATCAGGCAGCTCGCGTTATCGTTGACGATTTTCGCGAGCAAGCTCGCTCCTACAGGGGGCGGCGTTGTTCTTTCAAAGGGGACAAACAACAAGGGGGCGAATCTTCATCCGCCCCCTGTGTGTCCGCTTATTCCTGCGGTTCTTCTTCGTCTGCGGCAGCATCGAGGGTTGGCTCGTCGACGTTGTCATCGCCGGTTGCGATCACCTCGCCTTCGAACGCCTCACCTTCCAGCTCTTCGCCTTCGACTTCCGATGGTTCCTGGACACGCTCCAGGCCGACCAGTTTTTCGTCCTTGGCCAGCTTGATCAAGGTCACACCCTGGGTGTTACGGCCCAGGCTCGACACTTCGGCCACACGGGTACGCACCAGGGTGCCCTGGTCGGAAATCAGCATGATTTCCTCGCCATCGAGCACCTGGACCGCGCCGACCAGACGGCCGTTGCGGTCGTTGCTGACCATGGCGATAACGCCCTGGCCGCCACGCTTGTACTCCGGGAACTCGCTGATGGCGGTGCGTTTGCCATAACCACGCTCGGAAGCGGTGAGGATCTGGCTGCCTTCTTCCGGGATCAGCATCGAAATCAGCTTCTGCCCTTCCGGCAGGCGCATGCCGCGCACACCGCGGGCGGTACGGCCCATGGCGCGAACGTCGGATTCCTTGAAGCGAGTGACCTTGCCGCCGTCGGAGAACAGCATGACTTCACGCTCGCCATCGGTGATGGCCGCGCTGATCAGTACGTCGCCTTCGTCCAGCTCCAGGGCGATCAGGCCCACGCTGCGTTGGCGACTGAAGGATTCCAGCGGGGTCTTCTTCACGGTGCCTTTGGCGGTGGCCATGAAGATGAAGTGACCTTCGGTGTATTCCTCGACCGGCAGCATGGTGGTGATGTATTCATCACTGTCCAGCGGCAGCAGGTTGACCAACGGACGACCACGGGCAGCGCGGGAGGCTTCCGGGATTTCGTAGGTCTTGAGCCAGTACACCTTGCCCTTGCTGGAGAACAGCAGCAGCGTGGTGTGGCTGTTGGCGACCAGCAGGTGGGCGATGTAGTCCTCATCCTTCACGCCGGTAGCCGAT
This sequence comes from Pseudomonas sp. AM8, assembly GCF_036346475.1. Taxonomy (NCBI): domain Bacteria; kingdom Pseudomonadati; phylum Pseudomonadota; class Gammaproteobacteria; order Pseudomonadales; family Pseudomonadaceae; genus Pseudomonas; species Pseudomonas sp. AM8. The sequence continues at coordinate 48,911 of NZ_JAOTNX010000001.1, forward strand.
TTACCTTTACCGCCACGACGCTGGGCCTGGTACGCAGCCAATGGCTGGGTCTTGGCATAGCCACCGTGGGAGATGGTCACCACGCGCTCTTCTTCCGGGATCATGTCACCCAGGGTCAGGTCGAGGCGCGCATCGAGGATTTCGGTGCGGCGCACGTCGCCGTATTCGGCGCGGATCACTTCCAGTTCTTCGCGGATCACTTCCATCAGGCGCACGGCGCTGTTGAGGATGCGGATCAGCTCGCCGATCTGGTTGAGGATCTCCTGGTACTCGGCCAGCAGCTTCTCGTGTTCCAGGCCGGTCAGGCGGTGCAGGCGCAGTTCCAGGATGGCCTGAGCCTGTTCCGGCGACAGGAAGTACTTGCCGTCACGCAGGCCGTATTGCGGGTCCAGGGTCTCCGGGCGGCACGAGTCGGCACCGGCACGTTCAACCATCGCCACGACGGCGCTGGATTCCCATGGCATCTTGATCAGGGCTTCCTTGGCTTCCGACGGGGTGGGCGAGGCCTTGATCAGGGCGATGACGGGGTCGATGTTCGACAATGCAACCGCCTGGCCTTCCAGGATGTGGCCGCGTTCACGGGCCTTGCGCAATTCGAACACGGTACGGCGGGTCACCACTTCGCGACGGTGACGCACGAAGGCTTCCAGCAGGTCCTTGAGGTTCAGGATGCGTGGGCGGCCGTCGATCAGTGCAACCACGTTGATACCAAACACGCTTTGCAGCTGGGTCTGGGCGTAGAGGTTGTTGAGGATCACCTCAGGCACTTCGCCACGACGCAGCTCGATCACCACGCGCATACCGTCTTTGTCGGATTCGTCGCGCAGTTCGGTGATGCCTTCGAGTTTCTTCTCTTTAACCAGCTCGGCGATCTTCTCGATCAGACGCGCCTTGTTCAACTGGTACGGGAGTTCGGTGATGACGATCTGCTGGCGGCCACCGACCTTGTCGATGTCCTCGATGATCGAGCGGGCGCGCATGTAAATGCGGCCGCGACCGGTGCGGTAGGCTTCGATGATGCCGGCGCGACCGTTGATGATCGCGGCGGTCGGGAAGTCCGGGCCCGGGATGTATTGCATCAGCTCATCGACGGTCAGCTCAGGGTTGTCGATAAGCGCCAGGCAACCGTCGATGACTTCACCAAGGTTGTGCGGCGGGATGTTGGTGGCCATGCCCACGGCGATACCGCTGGAACCGTTGACCAGCAGGTTGGGGATCCGGGTCGGCATGACCGCCGGGATCATTTCGGTGCCGTCGTAGTTCGGCACCCAGTCCACGGTTTCTTTATGCAGGTCGGCCAGCAGCTCGTGCGCCAGCTTGGTCATGCGCACTTCGGTGTATCGCATGGCCGCGGCGTTGTCGCCGTCGACCGAACCGAAGTTGCCCTGGCCGTCTACCAGCAGGTAGCGCAGGGAAAACGGCTGGGCCATCCGAACGATGGTGTCGTACACCGCAGTGTCGCCGTGAGGGTGATACTTACCGATCACGTCACCGACAACACGGGCAGATTTCTTGTACGGCTTGTTCCAGTCGTTACCCAGCTCGCTCATTGCGAACAGCACACGCCGGTGCACGGGCTTCAAGCCATCGCGCGCATCAGGCAGTGCCCGACCGACAATTACGCTCATCGCGTAGTCGAGGTAGGACTGTTTCAGCTCGTCTTCGATATTGACCGGGAGGATTTCTTTGGCCAGTTCGCCCATGAGAAGCCTGATTCCTTTTTCGGGTGAAACCTCGTCGCATCCATATGGGACGAACGAAGCTCGCCGTCGCCGGCACACTGCCTGACAACGACTTACGACAAATCAACGAGTTATGACACGGATCTGCACGTTATGGGCAACCCCTGGGGGCGGCCCTGGAAACCGCCGGATGTTATCACAATCGCCGCCACGCACCTATCCCCCTGATGCGCATGGAGACTAGTAATTTGACGGATGACAGGCTTGAGGAGGCCGAGAGGGGCTCAGAGATGGGGTGGTGCTTTTTTTTGAGGGCGGATCCTAGGGTTTTATTGACTTTCCGGGCCAATCGGGGGCAAGCCCCCTCCCACACTTTAATTGTGAACAGTCAAAATGTGGCAGGGGGCTTGCCCACGATAGCCATTTCACAGACACCACAGCCCTCAATGCAGCCGCTTACGGCACATCAGCTTGGCCAATTTCGCCGTATCCGGCCGCTCAACCACGCCCTTCTCAGTCACGATCACATCGATCAGGTCGGCCGGGGTCACATCAAATACCGGATTAAACGCATTGACCTCCAAGCGCTGCCCCATGACCTCCAGCAGTTCACCGGGATCGCGCTCCTCCAGGGCCACATCGTCACCCGTGGCCATCATCAGGTCCAGGCTCGAACTCGGCGCCACCACCATGAAACGCACGCCGTGGTGCATGGCGCACACCGCCAATTGATAGGTGCCGATCTTGCTGATCACATCGCCATTGGCGGCAATGCAATCGGCGCCGACGATCACCCAGGTGATGCCCTTGGTCTTGAGGAGATGCGCACCGGCCGAGTCGGCATTCACGGTGACCGGGATCCCCTCGCCCGCCAGTTCCCAGGCGGTCAGCCGCGAGCCTTGCAGCCATGGGCGGGTTTCATTGGCGTAGACGTGCTCGACCAAGCCTTCCAGGAACGCCGCGCGAATCACCCCGAGGGCCGTGCCGACACCGCCGGTTGCCAAGGCGCCGGCGTTGCCATGGGTCAAGATCGCCTGGGCATTGCCCTGATGCTTGCGAATCCGCTCAACGCCCAACTGGGCCATGACGAGGTTGGCTTCCCGGTCGCTTTCATGGATAGCGATCGCTTCGGCCTCCAGCACCGCCAGCGGATCGGCGTGCTTCTTGACGCGATCCAGGCGATCGCGCATGCGCTTGAGCGCCCAGAACAGGTTCGAGGCGGTCGGACGGGTATCGGCCAGTAGTGCGTAGTCCTCTTCCCAGGCGGCCTGCCAGTCACCGCCCTCGGCGATGCGCTCGCGAGCGGCGAGCACCAGGCCATAGGCCGCGCTTATGCCGATCGCCGATGCGCCACGCACCACCATGGCGCGAATGGCCGCAGCCACTGCATCGACCGTGGAGCAGGCCACCCAGTGTTCCTGGGACGGCAGGGCGCGTTGATCGAGCAGGTGCAGCGTGCCATCACGCCAATCGATGGCCTTCACTTTCTCCGCTGCCAACAGTCGATCGCGCATCCGTCACCCCGTACTCATCAACAAAAGCCGCCGATTATAGCGATCCGCCAGCCAGGACGCTCGGGTATACTTCGCGCTTCTTTTATAGCTGCCCGGGAAGAAGCCTGCGATGACCTCCACTGCCGCCCCGCTCGACTTATTGCTACTGCCAACCTGGCTGGTACCTGTCGAACCCGCCGGCGTGGTGCTCAAGGACCATGGCGTGGGCATCCGCAATGGGCGTATCGCCTTTATCGGTCCACGGGCTGCGGCGTTGAAGCTGTCGGCCGCTGAAGTGCGCGAACTGCCGGGCATGCTGCTCAGTCCCGGCCTGATCAACGCCCACGGGCATGCGGCGATGAGCCTGTTTCGCGGCCTGGCCGATGACCTGCCCTTGATGACCTGGCTGGAAAAACACATCTGGCCCGCCGAAGCCAAGTGGGTCGACGAGGCCTTCGTGCGTGACGGCACCGACCTGGCCATTGCCGAGCAGCTCAAGGGCGGTATCACCTGCTTCTCGGACATGTACTTCTACCCCAAGGTCGCCAGCGATTGCGTGCACAACAGCGGCATGCGTGCACAGATCGCGATTCCGATCCTCGACTTCCCGATTCCCGGCGCCGGCACCGCCGATGAGGCGATCCGCCAGGGCATCGAGCTGTTCGGCGACCTCAAGCACCATCCGCGCATCAAGATCACCTTCGGCCCCCACGCGCCCTACACGGTGTGCGATGCCAACCTGGAAAAGATCCGGGTCATCGCCGAAGAGCTGGACGCCGCGATCCATATGCATGTGCATGAAACCGCTTTCGAGGTACAACAGGCCGTCGAACAGACCGGCGAGCGGCCGTTGGCGCGCCTGGGACGCCTCGGCTTGCTGGGCCCGCGCTTCCAGGCCGTTCATATGACCCAAATCAGCGAGGACGACCTGGCTTTGCTGGTAGAAAGCAACACCAGCGTGATCCATTGCCCGGAATCGAACCTGAAACTGGCCAGTGGCTTCTGCCCGGTGGAGCGTCTATGGCAGGCGGGCGTCAATGTGGCCATCGGCACCGATGGCGCCGCCAGTAACAACGACCTGGACCTGCTGGGTGAAACCCGTACCGCCGCGATGCTGGCCAAGGCCGTCGCGGGTTCGGCCACCGCCCTGGACGCCCACCGTGCGCTGCGCATGGCTACGCTCAACGGTGCGCGTGCCATGGGCCTGGAAAGTGAAATCGGCTCCCTGGAAGTGGGCAAGGCGGCGGATATGGTCGCCTTCGATCTGACCGGGCTGGCGCAACAACCGATCTACGATCCGGTCTCACAGCTTATATATGCCACCGGACGCGATTGCGTGAAACACCTTTGGGTCGCCGGCAAGCAGTTGCTCGACGACCGGCAACTCACCCGCATGGATGAGCAACAGTTGACCACCACGGCCATTGCCTGGGGAAAACGCATCGGCGGGCACACCGAATAACGCTGGCTCTGAACCTGCGTGTTCAGGACCGACAAACCGATTTATCAGATTTAGAGGATTCACCATGAGCAACGTCGACCACGCCGAAATCGCCAAGTTTGAAGCCCTGGCCCACCGCTGGTGGGACCGCGAAAGCGAGTTCAAACCCCTGCACGACATCAACCCGCTGCGGGTCAACTGGATTGACGAACGCGTCAACCTGGCCGGCAAGAAGGTGCTGGACGTTGGTTGCGGCGGCGGCATCCTCAGCGAAGCCATGGCCCAGCGCGGCGCCACCGTGATGGGGATCGACATGGGCGAAGCGCCGCTGGCCGTGGCCCAGTTGCACCAGCTGGAATCCGGCGTGAGCGTGGAGTATCGCCAGATCACCGCCGAAGCCCTGGCCGAGGAAATGCCTGAGCAGTTCGACGTGGTCACCTGCCTGGAAATGCTGGAGCACGTGCCAGACCCATCGTCGGTGATCCGCGCCTGCTTCCGCATGGTCAAGCCGGGCGGCCAGGTGTTCTTCTCCACCATCAACCGCAACCCCAAGGCCTACCTGTTCGCGATCATCGGCGCCGAATACATCATGAAGCTGCTGCCGCGCGGCACCCACGATTTCAAGAAATTCATCCGCCCGTCCGAACTGGGTGCGTGGAGCCGCCAGGCCGGGCTGACCGTCAAGGACATCATCGGCCTGACCTACAACCCGCTGACCAAGCACTACAAACTGGCCAGCGACGTTGACGTCAACTACATGATCCAGACCCTGCGCGAGGAGTAAGCCTGTGAAGTTGCGAGCGGTTCTCTTCGACATGGACGGTACCCTGCTGGACACTGCGCCGGACTTTATCGCCATCTGCCAGGCGATGCGCGCCGACCGCGACCTGCCACCGATCAACCCACAGCATATCCGCGATGAAATCTCCGGCGGTGCGCGGGCGATGGTGGCCGTGACCTTCTCGATGGACCCGGAATCCCCCGGCTTTGAAGAGTTGCGCCTGGAATTCCTCGAGCGTTACCTGAAGGGTTGTGCGGTCCACAGCACACTGTTCGATGGCATGGCCGAGCTTCTGGAGGACATCGAGAAGGCCAAGCTGATCTGGGGCGTGGTCACCAACAAGCCACTGCGCTTTGCCGAGCCAATCATGCAGCAGTTGGGCCTGGCCGAGCGTTCGGCCCTGCTGATCTGCCCGGACCACGTGAAAAACAGCAAGCCGGACCCGGAGCCGATGATCCTGGCGTGCAAGATGCTCGGCCTGGACCCGGCCAGCGTGCTGTTCGTGGGCGATGACCTGCGCGACATCGAGTCCGGCCGCGACGCCGGCACCCGCACGGCGGCGGTCACCTATGGCTATATCCACCCGGATGACAACCCACGCCACTGGGGCGCGGATGTGGTGGTGGATCATCCACTGGAACTGCGCAAGGTGCTGGATAACGCGCTGTGCAGTTGCTGATGGCTCACCAACCCATCTGACCTATGAAGATCCCCCTCCCACAGGGGATCTCCACCGGTCTCAAGTTTGGTGCTGAAACATGTTGAACTCTGTCGAGGCTTTTTATGTTTGATTACTCTGCACGTCCAGAACTGCTCAAAGGCCGGGTGATCCTGGTGACCGGCGCCGGTCGCGGCATTGGCGCGGCGGCGGCGAAAACCTACGCCGCCCATGGCGCGACCGTGCTGTTGCTGGGCAAGACCGAAGCCAACCTGGCCCAGGTGTATGACGAGATCGAAGCGGCCGGCCACCCGCAGCCGGTGGTGATCCCCTTCAACCTGGAGACCGCCCTGCCCCATCAATACGATGAGCTGGCAGCGATGATCGAAAAAGAATTCGGCCACCTCGATGGCCTGCTGCACAACGCCTCGATCATCGGCCCACGTACGCCGATCGAGCAGTTGTCCGGCGAGAACTTCATGCGGGTGATGCACATCAACGTCAATGCGATGTTCATGCTCACCAGCACGTTGTTGCCACTGCTCAAGCTGTCCCAGGATGCGTCGGTGGTGTTCACCTCCAGCAGCGTCGGGCGCAAGGGCCGGGCATATTGGGGCGCTTATGGGGTGTCGAAATTCGCCACTGAAGGCTTGATGCAGACCCTGGCGGATGAGCTCGAAGACGTGGCTGCAGTAAGGGCCAACAGCATCAACCCGGGCGGCACGCGCACCAGCATGCGGGCCCAGGCATATCCAGGGGAGAACCCGATGGAAAGGCCGGCACCGGAAGAGATCATGCCGGTGTACCTGTACCTGATGGGGCCGGACAGTACCGGCATCAATGGGCAGGCGTTTGACGCGCAGTAATCCCTGACACCCTACCCGCTGTGGGAGTTGGCTTTTGTGGTGAGCGGGCTTGCCCCGCGCCGGGCTGCGAAGCGGCCCCAAAACCTGCCAACGTAATCTCTCTGTCAGATCGCGCTGGCTGAACTGTGGGGCTGCTTCGCAGCCCAGCGCGGGGCAAGCCCGCTCACCACAGGTCTCTTCCCACATTGGGTTTACTTATTTAGTTCTTCACCACTTCCTCAAGGGTGAAGCGCCCCAGCGGATTTTGCAGGAAGTTGCTCACATTCTTGCGTGAGATGTTGATGTACGGGCTGTAGTACAGGTCGATCCAGTTCACATCCTGTTTCGCCAGTTTCTGTAGTTCGACATACATCTGCTCACGCTTGACCGGGTCGGCCTCGATGCGCGCCGCCGCCACCAGTTCCTTGACCTTGTCGTTCTTGTAGCGGGTCATGTAGTTCTGGTTGGTGTCGTGGCCGAGCACGAAGGTGGTCTTCTGGTCCGGGTCGAGGATGTCGTTGGTCCAGTACATCACCGAAATATCGTACTCACCGTCCACCAGCATCTGCCAGCTTTGGGTCGGGTCGACCTTCTGCAGGTTGGCGGTCACGCCGACCTTGGCCAACTGGTCCTTGATGATCACCGCGATCTGCTCGTCGGCTTCGTTGCCGGCGTTGACCACATAGTTGAGCTTCAAGTCCTTCGCGCCAGCCTTTTCCAACAGTTTCTTGGCGGCGGTCGGGTCATACGGGCGTTGCAGGTTGTTGGCGTAGTGGAACAACGAGCCTTTCGGGATGTAGGAATAGGCCACCGTGCCCTGACCGTAGGTCGCGGTTTTCACCAGAGACTGTTTGTCGATGGCCATGTCCAGCGCCTCGCGTACTTCCTGCTTGGCCAGCAGACCGTGGGCGTGGTTGATCAGCAGGTGATCTTCACGGGTGGACGGGTCGGAGTGGATCACCACGTTCTTGTCTTTCTTCAGCTCTTCAACCCGGGAAAACGGTACGAAGATCGCCGTGTCCAGCTCGTTGTTCTGCACCATGCGCATCCGCGTATTGTCGTCGGTCACGGAGACCCACTCCACGCCATCCAGGCTGACCTTCTTGGCCTGCCAGAAGTTCGGGTTCTTCTTCAGGATGACCCGGTCGCCCTTGCGCCATTCGTCTACGGTAAACGCGCCGGAGGTCACCGGATTCTCGGAATAGGCGTCTTCCCCCATTTTGGTCATGGCTTTTTCCGACAGGATCGAGACCGTCGGCGAGGCCAGTTGCGACAGGAAGGCGACCGCCGGAGTCTTCAGTGTGACAACCAGGGTTTTCGAGTCCGTCGCTTTGGCGGTGTCGATCAGGTTGAAGGGATCAGCCCACAACGAAGCCTTGTTATCGCGGATGCGCAACAGGCTGAACGCTGCATCCTCGGCGGTGATCGCCGAGCCATCGGAGAACTTCGCATCGCGCAGCTTGAAGGTGTAGGTCAGGCCGTCCTTGGAAATATCCCAGCTTTCAGCCAGGCCCGGCTCCATCTTGGTGCCCAGGTTGTCCACGCGTACCAGGGTGTCGTAGACGTTGGCAAATACCCAGGTATCGCGGTTTTGCGCGCTTTTGATCGGGTCGAACGTGGTGCTGTCTTCACGGCAGCCGATGGTCAGGACGCCGGCGGCTTGCGCCAATCCGGCAGTGAGGGACCACGCGGTCAACGTAGCAGCGGCGAGCAACTTCAAGTGGCGCGATTGCATGTCATAACTCCTTGTTCATGATGGGCAGGTAGGGTCAACGGTTCTTCAAGCACGCAACTGTATCGATGCTCGTGCAGGGAATGGGTAGGCGGCAATACCACGGAACACATCGTCCGGGCGTACCGGCAACGCGGGTGGAAGGCACAGCCCGTAGGCAAATTCAGCGGGCTCGGCGGCTCGCCAGGCAACGGCTGCGTCGGCAAGGGCCGGTGCGGATCGATCTCCGGAATCGCCTCGATCAACGCCGCCGTATACGGATGGCGCGGCGAGGTGAAGACCGCTTCCACCGGCCCTTCCTCGACGATCTTGCCCAGGTACATCACCGCCACGCGGTCGCACAGGCGCCGCACGATGGCCAAATCGTGGGCGATAAACAGGATCGCCAGGTTCATGCGCTGTTGCAGTTCCAACAGCAGGTTGATGATCTGGCCCTGGATCGATACATCCAGGGCCGCCACGCATTCATCGGCGATGATCAAGCGCGGCTCCACCGCCAGCGCCCGGGCAATACCGACACGCTGGCATTGGCCACCACTGAGGGCGCCGGGTTTGCGACTGGCCAGTTCGGGGCGCAGGCCGACCAGGTCAAGCAGTTCGTTGACGCGAGCCGGGATACGCTCTGCCGGGACTTTGCGCTGCACCCGCAACACCTCGGCGATGGTTTCGCCGATGGTGTGGCGCGGGTTCAACGCGGCGTAGGGATCCTGGAAGATCATCGCCGTTTCCTGGCGCAGGCGCACGATGTCGATCGCGCTGCCATGGGCCATGTCGATGCCATCGAACAGCACCTGCCCGGCACTGATCGGGTTGAGGTGCAGGATCGCGCGGCCCAGGGTGCTTTTGCCGCTGCCGGACTCCCCCACCAACCCCAGGGTTTCACCGGCTGCAAGGTTCAGCGACACACCGTTCACCGCCTTCACCCACTGCTTGTTCAGGCCGAACACCCCCGTGCCGGACGCGGCGAACCGCACCTCGAGGTTCTTGATCTGCAACAGGCTCATGGGCGTGCTCCCAACGGGTAGTGACAGGCCACGCGCGCGCCTTCGGGCAACCGTTCGGTGCACAACGCGCCGACCTGCGGGCAACGCGGGTTGAAGCGGCAGCCGTCGGGTAACGCATCGAGCAAGGGCGGCTGGCCGGGGATGGTACGCAGCAACCCAGGACCACTGCCGTGGGTCGGTTGGCAATCAATCAGGCCGGCTGTGTAGGGGTGTTGCGGATGGGCGAGCACGTCGTACTTGCTGCCGTGCTCGCACAGGCGCCCGGCGTACATCACGGCGATGGAATCACAGGTTTGCGCAACCACGCCGAGGTCGTGGGTGATCATGATGAGCGACAGGCCGCGCTGGTCACGCAGGTCCAGCAGCAGGCGCAGGATCTGCGCCTGCACGGTCACGTCCAACGCCGTGGTCGGCTCGTCGGCAATCAATACGTTCGGGTTGCAGCCCAGGGCCACGGCGATCATCGCGCGCTGGCGCATGCCACCGGAAAATTCATGGGGATAGTTGTCGACCCGTGCCTGGGGATCGGGAATGCCCACCTGGCGCAACACTTCGATGGCTTGTCGGCGCGCGTCTTTTTTCGACGCGCCCTGATGCAGGCGGATGCCTTCGGCGATCTGATCGCCGATGCGCATCAAGGGGTCGAGGTGGCTGCTGGGGTTCTGGAAGATCATGCCCAACTGCCCGCCACGCACCGCGCGCATGCCGGCGTCATCCAGTTGCAGCAGGTCCTGGCCCGCCAGGCGTACCGCACCGCCCTGCACGCGCAGGTTGGGCGACGGCAACAGGCGTATCAAGCCACGGCAGGCCATGGTCTTGCCCGAGCCGCTTTCACCCACCAGGCCGAGGATCTCGCCTTCGGCCAGGTCAAAGGACACGCGGTCGACCAAGGTCACATCGCGCCCGGCGTTGTTGGCGATCACGCTGAGGTCTTGCACCTGCAGCAGGCTCATGAGCGATCCCCCAGCACTTGCGCCACACCATCGGCCAGCAGGCTGAAGCCCATGGCCAGGGTCACGATGGCCAGCCCCGGAAAGGTGCAGATCCACCAGGCCGTGGTGATAAACGCCTGCCCTTCGGCAATCATCGTCCCCCACTCCGCCGTCGGCGGTTGCACGCCCAGGCCCAGGTAGCTCACGGCGGCACCGTTGAGCAGTACCAGCACCGCGTCAGACATGGAAAACACAATCGAGCCAAACATCGCATTCGGCAGCAAATGTCGGAACAGAATGCGCCCATGGCCAAAGCCCAGGCTCTTGGCCGCCAGGGCGAAGTCGCTTTCCTTGAGCACCAGGATCTGTGAGCGGATCAGCCGCGCATACGACACCCAGCCCACCAGCGCCATGGCGATATAAAAACTCTTCAGGCCCGGACCGAGGATAGCCATGATCGCCAGCATCAACACCAGGAACGGGAACGCCAGGATCACATCGATCACGCGCATGCAGAAACTGTCGAAGCGCCCGCCGATATAGCCGGAAACCGCGCCGACAAACGTGCCGATCATGAACGGGAAAATCACCCCGATAATGGCCAGTTGCAGATCGACGCGCGCGCCCCAGATCACCCTCGAAAGGATGTCTCGACCGTAGTTATCCGTGCCGAATGGATGGGCCAGGCTCGGCCCCAGCAAGCTGATGTCGGTGTTCTGCGCGATCGGGTCATAGGGCGCGATCCACGGCGCACACAGCGCCAGGACCAACCACACCAGCAGGATCAACAGCCCCCACGCGGCCGTCAGGCGGCCATTGCGAAAGCCAAACCGCAGACGCAGGCGCCATGGGGCAATCAGTGGACGGCTGCTCATTGCATTTTCACCCGAGGATCGAGGGCCACCGTGACCACGTCGGCGATAAAGTTGACCACCACCGTCGCACACGCCAGCACCATGGCCACGCCCTGCACCACCATGTAGTCGCGGGTAAAAATGCCGCGCACCAGCAACTGGCCGATGCCGGGAATGGCGAACAGGCTTTCGATCACGACGGTGCCGCTGATCAGCCAGCCAATATTCACCGCCAGCAGGTTGACCGCCGGCACCAGGGAATTGGGCAACACATGGCGACGGAACACCGCAGCTTCCGACAGCCCACGGGCCCGCGCGGCAGTGACGTGGTCGGCCTGCAGCTCCATCAACATGCTCGCCCGCAGGTTGCGGACCAGCACCGCCGACAGCGCCAGGGCGATGGTCAGGCACGGCAAGACCATATGGTGCGCCTTGTCCAGCCAGGTACGACCGTAGCCGGACACCGGGAACAGGCCCCATTGCACACTGAGCAGCAGGATCAGCATCAGGCCCAGCCAGAACGCCGGCATGCCCAGGCCCACGGTGGTGAACACGCGGATCAGGTTGTCCGCCCACCCGCCTTTATTGCGCGCCGCCCACGTCGCCAGCGGCACCGCAATCAGCAGTGCCAGCACCACACTGCCGAGCACCAGCACCAGGGTGGGTTCGATGCGGGTGACGATCAATTTCAAGGCGTCGACTTTGTACAGCAGTGATTGGCCGAGATCGCCCTTGAGCAGGTTCTTCAGGAAATAGAAATACTGCTGCCACAAAGGCTGGTCGAGGCCGTACTGGGCGCGGATTTTCAGCAAGGCGTCCGGCGTGCTGCGCGAGCCCAGCAGGGCCCGCGCCGGGTCGCCAGGAATCGAGCGCACCAGCACAAACGTGATCAGGCTAATGCCAAACAGTACCGGCAGCAATTGCAGCGGCCGGGACAGTACAAAACGGTAGCGCGCCAGGTTCATCGGTCAGCCTCGGTGGCGAGCGAGAAAGTCCAACAGTACCGGAAAATAAGCCTGTGGCTCTTCATAGAACGGCATATGGCTACTGTTGGGAAATACATGCAGTTCGGCGTGTCTGGCCGCCATCTTCATGCGCATGGCGCAGGCTGGGGTGAGTTCGTCGTGCTGGCCGGTGGTGATCAGGATCGGCATGTTGAAAGCGGCCATCTCGGGGATGCGGTTCCAGTCCTTGAGGTTGCCGACGTAGAGGAATTCGTTGGGACCCTGCATGGTTTCGTAGGGGCCCATGTTCCAGTCGCCGAGGGAGCGTTTGACCGGCTCGGGCCATTCGTCCAGGCGGCAGACATGGCGATAGTTGAGCAAGGTGATCGCGGCCTGGTACTGCGGGTGATCCAGGGTGCCCATGGCTTCGTGGCGTTGCATCATCGCCACGGTCTCACTGCCCAGCGCGCCGCGCAGGCGTTCGAGTTCTTGAGAAAGATGCGGGATGTCGCCGACGGTGTTCTCGAGGATCAGGCTTTTCAGCCTGTCGGGGTAATGGATGGCGTATTCGATGCCCAGCCAGCCGCCCCAGGAATGCCCGAGCAGGTGCACGCGGCCGAGGCCAAGGGCTTGGCGTACGGTTTCGACTTCTTCGACATAACGGCGGATTTCCCACAGGGAAACATCGGTCGGTCTGGCTGATGCGCCTGTGCCAAGCTGGTCGAATGCAACCACTCGCAGGTCATGGTCCTTGAGCCAGCCATGGGCGTCGCGCAAGTAGTCACACGGCAGGCCCGGCCCGCCGTTGAGACACAAGAGCACCTCATCGCCTTCGCCGAAGCTGTAGACCACGAGGTTGTGGCCATCGACTTGCACGTTGTACTGCTGGTCGGGGGCAATTTCACGCCACATGCATACATTCCTTGTGTTGTATCGGCCTGGCGGGCAGCGGCCGTTTATCAGGCCAACACTACCGAGGATGCCGCGCGTCCATAACCTGGTATTTCTTATAGGTTTGGCCTGGCAGTCCTTCGCCGGGGCGTGGCATTCTACTTGCAGGAAGTGGAGATTCAAATGAATTCGGGAGCAGAACGGATGCTGGCCAAGCTAACTGCCTTCAATCAACGTCTGATGCCGGGCAGGAGCCTGGATGAGCAGATGGACAACACTTTTATCCTCGCCCAGCAATTGGGCTTCGATGCACTGGTATACGACTACACCCCGGTGCCGATCGACCAGGATGGTGCATTGATCACCCCCTCGGTGCTGGAGCTGCGTAACACGCCGACCGATTGGCATGCGCTGTGGTGCAGCAAGGGTTTCTACCAGATCGACCCGGTGCAACACCTGGCTCTGCGCACGGTATCGCCGTTCGTGTGGTCCTACGAAGCCCAGGCTGACACGGCCCTGCAAACCATCATCGACCCCTGCCACGCCCCCGTTTCGTCCTACCTGCACGACCAGCAACTGACCTGCGGCGTCAGCGTGCCAATGCATCTGCCCCGTGGCGGCTTCGCGTCACTGACCGGCTTGCGCACTGGCAAAACGCCTGCCGTGCTGCAGGACGCGCAGCAGATCTTGTCGGACTTCAGCCTGATTTCCCACGCGTTGCAGGAAGCGGCCTACCCGCTGTTCGGCAAGGAGCTGCGCACCTACCCGCACATTCACCTGACCAAACGTGAACGCGAATGCCTCAAATGGGCCGCCGACGGCCTGACCGCCGCCGAAATCGCCACGCAACTGAGCCGCTCACTGGCCGTCGTCACCCTGCACCTGGCCTCGGCGATGCACAAACTGGGCGCCAAGAACCGTGTGCAGGCGGTGGTCCGCGCCACCCATTACCGCCTGCTGGAAGACTGATCCACCGGCAAAACCTAGCTGTTTTGCTAGTTACCTAAATCTCGTCCGCAGACTATCGTGTCCCTGATCATTTTTTCAGGGCAGGGCAGGAAATGGACTTCATCGAAAAAATCCGCGAAGGGTATGCCGCGTTTGGCGACTACCAGACCTGGTACCGTGTCACTGGCGACCTGGCCAGCGGCCGCACGCCGCTGGTGGTCATCCACGGCGGCCCGGGCTGCACCCATGATTATGTCGACGCGTTCAAGGACGTCGCGGCCAGCGGTCATGCGGTCATCCACTACGACCAACTGGGCAACGGCCGCTCCACGCACTTGCCTGAGAAAGACCCGTCCTTCTGGACCGTCGATCTGTTCCTTAAAGAACTGGACAACCTGCTGGACCACCTGCAGATCAGCGATAACTACGCGATCCTTGGTCAGTCCTGGGGCGGCATGCTCGGCAGCGAGCACGCAATCCTGCAACCCAAGGGCCTGCGTGCGTTTATCCCAGCCAACTCACCGACCTGCATGCGAACCTGGGTCAGCGAAGCCAACCGCCTGCGCAAGCTGCTGCCCCAAGGCGTGCATGAAACCCTGCTCAAGCATGAAGCCGCCGGCACCTACCTCGACCCGGAATACCTCGCCGCCTCGCGGGTGTTCTATGACCAGCATGTGTGCCGGGTGAACCCATGGCCGGAAGAAGTGGCGCGCACCTTCGCCCAGGTCGACTCGGACCCCACGGTGTATCACGCCATGAGCGGCCCGACCGAGTTCCACGTGATCGGCAGCCTGAAGGACTGGAAATCCATTGGCCGCCTGTCGGCGATCAAGGTGCCGACCCTGGTGATTTCCGGCCGGCATGACGAGGCCACGCCACTGGTGGTCAAGCCGTTCCTGGATGAGATCGCGGATGTGCGCTGGGCGCTGTTCGAAGACTCCAGCCACATGCCCCACGTGGAAGAACGCCAGGCGTGCATGGGCACCGTGGTGAAGTTTCTGGATGAGGCGTGCTCTGTTCCGCACACAGTCCGCAAGGCTGGTTGAGTTCCAAATGTGGAAGGGGCGGTGCGACGATTCGACTTGCTCCCGATAGCAGAGTGTCAGCCACTGTATTTGTGACTGACCCACCGCTATCGGGAGCAAGTCGAATCGTCGCACCGCCCCTCCCACATTTTCAGACCTCTGTGGTTTCTGCGTGTGCGGCTTTCCTTGGCTCCTGCGCCACCAATGGAATTTCCTTGCCCTCGGCATCAAATAACTTGCCACCCCTGAAATAGTCCCCATCACGCAACGCCGCTACGTCGTGGAAACACAAACTGCGCTCAGTCCCCGCTACAAACACCGACTGCTGGTCCGAATTGCCTACGGTGAAATGGTTGAACGCCAGGTTCAGCAGGATCGCCATGATCGCCGACGAACTGATACCCGAATGGAAAATGGTCGCGAACCAGCTGGGGAACTGGTCGTAGAAACTCGGTGCGGCAATCGGGATCATGCCAAACCCGATGGACGTGGCGACGATGATCAGGTTCATGTTGTTGCGGTAATCCACCTTGGACAAGGTGCGAATACCACTGGCCGCCACGGTACCGAACAGCACAATCCCGGCACCGCCCAGTACCGAGGTCGGCACCGCCGCGATCACCCGCCCCATAAATGGCAGCAATCCGAGGATTACCAGGAACAAGCCGCCGGTTGCCACCACAAAACGACTCTTCACTCCGGTCACCGCCACCAGGCCAACGTTCTGGGCGAAGGCACTCTGGGTGAACGAACCGAAGATCGGCGCGAACATGCTCGACAGCATATCGGCGCGCAGGCCGTTACCCAGGCGCTTGGAGTCGACCTTGGTATCGATGATTTCCCCCACCGCCAGGATGTCGGCCGAGGTTTCCACCAGTGTCACCATCACCACGATGCACATGGAAATGATCGCCGCGATGTGAAAGGTCGGCATACCGAAATGGAACGGCGCAGGGAAACCGAACATGGGCCCCTGGCTGACCCCGGAAAAATCCGCCATGCCGAGGAACACCGCGATCACCGTGCCGATCACCATCGCCAGCAGGATCGACAGGCGCGAGATGGTCGCGCTGCCGATCTTGCTCAATAGCAGCACCAGCACCAGGGTCAACGCCGCCAGGCCGATATTGGGCATGCTGCCGAAATCCGCCGCGCGGCTGTTACCGCCCATGGCCCAGCGCGCCGCCACGGGCATCAGGGTCAGGCCGATTGTGGTGATCACAATACCGGTCACCAACGGCGGGAAAAACTGGGTGATCCGCGAGAACACCGGGGTGATCAACAGCCCGATAAACGACGCGGCCATCACCGCGCCGAGAATCGCCGGTACCCCGCCGGCGCCATCGCTGCCGACAATCGCCACCATGGTTGCCACACCGGCAAACGACACACCCTGCACCAACGGCAACTGACAGCCAAAGAACGGCAGGCCAAGGGTTTGCAACAGGGTGGCAAGGCCACCGGCAAACAGCGACGCGGCGATCAACAGGCCGATATCCGCCGGTGACAACCCGGCCGCCTGGCCCACGATCAACGGTACCGCGACGATGCCGCCGTACATGGTGAGCACATGCTGCAGGCCGTAAGCCATGTTGGCGGCGACGCCTAGATTCTCATCTTCCGGCCGCTGCGGTGACGCCTTCGGGATAGTCATGGTGAGGGGTTCTCTGTTTTTGTTGTGGTGACACTGTATGCAATGTTTAGACTGGATGTCCATAGAGTTGTATACAATCACTCGAACAAGATACCCTCCATCGGCGTTACAAAAACAATCTGGCCGTGATGAGCCAGAACGCCAAAGGACACAGAAACCATGAAAAAGGCATTACAGGGAGCCACCGTTGCACTCACCCTCCTCGGCGGCGGGGAGGCCGTCGCGGTGGAATGGATGAACAACAGCGTAGGTTTTCGCTATGGCCAGCAGTTCACCAATCCAAATAACCCCGACGAATTCAGCAAGCGCATCTACAGCGTTACCCACGCCAGCGGCTACCGGTATGGCAGCAACTTCCTGAACCTGGACGTGTTCCTGTCCGACAGCCGCGACCCGCGCAAGGGCACCGACCACGGTGGCAGCGAGGTGTACGCGGTGTACCGGCATCAGTTGTATGCGTCACGGGTGCTGGATGTGCCACTGGGCACCGGGCTGATCAAGGATTACGCGCTGACCCTGGGCTTTGATGCCAACCGCAACAACAACGTCGCGTCGGCGAAAAAACGCGCACTGGTGCTCGGCCCGACATTGAAGTTCAACACCGTGGGCGTGCTGGACCTGAGCCTTCTGTACTACAAGGAGCGCAACCACACCGGCATCCCCGGTACACGGGAGTCGAACCACACGTTTGACGACACCTACATGCTCAACCTGACGTGGATGCGCCCTTTCGAGATCGCCAACCATGCGGCGAAATTCCAGGGCTTTGTGAACTACGTCGGGGAAAAAGGCGCGGACTACCATGGCCGTGACACGGCACCGGAAACCCTGATGCGCAGCGCGCTGATGGTCGCGGTGCGACCGGGCAAGAGCGTGAAGCCGAACCTGTACCTCGGGGTGGGTTACGAGTACTGGCACAACAAGTTCGGCGTGGACGGCGGCCGGGGCAGCCGTACGTCAACGCCGACGGTGAACATGGAAGTGACGTTCTAGGCGGCGGCCAGTTCCGACTTGTCTGCTTTCGGCCGCGCCAGCCAATAGCCCAAGACGGCCAAGGGCGCGGTCGCCAGCATCACTATCACAGTAATCAGCAACGGCTGTTCGATCATCGACGACACCAACAGGCTGCTGAGAAAGCACAGACCCAATTGCAGGGTGTTTTGCAGTGCCGCCGCCTTGCCGGAATGTTCTGCAAACGGCATCAGCGCATTCGCCACCACGATCGGGTAGCTGGCGCCGTTGACCAGCGCCATCAGGCAGAACGGAATCAGCAAGGTGGTGAGCGTCGGCACGGTCAAAGTGGCGACCAGATACAGCGCCAGCATGCTGATGCAATAGGCCAGCAGCAACCACGGCAACAGCGTCTTGCCCTGGAAACGCTGCAAAGCGCTACGGCAACTGTAGCCACCCACCAGAAACGCCAATGTCGGCAGCACGTAGCTCAGGCCGATGTCATTCGGGCTATAGCCCATGTCGCCGAGGATGAAGGGTGAAGCGGTCAGCCAGGCGAAGAAACTGGCCGAGCAGGCGGCGAAGATCATCACATTGCCGGTAAACATCCGGGAGGTGAGCAACTGCCAATAGCCAAGGCGCGAAGGTTCACCTTCCCGTGTCTGAGGTTTCGGCACGGAGCGTAGGAACAACGTCGGCAGCAACAACAGCAACGACACGCCCAGCAATACGCCGAAGATGGCTTGCCAACCGAAGTGGTTCAGCACCATCGCGCCCAGCAGCGGCGCCAGCGCCGGTGACAACGACATCAACGGCATGATGCTGGCGAACACACGGTGGGCCTTGTCGGCCGGGTAGCGGTCGATCACCAGCGCCTGCCAGCTCACGGCCGCAGAACACACGCCAATCGCCTGCATAAAGCGCAAGGCCAGCAACTGCGGCGCGGTCTCGACCCAAAACATCCCCGCGCAGCCCACCACAAACAGGCTCAAGCCTGCGAGCAGGATCGGCTTGCGCCCCAGGCGGTCGGACAACGGCCCCCACAGCAACTGCCCCACGGCAAAACCCGCGAGGAAGATGCTCAGGCTGGCGCCCACCGCGCCCGCACCAATCTGCAACTGCTCGCCCATGGCGCCGAACGCCGGCAAATACATGTCCATGGCGAGGTAACCGAGCATGCTCAGCCCCGCCAGATACCAGGTGAAACCAAAAGAATTTTTCATTGAAGCCTTGTTAATCCTGCCATCAAACTATTTGCTGACTGCCGCCCATTATGAGGCTGACAGTTTTGCTGTGAAGCGATAATAATTGGCGGCTGTTATCAATAATTTTGAAGGCAACCCTCATGTGGTCCGAATACTCCTTGGATGTCGTCGATGCGGTAGCGCGCCATGGCAGCTTCAGCGCCGCTGCCCAGGAATTGCACCGCGTGCCGTCAGCCATCAGTTATACCGTACGCCAACTTGAAGAGTGGCTGGCGGTACCGCTGTTTGTGCGCCGGCATCGTGATGTGGAACTGACACCCGCCGGCCGCCTGTTTATCGACGAGGCCCGCGGGGTAATGAAAAAAATGCTCGGCACACGGCGCCTGTGCCAGCAGGTGGCCAATGGCTGGAGTGGCCAGTTAAAGGTCGCGGTGGATTCCATCGTCAAACCCCAGCGCTGCCGACAGTTGGTGCTGGATTTCTATCGACAGTTTCCCGAGGTGGAATTGCTGCTGGAATACGAGGTGTACAACGGTGTGTGGGATGCCCTGGCGGATGAGCGCACCGATATTGTCATCGGTGCCACCAGCGCCGTGCCAGTGGCCAGTCACTTCACCTTTCGCGATATGGGCTTATTGAATTGGCTGTGCGTGGTCAGCGCACGGCACCCGTTGGCGGCCGTGGACGGGTTGCTCAATGACGACCAACTGCGCCCCTTCGCCTCGCTGTGCATGACCGACACCTCGCGCAACCTGCCCAAGCGCGACACCTGGACCCTGGATAACCAACGCCGGTTGGTAGTCCCCAACTGGGCCTCTGCCATCGATTGCCTGCGCGATGGCCTGTGCGTCGGCATGGCACCGGCGCATCAGGTATTGCCGTGGATCGAACGCGGTGAATTGGTGGCGCTGCAACTGACGCGCCCGTTCCCGGCCAGCCCATCGTGCGTGGCCTGGGCACAGAGCAAACTGTCCCCGGCCATGGTGTGGTTGCTGGAATACCTGGGGGATACCGAAACCATGAACCAGGAGTGGCTCAACGGTCCTGCCGTAGCAGCTGTCGAGCCCTAGCGAGGCTGCGTCAGACGCACTGCCGATTCAAGCCCGAGCCGCGACCGACGCAGCCTCGCCGAGGCTCGACAGTTGCGGTCAGGAATCTAGTTCAATAGCCGAGTGAGGGCCCGCACGATCATCTCCACCTCCTTGGCATCCAGGGTCAACGGCGGCAGCAGGCGAATGACCTTGCCCCGCGTCACGTTGATCAGCAGCCCATGCTCCTGGGCAGCACGCTGGGCCAGGTCGCGATAGGGGCTGGCCAACTCAACACCGATCATCAGGCCCTGCCCCCGAATCGCCAGCACCTGCGGATGCTCTTCCAATTCCATGCGTAACCGCGCCAGCAAGCGCTCGCCCTGTTGTGCAGCGTTCTGCAACAAGCCTTGCTCTTCGATAATGTCCAACACCGTGCAGCCCACCCGGCACGCCAGCGGGTTGCCGCCAAAGGTGCTGCCATGACTGCCCGGCGTGAAAAGTGCGGCTACCGCTGCCCTGGCCAGGCACGCACCGATGGGCACGCCATTGCCGAGGCCTTTGGCCAGGGTCATCACATCCGGGACAATGCCTTCATGCTGGAAGGCAAACCAGGCGCCGGTGCGGCCGATGCCGGTCTGGATTTCGTCGAGCATCATCAGCCAGCCGTGCCGTGTGCAGTGGTCACGCAGGGCTTGCAGGTAACCCCGCGGCGCTGGCAGTACACCACTTTCGCCCTGGATGGGCTCCAGCAAGACCGCCGCGATACGTGTGCCAAACGTCTGGGTGATTGCCTCGATCGCCGCCAGATCACCAAACCTGACCTTGAGAAAATGCCCCGGCAAACGTTGGAAACCCAAGCGCACCGAGGGTCCATCACTGGCCGCCATGGTACCCAGCGTACGACCATGAAAGGCATTCTCCATCACCACCACCAACGGCTCTTCGATGCCTTTTTTCCAGCCATGCAACCGCGCCAGTTTCAGCGCCGTCTCGTTGGCTTCGGCGCCGGAATTATTGAAGAAGGCACGGTCCAGGCCGGACAGCCGCGTCAGGCGCTGGGCCAGACGTTGTTGCCAGTCGATGCTGTAGAGGTTGGAGGTGTGCAACAACAGGCCGGCCTGCTCGCTGATGGCCGTCACCAGTTTCGGGTGGGAATGCCCGACGTTAGTCACCGCCACACCCGCCACTGCGTCCAGGTATTCGCGCCCCTGCTGGTCCCACAGGCGCGTGCCGAGGCCACGGGTGAAGCTCAGGGCCAGGGGTTGATAGGTGGTCATCAGGCAGGCGGCGGTCATGGTGGCGGACTCCAGTGCATCGTTGAGATAGCAACAGTATCGTTAGCCATCCCAGCTGGATAAACTGCGCCATCCTGCAATGACTTTAAACCAGGACTTGATAATGGACCTGTTCCAAGCGATGTCGGTGTACGTGAAAGTGGTGGAGAGCGGCAGCATGACCGCCGCCGCCCACGCCTGCGGGATGTCGACCACCATGGTCGGCAACCACCTGCGCGCCCTCGAACAACGCCTGGGCGTCAGCCTGCTCAAGCGCACCACCCGCAAACAGAGCCTCACGGAGTTCGGCGGCCAGTATTACCAGCGTTGCCTGGAAGTACTCGGGCTGGTGGCAGACTCCGAGCAATGGGCCGAACAGGCCCACGGCGACATCCCCAAAGGTACCCTGCGCATCACCGCGCCACCGGCGTTCGGCACTGAACGCCTGGCGCCGGCCTTGAGCGAGTTTTCCCAACGCTACCCGCTGATCAAGCTGTACGTGGTGCTCAGCAACCAGCGCATGGACATGGTCGACAGCGGCTTTGACGTGGCTATCCGCCTGGGCGAGCTGGAACCCTCAAGCCTGATCGCCCGACCAATGCAGGACTACACCATCACCCTGTGCGCCTCACCGGACTACCTGGCCCGACGTGGTACACCCCAGACACCCGAGGACCTGCAACAGCACGACTGCCTGGCATTCGCCTACCCTTCCACCGATGACTGGCGCAACGCCGACAAGCTGTGGCGCATGACCGGCGCAGAAGGCGAAGTGGAAATCCCGGTGTCCGGCTCGCTGACCATCAATAGCTCCCAGGCCTTGCGCCAGGCCGCCGTGCAAGGCATGGGGATCGTCATGCTGCCGGATGCCCTGGTGCAGCCCGACCTGCAAACCGGCAAGCTGGTGGCCTTGCTGACCACCTATCAACTGCCCAGCCGGCCCATGCATTTGCTGTACGGCCAGGACCGTTATCGCTTGCCGAAGCTGCGCGCCTTTGTGGATTTCGCCATGGAAAAGTGGGCGCGCTAGAAGCCCACGCCCAACTCGCGCAATCGCGCCGCCGTCTGCTCGGCAGACACGTGGTGAATGCCTTGCCAGCCGAGGGCGACGGCCGCTTCGATATTGCCGGCGACATCATCGATAAACACCACTTCCCCCGGCTGGATATCCGGCAGGTACACCCGTACCTGGCTGAGGCTCGCGTGGTAGATCGCCGCGTCGGGCTTTATCAGCTTCAACTCGCCAGACACCACGATATTGCGAAATTGACGAAGGAAGGGGTAGTGGGCAAGCGCATAGGGAAAGGTCTCGGCCGACCAGTTTGTGAGCCCGAACAGTGGCATGTTGGCCTGATGCAGCGCGTTGAGAATCGCCACGCCTTCGGGCAACGGGCCACGCAGCATTTCGTGCCAGCGGCCGTAATAGGCCGTGATCAAGGGTTCATGCTCGGGGTATTGATCGATCAGGATCTGTGTGGCTTCGGCCAGCGGCCGCCCCGCATCCTGCTCGGTGTTCCAGGCCTGGGTACAGATGTTATCGAGGAACCATTGCCGCTCTTGATCGTCGGCAATCAGTTTGCGATAGAGGTGCTGCGGGTGCCAATCGAAGAGAACACCGCCGAAATCAAAAACGACTGCACGAATCGTCATCAGATCCTCCGTTAGCATGGTTTGAGAGCTGAGGGAGTCTGGCAGATTTACAAGGAGGGAGGTGCGCGCCGGAGCGTAAGACGGATCTGAAAAACCAAAAAAACAAATATGGGAGGGGGACACGCCTCCTCCCATATTTTTAACCGCGTTTAGGCTTGGACCAGACCCTTGATCTTCACGGTCGGGTTCACGTCAGCCTCGTAGTCCACACCATCGATTTCAAAGCCGAACAAGCGCAGGAACTCAGCCTTGTAGCCGGCGAAATCACTGATCTCGTCGACGTTCTCGTCGGTGACCTGGTTCCACAGTGCCGCCACGGCGTCCTGGACCTTCGGTTCCAGTTCGGCCAGGTCGGCGCGCAGGCGGCCGTCGGCGTCAAGCTTCGGTTCGCTGCCGTACAGGCTGTCCTTGAACAGGCCGTAGACCTGCTCGATGCAGCCTTCGTGGGTGCCCTGCTCTTTCATCACTTTGAACAGCAACGACAAGTACAGCGGCATGATCGGGATCGCGGAGCTGGCCTGGGTGACCACCGCCTTGAGAACCGATACGCGGGCGTCGCCCTTCAGTGCAGCGAGGTTGTCGCGCAGGGTCAGGACTTTCTTGTCCAGGTCTTTCTTGGCTTCGCCGATGGAGCCATTCCAGTAGATGTCCTGGGTCAGCTTCTCACCGAGGTAGGTGAACGCGGTAGTCTTGGCGCCTTCGGCCAGTACGTCGGCATCACGCAGGGCGTCGATCCACAGCTGCCAGTCGGCGCCGCCCATGACATTGACGGTGCCGTCGATTTCTTCCTGGGTTGCAGGCTCGAGGGTAGTGTCGACCACAACGCCTTTGTCGGTATTGATACCGCGCAGGGTCACAGCCTTGCCGATTGGCTTGAGGGTGGAGTTGTAGACTTCACCGGTTTTTGGATCAGTACGCCGTGGCGCGGCCAGGCTGTAGACGACCAGGTCGATCTTGCCCAGGTCTTTCTTGATGGTTTCGATCGTCAGGCGCTTGATCTCGTCGGAAAACGCGTCGCCGTTGATGCTCTTGGCGTACAGGCCTTTTTCAACGGCAAACTTCTCGAACGCAGCGCTGTTGTACCAGCCGGCGGAGCTCAGCTTGCCTTCTTCGCCTTCTTTCTCAAAAAACACGCCCAGGGTGTCGGCGCCGCAGCCAAACGCTGCACTGATGCGCGCGGCCAGGCCGTAGCCGGTGGAAGCGCCAAGGACCAGCACCTTCTTCGGGCCGTCTTTGATGGCGCCGTGCTCAGTTACGTAGTCGATCTGTTCCTTGACGTTCGCTTCACAGCCAACAGGGTGAGCGGTCACACAGATAAAGCCACGAACCCGCGGTTTGATGATCATAAAATTTCTGCCTCTTCCAAGGTGCCGAAGGCCAATGGTGGCCATTC
The DNA here is from genome assembly GCF_036346475.1 of Pseudomonas sp. AM8. NCBI lineage: Bacteria > Pseudomonadati > Pseudomonadota > Gammaproteobacteria > Pseudomonadales > Pseudomonadaceae > Pseudomonas > Pseudomonas sp. AM8. The sequence continues at coordinate 73,299 of NZ_JAOTNX010000001.1, forward strand.
AACTTCAATCGTACCGGTCTATGACGTCCGAAAAACCGAAGCGTCACGATAGTCGCAAATCTTCTGTTTACAAAATCCAATCCACACGAGCCCACCAGGGTTAAAGACTGTGTCGAGCCTTCACAATTTTGCACTATTTAAAACGCCAATCCGCTGCTGGACGCCTTATCATGACGAAGATGTTTCATTATGTTTCAAAACCCCACCACTCGCGGCCACGGATCCGGACCTGTCGAATGGCGTCCTTCTGGAGCTGAGTTGCATGAACAAGTCTGCTTTGCGTAAGAAAGCGGTATCGGTCGCCTGGGTACTCGGCGTGTTGCTGATTATCGATGTGTTCCCCGAAACCACGCTGGTGTTCCTCTGCCTGGTACTGGTGTGCGGCGTTTACGACTTCCTGCGTAACGGCCTGTATGACAAGCCGACCGTCAAGAAATACTTTATCGGCAGCGGTCGCAACACTTGGCTGCTGGCCCCGTTCAACACCCTGTTCGACCTGCTGAGCGCGCGTAACCGTCACGTCTACACGATGGGCGACCTGCCACCGGCCTGGCGCACAGACCTGCAACAGGTGCTCGATGACGCCATGGCCCACAAGGATGAAATCATCGGCTACCTGGATGAACGCATGGCCGAGAAGAAGCGCGGCATGTTGTTTTTCCAGTGGTACGGGCGACCGATCGAAACCACCCTGGATATTCCTGAACTGCGCAAAAAACTGCCGTTCGTGAAAACCATCGGCGTGTCGGTGTTCAACGAGAACCGCTCGACGTCCTTTCACTTCGGCCCCCTGCGCATGATGTTCCGCGTGCTCTACAACATGGCACCGGCGCCCCATCACGATGGCGTGTACATCCAGGTCGGCAAGCACAAGCACTACTGGCACGACGACCCGCTGTTTATCTTTGATGACACGCTGATGCATGCGTCCTTCAACAAGAACGACGCCAAGCGCTACTGCCTGTTTATCGACATCGTACGGCCAACGCCGCTGCCGTCGGTGCTTAACGCCGTCATCGCGGGTTTTGCCGGGCTGGTCTTTACCCTGCGTCGGGTTTTCTACAAAAACTGGAAGCTGATTGAGTAAGTTCTGCGGCATGATGGTGTTGGACGGTATTTGCGCTCGGCCCTGCGCCTGAGGTAAATATCCGGCTCGTGCGCCCTAACCTGCGCCCACCATTCTCACGTCATCGCACCTCGACAGGTGCGGTGGCTGCGTTTTCAAGGAATCAGAATGCCCCAACGCCAAGTCATCAATGCCTCCGTCAGCCCCAAGGGCAGCCTCGAAACCCTGTCCCAACGTGAAGTCCAGCAACTGAGCGAAGCCGGTACCGGCAGCATCTACACCCTGTTTCGCCAGTGCGCCCTAGCGATCCTCAACACCGGCGCCCATATCGATAACGCCAAGACCATCCTCGACGCCTACAAGAACTTTGAAGTGCGCATCCACCAGCAGGACCGTGGCGTGCGCCTGGAGCTGTTGAACGCCCCCGCCGATGCTTTCGTCGATGGCGAAATGATTGCCAGCACCCGCGAAATGCTGTTCAGCGCCCTGCGGGACATCGTCTACACCGAGAACGAGCTGGACAGCCAGCGCATCGACCTGAGCAACTCCCAGGGCATCACCGACTACGTATTCCACCTGCTGCGCAATGCCCGCACCCTGCGTCCGGGCGTGGAACCGAAGATCGTGGTGTGCTGGGGCGGGCATTCGATCAATACCGAAGAGTACAAATACACCAAGAAAGTCGGCCACGAACTCGGCCTGCGCAGCCTCGACGTGTGCACCGGTTGCGGCCCGGGCGTGATGAAAGGCCCGATGAAGGGCGCGACCATTTCCCACGCCAAACAACGCATTACCGGCGGGCGCTACCTGGGCCTGACCGAGCCGGGCATCATCGCCGCCGAAGCGCCGAACCCGATCGTCAACGAACTGGTGATCCTGCCGGACATCGAAAAACGCCTTGAAGCCTTCGTGCGCGTGGGCCACGGCATCATCATCTTCCCCGGCGGCGCCGGTACGGCCGAAGAGTTCCTGTACCTGCTGGGCATCCTGATGCACCCGGACAACCGCGACGTGCCCTTCCCGGTCATTCTCACCGGGCCGAAACAAGCCGCGCCGTACCTGCAACAATTGCATGCCTTCGTCGGCGCCACCCTCGGCGAAGCCGCGCAGGCGCACTACCAGATCATCATCGACGACCCGGCCGAAGTGGCCCGCCAGATGACTGTCGGCCTCAAGGCGGTGAAGCAGTTCCGCCGTGAGCGCAACGACGCGTTTCACTTCAACTGGCTGCTGAAGATCGACGAAGGCTTCCAGCGCCCGTTCGACCCGACCCACGAAAACATGGCCAGCCTGCAACTGAGCCACGCACTGCCGCCCCATGAACTGGCAGCCAACCTGCGCCGTGCGTTTTCGGGAATCGTGGCGGGTAACGTGAAGGACAAGGGCATTCGCCTGATCGAAGAACATGGCCCATACGAGATCCACGGCGACCCGGCCATCATGAAGCCACTGGATGAGCTGTTGCAGGCGTTCGTTGCCCAGCATCGCATGAAGTTGCCGGGTGGCGCGGCGTATGTGCCGTGTTATCGCGTAGTGCAGTGAGCTCGCCAGTTAATTTGCTTACAGCCGCCAGGCTTTACTAGCGGTCGGTCATAGTTTGTATCTCTTTGCGCCATGGGTAAGCGTGCGGGAGGGCTGAGTTCGGACTAGGTTTTCATGACTCCGACTCATCCTCCACCTGAAGAGCGACCTATGGACCAACGGATATTGTCCTCCACCACTCCTTACCCTAAGGTAAGGAGCATCATGTTGGAGATCTTTACCATGGCGACCGCCACACTTACCTCAAAAGGGCAAATCACCATCCCCGTCCAAGTCAGGACCGCACTTGGCCTGGAAACAGGCGACCGCGTCGAGTTCGTCGAAACGGAAGATGGCAAGTTTTCCATCATTGCAGCGAGCAAGACTGTCCATGACCTCAAGGGGCTGGTCCGGAAGCCTGCAAGGGTCGTGTCCATTGACGACATGAACCGCGCCATCGCAGCACAGGGAGCGAAGGCTGGATGATCGGACTGGATACCAATGTACTGGTGCGCTACGTCACCCAGGATGATCCCGTTCAATCCCCCAAGGCCTGCGAATTGATCGAATCCCTCACCACGCTTTCGCCAGGGTTTGTCAGCCTGGTGTCCGTGGTGGAGTTGGTATGGGTATTACAGAGCTGCTACCAATGTGCCAAAAATGACATTGTCGTCGTTCTGGAAACACTACTGCGCACCCGTGAATTGACCGTCGAACATGCCGAGGTCATCTGGCAGGCGCTTCGACGGTTCACGGCCAACAACGCCGATTTTGCCGATTGCCTGATAGAGCGCTGCGCCCACGCGGCCGGGTGCGAATACACCGCTACCTTTGACCTCGGTGCGGCCAAGGCAGCGGGTATGAAGCGTCTGGGCTGAGCGGCAACATTGCGGCAAGGGGCAGGCTTTGGTAAAAGTCGCAAATCCCTGAACGAGAGAACGCCCCACGTGCGCACGTTTCTTCTTGCTGCCCTGGCCCTGACGCCGCCCCTCGCACTGGCCGAGATCATCTGGCCCGACCTGCCAAAGAGCTGCTTCGTCAGCGGGCGTTCTGCCACCAGTGTGGATGTGGACACCGGCTGCGCAGCGTTCCTGATCAATGTGCAAGGCAAGGCCGCAGGTACGCCGATCAAGGTGGATATTCCCCAATATGCTTTTCACATCGACGAAGCCAGCGGCAAAGAGACACCGGTGATCATCATCCAGGCCGAAGAGAACGGAGAGGTCAAGGCCGTGGGATACAAGGAACTGGGCACCGATCAACTCGGTGCCGCGCTGCTGCGGGAAGTACGGCTCCTGGGTACAAAGAAGCCTTCCTAGTCGGGGTTCAACGAACCCAGCCACCCACCTGCCAGTGGTAGCCATCATTGCGCTGCACCCAATGTGGATGCACATAACGATAGCCTTCGCGCACCGGCTCCCAATGGCCGTGTACGGCAACGTAGCGCCCGCCTTCCCAGCGCCAGTAACCACGTGACCATATGTAACCTTCACGTACGGCAGGCTCGACTTCGATGACCTGGGTCGGCGGCGGTTGTGGCGCAACCACCTCGACATATTCACGCTGTACAGGCCGGCGCTCATGCACCACGCGCTCCTGCACACACCCGGACGCCGCGACCACAACTGCCGCTAATGCCGCGTAACGTAACAACATACAACCCCCTCGGGCGTTATCGCCCAACACCTGCACCGGTAAAAATGCCCCCGTGTTTCAGCCATGCTCCTGCTCAGGCCTGGGTACTTTTTTAACAGGTTGTGTCTGTCGGATTGCTGAAGCAGCACGCATCAAGGGTGACCGAAGCGTCCCAACACCGCTTCGACAAAGCGTCTCAACTTGGCCGTACGCTGGCGGTTCGCCGTGTAGACAAGGTGCATCGGCCGGCTCGGCGCTTCAAAGTCCGGCAGCACTCTCACCAATTCGCCCCTGGCCAATGCCCCGCGCAAGAAGTCTTCCGGACCGAGCACGATGCCAAAACCATCCAGCGCGGCGGTCATCAAGGCCCTGCTTTCATTGATCTGCAAGCGACTGGCAACCTGCACCTTGCAAGGCGTCGAACCCTGGTAGAACACCCACTCGCGATCCGCCGGCCGCGACCAGAAGGCGTAGCCGAGGCATTCATGACGCTCAAGGTCCACCGGGGCCTGCGGGGTACCGCGTGCCGCCAGGTACTCCGGCGACGCGCAGACCACCAGGCGGTAAGGTGCCAGTGGCCTGGCTGTCAGACCGGTGGTCGCCAGGGGGCCGATACGAAAAGCGGCTTCATAGCCCTCCTCCACCAGGTCCACGAAACGGTCGGTCAAGTGCAGGTCGATTTCCACATCCGGGTTGTCGCGCAGGAACCCGGTAATCAACGGCATCAGGCTGTAGGAGCCGAAGGTAACGGGCGCGGTGATTTTCAGCTTGCCACGCGGCGTGTCGTTCATGATCTGCGCCAGTGAATCGGCAGCCTCGGCTTCTATCAGGATATGTTTGCAACGCTCGTAGTACGCGCTCCCCAGCTCCGTCAGGCTTTGCCTTCGTGTGGTGCGGTTAAGCAAGCGAGCGCCCAGGCGCTGCTCCAGCGCGGTGACATGTTTGGCCACCATCTGCGGCGACATGCCCAAGCGCTCGGCAGCCCGCGCGTACGAGCCCAACTCAGCAGCTATCACAAAGGCATTCATGCTCGACAGGCGATCCATCACTCCCTACTCCCAGTAACAACATCCACACTAAAACGACAATTTATCGCCGATTGGTTGCCAATCATCATAACCGCTCCCCCATTCATTGGAGCAAGACCATGAAGATTGGTGTTATTGGAGCAGGCTTTATCGGGCGCGCCGTGGCCCAACTGGCGCTGGCGGCCGGGCACAAAGTGATGTTGAGTAACTCCCGTGGTCCCCACACCATGAGCAGCGTAGTGAGCGGCATACTCGGCGTGCAGGTGGGCAGTGCCGACGACGCCGCCAAATTCGGCGATGTGGTGCTCGTGGCGATCCCCCTGGAGCATTACCGCAGTGTCCCGGCGCAATGGCTGGAGGGCAAGACTGTGATGGATGCGAATAATTACTACCCGAACCGCGACGGCCATATCCCGGTACTGGATCGCTTCGAATCCACCACCAGCCGGTTGCTCGCCGAGCATCTGCCCCATTCACATGTGGTGAAAGTGTTCAACGCGATCTTCGCTCCCGACCTGACGCAGGACGCGCGCCCCCACGGTGCCCCCGACCGCCGGGCGTTGCCGGTGGCAGCGGATGACGCCGCAGCGAAGGCACGCGTCATCACGCTACTCGACGAATTGGGTTTCGACGCCGTGGATGCCGGCAGCCTGGATGACAGCTGGCGGCTGGAACGCGGCAAGCCTGCCTATTGCGTCCCGCTGGACCAGGCTGGCTTGAAAGCAGCGCTGGCCGCCGCCGAGCGTACGGTTGAACTGCCGCCTGTCGAACGCACCCGCCGTTAGACACGCACAAAAAAGCCCGCTGACCGTTACCGGTTCAGCGGGCTTTTTGTTACCGGCAAGGTCCTGACCCAGGACCTCCCCAGCGGCTTACAGCGCCAGGTCAGACGCCGGCTTGCTCGGCTCAGCCGCAGGCTTGGCAGCCTCGGGCGCCTTGACAGCAGCCTTTTGCGGAATCACAGGCGGTGCAGGCAGTTGCAGGATATTGGCGGTGTAGGCCCATTCCTTGGCAACAGCCTCAGGACTGTCGTTCAGCTTGGTGCCGTAGCTAGGCACGATCTGGTGCAGTTTTGCCTGCCACTCAGGGGTCGCAACCTTGTCCTTGAACACTTTCTGCAGCACGGTCAGCATGATCGGAGCCGCGGTGGACGCGCCTGGCGATGCACCCAACAGGCCTGCAATGGTGTTGTCGGCGGAGCTGACCACCTCGGTACCGAGTTTCAGGACGCCGCCCTGCTCTTCGTCACGCTTGATGATCTGCACGCGCTGGCCGGCCTGCCACAGGCGCCAGTCGGATTGCTTGGCGTTCGGGAAGTACTCCTGCAGCGCCTTGAAGCGGTCGTCATCCGACAGCATCAGTTGGCCGGCGAGGTACTCGACCAGTGGGTATTCACGAATACCGACTTTGGTCATTGGCCAGATGTTGTGGGTGGTGGTGCTGGTCAGCAGGTCCAGGTACGAGCCTTCTTTCAGGAACTTGGTCGAGAAGGTGGCGAATGGGCCAAACAGAATCACGCGCTTGCCATCCAGCACGCGGGTGTCCAGGTGCGGAACCGACATCGGTGGCGCGCCAACCGAAGCCTTGCCGTAGGCCTTGGCCAGGTGCTGCTCGGCGACGGTTGGGTTATCGGTCACCAGGAACGAGCCGCCGACCGGGAAGCCAGCGTATTCCTTGGCTTCAGGAATGCCCGACTTTTGCAGCAGGTGCAGTGCACCGCCGCCCGCGCCGATGAACACGAACTTGGCGTCGGTTTCAGTCTTGGTGCCGTCTTTCAGGTTTTTGTAGCTGACACGCCACGAACCGTCGGCGTTCTTGGTGATGTCCTGCACTTCGCTCGACAGTTTCAGGTCGAACTTAGGCGTGGTTTGCAGGTGAGCGACGAACTGGCGGGTGATCTCGCCGAAGTTCATGTCGGTACCCAGCGGGCTCCAGGTGGCCGCGATTTTCTGGTTCGGGTCACGCCCTTCCATCATCAGCGGAACCCACTTGGCGATCTGCGCCGGGTCTTCGGAGTACTGCATGCCGGCGAACAGCGGGCTCGCTTGCAGGGCTTCGTAGCGCTTCTTGAGGAACTTGATGTTGTCATCGCCCCACACAAAGCTCATGTGCGGCGTGGAGTTGATGAACGAACGCGGGTTCTTCAGCACGCCCTGCTGGACCTGCCAGGACCAGAACTGACGGGAGATCTGGAACGCTTCGTTGATCTCGACCGCTTTCGGGATCTCAACGTTGCCGTTCTTGTCTTCCGGGGTGTAGTTCAGCTCAGCCAGGGCCGAGTGACCGGTACCGGCGTTGTTCCAGCCGTTGGAGCTTTCTTCGGCGACGCCATCGAGGCGCTCGACCATTTCCATCGACCAGCCCGGCTCCAGCTCATTGAGCCAGACACCCAGGGTTGCACTCATGATGCCGCCGCCGATCAGCAGCACATCGACTTTCTTTGTCTCTTCCGCGTGAACGGACGTGATCCCCATCGACAAAGCCAGCCCCAGCAGGGCAGTGTTTACTTTTTTAAACATCAGTAGCACCTATGATAAAACGCCATCCGCCCCACCGCCCCTGATCATGGGCAACCCTCAATCACGCTGCGCCAGGCAACGCACCGCGGGGTTTGCACATTCACTCGGGGACCGCAGGGTGGGCACACAAGGCCGACGTATCGACCTCACTTTTATGTCCCTTCTGCGCTGACTTCTTATCATTATTGGCTTCAGCTACCTGGGCGACAGCCAAACGCCGGGACGTATACGGGTGTACGTACCGGGGAAAGACCAGACCAAGACGGCGCGCAGAATATCACGCCACACGGCGTTTATGCGTCGTTTGACCAATTGACAACTCTAAATCGCCGGTTTTAACGCGCGAGTGTCAAGTGTGGCAAGCGCGACCTGAGGTCACAGGGCAGGAACTCTCGGGCAAAAGGCTGTTCTAGACTCCTTCGTCGCTGCTTGCGTAGCATCGACGCACTCCCTCGTACCACCTTTCATCACAGAGCGATCCATGTCTATCCACCAAACTCCCGGGCACGTACTGCCCGCGCGCAGCGCCGCCAAAATGGAAGCCGCCATGGCCGTGGGCGCCTTCGCGATCGGTACCGGCGAATTCGCCATCATGGGCCTGATGCCCGACATCGCGCAAAACCTGGGTTTAAGCGAACCCCAGGTTGGCCACGCCATCAGCGCCTATGCCCTCGGCGTCATGGTCGGCGCCCCACTGCTGGCCATCCTCGGCGCCAAGCTGCTGCGCAAACACATGCTGCTGTTGCTGATGGGCCTGTATGCCCTGGGCAACCTCGCCACTGCGTTCACCCCGACCTTCGGCTCGTTGGTGGCGTTCCGCTTTATCAGCGGCCTGCCCCACGGCGCCTACTTCGGCATTGCTGCCGTGGTCGCCTCGAGCATGGTGCCCAACGACAAACGCGCCGGCGCCGTGGCGCGGGTAATGATGGGCCTGACCCTCGCGATGCTGCTCGGCAATCCTATCGCCACCTTCCTCGGCCAGCACCTGGGCTGGCGCTCGGCGTTTGCACTGGTGAGCGTGATCGCCCTGTGCACCATCGCCCTGGTCTGGCAATTTGTGCCCCATCGCCACGACGAACAACGCAGCGACCCGCGCAAGGAACTGCGCGCCTTCACCAAACCCCAGGTGTGGATGGCGCTGTCCATTGGCGCCATCGGCTTTGCCGGTATGTTCTGCGTGTTCAGTTACCTGGCACCGACCATGCTGGAAGTAACCAAGGTATCCCCGCAGTGGATTCCATTTGGGCTGGCAGCATTCGGCGTGGGCGGGATTATCGGCAACATCGCCGGCGGCAAGCTGTTTGATCGCATGCAGTTTCGCGCCGTGGGCTGGATATTGGTGTGGTCGATGGCCGTGTTGCTGTTCTTCCCCTTCGCGGCGGCCTCGCTATGGGGCGTGCTGCTGAGCATGGGCCTGGTCGGCACCATGGTCTCGTTGGCCGCACCGCTGCAGATCCGCCTGATGGACATCGCCCACGAAGCACCGAGCCTGGCGGCAGCGTCCAACCATGCGGCGTTCAACCTGGCCAATGCGCTGGGGCCATGGTTCGGCGGGATGGCGATTACGGCTGGGTTTGGCTGGACCAGCACCGGCTACATCGGCGCGGCGACGGCACTGGTCGGGCTGGGCATTTACCTGATAGCACGGCGGATGCAGGGAGGGCATTAAGCTCAAGCCCCAGGGCTATCAGCACATTTCAATCGCCATGAACAGTGAAGAATCGGCGCAATGAGACTATTTCATTTCCGTTCAGGTAAAGTTCAGGTTGGATCCAATAAGCACAAGCTGTAACATATCCGTCATATTTATTCCCAATGACAAGGACGTGTTTTGAGCTTTCCTGACACAGGTGTATTGCAAAGTTTTCCGACGACCCTCACTCATCGCAATGCGACGATCTTCACCACCGACACCGCCGACCACAAAACGCAACAGGCGATTCAGGACCTGATCGACACGCGCCACCAACTGACAGATCGCATCAGCGCACCGCTCAAAGGGATGGAAGCCAACCTGTTCGCTAAATCCCAGCCGCTGGACAGCCTCAGGCCCAAATTGCGCGTGACCTTCGGGCGCGCCAAGCGGGACGGTGCGTTTGACTGGCCGGTCGAAGAAGTCATCAACACCCTCGGCGCCCAGAAACGCGGTGCGCCGGTTGCTGGCTTATATGGGTTCGGTTATCGAAAGTCAGCGCTTGGCCTGATCCAGGAATTCTTCATCTTTACCGAGATGCTGGAGGGCCACCTCAATGGCCTGGAATGGCTCAAGCAGGAGCGTGCCATCCAGAGCCTGATCACCGCGTCGTTCAAACTGTTGCACTGCCTGCACAGCAAAGGCGTGGTGCATATGGACTTCTGGGCAAACAATGTGATGATCAACCTGGAGCAGCCGACGCACGCCAAGGCCATCGACCTGGAAAACTGCTTTCTCACGCCAACGGACTACTTGACCGAGGTACTGGCGTTTCAATTCGGGTTCTATTATCGGCGGGAAATTTTCCGGTTCATGATCGAAGAGGATTACGACCGGAGGGTGCTGCAAGAACTTGGCAACTACGACGGCATTGATCGCCGTCGTTTTGACGAAATCTACACCTCAAGCAAACATGAGAACATCAGCCGCCGCGCCAGGCGCGAGATTTTCCATAATGGGGTTGTGGTAACGAGCTGACTCACCTCCCCGGCGACAAGGGCGCCTGCCCCCCGCCGGGCCATATGCGCCATCAATCATCATGCAACAACCCCGTCCCATATTCCCCATAACTACTCCCCAGGCCACTGCCGCCAAAATTGGTTTTGGCAGCCTTGCTGGAGCTGTGGTCACCAAACGCCTGGCATCCGCCTGAAAAGCAAGGGTCGCCACTCATGCCCGGCGCACCCGAAGAACAAGCGCCCAACAGCAACGTGCTCGTAATCATCACGACTTTGACGAGGTTCGAAATCATTTTTTCAGTTCCCTGTGGACTGGACCGTGGGGGCTTCTCTTGAGAAAGATCGTAGACCTCAACGGCGGAAGGAATTATGAAACTTTGCTGGGGGACAGCGTCGGTTCAGGTGGTGCTGAAGAACGATTTCAAGCCGCACAAACCGGAAAAATTCTCATCTAAATCGCCTGATAATATTACATGCCGTATTGTGTTTTTTTCTCTACAATTCGGAAATGCAAAGTAAAGGAATTTTTTTGTGAGCACTTCAACGAATTCGAATAGCCGTCGTACTGATGATGAAATAGATTTGATTCCACTTATCCAAGCCTTATGGACAAGTAAGAAAATCCTTATAGCCACAACGGTAGCAGGCGCTATCGCTTCATATGCAATCTATGCAACCGCCCCCGCGCAATGGACTGCTAGCACATACCTTACCAAAGCCTCGCTCTACAGCTTATATAAAGAAGTTAAAGAAAAAGAACCCGCCCCTACTGCGATCCCGCACTCGCTGGAAACCGACCTGTACAGCTCAATACAAAACGACGTGTTCTATACCGCCATGGGCGTCATGGCGGCTCAAGCCATTACACTGAAGGAAGTGCCGCCCAAGACAGGCAAAAACGAATCCTTCCTGTACGTCGCATCGACAACGGCCACGACTGAAGAGTCGGCAAGAACTCAACTGAAATCCGCGCTGGATACTGCCAACAACGAAGCCATGGCACTTAACTTACCAGCGCTGGCTTCTGGAAAAAGCGTACGCGCGTTCAACGTTCTCGACGAAGTCAAAACCGTTAACAATAAAAACTCAAAAAAACTCCTCGCACTGGGCGCTTTCCTGGGTTTTATTCTGGGTAGTTTTTTTGTATTGGGCCGACTTCTCACGCGACAATACAAGCAGCCGAAGCGTTCTTAGAACGCTCTAGAGGAATGCGTCGATCAATAAACAAACGACGCCGATCAATAATGAAGCAATAAAAACAACAAACAACTTCGCGGAAAATGTCGCTTTCATTAATAGTACTTATAAAAAATTGATGGCTCATAGCCATTATCGCACGATAAAAATCTTTTTGCCGGTGATTTTTTCCAGTAGGTGATGTAGAACCAACACGAACCCGAAGATCGAAAAAATGCACATGGACTTCCGGGCCAACAACGTCATGGTTGACCTGCCGCAGCCAATCCGTGCCAAGACCATCGACCTTGAAAACTGTTTCCTTACCGTGACCGACACCTGACCGAGGTGCAGGCGTTCCAATTCGGATTTTTTATCGGTGCAAGATTTTCCGGTCCGTGGTCGAAGAAGATTACGATCAGAGAGTGATTGAAACCGAACACGCGAAAGATGGAGATGCGGCGTGCGAAGCCTTCCCGTGGATTCCTGATAAACTCCAGGCCTCTGCCCCGCCCACTCAGATTGCCCAATGCCCCTGATCAGCGCTTCACCGCCCCTCCTCTCCCGCCGCTTCTCCGTCGCCCCGATGATGGATTGGGCATAGCTTCCGGTCTGGATCCCGTTCTCATTGGTTAAACACTGCGTTGCGCATTGCCTTGTAGCAATTTTTAAGCATATTGCGACTACCGCCTACCAATGGCACTACCGGTACTATGCTTGTTCTTTTCTAGAAAGGGGTCGGCGCCATGTCAGACGAGTATTCGTTATTGGACGTGCTGGAAAGGATGGATCAAAATCAACTCGGTCTAGAGGCAGCCTTGGTGGAGCTCACGCTGCTGGCAGAAAAGCAGGGTATGAATGAAATCGGGGAGAACGTTAGGGGAGCCTTGTGGGTAATCGGAGAGAACGCCGGGCACATCAAACAGGGTTTAGCGAAGCTGAAGAGAAAGAGCACGGGCTAGATTCGCATCATTTAAATCGACTACAGATCACTCAGAAGCAACAAAGATGGACCTGATCTTATCAACAATGTACTTATCAAGTCGAATACAGCATGGAGCACTTTAAAATTAATCCATCAAAACCAAACTCAGAAATCACAGCGTTAGCGATAGGCATCCTTGGAGACTTGGTAAGTGAAATATCTGAAGCTCGATACGCCGCTATCTGGAAACCTGACTATCGGCTGGTCAACTGAGAACGAGTTCAATGCATCAGCCTATTCGTCCATTCAACCTATCGACGGCCCTGAGCATAAGATAGTCGTCAACTATGAGTTAGCCATCCAACTTTATCGCTACGCAGAAGGTTTCTACGAATTCACTCAGGACGCCGAACTTAAAGAATTCTTACAGCGAAATCCTGGATACTTTTCACTGCAAATAATACCTTCGAGCACTCCAAAAGACTCCTGTATCAATAATATGTTTTTTGGATCGCTTACTTGGATTCTATTTCACGAATTAGGGCACGCGGTCCAAGAACACGGAATTATCCGAAAAAAACACGGATTGAATACAGGACTAGATTCCCACGCCGTAATTACAAGCGAATTAGCCGCACAAGGAGATATCCCTCTTTCGCGAGATCAATCTATAATATCACACATAACTGAACTAGCCGCAGATTCCGAAGCGACTAATATCGCAGTGTTTGAACTACTTCGGCATGCAAACGTAGGAACTGAGGAAACTCCAAAGTTTAACTGGCAAATCGTGCTTGATAATTGTTACCTATTGGTTGCTAGCATGGCTTGCACATTTTGTCGATTTAATCGCGGCAACATGTTACCTGCTGAAGCCGTTCCGGGCGGATCACACCCGAACGCTATTTTTCGGTTGGAATTGGTGGTACGTCAAACGTGCAAGCTTTTAAAATTCTATGCTGCAGCAACTGGATATAAAATAACCGACAAGACGTTACTTACTTTAGTTAAACAAGCAGCGGATCTTGGCACAATGTTTTGGTATTCCAAACACTCCGACCACAGCGTCAGCTTTAACGATCTAGCAATTAAAGGATTATCCGAAAGACCAGAATTTAAAGCTTATGCCAAGGAGATCATTCCTGCTTGGGAGAAGCTCCTTCCTGATATTCTTCCCATTCGCCACTTCGGTTCTGATTTCGGAATATTACATTTCGATAAAGAATATCGGCAATATGTATTTGAAGAATGAGAAATTGGTTAACACTCCCCTCGGAGCAGCGATCAATGCGTCTAATGATCTTTAAAAGTCGCCCAGCTTAGGGATTCGAACCCCTTCTTGCGTCTCTGCATACCGCTTAAGGCCAGAAAATACGATGTTTTAGCACCTTGGTCATGGTGCCATGCGGCCTATGGCGGTCCTGAATCTGCCCTAATTTTGCCCTAAAATCCCGCTAGCCTTCTGCGTGTGCAACTATCACGCTAGGATGCACTGAATAAGAACGGAGACTCTGTAGATTGAGATAGCCACCGGCCCACCAGTTGGCTACTGAGCAGCCCATACCGCTGGCTACACAAAAGAACGGCTCCAGAAATAAAGCCTTCTTTTGGGTAGCGCTATATGTCAGTTCGGCGTGTTGCCCTTAGCTCACTTCCTCGCTCTATTTACCTTTCGTGATCACACCACCCGAACCGCTCATAGTATTGGTACCGCCACCTAGACTTTTAATATCTATAGTTGGAGTATTCTTAAAGGCACCATCACATCGTGTCGCGAGTTCAGTTGGCAGCGCCCCCCAGCCCTTAGCTTTATAGGTTTGATTCACATCCAAACATATATAAAACAGATCAGTCATCCCTGTCACCTGATCTGAAATGTGTTGTATCGCTGCTGTCACCGTACTCACAGATGCTGGGTCAACCCCCCCTCCAGCAGCTGGCTTATTTGTAGCATTCGCAACTGCTGAAACAATTGCTTTCTCAGCCTTAGCTATATCTGCAGCGTAGCCATCAATTGCGGCCTTAAGTGCTGTACCTTCAGGCTTATTCTTGTCAGCGGCCGATAGTGCGCTGTACTTATCCTCAGCATTTCCCTTGAGTTTCTTAAGCGCTTCAACGAGGTCTTGATTGGGACCAATTGAGCTTGCCCCTGAAAGTTCAACACTTGGGCTTCTAAGTACACCCGTCAGTTGTTCAATAGCCATTAGCGCTACAGTGTTGCGCTGATTGCGGGTCAGCATCATCTGATAAGTCGGCCCAGTAATACCCCCGTTCGCATATGCTTGACAGATTGCAAATAATTGATCTCGCAGTAGCTGAATTGAATGTGTCCGCAGTCCAATATTGGCACCTGCCTCCGAATAAGCCGCAGCAATTTTTGCAACTTCTTGCTTTTCAACACTCATTGAAGCCGCTAATACCTTAAGTGCATCAGGGCTTGGTTCCGAACAAACTATCTGGATTTTTCCGGGATTCGTTGTATGGCTGTCGTCTTGCCTTTCAGTGTAAAAAATAGCACGCTCTTCTGCCTCAAGTACTCTTGTATGAGTGTAAGGGGTGCACGCGGACACAGACGCACCGACTAATACCATTAATGAGAAACGAGCAATTGACTTCATAGAAGGCGCATCCTTAATTTTTAGTTAGTTATTGTAAGGAACTGCATATTTTTCCAGAGTAAGCATATAAGGCAAAACAACATCGTACCGGCTTGCGGAAAAATTTTCACTCCTTTGTTCAGGTGTTGAGCATACTGCGAAAAATAATACTAGACTACGAGAAAAAAACCGACCGAGCATCATGACAATCATCCCACGAGTTTGCGTAGAAAAAGTCACTTTAGATACTAAAATACAAACTAATTATACGAAAAAAAAATCAGACTTTAAGTATCAAGACGGTTGCAACTCAAAACCAGGCGCAGGAACGCCTGGCCACAACTCATATAGCACCTCGGGACGGTTTAAACCTCCGCTCCTAGGACTATCTGGAATATCTAACGCTCTCGCTGCTGCAATACTTAACTCACCTATGCGGTTAGTCGGCCCCTTATCTGCAACTACACAGTCCACGGACCGGCCATTCCAAGAAACGCGAGCAAGACACCCTCGAACAACCCCGATTGTTTTTTGGACAATTATCGATGGCACTACAATATAAGGGACGGTCTCAGCATCTACATAGGCACGTGGGTCATCACGCGCAAAGTGACGATGCCGATACCATGTAGTTGAAGCAATAACTCCTCCTGAGAAAACAGACGGCTCATTATCTTCACCCAGTATAACAATGCTTCTAGCCCAGGCATGGGCACAGACAACCTTACCGCTAACTACGCGCATGCCTCCGTTGGCCAGAAACTCCGAACCAGAATCATCGTCCATATAGGCTGCTCTGCCTCCGGCCTGTCCATTAGCACCATCAGCGTCGATATCGGCATCTGCCGTGAAATAGACTCTTCCGTCATCACCCTCACATATTTCGCTCGAATAACCCTCGCCAGCTATGGTTCCGATCACACGCATTTGAAACCTCCATAAAGTCAAATTACCGACGCAATCAGGTTCCTTTCTAGAAAAGCACATCTAGGGATAGGGTCAAGAAAATAAACTGAACTATTTTAACATTTAGCTGTATTTGTCCGATTTAACCAATTTTTTTCCCTGCAGTGCTCTTCCTTGTTCTGCTGGGCAACGCGCCGATACCGCACATTCCAATATGAACTGGACACTAAAATAGGCCTTCCAAAGCATCCCTCTCCCAGTTCATGACCACCAGCTCCCCGCTGACCTCAGCTTTGGCCTGTCGCTGGTTGGTTGTGCTGTAGCAAATGTCGACGGTCTCAAAATGGAACCCCTCAAATACCTGCCGAATGTCCGGGTGATCGTTGATGCTAACCATCACCTTGCCCTTGCAGCGCCGCATGAATTCGGCCATTCGCTCATAGTTCTCGAACGGAAAGTCCACGCCATAGCCAGCGGTCTGCCAATAAGGCGGGTCCATGTAATGGAACGTATGCGCACGGTCGTAGCGTTCAGCACATTCAAGCCAAGGGAGGTTTTCGACGTACGTGCCCGACAGGCGCTGCCAAGCGGCCGAGAGATTTTCCTCGATCCGCAGCAAGTTAATGGCAGGCCCAGTTGTGGCCGTACCGAACGTTTGCCCGATGACCTTGCCGGCAAAGGCATGGTGCTGCAGGTAGAAGAACCGAGCGGCGCGTTGGATGTCGGTGAGGGTTTCAGGGCGGGTCATCTTCTGCCACTCGAACACCTGGCGGGAACTGAGCGCCCATTTGAACTGGCGCACAAATTCTTCCAGGTGATTCTGCACCACGCGGTACAGCGTCACCAGGTCGCCGTTGATGTCGTTGAGGACTTCAACAGGCGCGGCCTGGGGACGCATGAAGTAGAGCGCGGCGCCGCCGGCGAAGACTTCAACATAGCATTCGTGAGGTGGGAAGAGCGGGATAAGGCGGTCGGCGAGGCGGCGTTTGCCGCCCATCCAAGGAATGATGGGTGTGGACATATAAAAGCAAGACCTTTGCTGTATGGATAAGCAGTGCTAGGCTCGCTCCGCTTTGTGCACGAAGCGGGAGCCTTGGCTGGACTTGCAGGGACTATCTGCGGGGAAAGTGGCCGGGGTGGATGTTGACGCATCCTACCCGGCCGCTCCTTTTACTTCGGTGTAGAAACTTCTTTTGCGTAGGCCTGACAGGCCCGCAGGGCGATCAATCCTTGGTCGCCGGCATCGGTGATTCCGATAATTCGTTGAGCATGCGCTGGGTCAAGTTGGACTCTTGTGGGGCCATGAACCACGCGGCCGGTGGTGGCGGTGGTTGACACTGAACAGCTGCTGGTGGCATCGGTGGCGGCGAGTACGACTGACAACCGCAGATCAGCAGTAGCCAGGCGATCACGCAAACGAGCCTGCTTCGTTTGCTCATCGGTCAATTCCTTGTGGTGGGTTTCGTCTTTGTTCTGCAGGCGCTGCTCCAGGGCGAAGCGCTTGCCCTGCTCGTCGCGCTGCAGGGCGGCTCCGGCCATGGATAACTCGGTGAGGGTGTCGGCATGGAGTCGGGCCTGGCGTTCCAACTCCTGGCCGTAACGCCAGCCTTGAGCGGTCCATGCCGATGCGGCAGAACCAGCAGCCAGAACAACCAGCAACAAGCCGACGACGGCAACCCGGAACTGCGCAGGGATCAAGTCGAGGAGACGCATAACACCGCCCTCGCCCTTGCCCATAGCTGCAGCCGATCTTCCAGGCCGTTGAGCCCGCCATTGATCCGACGCGTGATGGTCTTGAATTGCTCTTGGTCCGCGAGCGCATTCAATCCGTTTATCGACCAGAACCATGCCGCCGACTCAGCGGCCCATTGCGGCACCTCGAGCAACTCCGGCGTGCGCAACAATCGCTCATCACCGAACAGCGCCAGGCTGCAGCGCAGGTAGTTGTCGTGGCCGGTGATCTGGATCAGGCCACGGCCGCGATAGCGCTGGCCGTCACCATCAGTTGCAGGAGTGTTCCCCAGTTTGGCAGCCAGCGGGCCGGTGTCGTACTTGCTGAGGTACTCATCGCTCCCCAGTTCACGCACGTACCGCAACTGGCCCGACTCATGACCGACCTGGGCAAGGAACGCCGCCTGGCGCTTCGGCGTATCGATCTTACGGTGGGTCATGGCGGCGTTTAGGGCGGATACAAAAACGCCCGCTTGGCGGCGGGCGTTGGGCATGATGCGTTGGAGCTGTGCTTCGGTTAGTCCCATGATTTTCTCCAGACGAAAAAAACCCGGCAAGTGCCGGGTTTGGTTATAGGTGTTTGTCAGCCGTTAGAGGAATGCAGCAGTTGCTTCAGCCTCGGGGCAATAATCGTTCGTCCTACGTACAAGGACGCCGAAGGAGTCAGGTGACCGTA
This sequence comes from Pseudomonas sp. AM8, assembly GCF_036346475.1. Classification (NCBI taxonomy): domain Bacteria; kingdom Pseudomonadati; phylum Pseudomonadota; class Gammaproteobacteria; order Pseudomonadales; family Pseudomonadaceae; genus Pseudomonas; species Pseudomonas sp. AM8. The sequence goes on from NZ_JAOTNX010000001.1 coordinate 91,731, forward strand.
GTCCACCGCCATTAGCGACTTCCCGTCATCAACCTTGGCCAAACAGGCCAAGCCATTACACACACCGCCGATAACAGAAATGTAGTCGATCACACTCGGATCGAGTTTTTCCTTAAGCAATGCGTCAGTTTTGAGGATACGTTGATCCAGACCCTGATCGACGATCTGACTGCTAGCAGAATTCCAGTGACGCTTAGTGATCACCAGTGGCAAGGACGGTTGCCATTGCGGTACTGGCCCGACCAGCACGACCTCTTTAACTCCGAGTGTCTTGAGATGCCGAGCAATTTCATTCCAATCCGTAAGCTCGTGAGAATTCTGTTGAGCCATCACGACCATCTCAGGTTGAATCCGAGCAATTTCCTTTAATGCAAAGGCATTGGATGCATTGCAGGTAGCTTGGAACGCCACAGGAGACTTGTTCTGACCTAGGGTTGCTCCACAAGCAGATGAGGTGACTTGATAGAAAGGAACACCGGCAGGCAAATTGCTCCGAATTCCGAATGAAAGCGCTTCAGCGTGCGAGTCGCCCCAAAGAAAAACACCCCCCATCCCTTTCCTTTCAGTGCAAGAAGCGTCAATATTTTTAGCACCGGTAGCGGCAAACACCTCATAAGAATTACATTTAAGCCAGTATGCCTCACCAAGATTCTTATGCAGCGCTGCATAACTATCCACGAATTTTGTTTTCTCAGTGATGCTCTCACCTCTTATATCCGAGTTGAGGCCATCGGATTTAAAAACTAAAACACTGAGTAACACGAGACTTACGAAACCGCCACACCAAGCCAAAGAACGAGCGCCGCTCTTAGACTTGCCCCTCTTACGCTCAATCAATGCATAGGAGGCATAACCGAACGCCAGTGAAATAACAATACCTATCAAGGCGCTGGAAAAACCATCGAGCTGCCCCGAATAAGTCATGTAGACCATGACAGGCCAGTGCCAAATGTAAATCGAGTACGAGTACAAGCCCACGCGCTGAAACACCCAATTTCCGGTCAACCGAGAATTCTGTCTATTGGCGAGGATTACCATCAGTGTTCCCATGACCGGCATGAGTGCGTAATAGCCGGGCCAGACCACAGTTTTCGATATCACGATATAGCCACACAGGATCAGCACTAACCCTGCCCATTCGAGGATACGGCTTTTAGCCTTGTCCAATGCGAGAGGGAACAGGAACGCAAGCCCACCGGCGCAAAGCTCCCAGGCGCGGGCTTTCAGCAGATAAAACGCTTGTTCTGGATACCGTGGAGAAAGTATGAGCGAGTAAATAAAACCAATCAAAACCGCCGCCAGCACAAGCCAACGGATAGCCCTGACTCCAAATATCTTGCTCAGGACCAGCAGCACCACCGGATAGAGAATATAGAACTGCCATTCTACAGAAAGCGACCACGTATGAAGCAGCCAATTTTCATTAGTGCTTGCGGCAAAATACCCTACTTCCTTCAGATAAACAATATTCGAGTAAAACCCAAGACTACTGTAAACATGCTGCGCCATTTGCTTGTATTCGGTCGCTAACAAATTGAACCAACCAAAAACTATCAACGCAAAACACATAACAGCCAGGACAGGAATAATTCGTTTAGCCCGTGCAGTATAGAAACGAAGCAAGCTGAAATCACCACCACTCAGCCCACGGCAAATGATCGCCGTCATCAAATAGCCGGAGATAACGAAGAACACATCTACCCCAGCAAACCCACCCGGTAGCCATAACGCATTGAAGTGGTAAATAACGACAGCCAGTACAGCTAGCGCTCTTAAACCATTTATATCTTTTCTAAAATCCATTATTCGCTATCCGGTGACTGTCTTTTCACGACGCATATGACTTGGTATTTTTGGAGTGACGGCTGATCCCCAGACTCGTCGCGGGCGAGATATTACAGGATTTCTCTCTAATTGAGCCTCGCACTCATCAAAGCGACAACACTTTGACTTCTTTTGGCTTTTTCTTGCTTGCTTGCTGCATTAGCCTTCCCTTTCTTTCCGGCATTGCAACTCACCGTGGTGCTCCAACCGGCCTGGGTAAACAGCTGCTCCACCGAGTCAACCAAGTATTCTCCATCCAGGCCCTCCTTGAAGGCTTGAGCATTGATCTGTCGCTCAGCAAACAGGTCGGTACGCCCCATCATCTCCAGACGAACTTCAGCCGTTGAGCGTTTGAATGCCGCTAGCGGCGCCTTGGCCGCTTGTTCAGCGACGAATTTATTTGGTGGATATGCCGGTCGGTATGAACTGGCAGCAAACATGCACCTTATTGATCGTCATACCCTTCCGATTCACCCGCTCAATAGCACCTGGCTGGGCCAGCTTGGTCTCCCGTCGCTTGATCCAGGCCTGGGCAACCTGCTTACGGTCGCAGGTTTGGCTTTCCTGATAAACTGTCTTGCCATCCCGATTGATCCGTATCTGCGCCGTGTAGGCTGTCGAATTGTCCTTGCGCTTCCGTGCTGTGATCGTGCCCATTTCCAGTTGCTACATTGCCGAATTCGATCGCTACGATGTAGCAACCGATCCTAGAAAACAAAGGAAACCGGGTAAAAACCGCTGTATAAAAGATCAGTATTAATGAATTCCGAAAAAACCTCATCTCCAGTAAACGCTAGCCTTTCCCTATCAGAGCCGTCACGCCGGTTTAGCGTTGCCCCTATGATGGATTGGACCGACCGCCACTGCCGGTTCTTCCTGCGCCTGCTCTCCAAACGCGCCCTGCTCTACACCGAGATGGTCACCACCGGCGCAATCCTCCACGGCGACCATGACCGCTTCCTGCGCCACAACGAAGCCGAGCACCCGCTCGCGCTCCAGCTCGGCGGCAGTGTCCCCGCAGACCTGGCCGCCTGCGCCCGTATGGCCGAGGCTGCGGGTTACGACGAAGTGAACCTGAACGTCGGCTGCCCCAGCGACCGCGTCCAGAACAACATGATCGGCGCGATCCTGATGGCTCACCCGGCCCTGGTGGCCGATTGCGTGAAGGCGATGTGTGATGCGGTGTCGATTCCGGTGACGGTGAAGCACCGTATCGGCATCAACGGCAGGGACAGTTATGCCCAGTTGTGTGATTTCGTCGGGACGGTGAAGGACGCCGGCTGCACCAGTTTCACCGTGCATGCGCGGATTGCGATTCTTGAGGGCTTGTCGCCGAAGGAAAACCGCGACATTCCGCCGTTGCGGTATGACGTGGCGGCGCAGTTGAAGCAGGATTTCCCGGAGCTGGAGATTATTCTCAACGGCGGGATCAAGACGCTGGAGCAATGCCATGAGCATTTACAGACGTTTGACGGGGTGATGCTGGGCCGTGAGGCTTATCACAATCCGTATCTGCTGGCGGAGGTGGATCAGCAGTTGTTTGGTAGCGCGCAGCCTGTGATCAGTCGGGCGGAGGCGTTGGCGCAGTTGCGGCCTTATATTGCTGAGCATTTGGCGAACGGCGGGACGATGCATCACATTACGCGGCATGTGTTGGGGTTGGGCACCGGTTTCCCTGGGGCACGCAGATTCAGGCAGTTGTTGTCGGTGGATATTCATAAGGCTGCGGATCCATTGGCATTGCTGGATCAGGCTGGGGCTTTGTTGGAAGGGCGTTGATTGGATAGCTTGCAGGGGGTCAGTTGGTTATTGGATGAGCCGACACACTGCCATCGGGGGCAAGCCCCCTCCCACATTTGGTGCGGTGTGTGCCAGGGAAGGAGTCAGTTGGCATGAAGGCGCTATCCAAGTGTCATCGGGCAGTCGGGTTGAACCTGTCGGCCGTTCTGGCCTCCTATTCAGCACTACGGCCGGGCATTCAAACGGCTGTTTTCAGGTTGTTGCCCTCGCAAACGATCGAACGCATTTGCGCCCTTGAGCGCCTGCCAGCGCTCGGGTAATGTCATCAGACCCATAGGACAGAGCACGCCCATGACTTCCAAGCTGGAACAACTCAAGCAATTCACTACTGTCGTAGCCGATACCGGCGATTTTTCCACCCTCGCCAAGCTCAAGCCCCAAGACGCCACTACCAACCCTTCCCTGCTGCTCAAGGCCGCGTCGATTCCGGGCTATGCCAAGCTGCTGGATGAGTGTGTGCAGGATTGCAACGGTGATGTCGGCCTGGCCAGCGACCGTTTCGCGGTGGCTGTGGGCCAGGAGATCCTTAAGGTCGTGCCAGGGCGCATCTCCACCGAGGTGGATGCCCGCCTGTCGTTCGACACTGACGCCGTACTCAAGCGTGCGCACCGTCTAATCGACCTGTACGACAAAGCTGGGGTTAGCCGTGACCGCGTGCTGATCAAGATCGCGTCCACCTGGGAAGGCATCCGCGCGGCGGAGAAGCTGGAAAAAGAAGGCATCCAGACCAACCTGACCCTGCTGTTCTCGTTTGCCCAGGCGGTGGCGTGCGCAGAAGCCGGCGTGTTCCTGATTTCACCGTTCGTAGGCCGTATCTACGACTGGTACAAGAAAGCCAATGGCAACGACTACACCGGCGCTGATGATCCCGGCGTGCAGTCGGTGACACGCATCTACAACTACTACAAGGCTAATGACTACAAGACCGTGGTGATGGGTGCGAGTTTCCGCAACCTGAGCCAGATTGAAGAGCTGGCCGGCTGTGATCGCCTGACCATCAGCCCGGACCTGCTGGAGAAGCTGGCGGCGGATGACGGCAAGCTGGAACGCAAGTTGTCGCCAGGGCACGCCGGAGAAGCGCGAGTGCATCTGACTGAAGCGCAGTTCCGTTGGGAGTCCAACGAGGATGCGATGGCGACTGAAAAGCTGGCGGAGGGGATTCGTCAGTTTGCCCGGGACCAGGAGAAGCTTGAGGCACTGTTGTCCGCCAAGCTGTAAACGGCGCAGGCGGCAAAAAGGGCGGTACCTGTGAGGGTACCGCCCTTTTTTGCTCTGTTTGTCCCCTAAGTAGCAGCTGCCGAGCGCAAGCGAGGCTGCGTCTGCGGTGTGTCAGGCAGGCCGCTGACGCAGCCTCGCTTGCGCTCGGCAGCTGCTACGTGCAGGCGATCCCTGGGATCAGTGACGCTCGAGGGCGTTGACGAGGTCGTGGAAGGCTTCGCGGTTGGACTCGTTGAGGCCCATCAGGATCTTGTGCGCTTCCAGCACCTTGACCCGTACGATTTCCTCGGACTGGTCCTGGGACGGCAGGTCGGTGAGGCATTCCGGGCACGGGATCGGGCGATCAACGATGTTGAACACCTGGTCGAAGCCCATGGACTGCAACAGACGGGTGATGTCTTCGTGGGTGGTGACGACGGTCGGCAACAGGCCAACCTTCTGCCGGGACAGAATGGACAACTTGGCCAACAGCCCAAGGGTGGTGCTATCGATGCTGCGGGTTTCGGTCAGATCGATCACGATCGCCGAGAAATTCAACGCCGTGAAAATCCGCTCAATCGTCGCATCCAGCGCCGAACACAAGGTCAGGCGCACTTCACCGACAAACTTCAGGACGAAGGTCCCGTCTTGCTCGGCGAATTGGATTCTTCCGGTACTCATCAAAGATTCCTGCTCAACACCAATAGGGCGATATCATCCGGCATCTCCCCTAGCGTGGCCAATCCAAAAACCTGCCGCAGGCCATCCAGGCTGCCGCCCGCCGACTTGACCTTCTGGGGCAAGGCGGCTTCTTTCTCTTTGAGTGTAGGCTCTGGAAGAAGGTCCAGGATGCCGTCGGACATCAGCGTCAGGCTGAACGTCGGCGGCAGCTCCAGGATGTGGTCTTCGTAGGTGGCTTCATTGAACAAGCCTACGGGTAGGCCACGCCCTTCCAGGTAACGCACACTGTGGGGAGTGTATAAAACAGGCATCGGCAGGTGGCCGCCGATGCTGTAGGTCAAAAGACCGGTTTCTTCATCAATCACGCCACCCACCATCGTCACGTGCTTGCCCAGCTTGCAGCTGATCAAGCCACGGTTGATGTGACCCAGCACCTCGGAGGGGGTGAACTCCGGCAAGGTGCCATTGCGCTTGGATTCGAACAACAGCCGTGTGGTCATGAACTTCAACAACACGGTGACAAAAGCAGAGGAAGCACCATGGCCGGAGACATCGGCCAGGTAGAACGCGACACGCCGCTCGTCTACGCGGAAATAGTCGACAAAATCACCCGACAGGTACAGCGACGGGATGATTTGGTGGGCAAACTGGAATTCGTCGATGGTCCAGGGGCTGACCGGCAGCATGTTCATCTGCACCTGGCGACCGGCGTTCTGGTCTTCCTGGAGCAGGTTAAGGCTGGCTTCGAGTTCGCGGTTGGCGGTTTCGAGCTTTTCGCGGTAGCGCTGGTTCTCGACCAGCAGGCGCGCACGATCCAAGGCGCGGCGCACAGAGTGCTCCAGTACCGCCAGGTCTTCGAGGGGCTTGATCAGGTAGTCGGCAGCGCCCAGACGCAAGGCCTCGACGGCATCGTTCATGACGCCGGCACCGGACACGACAATCACCGGCGTCTGCGGGGCAAGCTCGGTCACCTGACGAATCAGCTCCAGGCCGCCCATCTGGGGCATGCGCAGGTCGCAGATCACGAGGTCGGGCTGGTCGCGCTCGAATACCTGGAGACCCTGTTGGCCATTACTGGCCTGCAGGACGCTGAAGCCACTGTCTTCCAAATAGGCCGCGAGGCTCGCGCGCACTACTTCGTCGTCATCGATTATCAGCAGCGTGGCACTGGTTTTTTGCATGTGGGCAAACGGCGCCAGAATTAGGTTGGCGTAGGTGGCTCGGCAATGGCCGGGCTCACGTACTGGATTCGCTTTCTAGCCTCTCTGTACTACAACGCAATGGGATTTTTCCCATGCACAACTGTAAAGCAGAGGTGCCCTTCTAAGGCGCAGACGGTACTCCCATCCGCCGGGGGTTTCAAGCTCATGCCGATGGTCGCCGGGCGTCTTTACATCGCAAATCACCGGGAGTTATAAGAACAGCCAAGACCACAACACAAAGTAAGGATGGAACCGATGGGCGAACACGAGCGCGACTACGCCGAAAAACGCGATTTCATCCGCATGCGGGTGGATGCCGAAGTATCTTTGCTCCACGAAGGCCAGGAGTTTGCCGGCGTTTGCGTGGACCTTTCCAGCTCCGGGATGCAGGTGCAGGCACCGCGCCAGTTCGCGGTGGGAGACCTGCTCACCGTGCGCATTGATTCAGAGCACGCGGCGCTCAAGGGCCTGGAGGCTGACACGGAAGTGGTCTGGACCAAAACCGTGGGCGACGAGCAACAACTCGGGCTTAGGATCCTGAAAATGCGCTGAAACCCGCGCACAAAAAAGGCGACCGCCAGGGTCGCCTTTTTTTCATTTCAAAACATCACAGCTTAAAAGTCGTCGACGACCTTGCCGTCCTTGACCTTGAACTCGCGGTTCTGCAGGTAGGCATTGCGGATAAAGGTGTACTTGTCGCCGGTGATCAGTTTCTCGCTGTCGAGCAGGCTGGCACGGGTGTCAACGATGTTCAGGCCCATGGTGCTGTTGCGCCAGCCGATATCGTTCATATAGCGGTACGGTTGGGTGTAGCTGTCCACGTATTTGGACGGTGCATCACGCAAGGTGCTCGGGCCCAGCAGCGGGATCATCACGTAGGGACCGCTGCCCACGCCCCAGTAACCGAGGGTCTGGCCAAAGTCTTCATCACTGCGTTGCAGCCCCATTTTGGTGCCGACGTCGATAAAGCCCAGCACGCCGAACGTGGTGTTAACCAGCAAGCGCGCAGTGTCGACCCCGGCATTGTGGGGTTTGAGCTGCAGCACGTTGTTGGCCAGGTTGCCGACGTCACCGATATTGCGGAAGAAGTTATGGATACCGTCTTCGACAAATTGGGGGGTGATCCACTGATAGCCTTGGGCCAATGGCTTGAGGGCGTAGGTATCAACGGTGTCGTTGAAGGTGAAGATCGGGCGGTTGACGCTTTCCCATGGATCATCTTCCGATGCAGCCTGTGCAGCGAAAGGCGCCAGCAGGACAGTGGCACACACCGATAGCTGAGCGAAGTAGTGGCTCCAGCGCATAGCTTTTGCTCCTTGAATGGTCTGTCATGGGCGCTATGCCCTGAATAAGGCCGTCAGTATATGACGGAAGTGTCCAATTAGGCAGCTGCTAGGAATAGTCCTAACACAAATGGACAATTTTCCTACAATTACCCCGCTGTCATCTGCTTGTCATCCTGCCCCGATAGCGTCACAGCTATTTCAGGGATGTCGACATGCCTCACGCCGAGATAGCCATCGCCAACGCGCCCGCCTTGACTGCTGTTCTGTTTGGCCTGAGTGGTTGCCTGGTGGACTTTGGTTCCCGGGCGCGCACCGATTCCCCCTCCCCGGACTCCCAAGCCACACCCGGCGCCCTGAAAATCCTGCGCAGCCTCAAGGAACAAGGCGTCCCCTGTGCCTGGCTGGACGAACTGCCGCCTTCGGTAACCACACCACTGGCCGCCGTACTGCCCGGCTGGCTCAAGGCCGCATCCCCCTCCTCCATCCGCTGGCCCGCCCCTCATGCCTGCTGGCAAGCCTTGATGGAACTCAACATTGAACGCCTGGAAGGTTGCGTACTGGTCAGCGGCGAGCCGCGCCTGCTGCAATCGGGCCTGAATGCCGGCTTGTGGACCATTGGCCTGGCCTCATGTGGTTCATTGTGCGGCCTGGCGCCTGAGCAGTGGCAGGCGCTGAGCGACAAGGAACGCGAGCACAAGCGCGGCAAAGCCACCGTTGAGCTCTATGGCCTGGGGGTCCACTCGGTGATCGATCACCTCGGTGAACTCGGCACCTGCCTGGCCGACATCAGCCTGCGCCAGCTCAAAGGCGAGAAGCCCTGATCGAGATCATGCACAGTCGGCGCCCGTGGATTAATCTACAGGTCAGTCCGTAGACCTTTCACGGCGTGCCGTGGTCTATGCCAGTGCCTATCGATAAAAGGAAGAACGTCATGCCTGATCGCAAAAAACTGGAAGAACAGGTCGAGATCCTGCGCGGGCAACTGGAACAGGAACCGCCGCTGTCGGAAGAAAAACGTGAAGCGCTGCAAGCCTTGATTGCCAAGTTTGAATTGCAACTTGAACTTGAACCGGCCACTCAGACGCCGAGTATTTCCGACGATGTGAGCCAAGCTGCCATAGAGTTCGACGCTGAGCACCCGGTGATTTCCGGGACACTGCGCAATATCATGATCACCTTGGGCAATATGGGGATCTGAGCCGAGCCCAAGCCAGGCGCAGAACCAAAAGGTAGGAGAGGGCTTGCCCCCTCCCACCTTTGCTTACTGACGGGCCAGGCGCACGTTCTGGAACGCCACATCCTCAGTACTGCGGTAAGGGTTGATATCCAACCCGCCGCGCCGCACATAGCGCGCATACACCGTTAACTTCTCCGGCTTCAGCAAACGCTGCAGGTCGAGGAAAATGCGCTCCACGCACTGTTCATGGAAATCCGAGTGCTGGCGAAAGCTCACCAGGTATTCCAGCAAACTCCCGTGATCCAACGCCGCACCGCGATACTCGACCACCACGCTGCCCCAGTCGGGCTGGCTGGTCACCGGGCAGTTGGACTTGAGCAGGTGGCTGTGCACGCTCTCCTCGACAATGCGCGAGTCATCGCAACGCAGCAGCTCCGGGCGCGGGTGTTCGTAGTTGCTGACACTGATATCCAGATCGTCAATGCACGTGCCCGGCAACGCCATCACGCCTTCGGCCTCAATGTCGGCCAAGCTGCGGATACGCACGGTAACAGGCTTGCCGGCGGCGGCGCTGAGGTCGGTGCGCAGGGTCGCTTCCAGGCTTTGCACATCGGCAAACGCTGTCTGGTTGAGCGAGTTGAGGTACAGCTTGAACGACTTGGACTCGATGATGTTCGGCGAGTCGGCCGGGATGCTGAACTCACCGATGGCCACCACCGGCTTGCCCGACGGCAGCAGCCAGGACAACTCGAAGCAGTTCCAGAAGTCCACGCCCTTGTACGGCAGGGTCTCGGCGCTCAGGCCCAGCTCGGCCCACTTGGCGGCGCGTGGAATCGGGAACAGCAACGAAGGGGTGTAGGTGGAAATGTATTCACTGGACTTGCCCAGCGGCGAATGTTCGGCTGCGGGATGCATGGCGGAAACCTGGCTAAATAAACCGCGCCAGTCTACCAGCCTTTGCCCCCGCCCTTAAGAAACGCCTTACTCAACGGTCAGCTTGCCGACCATGCCCGCCTGGTAATGCCCGGGGAGGTTGCAGGCAAACTCCAGGCCGGTGGCCTTGGTGAACGTCCAGGTCAGCTCAGCAGTCTTGCCGGGTTCCACCAGCACGCTGTTGGGATCGTCGTGTTTCATGCCGCCCATTTCACCGTGGCCCATGGCGCTGTGATCCATCTTGCCCATACCCGTGGAGGTGAGCATGCCGCTGGCCTGCATCTGCAGCATTTCCTTCTGGTGTTCGGCGTGCATCGCCGCGTCACCGAGGTTGAATTCATGCAGCAACTGGCCTTTGTTGACCAGTACAAAGCGCACCGTCTCACCGGCCTTGACGTCCAGCGACTTGGGCGAAAAGGAAATGTCCTGCAGCGTCACTTCCACGGTGCGTGTGGCCTTATCCGCCGGTGCCGGCTGGCCGAACGCGTAGGTATGGGCCGCATCCGCCATTGCATTGAAACTCAACGCCAACAGGCAGCCCGCCAACAACAGGGGTGTACGCAATGCCATCTCGATTCTCCAAAAAGTGTGCAACCTGCTTGGACAGCACTCTAAGAGTGCGCCGCTGCCAGCCAGCTGACTGCTAGATTACAACTTTGTCAGGTTGCGCCCTTCCCCTGGCACCCAGGGTATAAAGCCCCTCGTGAACTGTTGCCAAGAGCCGCCCATGAAATTGCTGATCGTCGAAGACCAACCGAAAACCGGCCACTATCTGCGCCAAGGCCTGGCCGAGGCGGGCTTTACCACCGAACTGGTGGCCGACGGTACCAGCGGCCAGCACCTGGCGCTGACCGGCGATTATGACCTGTTGATCCTGGATGTGATGCTGCCCGGTCGCGACGGTTGGCAAATCCTGCAAGCGGTGCGCAGTGCCGGCCTGGAGATCCCGGTGCTGTTTCTGACCGCCCGGGATGCCGTGGAAGACCGGGTGCACGGCCTGGAACTGGGTGCCGACGATTACCTGGTCAAGCCCTTTGCCTTCTCCGAACTGCTGGCGCGGGTACGCAGCCTGTTGCGCCGTGGCAGCAGCACGCCGCAGGAAACCGCCCTGCAACTGGCCGACCTGCGCCTGGACCTGCTCCGCCGCCGCGTCGAACGGGACGGCCAGCGCATCGACCTCACCGCCAAGGAGTTCTCCCTGCTGGAACTGCTGCTGCGCCGCCAGGGCGAAGTCCTGCCCAAGTCGCTGATTGCCTCCCAGGTGTGGGACATGAATTTCGACAGTGACACCAACATCATCGAAGTCGCGATCCGGCGCCTGCGCCTGAAAGTCGACGATCCTTTCCCCACCAAGCTGATCCATACCGTGCGCGGCATGGGTTATGTGCTGGAGGAGCGCAGCCATTGATCCAGCGTCTGTCCCTGGCCAGCCGCCTGGCCCTGCTGTTTGCGGCGTGCACCGCGGTGGTCTCGTTGTTCGCCGGCGTGCTGTTCAACCGTGCCAGCGAGGCGCACTTCATTGAGCTGGACCAACAGCAACTCGACAGCAAGCTGGTGGCGCTGCGCAGCACCTTGCAGGGCGTCGAATCACTGGACTCATTCGCTCAACGCGAAGCGCAGCTGCGAGCCGAACTCAATCGCCAGCCTGATCTGACATTGCGCATCACCGCCGCCGGCCAGCGCTGGCTGGACGATGCGCCAAGCGTCAGCCTGCCCGAGGCGCCTGGCCTGCACACCCTGCAGAACGCCGGCACCGACTACCGCGTGTACAACGCCCCCTTGAGGCCCGGCCAGCCCGCCTCACCGCAACTGACCCTGATGCTCGACATCACCCATCACCAGCACTTCCTGCAACGCATGCAACATTTGATCTGGCTCACCGTCGGCCTGTCGGCCCTGGCCACTGCGCTGCTGGGCGCCTGGGCTGCTCGCAGTGGCTTGCGTCCGTTGCGGCGCATGGGCGAAGTGGCTGCCAGCGTGTCGGCCAACTCCTTGACCCAGCGCCTGCCTCACCAGCAAATGCCGGCGGAACTGGCCGACCTGGCCCAGGCCTTCAATGCCATGCTCGGGCGATTGGACGACGCCTTCCAACGCCTGTCGGCCTTCTCCGCCGACATTGCCCATGAACTGCGCACGCCCCTGTCGAACCTGCTGACCCAGACCCAGGTCATCCTGACCCAACCGCGCCCCCTGGAGGATTACCGCGAAGCGCTGCACAGCAACCTGGAAGAGCTGCAATGGATGGCGCAGTTGGTGAATGACATGCTGTACCTGGCCAAGGCGGACCACGGCTTGCTGGTGCCCAAGCGCGAGCCGTTGGTACTGGCGGATGAAGTGGAGACGTTGCTGGAGTTTTTCGCGTTGCTGGCAGAAGACGCACAGGTCTCGCTGGTACGCGAAGGCGGCGCGCAAACCGCCGGCGATTGCGGCATGCTGCGCCGGGCCCTGTCGAACCTGCTGGATAACGCCCTCAGGTTCACCCCGGCCGGCGGCCAAGTGCGCGTGCGGATGGTTGAAGGCGCACAGGGCGTGACACTGACGGTAGAAAACAGCGGGGAAGGTATTCCAGCGCACGTGTTGCCGAGGCTGTTCGACCGGTTCTACCGAGCCGACCCGGCGCGCCATGAGGGCAGCAGCGAGCATGCGGGGCTGGGATTGGCGATTACCCAGTCGATTGTGCGAGCCCATGGGGGGAGGATTTTTTGTGAATCCGCGGCGGGGTGGACAAGGTTTGTGATTGAGTTGCCCAGGGGAAATTGATGCAAGCCGGGCCGGCCCTATCGGGGGCTTGCCCCCGATAGCGGTCTTAAAGACTACGAATACCTAAGGGCATGCGCCGGCTCAATCTTCGCCGCCCGATACGCCGGGTAAATCGTCGCCAGGAAGCTCAACACAAACCCGGCCGTACAAATCAGCACCACATCGCCACTTTGCAGCTCGGAAGGCAGGTTGCTGACGAAGTACACATCCGAACTGAAGATATGCTGCCCGCTCACCCGTTCCAGCCAGCCCACCAGCTCACTCACGTTCAGCGCCGCAATCACCCCCAGCACACCGCCGATCAAGGTGCCGACAATGCCGATCACCGTACCCTGCACCATGAAGATCGCCATGATCTGCCGTGGCGTGGCGCCGATGGTGCGCAGGATCGCGATGTCCGCACCCTTGTCGTTCACCACCATGATCAGCGTGGCGATGATGTTGAACGCCGCGACGGCGACGATCATCAGCAACAACAGGCCGATCATGGTCTTTTCCATCTTCATCGCGCTGAACAGGCTGCCCTGGGTGTGGGTCCAGTCATCGGGCTTGTAGCCGCTGCCGAGGCTGGCGGCGATGTCCGCCGAGACCTTGGGCGCTGCGTACAGGTCTTTCAACGCCAGGCGCACGCTCTGCACCTGGTTCGGCTGCCAATGCTGTATCTCGGCGGCGTCAGCCATGTGGATGAGGGCCATGGAGCCATCCAGCTCGGCGCCGACCTTGAAGATACCCACTACGTTCAGACGCTGCATGCGCGGGGTGATACCACCGGGCGCACTGCTGATCTCCGGGACGATCAGGGTCAATTTGTCGCCCACATTCAGGCGAAAACGCCGGGCGGTGATTTCGCCGACCACCACGCCGAACTCACCGGGCTTCAGGTCTTCCAGTTTGCCCTGCACGATATGCTGGGCCACGATCGACACCTTGCCTTCCTGGGCTGGGTCGACGCCGCTGATCTCAATCGGCTGCATCGCACCCTTGTAGGAGAACATGCCGTCCATCTGCGTGAACGGCACGGCGGCAGTCACTTGCGGATTTTTCATCGCCGCAGCGGCCAGCGGCTGCCAATCGTCGATCGGGTTCACCCCGACGATAGTGGCGTGGGGCACCATGCCAAGGATGCGCGAGCTCATTTCGCGCTGGAAGCCGTTCATCACCGACAGCACCACGATCATCGCCAGCACGCCCAGGGCGAGGCCGATCATCGAGGTCATCGAGATGAACGAAACAAAGCGGTTGCGGCGCTTGGCGCGGGTATAGCGCGTGCCGATGAAAATCGATAACGGTCTGAACATTCGCGGGCACCGTTGGAAAAATAGAAAACCCGGCGTCAGGCACCGGGCTTGAAACAGGTCAGATGGCGACCAGATGACCTTCCTGCAGGTGCAGCACGCGGTCCATCTGGCGGGCCATGCTCATGTCATGGGTCACCACCAGGAACGCAGTGCGCATCTGGGTGCTCAGTTCCAGCATCAAGTCCTTGATGCCCTGGGCCGTGTGGGAGTCGAGGTTGCCGGTGGGCTCGTCGAGCATCACCAGCCCCGGGTTGTTCACCAGGGCACGGGCAATCGCCACACGCTGGCGCTCACCGCCGGACAGTTCGGCCGGCTTGTGTTCCAGGCGATGGCCGAGGCCGACGCGCTCGAGCAACGCCTTGGCGCGCTGGCGGGCTTCCGGGATCGCGGTCTTGCCGATCAACAGCGGCATGCACACGTTTTCCAGGGCGGTGAATTCCGGCAACAGGTGGTGGAACTGGTACACAAAGCCCAACGAGCGGTTGCGCAACTGGCCACGGGCCTTTTCATTCAAGGCCGACAGTTCTTCACCGGCCAGCCATACGCTGCCCTGGGACGGCGTATCGAGGCCGCCCAACAGGTTGAGCAAGGTACTTTTGCCGGAACCGGAACTGCCGACGATCGCCACGCGCTCGCCGGGATGCAGTTCCAGTTGCAGGTTGGACAGCACCACGACCGACTCCGGGCCTTCCTCGTAGGATTTGCCCAGGTTGCGGCAGCTCAGGATTGCTTTTTCACTCATGCCCGATTCACTCATAACGTAAGGCCTGTGCTGGCTGGGTACGTGCCGCGCGCCAGGCTGGATACAGGGTGGCAAGGAAACTCAGGACCAACGCGGCGCCGCCCACCATCAGCACGTCCTGGGCTTGCACCTGGGACGGCAGGTAATCGATGAAGTAGACGTCGGCGTTGAGGAACTTGTGGCCGATCACCTTTTCAAGCAAGGCGATGGCGGCACTGACGTTCAGCGCGGCCAAAATGCCTACCGCAGTGCCGATCAAGGTGCCGACCACGCCGATCACGGTGCCCTGCACCATGAAGATCGCCATGATCTGCCCCGGCGTGGCGCCGAGGGTGCGCAGGATGGCGATGTCGCCCTTCTTGTCATTCACCACCATCACCAGCGTGGAGATGATGTTGAAGGCCGCGACCGCGACGATCAGCAGCAACAGCAGGCCGATCATGGCTTTTTCCATGCGGATGGCCTGGTACAGGTTGCCGTGGGTGCGGGTCCAGTCGCGGGCGTAGTACTGGCTTTCACCCAGGTGCTGGGCGATTTCCCAGGCGCCACGCGGGGCATCGAACAGGTCGTTGAACTTCAGGCGCAGGCCTTGCACCTGGTCCGGCTGCCAGCGATGCAGGCGGGACAGGTCGGTGAGGTTGGTCAGGCCGAGGTAGCCGTCGATCTCGCCGGCGCCGACGTGGAAGGTGCCGACCACGGTAAAGCGCTTCATGCGCGGGAACATGCCGGCCGGCGTCACGGTGACTTCCGGCGCGACGAAGGTCAGCTTGTCGCCGATGCCTACGCCGAGCTTGGCCGCCGCCTTGTCACCGATGACAATGCCAAAACTGCCAGGCGCCAGATCGTCGAGTTTGCCCTGCAACATGAACTTGTCGATGATCGAGACGTTGCGTTCCTGGGCCGGATCGATGCCATTGAGCAGGATTTTCTGCACCTTGCCGTCGTTGGTCAGCAACCCCTGCATCTGGGTAAATGGCGCCACGGCCACCACTTTGGGGTTCTGCTTGACCTTGGCGGCCAGGCTTTGCCAGTCGCTGATGGGCGCATCGCCCTCGATGGTCGCGTGGGGCACCATGCCCAGCACGCGGGTGCGCATCTCATGATCGAAGCCGTTCATCACCGACAGCACCACGATCATCACGACCACGCCAAGGGCGAGACCGATCATCGAGGTCAAGGAAATGAACGACACAAAATGATTGCGACGCTTTGCACGGGTATAACGCGTGCCAATAAATACGAAGAGAGGTCTGAACATGTCGGGGCTTGTTCGGAGGAAAAGAAGACGTCCCGGTGGCGGGGTCTGGTAAGCAGCTTTACACTCAGACCATTACCGTTACCTGGGGTTCGCCATGTCGACATTAGATGAAGAAGAGCGCCGCGAATACTACCGTATCGACGACATGATCGCACTCCAAATCAAAAGCCTGTCTGCCCCCGAAGCGGCGAGCAAGGAAGTGTTGCTGGATGATTCACCGCTGTTCAATCTGCTCAGTGAACTGCACCTGAGCGAATTTGAAGCCCAGCACCTGCTGCGCCAGCTCAGCGAGAAGGATCGCACCCTCGTCGCCTTTCTCCGCGTGCAGAACAAACGCCTGGATTTGCTCAGCCAAATCATGGCCCGCGGCCTGCTGGATGAGGTCGGCGCCCCGCAGCCGGTGATCATTTCCGAAGGCGGCATCGATTTCCAACACCCCTCCCCCCTGACGGTGGGTGCGCACCTGGCGGTCAAGCTGGTGCTGATGCCCCAGGCGCTCGGCCTGCTGCTGCGCGCGCGGGTCACCCATTGCGATTCCAAGGGCACCGGCTTCGACGTCGGCACGGAATTCGAAGCCATGACCGATGCCCAACGCCAGCTCCTGGCGCGCTACATCCTGCAGAAACAGGCGCAGGAACGGCGCCTGGCACGGGAACAGAGCGACGCCCAAGACACCTGAATTCGTATTTACCCTGCCAGACAACCTGGCGTAAAGGAGCAACTGTGACCCTGATCTACGGCCACCGCGGTGCCAAAGGCGAAGCACCGGAAAACACCCTGACCAGCTTCCAGGCGTGTCTCAAGCACGGTGTACGCCGCTGCGAACTGGATTTGCACCTGTCCATGGACGGCGAGCTGATGGTCATCCACGACCCGACCCTCAAGCGCACCACCGACCGGCGCGGCAAAGTCGTCGAGTATTCGGCGGCAGACCTGGTGAAGATGGACGCGCGCAAAGGCGGCCCGGGCTGGGTCAAGCCTTGCCCGATTCCGCGCCTGGAAGAGCTGTTCGAACAATGCGACTTCGATCACTGGCAACTGGAAGTCAAAAGCGCCTCGCGCACCCGCGCCGCGACCACCGTGCTGGCCATTCGTGAGATGGCCGTGCGTTTCGGCCTGATGGACAAGGTCACCGTGACCTCAAGCTCGCGGGAAGTGTTGAAGGCGGCGGTTGAACTCACCCCCGACCTGTCACGCGGGCTGGTCGCCGAATATGCCTGGCTCGACCCGCTGAAGGTCGCGCAAAACTACGGCTGTGAGATGCTGGCGTTGAACTGGACGTTGTGCACCCCCGAACGCCTGGAAAAAGCCCAGCGCCAGGGCCTGCACGTGTCCGTGTGGACAGTCAACGAACCTGCGCTGATGCGCAGGCTCGCCGACTTCGGCGTAGATAGCCTGATTACAGACTTTCCCGGTTTGGCCACTGCCACCCTCGAGAATTACTGAAATCGGTCTCCCCGGCCGGCTCAGGCCACCGGCCGGAGCCGCTCAAAAAAGCCGGTTGAGGCCGTCGTAGGCCGCTACCCGATAGGCTTCGGCCATGGTCGGGTAGTTGAACGTGGTGTTGACGAAATACTTGAGGGTATTTTGCTCACCCGGCTGGTTCATGATCGCCTGGCCGATGTGCACGATCTCCGAAGCCTGGTAGCCGAAGCAATGCACGCCGAGGACTTCCAGGGTTTCGCGGTGGAACAGGATCTTGAGCATGCCTTGCGGCTCACCGGCGATCTGCGCACGCGCCATGCTCTTGAAGAACGCCTTGCCCACTTCGTAAGGCACCTTAGCCTTGGTCAGTTCGTGCTCGTTCTTGCCGATCGAGCTGATCTCGGGAATCGTGTAGATCCCGGTCGGCACGTCGTTCACATAACGCCAGCTGCCGTTGTCGACAATGCTGCCGGCGGCCGAACGGCCCTGGTCATGCGCCGCACTGGCCAGGCTTGGCCAGCCGATCACGTCACCG
The DNA here is from genome assembly GCF_036346475.1 of Pseudomonas sp. AM8. Lineage (NCBI taxonomy): Bacteria > Pseudomonadati > Pseudomonadota > Gammaproteobacteria > Pseudomonadales > Pseudomonadaceae > Pseudomonas > Pseudomonas sp. AM8. The sequence goes on from NZ_JAOTNX010000001.1 coordinate 109,849, forward strand.
GCACCGTAGATGTTGGTCACGCAGGTGCGATAGTTCTCGTCCACTTCGATCTGGCCACGGCTGTTGACCTTGACCCCGATGTTTTCCATGCCGAGCTTGTCGGTGTTGCCGGTACGGCCGTTGCACCACAGCAAGGCATCGGCCTTGATCTTCTTGCCGGACTTGAGGTGCAGGATCACGCCGTTGTCCAGGCCTTCGACCCGCTCGTATTCTTCGTTGTGACGCACGGTGATGTTGTTGTTGCTGAAGTGGTAGCTCAACGCCTGGGAAATTTCCGAGTCGAGGAAGCTCAGCAACTGGTCGCGGTTGTCCACCAGCTCCACCAGCACGCCCAGGCCGCTGAAGATCGAGGCGTATTCACAGCCGATCACGCCGGCGCCGTAGATGATCAACTTGCGCGGGGTATGGCCCAGGCTGAGGATGGTGTCGCTATCGTAGATACGCGGGTGGTGGAAATCGATGTCCGCCGGGCGATACGGGCGCGAACCGGTGGCGATGATGATGTGCTTGGCCACCAGCTTCTCGACCACGCCGTTGGCGCACACCACTTCGACGGTTTGCTCGTCGGCGAAGCTGCCGGTGCCGAAGAACAGGTCGACACGGTTACGGGCGTAGTAGCCGGTGCGCGAAGCGACTTGCTTGGAGATGACCTTCTCGGCGCTTTTCAACACGTCCGGGAACGAGAACCAGCGCGGCTCACCAATGGCCCGGAACATCGGGTTGGTGTTGAACTGCATGATCTGGCGCACCGAGTGACGCAAAGCCTTGGACGGGATGGTACCCAGGTGGGTGCAGTTACCGCCGACCTGGCGACGGCTATCGACCATCGCCACCTTGCGCCCTGCCTTCGCGGCGTTCATCGCCGCACCTTCTCCAGCCGGGCCGGAACCCAGTACCACCACGTCGTAGTTGTAGACAGCCATGCGTACTCCTCAGAACAGGCCAGGCGCACGGTTGGACGCCTGGCTAAATCATGCCGCGGCCAGCGGTCATGAAGGACAATTTGGCTCAAGTGTGTGAACCGGGGCACAGTCTATATAAGGCTCAACGCCGCGCACATTAACCCTTGGTCGCGTCGTAGGCCAGTTTTGCCTTTACTACAGGAACAGGAAACGGGCATTACACTGCTGACACGCACCTTTGCAGGACGGGCCATTATGCGGCATGTCGTTTTCTGTTTAATGATGATTTTTTCGGTTGTGGTGCATGCAAGTGAGGCAGACCGGCTCCGGCAAGCCGATTTTCCTGCGCAAGCCCATGGACTGGCGCTGAAAAACCAGACGGTGTTCACCTACCTCTGGGCGGATGTGTACGCGGCTGCGCTGTATGCCCCGCAGACTGTGAGCGCCAGGCAGGCATGGGACTCGCAACAGCCGCTGCGCCTTGTGCTGTATTACTTTCGCGACATCGACCGCAACGATGTGATCAAGGCGGCGACGGCCACCTTGGAGCGCCAGCAAGCCAGCCCTCGCCTGAGGATTGAAGTCGACCAGTTGCACGCCAGCTTTCGTAACATCCGCAGCGGTGATCGCTACGCCCTGGACTTTCGCCCCGGCCGTGGCCTGAATCTGGAGATCAATGGGCAGGTGGTGTTCAGCAGCCGCAATGACGCGCTGGCAAGGGCCTACCTGGGTATTTGGCTGGCGCCCAAGGGTTTGTCCGATGATTTGCGCGGCAAACTGCTGAAATGAGTATGCATCCTCTGAACGATCGCTATCGGGGGCAAGCCCTAATGCCAGTCAGTTAAGCGTACATCGCCTCCTGTAGGAGCGAGCTTGCTCGCGAAAAACGCCAACGATAACGCGTGCTTCCTGAATGAACGCGGCGCCTGTGAGTTTTTCGCGAGCAAGCTCGCTCCTACAAAAAGCCTTAACTGACTGGCATTAGCCCCCTCCCACATGTCGACTTGTGAATACATTCAAATGTGGGAGGGAGCCTGCTGCCGATGAGGCCCAGCTCGACAACACAAAACCCGCTGCCATGAAAAAGCCCCGAACCAGTCGGGGCTTTTTCATTCAGTGCTAAGGCTTAGCGCGGGAACGCAGGCGGGTTGACCCCGGCCATGTCTTCCATCACGCGAACCACCTGGCAGCTGTAGCCGAACTCGTTGTCGTACCAGACGTACAGCACAACGCGGTTGTCCTGGCTGATGGTCGCTTCCGCGTCCACCACACCGGCGTGGCGCGAGCCAACGAAGTCGGTGGACACCACTTCCTGGGAATTGACGAAGTCGATTTGCTTATGCAGGTCGGAGTGCAGCGCCATGTAGCGCAGGTACTCGTTCATCTCTTCACGGGTAGCGGCTTTCTCAAGGTTCAGGTTGAGAATGGCCATCGACACGTTCGGCGTCGGCACACGGATCGCGTTACCGGTCAGCTTGCCGGCCAGCTCAGGCAAGGCCTTGGCAGCGGCGGTGGCGGCACCGGTCTCGGTGATGACCATGTTCAGCGCAGCGCTGCGACCACGGCGATCGCCCTTGTGGAAGTTGTCGATCAGGTTCTGGTCGTTGGTGTACGAGTGAACGGTTTCAACGTGGCCGTTGACGATGCCGAACTTGTCATTCACAGCCTTGAGCACCGGCACGATGGCGTTGGTGGTGCAGGAGGCGGCGGACACGATCTTGTCGTCAGCGGTGATTTCACCGTGGTTGATGCCGTGCACGATGTTCTTGAGCTTGCCTTTGCCAGGCGCGGTCAGCACGACGCGGTCGATACCCGGGCAGGCCAGGTGCTGGCCCAGGCCTTCGGCATCACGCCATACGCCGGTGTTGTCCACCAGCAGGGCGTCCTTGATGCCGTACTGGGTGTAATCCACCTCGGTCGGGTTCTTCGCGTAGATCACCTGGATCAGGTTACCGTTGGCGGTGATGGTGTTGTTTTCTTCGTCGATGGTGATGGTGCCGTTGAACGAACCGTGTACCGAATCGCGACGCAGCAGGCTGGCGCGTTTGGTCAGGTCGTTCTCGGCGCCTTTGCGCACCACGATGGCACGCAGGCGCAGGCCGTCGCCGCCACCGGTTTTTTCGATCAGGATGCGCGCCAGCAGGCGGCCGATACGACCGAAACCGTACAGGACAACGTCGGTGCCTTTGCGGGCGGCGGCGTTTTGCTGGCCCACCACATCGGCCATTTCTTCACGCACGAACTGCTCGGCGCTGCGGCCGGCACCTTCCTTGCGGAATTTGTAGGCCAGCTTGCCCAGGTCTACCGAAGCCGCGCCGAGCTTGAGCTCGCTCATGGCCTTGAGCAGGGGGAATGTTTCGTGGACGGAGAGTTCGCTGTCGTCGGCGGAACGATGGCGAGCAAAGCGATGCGCCTTGAGAATCGCGATGACTGATTGGTTGATCAGGCTGCGGCCATAGATCGAGCTCACCACATTGTTATTGCGGTACAGCTGACCGATAAGCGGGATCATCGCTTCTGCGAGTGCTTCACGGTCGATCCATTCACCAAGACACTGGTCGGGCTTCTGAGTCACGGGAACCTTCCACATGTAGGGGCTGAAAAAAGGGGCTACATTATGTCGTCCGACTGCCCGTTGAGCAATGCGCCAACCACAACAAAAAGCCCTTGCAAAAAAATACCACCCCGCTACAGGCCAGGAAACACGCGGGTTTCAGAAGGCCACCAATGGCGCAGTGCCGCCAACTTGTCCGTAACCCTCCGAAACATCCGTGCAAAACGGCACTACATAATGAGTCAAAAGGCTGCTTTGTTTGTCTTAGCCACTACATTTCCTACAAACCGTAATAGGCTCAGTCAGCAACTGACAGGCGGCACCTCGGGCCGTTACAATTACCGACTTTGTCGCAACGCTTGGAGCTCAACCTTCCGTGCCCGTTCTGCGTCTACCGCTTCTCCCTGCCGCGGCAGGTAAACAGCACTGGGGCAACCTGCCCGGTGCCGCCCTGAGCCTGGCCATTGCCGAGGCTGCCAGCGCAGCCAAGCGCTTTACCCTGCTGCTTACCGCCGACAGCCAAAGCGCCGAACGGTTGGAGCAGGAGCTGAGCTTCTTCGCCCCCGATTTGCCGGTGCTGCATTTTCCCGACTGGGAAACCCTGCCCTACGACCTGTTCTCGCCGCACCAGGACATCATCTCCCAGCGCATCGCCAGCCTGTACCGCCTGCCGGAACTGGCCCACGGTGTATTGGTGGTGCCGATCACCACCGCCCTGCACCGCCTGGCGCCGACCAAGTTCCTGCTGGGCAGCAGCCTGGTGCTGGATATCGGCCAGAAACTCGACGTGGAACAGATGCGTACGCGCCTCGAAGCCAGCGGCTACCGCTGTGTCGACACGGTGTATGAGCACGGTGAATTCGCCGTGCGTGGTGCGCTGATCGACCTGTTCCCCATGGGCAGCAAGTTGCCGTACCGCATCGACCTGTTCGATGACGAAATCGAGACCCTGCGCACCTTCGATCCGGAAAACCAGCGGTCCATCGACAAGGTCGAGTCGATCAAGCTGCTGCCGGCGCGGGAGTTCCCGCTGCAAAAGGACGCGGTCACGCGCTTCAAGGCGCGCTTCCGTGAACGCTTTGATGTGGACTTCCGCCGCTGCCCGATCTTCCAGGACTTGAGCAGCGGGATTACCCCGGCCGGTATCGAGTACTACCTGCCGCTGTTCTTCGACGAAACCTCGACCCTGTTCGACTACCTGCCCCAGGACACCCAGGTGTTCTCGTTGCCGGGCATCGAACAGGCGGCGGAAAACTTCTGGAACGACGTGCGCAACCGCTATGAAGAGCGCCGCGTCGATCCTTCCCGGCCTTTATTGCCGCCCGCCGAGCTGTTCCTGCCGGTGGAAGACTGCTTCGCCCGCCTGAAAAACTGGCCGCGCGTGGTCGCCAGCCAACAGGATGTGGATACCGGCAGCGGTCGCGAGCGTTTCCCGGCGGCGACGCTGCCGGACCTGGCGATCCAGGCCAAAGCCACGCAACCCCTGGAAGCACTCTCGAACTTCCTCGGCGACTTCCCCGGCCGTGTGCTGTTCACCGCCGAGTCCGCCGGGCGCCGTGAAGTGCTGCTGGAGCTGCTGGAACGCCTGAAGCTGCGGCCGAAAACCGTCGACAGCTGGCCGGATTTTGTCGCCAGCAAAGAGCGCCTGGCGATCACCATCGCGCCACTGGACGAAGGCCTGCTGCTGGATGACCCGGCGCTCGCGCTGATCGCCGAAAGCCCGCTGTTCGGCCAGCGCGTGATGCAGCGTCGCCGCCGTGAAAAACGCGCCGACGCCAACAACGATGCGGTGATCAAAAACCTCACGGAACTGCGCGAAGGCGCGCCGGTGGTGCATATCGACCACGGTGTCGGCCGCTACCTGGGCCTGCAGACCCTGGAGATCGACAACCAGGCCGCCGAATTCCTCACCATGGAATACGCCGAGGGCGCCAAGCTCTACGTGCCGGTGGCCAACCTGCACCTGATCGCCCGCTACACCGGCAGCGACGACGCCCTGGCGCCGTTGCACCGCCTGGGCTCCGAGACCTGGCAGAAAGCCAAGCGCAAGGCCGCCGAACAGGTGCGCGATGTCGCCGCCGAACTGCTCGACATCTATGCCCGTCGTGCGGCGCGCGAAGGGTATGCCTTCGCCGACCCGAAAGCCGACTACGCCACCTTCAGTGCCGGCTTCGCCTTCGAAGAAACCCCGGACCAGCAAACCACCATCGAAGCGGTGCGCGCCGACATGCTCGCGCCCAAGCCGATGGACCGCCTGGTGTGCGGCGACGTGGGCTTCGGCAAGACCGAAGTGGCCATGCGCGCGGCCTTTATTGCGGTACACGGCGGCAAGCAAGTGGCGATCCTGGTGCCGACTACCCTGCTCGCCCAACAACACTACAACAGCTTCCGCGACCGCTTTGCCGACTGGCCGGTGACCGTGGAAGTGATGAGCCGCTTCAAGTCCGCCAAGGAAGTGAATGCCGCCGTCGCCGACCTCGCCGAAGGCAAGATCGACATCGTGATCGGCACGCACAAGCTGCTGTCGGACGATGTAAAGATCAAGAACCTGGGCCTGGTGATCATCGACGAAGAACACCGCTTCGGTGTGCGTCAGAAAGAACAGCTCAAGGCCCTGCGCAGTGAAGTCGACATTCTTACCCTCACCGCCACGCCGATTCCGCGCACGCTGAACATGGCGGTGTCGGGCATGCGCGACCTGTCGATCATCGCCACGCCGCCGGCGCGGCGCCTGTCGGTGCGCACGTTCGTGATGGAGCAGAACAAAAGCACAGTCAAGGAAGCGCTGCTGCGGGAATTGCTGCGCGGCGGCCAGGTGTACTACCTGCACAACGACGTAAAAACCATCGAGAAATGCGCCGCCGACCTCGCCGAACTGGTGCCGGAAGCACGCATCGCCATCGGCCACGGGCAGATGCGCGAACGCGATCTCGAACAGGTGATGAGCGACTTCTACCACAAGCGCTTCAACGTGCTGATCGCCTCGACCATCATCGAGACCGGCATCGACGTGCCTAGCGCCAACACCATCATCATCGAGCGGGCGGACAAGTTCGGCCTGGCCCAGCTGCATCAGCTGCGCGGCCGGGTTGGGCGCAGTCACCACCAGGCGTATGCCTACCTGCTGACGCCGCCCCGCCAGCAGATCACCGGGGACGCCGAAAAGCGCCTGGAAGCGATCGCCAACACCCAGGACCTGGGCGCCGGTTTTGTGCTGGCCACCAACGACCTGGAAATCCGCGGTGCCGGCGAACTGCTGGGCGATGGCCAGAGCGGGCAGATCCAGGCCGTCGGCTTCACCCTGTATATGGAGATGCTCGAACGCGCGGTGAAAGCCATCCGAAAGGGCGAGCAGCCAAACCTCGACCAGCCCCTGGGCGGCGGTCCGGAAATCAACCTGCGCTTGCCGGCGTTGATCCCCGAAGACTACCTGCCGGATGTGCATGCACGGTTGATCCTGTACAAACGCATCGCCTCGGCCACCGACGAAGAAGGCCTAAAGGACCTGCAGGTGGAGATGATCGACCGCTTCGGCCTGCTGCCCGAGCCGACCAAGAACCTGGTGCGCCTGACCCTGCTCAAATTGCAGGCCGAGCAGCTTGGGATCAAGAAAGTCGACGCCGGGCCGCAAGGCGGGCGTATCGAGTTCGAAGCGCAGACACCGGTGGACCCACTGGTGCTGATCAAGCTGATCCAGGGCCAGCCCAACCGCTACAAGTTCGAAGGGGCTACGCTGTTCAAGTTCATGGTGCCGATGGAACGCGCCGAAGAACGCTTTAATACATTGGAGGCGTTATTCGAGCGCCTCATCCCGAAATCTGTTTGAAGGACGCCCCAATGCGCCTGTTCCGCATTCTGAGCCTGTTGTTGGTGGTACTCGCGCCTTCGGCATTTGCCGACAGTCCGTACCAGGTGGAAATGATCCTGGTACGCCAGAACGCGGAGCCGGCGCTCAACAGCCGCGCGGCGCCGGAAAACTGGGATGCGGGCGCGCAGCGGTTGGGCGACAGGCTGAGCCCGCCGCGCCTGAACAATATCGTCGACAAACTCAACGCCGATAACAGCTTCACCGTGCTGGCGCACAAGGCCTGGGAACAGAACCTCGGCGAGCAGCCGGTCAGGATCGCGATCACCGACGGCCAGGAGCAGTTCGGCCAGTTCCCCATCGAGGGCGTGTTAAGCCTGCAACTGGGGCGTTTCACGGATATCGATGCGGACTTCTGGCTCAACACGTTCGACAGCAACGGCAGCGTGGTGGCCAGCGAACACCTGAGCCAGAAAGACGTGCGCACCAAGAACAACCAGCTCAACTACCTGGATGGCGGCCATCTGGCACTGCTGATCAAGATCACTTCGCTGACCGCCAAGCCACCCAGCGCCCCCCCGCCCGACATTCAGGACTGATCCAGCGCCATGCCCCTGACGTCGCCGTTGACCAAACCCCTGGCCCCTTCATGGGCCAATCGCTTCAAAGAGCAAAGCCTGGAGCGCGGGCGGCGCTATGCCCTGGAGAACCGCGTGCGCATCGTCGAATCCGGCGACAGCACCATCGTCGCCAGTTGCGAAGGCTCGGGGGGCAACGTTTACCGGCAGACCATCTCCTTGCGCGAATCGGCCAAGGGCGCGCTGATCCTGGTGGACAGCCGCTGTACCTGCCCGGTGCACACCAACTGCAAACACATCGCGGCGGTGCTGCTCAAGGTCCAGGAAACCCTGGCCTACCCGGCGGCGGCCCAGGATGCCGAGTTGCTGGAAAAACTCCAGGCCGTGCTGGATAACCGCGTGGTGCTGCCGCAGGTGGTGATGGAGGATGTGGTGCCCGTGCCGCGCCTGTGGCTGGCCAGCGTCGAGTTCAGCGCATTTGAACCGCGCAACGGCAAGATGCAACGCTATATCCAGCACCGTGCGGCGCTGTCGTTCAACTATTTGGGCAACTATGTCAGCGGGCAGAAAAACGCCGACATCATCGTGCGCCAGGAAACCCAGAGCCTGCGCATCAAGCGTCATCCCGAGCTGGAGCAGCCCTATCGCGAGCAACTGCGCCTGCTCGGTTTCAAGATCGCCACGCGCCAGAGCAAGGCCTTGCCGGAAAGCGCCGGCGAGCTGTTCGAGATGGTTAATGACAGTGCCTGGCTGAACTTCACACTCAATGCCTCGCCGACCCTGCGGGCCGAGGGTTGGGAGTTGCAGATCGACGAAGACTTCGGGTTTGACCTGAGCGCGGTCGACGACTGGTACGCCACTGTCGATGAAGGCCCCGAGCGCGACTGGTTCGACCTGGAACTGGGGATTATCGTCAACGGTGAGCGCCTGAGCCTGCTGCCGATCCTGCTCAACCTGATGCGCTCCCACACCGAGATCCTCAACCCGGAAAAACTCGCGCGGCGCCGCGATGACGAGCTGATCCTGGTGAATATCCCCGGCCTGCCCAATGGCGGTCATGGCCCGCTGCAAGTGGCCCTGCCCTACGGCCGCCTGAAACCGGTACTGGCCACCCTCGGTGAGTTTTACCTGCAGGAGCCGGGCACCACCGCGCTGCGCCTGGCCAAGGCCGATGCGATTCGCCTCAACCCGCTGGAAGACCTGCCCCTGCAATGGGAGGGCGGCGAGAAGATCCGCAACTTTGCCCAGCGCCTGCGGGACATCAAGGACTTCACCTGTGTGGCACCCGAAGGCCTGAACGCGACCTTGCGGCCTTATCAACTGGAAGGGTTGAGCTGGATGCAGTCGCTGCGCCAGCTGGAGGTGGGCGGCATTCTTGCGGATGACATGGGCCTGGGCAAAACCCTGCAGACCCTGGCGCATATCCTCAGTGAAAAGATCGCCGGACGCCTGGACCGGCCGTGCATGGTGGTGATGCCCACCAGCCTGATCCCCAACTGGTTGGACGAAGCGGCGCACTTCACCCCGCAACTCAAGGTGCTGGCGCTGTACGGGGCCACGCGCAAAAAACACTTCGCCAGCCTGCAGGACTACGACCTGCTGTTGACCACCTACGCGCTGCTGCCCAAGGACATCGAGCACCTGGCCGCCCTGCCCTTGCATGTGCTGATCCTCGATGAAGCCCAGTACATCAAGAACCCTTCCAGCAAGGCAGCCCAGGCCGCGCGCGAGCTGAATGCCCGGCAGCGCCTTTGCCTGAGCGGCACACCGCTGGAAAACCACCTGGGCGAGTTGTGGTCGCTGTTCCACTTCCTGCTGCCGGGCTGGCTGGGCGACGTCAAAAGCTTCAACCGCGACTACCGCGTTCCCATCGAAAAGCGCGCCAGCGAGGTACGACTGCAGCACCTCAACGGTCGGATCAAACCCTTCCTGCTGCGCCGCACCAAGGAGCAGGTGGCCACTGAACTGCCGCCCAAGACCGAGATCATTCACTGGGTCGACCTCAATGAGGCCCAGCGCGATGTGTACGAGACCATGCGCCTGGCCATGGACAAAAAGGTCCGCGACGAAATCACCCGCAAAGGCGTGGCGCGCAGCCAGATCATCATCCTTGAAGCACTGCTGAAGCTACGCCAGGTGTGCTGCGATCTGCGCCTGGTCAACGATGCGACCCTGCCCACCCGTGGCAGCAGCTCGGGCAAGCTCGACAGCCTGATGGAAATGCTCGAAGAGCTGTTTGAGGAAGGTCGCCGGATCCTGTTGTTTTCCCAGTTCACCTCGATGTTGAGCCTGATCGAAGTGGAGCTGAAAAAGCGCGGTGTCGCCTACGCCCTGTTGACGGGCCAGACCCGCGACCGGCGCACACCGGTGAAGGATTTCCAGAGCGGCAAGTTGCAGATTTTCCTTATCAGCCTGAAGGCCGGCGGTGTAGGGCTGAACCTGACCGAAGCCGATACCGTGATTCACTACGACCCTTGGTGGAACCCGGCCACGGAAAACCAGGCCACCGACCGCGCATACCGCATTGGCCAGGAGAAGCCGGTGTTCGTGTACAAGATGATCGCGCGGGGCACGGTGGAGGAGAAAATCCAGCACCTGCAAAAGGAAAAATCCGACCTGGCAGCGGGTGTGCTGGATGGGCGTACGACGGGGGATTGGCAGTTGGGCAACGAGGATATCGAGGCGTTGTTTGCGCCGTTGCCCAATAAGCAGGAAAAGCGCTGAAAAAACATACCTGACGCGCCCCTGTAGATACCGCCTTATCCAACACCACGCAAATCCGTAGCAGCTGTCGAGCCCCGGCGAGGCTGCGTAGGCCGCGACTCGGTCCTGGATCATCAGCGCGCCTGACGCAGCCTCGCTTGCGCTCGGCAGCTGCTACGGGGGGTGAGGCCACGGCATTCGTAGCAGCTGTCGAGCCCCGGCGAGGCTGCGTAGGCCCCGACCCGGTCCTGGATCATCAGCGCGGCCTACGCAGCCTCGCTTGCGCTCGGCAGCTGCTACGGGGGGGTGAGGCCACGGCATTCGTAGCAGCTGTCGAGCCCCGGCGAGGTTGCGTAGGCCGCGACTCGGTCCTGGATCATCAGCGCGCCTGACGCAGCCTCGCTTGCGCTCGGCAGCTGCTACGGGGGGTGAGGCCATGGCATTCGTAGCAGCTGTCGAGCCCCGGCGAGGCTGCGTAGGCCGCGACTCGGTCCTGGATCATCAGCGCGGCCTACGCAGCCTCGCTTGCGCTCGGCAGCTGCTACGGGGGGTGAGGCCATGGCATTCGTAGCAGCTGTCGAGCCTCGGCGAGGCTGCGTAGGCCGCGACTCGGTCCTGGATCATCAGCGCGGCCTACGCAGCCTCGCTTGCGCTCGGCAGCTGCTACGGGGGGGGTGAGGCCATGGCATTCGTAGCAGCTGTCGAGCCTCGGCGAGGCTGCGTAGGCCGCGACTCGGTCCTGGATCATCAGCGCGCCTGGCGCAGCCTCGCTTGCGCTCGGCAGCTGCTACGCATTAGTCGATGAGTTGAGCGGCTCTCAGAGCAGCCAGGGCCGTTAACCAACGTGGGTCCTGTTTATAGTCAGTCGAAGCAATCGCCTGCCCACGCATACGCGCGATGCGGGCCGACGGCGTGACCTTCATGCGCTGCGCCGCACTCAGCGCCAGCTCAGCCGCCGCACGGTCGTTGCACACCAGCCCCATGTCGCAACCGGCGGTCAGCGCCGCCTCGATCCGACTGGCAGCGTCGCCGACCACATGGGCACCGGCCATCGACAGGTCATCGCTGAAAATCACCCCATCGAACTGCAACTCGCCGCGCAGGATGTCCTGCAACCAGCGGCGTGAGAAGCCGGCAGGCTGCGCATCCACCTGCGGGTAGATAACATGCGCCGGCATCACTGCCGCCAACTGCTTGCTCAGGCGTGCGAAAGGCACCAGGTCATTGGCGCGAATCTGTTCCAGGCTGCGTTCATCGTTGGGAATCGCGACGTGGGAATCAGCCTCGGCCCAGCCATGACCCGGGAAGTGTTTACCGGTGGCGGCCATGCCGGCGCTGTTCATGCCTCGGATAAAGGCACCGGCAAGCACGGCGGCGCGCTCGGGATCGCCCTCGAAGGAACGGGTGCCGACCACGGCGCTGCGCTGGTAGTCCAGGTCCAGTACCGGGGCGAAGCTCAGGTCGAGACCGACCGCCAGTACTTCAGTGGCCATGATCCAGCCGCACTGCTCGGCCAGGTACTCGGCATTGGGGTTGTCCGCCAACGCGCGCATGGCCGGCAGGCGCACAAAGCCCTGGCGCAGGCGCTGTACGCGACCGCCTTCCTGGTCGACCGCCAGCAGCAGGTCCGGGCGCACCGCACGAATCGCCGCGCTCAATTCCCGCACCTGCCGTGGGTGCTCGATATTGCGCGCAAAAATGATCAGGCCACCGACTTCAGGCTGGCGCAACAGGTGGCGATCCTCGGCCGTCAGCCAAGTACCGGCCACGTCGACCATCAAAGAACCTTGCAGGGCAGCAGTCATAAACCTTCCTTAAATAACGCACACAACCCGTTGACCCCACCAGGCGCAGTGAGGACAACAGGTTGCGAGTAAATAGCTGAATTCGGCATGGGCGGCTAGCTTAGCGGATGCAAGCGGCCGCGCACACCCGGAGCGGTCAAACCTTGGCGGCAGCTGGCGTGGATTTACTGCGCGGGCGCAACTGGGCGGCGGCCATGGCCGAGTCGGTCACGCCGGTTTCAGCGCGCATGCCGGCGGCAAGGAACGGCACCATCAGGCGCATCACCTGTTCAATGGACGTGTTCACGCCGAAATCGGTCTCGGCAATCGCACGCAACGCCTTGATCCCGGACATGCTGAATGCGGCCGCACCGAGCATGAAGTGCACGCGCCAGAACAGTTCGATAGGCGGAATACGCGGGGCGGCTTCGTTGACCAGCAACATATAGCGGCGGAATACCTTGCCGTACATGTCTTCCAGGTAACGGCGCAAGTGGCCCTGGCTCTGGCTGAATGCCAGACCCAACAGGCGCATGAAGATCGACAGGTCATTGCCGCTGCGTGGCTGAACCACCAGCGCCTGCTCCACGAGCATTTCCAGCAGGTCTTCCAGGGTCGGCTTGTGGTCGGCCTTGGCCTGGCGGCGCTCGAGTTCACGGTCGAGGCTGGCACAGAACGGCCCCAAAAAGCGCGAGAATACCGCCTGGATCAGGGCCTTTTTCGAGCCGAAATGGTAGTTCACCGCGGCGAGGTTGACCCCGGCCTTGCTGGTGATCAGCCGCAATGAAGTTTCAGCAAATCCTTTTTCCGCGAACAATTGCTCGGCAGCATCGAGAATGCGTTCAACGGTTTCCGACTGGGCCATGGATACTCCGCCTGACAAACACTTGTTTGAAACATACGTTTCAGGGTGTGTCTTGTCAAGCCTGCAAGTTCGCTTTCCGGCCGGGCAGTCATCTATTTCATCGCTATTTAATCACATACTCCCAGGTCTGTAGGCAGCGCTATCTCTGCCTTGTAGGACAGCTAACGAATGACCGTCCAGCGGAGGCGTAGAAAAGGATGATTGCCAAGCGCAGTTCACTGTATATAATCCCAGTCACTGTATAAAAAGACAGAGCGATCAACATGCTAAAACTGACGCCACGCCAAGCTGAGATTCTGGCTTTTATCAAGCGCTGCCTCGATGACAACGGCTACCCGCCGACACGAGCCGAAATTGCGCTGGAACTGGGGTTCAAGTCCCCCAACGCCGCCGAAGAACACCTCAAGGCCCTCGCTCGCAAAGGCGCGATCGAGATGACCCCCGGTGCTTCACGGGGTATTCGCATCCCTGGCTTCGAAGCCAAGGCCGACGAATCGACACTGCCGATCATCGGTCGCGTCGCCGCCGGCGCGCCCATCCTGGCGCAGCAGCACGTCGAGGAATCCTGCAACATCAACCCGACCTTCTTCCACCCTCGCGCCGACTACCTGTTGCGGGTACATGGCATGAGCATGAAGGACGTGGGTATCTTCGATGGCGACCTGCTGGCCGTCCACACCACCCGAGAAGCCCGTAACGGCCAGATCGTCGTCGCCCGTATCGGCGATGAAGTCACCGTCAAACGCTTCAAGCGCGAAGGCAGCAAGGTCTGGCTCCTGGCCGAGAACCCTGAGTTCGCCCCGATTGAAGTGAACCTGAAAGATCAGGACCTGGTGATCGAAGGCCTGAGCGTCGGCGTCATTCGCCGCTAAAGGAGGCATCATGCAGCTCGTGCACACCCCCCAACACACACAACTGTCGCTGTTCGAGGCCTTTATGGCCCAACCCCTTGCGCCCATCCTCAAGGAAACGGTCGAGGCGCCCTGGAGCGCCGAACCTGAGGCGTTCAGTGAACTGTCGTTGCGCGGTGCGGCCGGGAGCTGCCTGAGCCTGCTGGCGCCGATCCTTCGTGAACTGAGCGAGGAACAGGATGCACGCTGGTTGACGCTGATCGCCCCGCCCGCCAGCCTGACCCAGGCCTGGCTGCGGGATGCCGGCCTTAATCGCGAGCGCATCCTGCTGCTGCAACCGCGCGGTGCGCAAAGTGCTCAGCAGTTGACCTGTGAAGCCTTGCGCCTGGGCCGTAGCCACACCGTGGTGAGCTGGCTCAACCCGCTGAATGCCACTGCCAAGGCACAGCTGATCAGCGCAGCGCGTACCGGCGATGCACAGAGCTTGAATATTCGATTGGGTTAATTCTGTGTGCCGCAGGCTATCCCTGTGGAGGGGGCCTGTTGTGGTGAGCGGGCTTGCCACAACAGCGAACCCACTTGCCACACTCAGTGAAGAACGCGCGGGCTGTCTTCTTTCTCGGGCTCGCCTTCTGCCAGGCGACCGGCCATCTGCACACCAACGCTCAACATGGCTTTTGCCACTTCCACGTGCTGGCCCTGCAGGAACACCTTGGCGTCCTCGGAAAAATCCAGGATAACCAGAGAACCTTCGTCCTCGGCCCGGCGCAGCTCGATTCGGCCGTCAGGCAACTCAACAATTTCCAGAAAGGACGTCGGCATAAAAGTCTGTTCTCCACGAAAGGCCGGGATTATATCAGTCATCCGCCCGGCCTCGCTGAGGATCTGAAGAGGTTTCTTTACGGCTTGATGAACGGTGCCATGTGAATCCGACCAACGTTCAGCACTCGTTCAAACCTTCACGAAAGCGCAATGCCATCTTTTTCAGCGCCTGACGCCAGCCTTCCAACTCTTCGCGACTCAGTGGCTCGGGCTCTTCCTCTTCCAGCGCCACCGCCACCGCCACGATCAAGGGCTGGGTCACATCGCCCTTGGGCACATGGGGAACACGGGGCGGCTGAAACATATCCGCATGGGCCTTAAGCAGACGCGCGACCCAGCTGTCAGGGCTCTGCGCCATTTCCACCAACTCGGCCAGCTCAGGGATCGCCATGCTTTCCAGCACCTCACGATTCATGATCATTTCCGCACGGGGCGAACCGGCCTGGGGCAAGCGGTAGAACCCGGCGATCTCATGACACAAGCCCAGTAACGCACCATACAGGTGGAACAACGCGGCTTCACGCCCGGCCTGGACCAGCGCAATCGCGTTCATCTCCTTCCCCTCCTCGGCACGGCCAAGGGCTTCCAGGGACAAACCCGCAAAATAAATTTTCTGATTGGTACGGGTATAGAGCTCGTTGGCCATAACGGCAATCTCCACAACGAATAAGCGTGATGCTGGCTATGTAGGAGCGAGCTTGCTCGCGAAAAACTTCAGAGCACCGTTCGGTGCCAGGTTTTTCGCGTAATCGTTAACAACCTTCGCGAGCGAGGACCAGGCGTCCTCCTCGTTCCCACAGCAAGCAAAAGCCGTCTATACAGACGGCTTCTAACGTTAACAGACTAGCGGGTCAAGCGCCCTGGCGCTTGTCCTCGACCTTCCACTTGCCACCGTCGTAGAACGCTTTCCAGCCGGTTGGCTTGCCGTCCACTTCGGTCTGCACGTACTGCTCCTTGGTCTTGCGGCTGTAGCGGATCACGGCTGGGCGACCATCCGGGTCCTTCTTCGGCGCGTCACACAGGAAGTGGTACTTCGGATCGATCTCGTCCTTGTGCGGCACGATCTCCAGCACCAACGGCGCTCGGGTCTCGCGATTTTTCGGGAACTGGCTGGCCGCCAGGAACAGGCCCGAGGCGCCGTCACGCAGGATGTAGGTGTCGTTGACCTTCTCGCACTTGAGTTCCGGCATCTTCACCGGGTCCATCTTCGGCGGCGCCGCGTCACCGCTTTTCAGCAGTTTGCGCGTGTTCTTGCAGGTCGGGTTGGTGCAACCGAAAAACTTGCCGAAGCGACCGGTCTTGAGCTGCATCTCGCTGCCGCACTTGTCGCATTCCAGGCTCGGGCCTTCATAGCCCTTGATGCGGTAGCTGCCCTCTTCGATCTCGTAGCCGTCGCAATCCGGGTTGTTACCGCAGATGTGCAGCTTGTGCTTCTCGTCCAGCAGGTAGGCGTCCATCGCCGTGCTGCAGATGGGGCAGCGGTGCTTGCCACGCAGTACCAGCGACTCGGATTCACCCTCGTCGTCGGCGGCGATTTCATCACCCGGCACCAGGTTGACGGTGGCCTTGCAGCGTTCTTTCGGCGGCAGGCTGTAGCCCGAGCAACCGAGGAACACGCCGGTGGATGCGGTACGAATCTGCATCGGACGGCCACAGGTCAGGCACGGGATGTCGGTCATCACCGGCTGGTTGGCACGCATGCCGCTCTCGGGGCTTTCAGCCACTTCGAGTTTTTTCTTGAAGTCGCCGTAGAACTCGTCGAGCACGTTTTTCCAGTCGCGCTCGCCCTGGGCCACGTCATCGAGGTTCTCTTCCATACCGGCGGTAAAGCCGTAGTCCATCAGGTTGGAGAAGCTCTCGGACAGGCGCTCGGTAACGATATCGCCCATCTTTTCCGAATAGAAACGACGGTTGTGCAGCGCGACGTAGCCACGGTCCTGGATGGTGGAGATGATCGCCGCGTAGGTCGACGGACGACCGATACCGCGCTTCTCCATCTCTTTCACCAGGCTGGCTTCCGAATAACGCGCCGGCGGCTTGGTGAAGTGCTGGGACGGGTCGAGCTTGATCAGCTTCAGCGTGTCGCCCTGGGCCATGTCCGGCAGCACATCGTCATCGCCAGGCTTGGCGATCTGCGGCATCACACGGGTGTAGCCGTCGAACTTGAGGATACGGCCCTTGGCACGCAACTCGAAATCGCCCGCACCCACGCTGACAGTAGTGGACAGGTATTGCGCCGGCAGCATCTGGCAAGCCAGGAACTGGCGCCAGATCAGCTCGTAGAGGCGCTCAGCGTCGCGCTCCATGCCACTCAGCTTGCTTGGCTCGGTGTTGGCATCGGAAGGACGAATCGCTTCGTGAGCCTCCTGGGCGCCTTCTTTGCTGCTGTAGACGTTCGGCTTCTCCGGCAGGTACTTCTTGCCGAATTCGCTTTCAATATAGGTACGCGCCATCGCCACCGCGTCTTGCGACAGGTTGGTGGAGTCGGTACGCATATAAGTGATGTAGCCGGCTTCGTACAGACGCTGGGCCATCATCATGGTTTTCTTCACCCCGAAGCCCAGGCGGTTACTTGCGGCCTGTTGCAGGGTGGAGGTGATGAACGGCGCCGACGGCTTGCTGCTGGTCGGTTTGTCTTCACGCTTGACGATGCTGTAGCTGGAGGCCTTGAGCTTCTCCAGCGCGGCCATGGCCTGGGCTTCGTTCAGCGGCTTGAACGCCTCGCCTTTCTCACGGGCCACTTCGAAGCGCACGTTGGCGCCCTTGGCGGTGCCCAGGTCGGCGTGGACTTCCCAGTATTCCTCGGGGTTGAACGCACGGATCTCACGCTCGCGCTCCACCACCAGCTTGACCGCTACCGATTGCACACGGCCGGCGGACAGGCCACGGGCGATCTTGGCCCACAGCAGCGGCGAGACCATGTAACCCACCACGCGGTCGAGGAAACGACGGGCCTGCTGGGCGTTGACACGATCGATGTCCAGCTCGCCCGGCTTGGAGAAGGCTTCCTGGATGGCTTTCTTGGTGATTTCGTTAAACACCACACGCTTGTAGCGGCTGTCATCACCGCCGATGGCTTCCCGCAGGTGCCAGGCAATGGCTTCCCCTTCGCGGTCCAAGTCCGTTGCGAGATAGATGGTGTCGGCATCCTTGGCGAGCCGGCGCAGCTCTTCGATGACCTTTTCCTTGCCCGGAAGGATTTCGTACTTGGCCTTCCAGCCATGATCCGGGTCCACACCCATGCGCGAGACCAGCTGCTTGCGCGCTTTCTCTTTAGGCGTGAGCACCGGACCTTCGCCCGCAGCCGCCTTGCCGCGCTTGGCGGCAGGCTCCTTGCTGGCGCTAGCCGAACCGCTGGTGGGCAGGTCTCGGATATGGCCGATACTCGACTTCACCACGTACTCGTTGCCCAAGTACTTGTTGATGGTCTTGGCCTTAGCCGGGGATTCCACAATGACCAGCGATTTGCCCATGGATCGGAAAATTCCTGAATTCGAGAAGTGAAAGGCAGTTGGCGCCTGACGCGGCAACGCTATATATAGTGGCAACAAGGTGAGGTCAAGCGCAGCATTCTGCGCGACCTGCCGTTATTGCCCTGAAAAAAGACTGGGTTCGACCTGGACCAAAGCAAAGCGCGGGACCTGCTCGCCGTCAACTTCGACGGTCTCCAGGAACATGCTCAAGGGGCGCACCCAAAAGCCGTAATCGCCATACAGTGCTTGGTAGAACACCACTTCTTCTTCGGTCTCGGAATGCCGTGCCACGCTGAAAACGCGGTACTGCGGACCTTTATAATGTTGGTAGAGCCCTGGTTCGACTTTCATGCTCTGGCCCCCTTACAAAATTTGTTGAAAAAAATATTAAAAATTCCAAAAAACAAAAACCGGGGCACTGGGCCCCGGCTTCCGTCGACTCAACGCTTAGACGCGTTCGAAGACGGTGGAGATGCCTTGGCCGAGACCAATGCACATGGTTGCAACCCCAAGGTTACCGCCATTTTGCTTCATCACGTTAAGCAAAGTGCCGGAAATACGCGCACCGGAGCAACCGAATGGGTGGCCCAGGGCAATCGCACCGCCGTGCAGGTTAACCTTCTCGTTCATCTTGTCGAGCACTTTCAAATCTTTCAGCACCGGCAGGGCCTGTGCAGCGAAAGCTTCGTTGAGCTCGAAGAAGTCGATATCGGAGATGGTCAGGCCCGCGCGCTTCAAGGCTTTTTGTGTCGCCGGTACTGGACCATAGCCCATGATTGCCGGGTCCACACCCGCCACCGCCATCGAACGAATCACTGCCAGCGGCTGGATGCCGAGGTCCTGGGCACGCTGCGCCGACATCACGATCATGCACGAGGCACCGTCGGTGATTTGCGACGAAGTACCCGCCGTCACGGTGCCGCCCTTCGGATTGAAGGCAGGCTTGAGGGCCGCCAGGCTTTCCAGGGTGGTATCCGGACGAATGGTTTCGTCGTAGTCGAACAGCTTGAGGAAACCGTTCTCGTCGTAGCCGTTCATCGGGATGATTTCATCCTTGAACTTGCCTTCCACGGTCGCCTTGTGGGCGAGCTGGTGGGAACGCACGCCGAACGCGTCCTGGGCTTCACGGGTAATGCCGTGCATCTTGCCGAGCATTTCCGCGGTCAGGCCCATCATGCCCGAGGCTTTTGCCGCGTACAGCGACATGTGCGGGTTAGGATCGACGCCGTGCATCATGCTGACGTGGCCCATGTGCTCCACGCCACCGACCACGAATACATCACCGTTGCCGGTCATGATCGCCTGGGCGGCGGTATGCAGCGCACTCATGGACGAGCCACACAGGCGGCTGACGGTCTGGCCGGCTGCCGTGTGCGGGATCTGCGTCATCAGCGACGCCATGCGCGCGATGTTCCAGCCCTGCTCCAGGGTCTGGTTGACGCAGCCCCAGATCACGTCCTCGACTTCGTTCGGGTCGACCTTGACGTTGCGTTCCAGCAGCTTGCTGATCAGGTGCGCCGACATGTCTTCAGCGCGGGTGTTGCGGTGCATGCCGCCCTTGGAGCGGCCCATCGGCGTACGACCGAAGTCGACAATCACGACGTCTCTTGGATTCAAGCTCATAAATATTCTCGCTCTAGTCGTCTGGGCACTTAACCGAAGAAGCGCTGGCCGTTCTTGGCCATCTCACGCAGCTTCGCGGTCGGGTGGTACAGCGGGCCCAGATCAGCGTATTGATCAGCCAGGGCAACGAACTCGGCCACACCGATCGAGTCGATGTAACGCAGCGCACCACCACGGAATGGAGGGAAGCCAATACCGTACACCAGGCCCATATCGGCCTCGGCGGCGGTTTCAACGATGCCGTCTTCCAGGCAACGCACGGTTTCCAGGCACAGGGCGATCATCATCCAGTTGATGATGTCCTCATCCGACACCTCACGCTGTTCGTAGATGACCGGAGCCAGCACTTCGTGCACCGACGGGTCGGCCACTTTCTTCTGCTTGCCCTTCTTGTCCGCCTCGTAGGCGTAGAAACCCTTGCCGTTCTTCTGGCCCAGGCGCTTGGCCTCGTAGAGCGCGTCGATCGCCGAGCGGCGGTCGTCTTTCATGCGGTCCGGGAAGCCTTCAGCCATCACGTCACGACCGTGGTGGCCGGTGTCGATGCCGACCACGTCCATCAGGTACGCCGGGCCCATTGGCCAGCCGAATTTTTCCATGACCTTGTCGATGCGCACGAAGTCCACACCGGCACTCACCAGCTTGGCGAAACCACCGAAGTACGGGAACAGCACGCGGTTGACCAGGAAGCCCGGGCAGTCGTTGACCACGATCGGGTTCTTGCCCATTTTCTTGGCGTAGGCAACGGTGGTGGCAATCGCCAGCTCGCTGGACTTCTCGCCACGGATCACTTCCACCAGCGGCATCATGTGCACCGGGTTGAAGAAGTGCATGCCGACGAAGTTTTCCGGACGCTTGAGGGCCTTGGCCAGCAGCGAAATGGAAATGGTCGAGGTGTTCGAGGCCAGGATGGTGTCGTCTTTGACGTGGCCTTCAACTTCAGCCAGTACCGCCTGCTTGACCTTCGGATTCTCGACAACCGCTTCGACCACCAGGTCGACATGGCCGAAATCGCCGTAGGACAGCGTAGGACGAATACCGTTAAGCACTTCAGCCATCTTCGCCGCAGTCATACGACCTTTATCAACGCGGCCGACCAGCAGTTTGGCGGCTTCGGCCAGGCCCTGCTCGATACCGTGTTCGTTGATGTCCTTCATCAGGATCGGCGTGCCTTTGGACGCCGACTGATAGGCGATACCGCCGCCCATGATACCGGCGCCGAGCACGGCAGCCTGTTTCACGTCCTTGGCGATTTCGTCGTAGGCCTTGGCCTTTTTCTTCAGCTCCTGGTCGTTCAGGAACAGGCCGATCAGGCTCTGGGCCGCCGAGGTCTTGGCCAGTTTGACGAAGCCTGCTGCTTCCACTTCCAGGGCTTTGTCGCGACCGAAGTTCGCGGCCTTCTGGATGGTCTTGATCGCTTCAACCGGCGCCGGGTAGTTCGGGCCGGCCTGGCCAGCCACGAAACCCTTGGCGGTTTCGAACGACATCATTTGTTCGATGGCGTTGAGCTTGAGTTTTTCCAGCTTCGGCTGACGCTTGGCCTTGTAGTCAAATTCGCCGCTGATGGCGCCCTTGATCAGGTTCAACGCGGCTTCGGCCAGCTTGTCCGGAGCCACCACGGCGTCGACGGCACCGACTTTCAGTGCGTCTTCGGCACGGTTTTCCTTGCCGGCGGCAATCCACTCGATGGCGTTGTCGGCACCAATGATGCGCGGCAGGCGCACGGTGCCGCCGAAGCCTGGGTAGATGCCCAGTTTGACTTCAGGCAGACCGATTTTGGCAGTGGCCGCCATGACGCGGAAGTCCGCCGCCAGGCACATTTCCAGGCCGCCGCCCAGGGCGATGCCATTGATCGCGGCAACGGTCGGTACGTTGAGGTCTTCGAAATCGCTGAAAATCTTGTTGGCTTCGAGGTTGCCAGCCACCAGCTCGGCATCGGGCAGCTTGAAGTTGTCGACGAATTCGGTGATGTCAGCGCCGACGATGAACACGTCCTTGCCGCTGGAGACGATCACGCCTTTGATCGATGCATCAGCCTTGATGGTGTCTACGGCCTGACGCAGTTCGTTCAGGGTTAGACGGTTGAACTTGTTGACGGACTCACCCTTGAGGTCGAACTTCAGTTCGACGATGCCACTTTCAAGAGCCTTAACCGTGATGGCTTTACCTTCGTAAATCATCAACTGATCTCCACGATATGGAAGCTGAACAGTACACATTGGACGCTGGCCTATGCTTGGACATTGATAATTTCGTCAATGCTCAGGCCAATCCGCCAGGCACACCCGCCAATGCGATAGTCGGGTTTCTGTATGAGCGGTCTGACAGACAAACGCTCAATTCATACGCCCGTTTGATTTGGGTACGCCACCTTCATCCAATTCCGAGCAATTGTCAATCGCTCGAAAGGCTAGGAAAAACGCGACTTTCCAGTCATTTCAGAACCCCGGGGCCAGGCCCGCGATTCGTCAATATTCAACTATTCACGAAATCAATAATGAAAAAGATAGGGAAAACCGCTGTACAGAACCGGATATGCCGCTAGGCTAGCGACAACCGTAACGCGCCTGGATGAACATCCGACGCGGAAAACCCAGATTTACCGGCCTGCCTGGCCAACTCCAGCCCGATGATGCTTTCGGGCTTTTTATTGCCTGGCGTTTGGTATTTTTGTAGGAGCGAGCTTGCTCGCGAAAAATTCAAGGGCGCCGCGTATAACCTGAATACCCGCGTTATCGTTGACGATTTTCGCGAGCAAGCTCGCTCCTACAGAGAGCGGCAGAGGGCAGCATCAGGCCAGGGCCTTGAGCAATGTATCAATGGCGAGCAGGTCGCTCGCCTCCCCCTTCTCGCCCCAGTAAAGGGCGATCATTTGCTTGTCGGCCTCGACCTTGTAGACATTCGCCGGCAGCGTTGCAAAATGCGGCAACAACTTCTCGTCCACACACACTTCGCGCCACTGATTGACCCACACGCCAGGCTCCAACTGCCAGTAGCTCCAAACGGCCGGCATACTGCCGCGCCGGGGTCGGCAGTACTGCGCACACGGGCTCGGCGGCTCTTGCTTGAGCCAGTGCGGCCACTCCTGGGGCGCCAGTTGCATGGCCAGGCCGATGCGGCGTGCCTCCATGCGCAGGGCCATGCGCCCGCTCTGATGGCGTGATGGGCGCAGCCATGCCAGGGGGCTCAGAACCACGACAAGGATTGACACCACTATCCAGACCGTCATATGTGTACTCCCGAATTTTCTGATGAGCGGATTTGACCTGACGCAACCCTATCCGCTTGAAAGCAGCCATACTGAATCTATTGCAGTCCCCTGGAGGAACGCCCCATGTCCTACGAACATATTCTGGTCGCCGTAGACCTGACCGAAGAGTGCGATCCAGTGATCAAGCGCGCCCGAGCGTTTGCCGTTGCCAGTGGCGCAAAACTGTCACTGGTGCATATCGTCGAGCCCATGGCCATGGCCTTTGGCGGCGACGTGCCCATGGACCTTTCCCAATTGCAGCAACAACAGTTCGACCAGGCCAAGGAGCGCCTTGACCGCCTGATCGTCAAATACCCCGAAGTGACCAAGGAAAACTCCCACCTCACCTACGGCCAACCGCGCCAGGAAATCCACCACCTGGCCAAGGAGCAGCATTGCGACCTGATCGTGGTCGGCAGCCATGGCCGTCATGGTTTGGCGTTGCTGCTGGGCTCCACTGCCAATGATGTGCTGCACGGTGCGCCGTGCGATGTACTGGCCGTCAGGCTGGTAAAAACCTCTTAAGGCCACATTTGAACCGCATTTCATATGAAAAAGCCCGGCGCCCATATTAGGGCGCCGGGCTTTTTTATTGCACGAAAGTCACTCAGGCATCCAGCTCGGCCCAACGCTCGACCAGCACTTCCAGCTCCTGGTTCAACGTCTCCAGGGAGGCGATGACCTTGGCGGTTTCCGCTGCCGGACGCAGGTAGAAACCCGCGTCAGCCATTTCCGCTTCTACCGCGGCGATCTGCTGTTCCTTGGCGTCGATATCACCCGGCAAGGCTTCCAGCTCACGCTGCAGCTTGTAGCTGAGTTTCTTCTTGGTCGCCGGTGCCGCTTCCTGGGCCGGTGCAGCCGCTTCCACCGGAGCCACCACAGCGGAGGCCAGGTCGGCCTTGCCGGACTTGCTCTCGGTCACGCCCAACAGACGCGGCGAGCCGCCCTGACGCAGCCAGTCCTGGTAACCACCGACGTATTCGCGCACCTTGCCTTCACCTTCGAAGACCAGGGTGCTGGTGACCACGTTGTCGAGGAATGCCCGGTCGTGGCTGACCATCAGCACAGTGCCGTTGAAGGTCAGCAGGACCTCTTCCAGCAGCTCGAGGGTTTCCACGTCGAGGTCGTTGGTCGGTTCGTCGAGCACCAACAGGTTGGCCGGCTTGCTGAACAGCTTGGCCAGCAGCAGGCGCGCACGCTCGCCACCGGACAAGGCCTTCACTGGCGTACGCGCACGTTGCGGGCTGAACAGGAAATCGCCCAGGTAGCTGAGTACGTGGCGGCTCTGGCCGTCGATATCGATAAAGTCGCGGCCTTCGGCGACGTTGTCGATCACGGTCTTTTCCAGGTCCAACTGATGGCGCAACTGGTCGAAGTAGGCAACGTCGATGCGTGTGCCCTCTTCCACCGTGCCGCTGGTCGGCTGCAGACCATTGAGCATCAGCTTGAGCAAGGTGGTCTTGCCGGTACCGTTGGCACCCAACAGGCCGATACGGTCGCCGCGCTGCAGGACCATGGAGAAGTCCTTGATCAGGAACGGACCATCCGGGTGATGGAAGCTGACGTTCTCCAGCACCATGACCTGCTTGCCCGACTTATCGGCGGTATCCAGCTGGATATTGGCCTTGCCGGTGCGCTCGCGACGTTCGCTGCGCTCAACGCGCAGGGCCTTGAGGGCACGCACGCGGCCTTCGTTACGGGTGCGGCGCGCCTTGATGCCCTGGCGGATCCAGACTTCTTCCTGGGCCAGTTTCTTGTCGAACAGGGCGTTGGCGGTTTCTTCGGCGGACAGCGCAGCTTCCTTGTGCACCAGGAAGCTGGCGTAGTCGCCGTTCCAGTCGATCAGGCCACCACGGTCCAGCTCGAGGATGCGCGTGGCGAGGTTTTGCAGGAAGGAACGGTCGTGCGTGATGAACAGCACGGCGCCCTGGAAATCCTTGAGGGCTTCTTCCAGCCAGGCGATGGCGCCGATGTCCAGGTGGTTGGTTGGCTCGTCGAGCAGCAGCAGGTCCGGCTCGGACACCAGGGCCTGGGCCAGCAGCACACGACGACGCCAGCCGCCGGACAACTCGGCGAGGGTCTTGTCGGCCGGCAGCTGCAGGCGGCTCAAGGTGCTGTCCACCAGTTGCTGCAGGCGCCAGCCGTCACGGGCTTCGAGGTCCTGCTGGACGTGCATCAGCTTGTCCAGGTCGGCTTCGGTGACGCAGTTCTGGGCCAGGTGATGGTATTGCGCAAGCAACTCACCGACACCGTCCAGGCCTTCGGCAACCACGTCGAACACAGTCCGTCCGTCGGCAACCGGCAATTCCTGCGGCAATTCGCCAATCTTGAGGCCTGGGGCGCGCCAGACAGAGCCGTCATCGGGCTTCTGGTCGCCCTTTACCAGCTTCATCATGCTGGACTTGCCGGTGCCGTTGCGGCCGATGATGCACACCCGCTCACCACGGGCGATCTGCCAGGACACCTTGTCCAACAACGGCATAGCGCCGAAAGCAAGGGACACATCGCTGAATTTGAGCAGGGTCATACGCTTCTCCAAAAACTGGGCGCGCATTCTACCTGACTTGAGGGTGGGATGCGGCCAGCATTTTCGCTACCGACACGTTCTGTAGGACATTTCCGGAGAACTTGAACGAACCACCCGGCAAAGCTTTCGCCGGCCGCTGGCAAAAGGCTAAGCTAGGGGCAATCAGTGTCGGCGGTGCCGGTGCTAGTCGTGATTTCTCTGCACGGACGTCTCATGCGCAGTCGCCTTTTCAACTTTTTATCTTGTCTGCTTTTTTCCGCCACCGCCGTTCAATCCGCCCAGGCCGTGGACCTCACCACCCAACGTCAATATTACGATGAAGCCAAACGCGCCCTGGCCAAGGGCGATACCGGCCCCTACATGCAATACAGCCAGGCCCTGGCCGACTACCCGCTGACGCCTTACCTGGCCTACGACGAACTGACCGCCCGGCTGAAGACCGCCAGCAACGAGGAAATCGAACAATTCCTTGCCAAAAACGGCGACCTGCCCCAGGCCAACTGGATGAAGCTGCGCTGGTTGCGCTGGTTGGCCGAGCGTGGCGACTGGCAGACCTTTGAAAAGTACTACGACCCCAAGCTCAATTTCGTCGAGCTGGACTGCCTGCATGGCCAGTTCCAACTGACCCACAACTTGAAGGCTGAAGGCTACAAAACCACGGAAAAACTCTGGATGACCGGCAAATCCCAGCCGGCCGCCTGTGATGCCACCTTCAGCCAATGGGCCGCCGACGGCCAACTCACTGAACAAAAAATCTGGGACCGCGCCAAACTCGCCGCCGAAGCACGCAATTACCCGCTGGCCAACAGCCTGGTAAAAACCCTGCCGACCCTGGGCGCCCAGGGCCGCCTGATGGTGGACGTAGCACAGAAGCCCGACATGCTCGGCGACCCGTCGCGCTTCCTGCCGGCCACCGAGGCGATGTCTGACGCCGTCGGCCTGGGCCTGCGCCGCCTGGCACGCCAGGATCCGGACAAGGCCATGGCCCTGCTCGACGGTTACGCCAGCAGCATGCACTTCTCCCGTGACGAAAAAGTGGCAATCGCCCGTGAAATCGGCCTGACCCTGGCCAAGCGCTTCGACCCGCGAGCGCTTGAGGTGATGACCAAGTACGACCCCGAGTTGCGCGACAACACCGTATCGGAATGGCGCCTGCGCCTGCTGTTGCGCCTGGCCCGCTGGGAAGATGCCTACCAACTGACGCGCAAACTCCCGCAGGATTTGGCCACCACCAACCGCTGGCGCTACTGGCAGGCCCGTAGCCTGGAACTGGCCGAGCCGAAAAACCCGCAAGCCCTGGTGCTGTATAAGAACCTCGCACAGGAGCGGGACTTCTATGGCTTCCTGGCCGCCGATCGCTCCAAGGCTCCGTACCAGTTGAAGAACAAGCCGCTGCTGATGAGCCAGGCGCTGGTCAACAAAGTGCGTAACACCCCGGGTGTGCGCCGTGCCCTTGAGTTCTACGCCCGTGGCCAGATCGTGGATGGCCGCCGCGAGTGGTACCACGTCAGCCGCCATTTCAACCGTGACGAAATGGTCGCCCAGGCCAAGCTGGCCTACGACATGAAGTGGTACTTCCCAGCGATCCGCACCATCAGCCAGGCCCAGTACTGGGATGACCTGGACATCCGCTTCCCGATGGCCCACCGCGACACCCTGGTGCGCGAAGCCAAGGTCCGTGGCCTGCATTCCAGCTGGGTATTCGCCATCACCCGCCAGGAAAGCGCATTCATGGACGACGCCCGCTCCGGGGTCGGCGCCAGCGGCCTGATGCAACTGATGCCCGGCACCGCCAAGGACACTGCGCGCAAGTTCAGCATCCCCCTGGCCTCACCCGCCCAGGTGCTGGACCCGGACAAAAACATCCAGCTCGGCGCGGCTTACCTGAGCCAGGTGCACAGTCAGTTCAACGGCAACCGTGTCCTCGCCTCCGCCGCCTACAACGCCGGTCCCGGCCGCGTGCGCCAGTGGCTACGTGGCGCCGACCACCTGAGTTTCGACGTATGGGTGGAAAGCATCCCGTTCGACGAAACCCGCCAGTATGTGCAGAACGTGCTGTCTTATTCGGTGATCTACGGGCAGAAGCTCAACTCGCCACAGCCGTTGGTGGACTGGCATGAGCGCTACTTTGATGATCAATAAGGTTTGAAGCAGAAATGAAAATGCCCGCATTGAGAGATGCGGGCATTTTTTATGCGCACCGCAACTCAGTGTTCGCTGCTCTCCTCAGCCCCATCACTGAACTGCAACGCCGCCAATCGCGCATATAACGGATTGCTCGCAATCAACTGCTGATGCGTGCCCACCGCCACCAGCCTGCCCTGATCCATCACCGCGATACGGTCAGCGTTCTTCACCGTCGCCAGTCGATGGGCGATAACCAGCGTGGTGCGCCCTTGCATCAATTGCGGCAACGCTTGCTGGATCAGGTGTTCACTCTGGGCATCCAGGGCGCTGGTGGCTTCGTCCAGCAGCAGGATCGGCGCGTCCACCAGCAACGCACGGGCAATCGCCAATCGTTGGCGCTGGCCGCCGGAGAGGCCCATGCCGCCGTCGCCGAGGTGGGTCTGGTAGCCGTCGGGCATTTGCAGGATGAAATCGTGGGCGTGGGCGATGCGGGCGGCGGCTTCGACTTGCTCGCGCGTGGCCGTTGGATTGCCGTAGCGGATATTCTCCTCGACGCTGCCGAAAAACAGCGCCGGGCTCTGGGACACCAGGGCGAAGTGGCGACGCAGGTCCAGGGGGTCGAGATCGGTCAGCGCCTGGCCTTCAATCAGGATGCGGCCTTGCTGGGGATCGTAGAAGCGCAGCAGCAGGTCGAAAATCGTCGACTTGCCCGCGCCGGACGGCCCCACCAGTGCCAGGGTTTCGCCGGGGTTGATGCTCAGGTTCAGGCCGTCGATGGCGTAGCTGTCCGGCCGTGAAGGGTAGGAAAAGCGCAGGTCCTGCAGCTCCATACGGCCGCTGACGCGCTCGGGCAACTGCACTTTACCCGTGGCCGGCGCCTGGATCTCGTTGCTCGACTGCAACAGCTCACCAATGCGCTCCGCTGCACCGGCGGCACGTTGCAGTTCACCGAGGACTTCGCTCAGGGTACCGACGGCGCTGCCGACGATCAGGCTGTAGAACACGAACGCAGCCAGCTCGCCGCCGGAAATGCGCCCGCTGATCACATCCATGCCGCCGACCCACAGCATCACGCCCACCGCACCCAGCACCAGCATGATCACCAGGGTAATCAACCAGGCGCGCTGGGCGATGCGTTTGCGTGCGGTGGTGAACGCCTCTTCCACGGTCACGGCAAAGCGTTGCTCGTCCTGGATCTGGTGGTTATAGGCTTGCACGGTCTTGATCTGGCCAAGGGTCTCGGACACGTAGCTGCCCACATCGGCGATACGGTCCTGGCTCAGGCGCGACAGGCTGCGCACGCGACGGCCGAAGATCAGGATCGGCGCCAGCACCAGCGGCAGCGCCACCACCACGATGCTGGTGAGCTTGGGGTTGGTGATGAACAACAGCACGATGCCGCCGATCACCATCAACGCATTGCGCAGGAACAGCGACAACGACGAGCCGATCACCGATTGCAGCAGGGTGGTGTCGGTGGTCAACCGCGATTGGATTTCCGAGCTGCGGTTGTTCTCGTAGAAACCTGGGTGCAGGTAGATCAGGTGGTTGAAGACCTGCCGGCGAATGTCCGCCACCACCCGTTCACCGATCCACGACACCAGGTAAAATCGCGCAAACGTGCCCACGGCCAAGCCCAGCACCAGCACCATGAACAGGCCGATGGACTGGTTGAGCAGGTGCGGCGACTGGGTCATGAAGCCCTGGTCCACCAGCAGGCGAATGCCCTGCCCCATGGACAAGGTGATGCCGGCAGTGACGATCAGCGCGAACAGGGCACCGAGGGCCTGCCAGCGGTAGGGCGCGATGAAGCGGCTGGCCAGGCGAATTGCACGGCGTTGACGGACTGAGAGCATGGAGGGCATCACCTGATCGGAAAGATTGGTACCTGCCTACTTACATGGGGGGAACTTGCGCGAATAACAATGAGTCAGGTTAATTATGCCCGCCGATGCTGGCCCCTAGAGGCTATCGGTCTAACGCCCGGCTGGAAATCCACAGCGGTTTCTGGTGGACTGGATGTTCGAACCGGTGATCTCGTAAGGAGTTGTAACAGCGTGGTCACGCGGGGGTTATACAGTAGGTACACAACCTGATGAGGAGACAGGCCATGACCTTGCAAAACAGCAGCGATGCCAAGATTGAAGTGATCCGCCAACCGCAGCACTTGCCTTGCTCCGTGATCGACGCCCAGGGCCGCGAAGTGCAGATTACCGAAGAGATGATCCAGCAAGCGTGCCGCGAGCTGGAACAGCGACTGGTCAAGCCTGCCCAGCAAGGCTGAAGGGCCTACGCTCTTTCAAACCCGGCCCAGGTGGCCGGGTTTTTTATTCGGTGTTTAAACGGTTGCCGCGCCCAATGCGGACACGATGCGCGCCAACACCGGCGACTCCCCATTCACAATGCGCACCTTCAAGCCGTCGATTTCACGACGCTCCGGATAATGCTTGCGCAGCACGTCGAACGCCTTGCGTTGTTCTTCGACGGTACCCACCAGGCTGCGGCGGAAATCCGCATCATCACGGCGCGGATCGTACACGCTGCGGCACAACGTCGCCAGCGCCCAGGCCGGATCGGTCGATGCGTTCAAGTGCACTTCGGCCAGCCACGGTTGCGGCAACAAGTCGCCCAACTGAATGCTCGGCTCCTGGCCCAGGTGCGCGCAGAACGCCTGATAGATCTGCGCCGTACCGCGCTGCTTGCCGTCCAGGCTGTAACCGGCAATATGCGGGGTGGCCAACACACACAGGTCGGCCAGGTCGACGTCCACCTCGGGCTCGCCTTCCCAAACGTCCAGCACCGCTTGCAGGTCTTCACGCGCCAGCAGCACATCGCGCAGGGCCGCGTTGTCCACCACCGGGCCACGGCTGGCGTTGATCAGCCAGGCGCCGGGCTTGAGGCGGTTGAGGCGGTCGCGATCAAACAGGTGCCAGGTGGAACCATGGCCGGACTTGGTCAGCGGCGTGTGCAGGCTGATCACATCGCATTGCTCGATGATCTGCTCGAGGCTGACGTAATCGCCGTCTTCGGCGATCTGCCGCGGCGGGTCGCAGACCAGCACGTTCCAGCCCAGGCCCTTGAGCACTTCGATCAGCCGCCCGCCCACTTCACCGGCGCCGACCACGCCATAGGTACGCTGATTGAGGTCGGCGCCTTCGATCTCGGCCAGGGTTTGCAGGCTGCCCAGCACATAGTCCACCACGCCACGCGCATTGCAGCCGGGGGCGCTGGACCACTGGATACCGGCCTGCTTGAAGTAATCGAGGTCGAGGTGGTCGGTGCCGATGGTGCAGGTGCCGACAAAACGCACCTGCGTGCCGTCCAGCAGGGCGCGGTTGACGTTGGTCACCGAGCGCACCAGCAGCACATCGGCCTGTTCGACGGTGGCGCGGTCGATGGAACGGCCGGACACTCGGCGAATCTCGCCAAATCCTTGGAAGAACTCATCGAGCAGCGGGATATTTTCGTCGGCAACAATCAGCATGGCAGGCTCCTTTGGCGGATCAGCAGTGTACAGGGATGCGATCTTCAATGTGGGAGGGGGCTGGCAGGTCGCTTACAAATCCCTAACACAGGTTTTTTCCTGACCGTTACGTCAAGGCGTAGAATCCGCGGCCTTGCACCCTCTTGACTGGACTTGCGTACGTGAACACTGCCACTGCCCCCCTCACCCGCCCCGCCCGCATCAGCCGGGAAGTGGGTGGCCTGCTGACGCTCGCGCTGCCGATCATGATCGGCCAACTGGCAACCACGGCCATGAGCTTCGTCGATGCGGTGATGGCCGGGCGCGTCAGCCCCCAGGACCTGGCGGCGGTGGGCCTGGGCAATTCGATCTGGATTCCGGTGTACCTGCTGATGACCGGTACGCTGCTGGCCACCACGCCGAAAGTCGCCCAGCGCTACGGTGCGGGCCACTACGGCGAAATCGGGCCATTGGTGCGTCAGTCACTGTGGCTGGCGGTGGTGGTCGGCATCATCGGCGCACTGCTGTTGCTTTGCGCCGAGCCGATCCTGCATGCCATGAAGGTCGAGCCGGACCTTATCGCCCCCACCATGGGCTACCTGCATGGCATCGCCGCCGGGATGCCGGCCATCGCCCTCTACTACGTGCTGCGCTGTTTCAGTGATGGCCTGGGCCGCACCCTGCCCAGCATGGCCATGGGCCTGTGCGGGTTAGCGCTGAATATTCCGCTGAACTACATCTTCATCTACGGCCACCTGGGCGTGCCGGCCATGGGCGGCGTGGGCTGCGGCTGGGCCACGGCCATTGCGATGTGGGTGATGATGCTCGGCATGGCCGCCTGGACCCGCTGGGGGGACGCCTACCAGAGCAGCGAACTGTTCAAGCGCTTCGACTGGCCGCAGTGGTCGGTGATCAAGCGCGTACTGGGGATTGGCCTGCCGATCGGCATCGCGATCTTTGCCGAATCGAGCATCTTTGCCGTCATCGCCCTGCTGCTCGGCAGCCTGGGCGCCACGGTTGTGTCGGGGCACCAGATCGCGCTGAACGTCAGCTCACTGGTGTTCATGATCCCTTATTCCCTGAGCATGGCCGTCACCGTGCGCGTCGGCCAGGCCCTGGGGCGTGGCGAGGCGCGTGAAGCACGCTTCGCCGCCGGGGTCGGCATGGGCACGGCGCTGGCGTACGCCTGTCTGTCGTGCAGCCTGATGCTGGTGTTTCGCGAGCAGATTGCGGCGATCTACACCCCGGACCCCATCGTCATACACCTGGCCTCGACGCTGATCGTGTTTTCAGCGCTGTTTCAGTTCAGTGACTCGATCCAGGTCACCGCCGCCGGCGCCCTGCGGGGCTACCAGGACACCCGTGTCACCATGGTGCTGACCCTCTTTGCCTATTGGGGCGTGGGGCTGCCGGTGGGGTACGCCCTGGGGCTGAGCAACTGGCTGGGCGAACCCAGCGGCCCGAGCGGTTTGTGGCAAGGGCTGATCGTGGGCTTGAGCTGTGCGGCGGGGATGCTGCTGGTGCGCCTGGCGCGCAGTGCACGCCGGCGCATTCGCGCCAACAAGGCATAAGCACAACGCGTACCCCTGTAGGAGCGAGCTTGCTCGCGAAAAACCCGAGAGCGCCGCGTTCCTTCAGGATACCCGCATCATCGTTAACGCCCTTCGCGAGCAAGCTCGCTCCTACAGGGACCGGTGTTAGTCGAGTTTTTTGCGGATCCAGTACAGATAGGTACCGGCCTGCTCCTGTTGATCCACCAGTTCATGGTCAAGGAACACGCAGAACTTGGGGATATCGCGGCGCGTCGACGGGTCGGTCGCGATCACCTTGAGCAAGCCGCCGGGCGGCAGGTCGCGGATGTGCTGGTGCAGCATCATCACCGGCTCAGGGCAGTTGAGGCCCGTTGCGTCGAGGGTGCCATCCACGGCGGTGTCGAAAATATCGCTCATTGTCTACTCCTGAAACCGGCGCTCAGTTTAGCGGGCCTTGGTTTTCTTCACATCCACCAGCCGACGCAGGTGGCAGGTCACTTCTTCACGGTCGTGATACAGCTGCTTGCAGCCGATCTCCACCCGAATGCCGCGCGCCTTGAAACCGTCCTCGATACGTTCCAGCAGGCGCTTGACCTCGGCGTAACGCTGTTTCATCGGCAACTTCAGGTTCACCACCGCCTCGCGGCAATACCCTTCGCCGATCCAGGTCTCAAGCAGCGCCGCGTTGCGCGCCGGCTTTTCGACGATGTCGCACACCATCCAGTCCACCGGCTGCTTGGGCACGAAAGTAAAGCCGTCGGCCATCAGGTGCTGCACCAGGCCGGTGTCCATCAGGCTTTCGGCCATGGGACCGTTGTCGATGGCGGTCACCAGCATGCCACGGTTGACCAGTTGCCAGGTCCAGCCACCAGGGGCCGCGCCCAGATCGACGCCGGTCATGTCGCCATGCAGGCGCTCGTCCCACTGGTCGCGGGGGATAAAGTGGTGCCAGGCCTCTTCCAGCTTCAGGGTCGAGCGGCTGGGCGCGTCCCGGGGGAATTTCAACCGCGGGATGCCCATCGGCCACATCGCCGAGTTATTCGACTCGGCCAGGCCCATGAACACTTCGCGGCCGCTTTTGAAGGTCAGCAGCAGGCGCGGCTTGCTCGGGTCGTCCACCAGCTTGCCGGCGTTCAACAAGGCTTTGCGCAGGTGCACTTCGAATTTCTTGCAGAAGTTCGAGAGTTCCTTGCCGTCATTGGTGTCGACCATCTCCAGCCACAGGCTGCCGCACACCGGGAATTCACGCAGGTGAGCGAGGATCACGCTGATACGGTCGGTTTCCGGCAGGTCGATAAACACCCCGCGCGCCCACTGCCGCGGGAAGATCAGCTCGGCAAAGCGCTGGCCGTGCATCAGGCGCTGGGCGCCGTCTTCTTCGGTGCAGACAAATTCGGCGCAGGCGCTGCCAGTCTTGGCCTTGGCGTAGCCGGAAACGTTCAGGCGCGCGGCGTGTTCCGCGATCTCGGAACAGACTTCGCCCTCAAACCCCGGGCGGCAGTGCATAAAAAGGGTGTTCATCGACTCTCCTGGTGACTCAACTGACGTTGCGCTATCGCAATGCCTGTCATGAAAACGCGCGCATGATAGCCGAGTTCGGAACCTTGGTTCTGTCCATAGAGTCCAGTAATTAGCCAGCTACTGAAAACAGCGCTAGTTTGAAAGCTCTGTTCGTCCCGTCAGGTCCGTAGCCGTGCGGACCATAAGGAGTCATGTAATGTCATCCCTTGATAGCCTGAGAACCCTTAAAACTTTAGAAATCGACGACAAGACCTACCACTATTTCAGCCTGCCCGAAGCCGCCAAGCGCCTGGGTGACCTGGATAAGCTGCCGATGTCCCTCAAGGTGCTGCTGGAGAACCTGCTGCGCTGGGAGGACAACAAGACCGTCACCGGCGCCGACCTCAAGGCCATTGCCGCCTGGCTCAAAGAGCGCCAGTCCGACCGCGAGATCCAGTACCGCCCCGCCCGCGTGCTGATGCAAGACTTTACCGGCGTACCCGCCGTGGTCGACCTGGCCGCCATGCGCGCCGCCGTGGCCAAGGCCGGCGGCGACCCGCAGCGCATCAACCCGCTCTCGCCGGTGGACCTGGTGATCGACCACTCGGTGATGGTCGACAAGTTCGGCAACGCCGACGCCTTTGGGCAGAACGTCGACATCGAAATGCAGCGCAACGGCGAACGCTACGCCTTCCTGCGCTGGGGCCAGAGCGCCTTCGACAACTTCAGTGTGGTACCGCCGGGCACCGGCATCTGCCACCAGGTCAACCTCGAATACCTGGGCCGCACCGTGTGGACCAAGGACGAGGACGGCCGCACCTACGCGTTCCCCGACACCCTGGTGGGCACCGATTCCCACACCACCATGATCAACGGCCTCGGCGTGCTCGGCTGGGGCGTGGGCGGGATCGAAGCGGAAGCGGCGATGCTCGGCCAACCGGTGTCGATGCTGATCCCGGAAGTGATCGGCTTCAAGCTCACCGGCAAATTGAAAGAAGGCATCACCGCCACCGACCTGGTGCTGACCGTCACCCAGATGCTGCGCAAGAAAGGCGTGGTGGGTAAGTTCGTCGAGTTCTACGGCGACGGGCTGGCCGACCTGCCCCTGGCGGACCGCGCGACCATCGCCAACATGGCCCCGGAATACGGCGCCACCTGCGGCTTTTTCCCGGTGGATGAGGTGACGCTGGACTACCTACGCCTGTCCGGGCGCCCGACGGCAACCGTGAAGCTGGTCGAGGCCTACACCAAGGCCCAGGGCCTTTGGCGCAACGCTGGCCAGGAACCAGTGTTCACCGACAGCCTGGCCCTCGACATGGGCAGCGTCGAAGCCAGCCTCGCCGGGCCGAAACGCCCACAGGACCGTGTGTCCCTGCCCAACGTCGGCCAGGCGTTCAGCGACTTCCTCGACCTGCAGTTCAAACCCACCACCAAGGAAGAAGGCCGCCTGGAAAGTGAAGGCGGCGGCGGTGTGGCCGTGGGCAACGCCGACCTGGTGGGCGAAACCGACTATGAATACGAAGGCCAGACCTATCGCCTGAAAAACGGCGCCGTGGTGATCGCCGCCATCACCTCCTGTACCAACACGTCCAACCCCAGCGTGATGATGGCCGCCGGGCTGGTGGCGAAAAAAGCCGTGGAGAAAGGCCTCACGCGCAAACCCTGGGTGAAAACCTCCCTGGCGCCTGGCTCCAAAGTGGTCACCGACTACTACAAGGCCGCGGGCCTCACCCAGTATCTGGATAAAATTGGCTTCGACCTCGTGGGCTATGGCTGCACCACCTGCATCGGCAACTCCGGGCCGTTGCCCGAGCCGATTGAAAAAGCCATCCAGAAGGCCGACCTCGCCGTAGCGTCGGTGCTGTCCGGCAACCGCAACTTTGAAGGCCGCGTGCACCCCCTGGTGAAAACCAACTGGCTGGCCTCGCCGCCGCTGGTGGTGGCCTACGCTTTGGCGGGGACCGTACGCATCGATATCAGCAGCGAACCGCTGGGTAACGATCAACAGGGTAATCCGGTGTATTTGAAGGACATCTGGCCGAGCAGCCAGGAGATCGCCGACGCCGTTGCGCAGGTCAGCACCGGAATGTTCCACAAGGAATACGCCGAGGTGTTTGCCGGTGACGAACAGTGGCAAGCCATTGAAGTGCCACAGGCCGCGACCTATGTGTGGCAGAAAGACTCCACCTACATCCAGCACCCGCCATTCTTCGACGACATCGCCGGGCCTCTGCCGGTGATCAAAGACGTCAAGGGCGCCCACGTACTGGCGTTGCTGGGGGACTCGGTGACCACCGACCACATTTCCCCCGCCGGCAACATCAAGACCGACAGCCCCGCCGGCCGCTACCTGCGCGAGCAAGGCGTGGAGCCGCGTGACTTCAACTCCTACGGCTCACGTCGGGGCAACCATGAAGTGATGATGCGCGGCACCTTCGCCAATATACGCATTCGCAACGAAATGCTTGGCGGCGAGGAAGGCGGCAATACGCTGTACATCCCCACCGGCGAGAAAATGCCGATCTACGATGCGGCCATGAAGTACCAGGCCTCGGGCACACCGCTGGTGGTGATCGCCGGTCAGGAGTACGGCACCGGCTCCAGCCGCGACTGGGCCGCCAAGGGCACCAACCTGCTGGGGGTCAAGGCGGTGATCGCCGAGAGTTTCGAGCGGATTCACCGTTCCAACCTGGTGGGCATGGGCGTGCTGCCGCTGCAGTTCAAGCTGGATCAGAACCGCAAGGCGCTGAAGCTTACGGGCAAGGAGAAGATCGATATTCTCGGCCTGACCGAGGTAGAGATCGTGCCGCGGATGAACCTGACGCTGGTGATTACCCGCGAGGATGGCAGCAGCGAGAAGGTCGAGGTGCTGTGCCGGATCGATACCTTGAATGAAGTGGAGTACTTCAAGTCGGGGGGGATTCTGCACTATGTGCTGCGGCAGTTGATTGCCTCTTAAAGGCGATCTCAAAAGCAATGGAGATCAAATGTGGGAGGGGGCTTGCCCCCTCCCACATTTTGACCGCGTCTAACGCTTCAGATCAGCCGAACAACCACTTCCACAGCAGTACCAGCACCACTACTGCCAGCACCGGCCGCGCAATGCGGTAAGCCTTCGGATGCTTGCGCTTCCACTGCTTGACCACACCGCTGAACTTGTCGCTGAAGGTCTTGCTCCAGGCATACGCCTGGTTGATGCCGCCGACGCGCTCGTCATCCAGGTTCTGCGGTGCGGTGGCGCGGCCCAACTGCTTGCTGACCCAGCGGTTGACGCGGGTCATCAGGCGGTTGCTCAGCGGACGCTCGATGTCGCAGAACAGGATCACGCGGGTCTTCTCGGTTTCGTTCTTCACCCAGTGCACATAGGTTTCGTCGAACATCACGTCTTCACCGTCGCGCCAGGCATACACCTGGCCGTCGACGAAGATGCGGCAGTCGTCGGAGTTCGGCGTGGACAAGCCCAGGTGATAACGCAGGGAACCGGCAAACGGGTCACGGTGCGGGTTGAGGTGGCTGCCGCCCGGCAACAGCGCGAACATCGCGCCCTTGACGTTGGGGATGCTGCTCACCAAGGCCACGGTTTTCGGGCACAGCGCCTCGGCCGATGGCAGGGGTTTGTCGTACCACTTGAGGTAGAAACGCTTCCAGCCCTTCTTGAAGAACGAACCGAAACCGGCGTCGTTGTTCTTTTCGGCGGCGCGGATGTAACCCTCGTCGAACAGGTGCATGGCCTCTTCGCGGATCACCTCCCAGTTGTCCTTGAGCACGTCCAGTTCCGGGAACTTGCTGCGGTCCAGGTACGGCTTGGACGGCACGGCCGAAAACAGGTACATCAAGGCGTTATAGGGGGCGAACAGCGCCGAATGGTTGACGAACTGGCGCAACATCGGCAAACGGGCCTTGCCGCGCAAGTGCACATACAGCGTGCTGCCGATAAACAGCAACAGCACCGACAGTTTGGCGGCCAAAGAAAAGGTCATGCAGCAACTCCTGGAAATAAGCGCCTGGCCAACAGCCTCCCGGCGACGGGAGACCAGACGTGACAGCCGGCCATGATAAACAGTTGGGCCATTATGCAGAAGGCCCAGGCTGACCGGCTGACATAAATCAAGCCTGGTTTTCCTGCTCGGTAAACAAATCGCTGAACAGCATGCTCGACAGGTAGCGTTCACCGGAGTCCGGCAGGATCACCACAATGGTCTTGCCCTGCATTTCCGGCTTCTCGGCCAGGCGTACGGCCACGGCCATGGCGGCACCGCAGGAGATACCGCACAGGATGCCCTCTTCCTGCATCAGGCGCAGGGCCATGGCCTTGGATTCCTCGTCGGTCACCAGTTCCACGCGGTCGACCATCGACAGGTCGAGGTTTTTCGGCACGAACCCGGCGCCAATCCCCTGGATCTTGTGGGGGCTGGGCTTGATCTCTGCACCGGCCAGGGCCTGGGTGATCACCGGCGACACCATCGGCTCGACAGCCACCGACAGGATCGGCTTGCCTGCAGTGTTCTTGATGTAGCGCGACACACCGGTGATGGTGCCCCCCGTGCCCACGCCCGCCACCAGCACGTCCACGGCGCCATCGGTGTCGTTCCAGATTTCCGGGCCGGTGGTTTTTTCGTGGATGGCCGGGTTGGCCGGGTTTTCGAACTGGGCCGGCATAAAGTAGGTGGCCGGGTCACTGGCAACGATTTCGCCGGCCTTGTCGATGGCACCCTTCATGCCCTTGGCCGGCTCGGTGAGGACCAATTCGGCGCCGAGGGCCTTGAGCACCTTGCGGCGTTCGATACTCATGGACGCCGGCATGGTCAGCAGCAACTTGTAGCCACGGGCGGCGGCGACAAAGGCCAGGCCGATACCGGTATTGCCGGAAGTCGGTTCCACGATGGTCATGCCCGGCTTGAGCTTGCCGGTGCTTTCGGCGTCCCAGATCATGTTTGCGCCAATGCGGCACTTCACCGAATAACCCGGGTTACGCCCCTCGATCTTGGCCAGGATGGTCACGCCACGCGGTGCGATACGGTTGATCTGAACCAGGGGCGTGTTACCGATGGAGTGCGCGTTGTCTGCAAAAATGCGGCTCATGGCGGGTCCTATTAGGCGGTTTTCAGAAAGGCTCCAAGGGTATGCCTCGTGCTGCAAAGCGTCCAGTCGAAGGAACGTTGCACCTGCCGCAGGGGTCCACCGCACCAGTATGGACAGAGGACTCTCCCCATGAAACGTCGCTACAGCTGGCCACTATGGACCATTGCCGGATTGCTGGTGGTCCTGGTCGCCGTGAGCATCG
This sequence comes from Pseudomonas sp. AM8, assembly GCF_036346475.1. NCBI lineage: Bacteria > Pseudomonadati > Pseudomonadota > Gammaproteobacteria > Pseudomonadales > Pseudomonadaceae > Pseudomonas > Pseudomonas sp. AM8. The sequence continues at coordinate 149,489 of NZ_JAOTNX010000001.1, forward strand.
CGCTCCCTTACCTGGTGCGTAACTACCTGAATGACAAGCTCGCCGACATGGGCGATTACCGCGGCCAGGTGACCGACGTGGACCTCGCGCTGTGGCGGGGTGCGTACCGGATCAACGGCCTGGAGATCGTCAAGGTCGACGGCAAGGTGCCCGTCCCGTTCGTCAAGGCGCCGCTGATCGACCTGGCGGTGAGCTGGCACTCTCTTTGGTACGACCACGCGGTGGTGGCCAAAGTGCTGTTTATCCAGCCCGAGGTTAACTTCGTCGACGGCGGCGCCAACAAACAAGCCTCCCAGACCGGTAAGGGTACCGACTGGCGCGAGCAGTTGAGTAAGTTGGCCCCCATCACCCTCGACGAAGTACGCATCGAAGACGGCAAGATCGCCTTCCACAACTTCAGCTCCAAGCCCGTGGTGAAGATCGACGCGACCGACGTCAACGCCAGCTTCTACAACCTGACCAATGTGGTCGACGTCAAAGGCCGGCGCGACGCGCGCTTCGACGGCAAGGCCCTGCTGCAAGGCCAGGCCCCGCTGGAAGCCACCGCCACCTTCGACCCGCTGAGCAATTTCGAGAACTTCGAGTTTCGCTTCCGCGCCAGGGACTTGCAGCTCAAGCGCATGAACGACTTCGCCGCCGCCTATGGCAAGTTCGACTTCAAGGCCGGCACCGGGGACGTGGTGATCGAAGCCCAGGCGGAAAAAGGTCAATTGACCGGGTACATCAAGCCGCTGCTGCGCGACGTGGAAGTCTTCGACTGGCAGCAGGACGTGGAGAACAAGGACAAGAACATCTTTCGTTCGATCTGGGAGGCCGTGGTGGGCGCCAGCGAGACCGTATTGAAGAACCAGGCAAAGAACCAGTTCGCCACCCGCGTGGAACTCAGTGGCAGCGTGCACCAGCAAAATGTCAGCGCGTTCTCCGCATTTTTGGCGATTTTGCGTAATGGTTTTATCCAGGCGTTCAATGCGCGCTATGAGCAGCCCAAGCCCAGCGCAGATTAAAATGTGGGAGGGGGCTTGCTCCCGATGGCAATGTTTCAGCCAACAGATTCATTGGCTGATCCGCCGTCATCGGGAGCAAGCCCCCTCCCACATTGGTCATTCAGAGACTGAATAACCCGTCTGCGTTCACAGTCGCCGGGGCCGCGCGGTATAGTCCGGGCATTGATGAATTCGAGGAATGACCGATGAAGTTCGAAGGCACCCAGGCCTACGTTGCCACTGATGACCTGAAACTGGCCGTCAACGCTGCCATCACCCTGGAGCGTCCGCTGCTGGTCAAGGGTGAGCCCGGCACCGGCAAGACCATGCTCGCCGAACAACTGGCCGAGTCCTTCGGCGCCAGGCTGATTACCTGGCACATCAAGTCCACTACCAAGGCCCACCAGGGCCTGTACGAGTACGACGCGGTCAGCCGCCTGCGCGACTCGCAGCTGGGCGTGGACAAGGTGCACGACGTGCGCAACTACCTGAAAAAGGGCAAGCTCTGGGAAGCATTCGAGTCCGAGGAGCGGGTGATCCTGCTGATCGATGAAATCGACAAGGCTGACATCGAGTTCCCCAACGACCTGCTGCAAGAGCTCGACAAGATGGAGTTCTACGTCTACGAAATCGACGAGACCATCAAGGCCAGGAAGCGCCCGATCATCATCATTACCTCCAACAACGAAAAAGAGCTGCCGGACGCGTTCCTGCGCCGCTGCTTCTTCCACTACATCGCCTTCCCCGACCGCACCACCCTGCAAAAAATCGTCGATGTGCACTACCCGGACATCAAGAAGGAGCTGGTCAGCGAGGCGCTGGACGTGTTTTTCGACGTGCGCAAAGTCCCCGGCCTGAAGAAAAAACCGTCCACCTCCGAGCTGGTTGACTGGCTCAAGTTGCTGATGGCCGACAATATCGGCGAAGCGGTGCTGCGCGAGCGCGACCCCACCAAGGCCATCCCGCCTCTGGCCGGTGCCTTGGTCAAGAACGAGCAAGACGTGCAGTTGCTCGAACGCCTGGCATTCATGAGCCGTCGCGGTAATCGATAATGTTGCTCAACCTGTTCAATGAAATGCGCGCAGCCAAGGTCCCGGTGTCGGTGCGCGAGCTGCTCGACCTGATCAACGCGCTGAAACAGCGCGTGACCTTTGCCGACATGGACGAGTTCTACTACTTGGCCCGGGCGATCCTGGTCAAGGACGAACGGCATTTCGACAAGTTCGACCGCGCCTTCAGCGCCTACTTCAATGGCCTGGAAAAGCTCGACGATCACCTGCAGGCGCTGATCCCCGAAGACTGGCTGCGCAAGGAATTCGAGCGCTCGCTGAGCGACGAAGAGCGCGCACAGATCCAGTCCTTGGGCGGCCTCGACAAGCTGATCGAGGCATTCAAGAAACGCCTGGAAGAACAGAAGGAACGCCACGCCGGCGGCAACAAATGGATCGGCACCGGCGGTACCAGCCCGTTTGGCTCCGGCGGCTACAACCCCGAAGGCATTCGCGTCGGCGACGCCGGCAAACGCCAGGGCAAGGCGGTAAAAGTCTGGGACCAGCGCGAATACAAGAACCTCGATGACCAGGTGGAACTGGGCACCCGCAATATCAAGATCGCCCTGCGCCGCCTGCGCAAGTTCGCCCGCCAGGGTGCGGCCGAAGAGTTGGACATCGACGGCACCATCGACCACACCGCTCGCGATGCCGGGCTGCTGAATATCCAGATGCGCCCGGAACGGCGCAACACCATCAAGCTGCTGTTGCTGTTCGATATCGGCGGCTCGATGGATGCCCACGTGAAGATCTGCGAAGAACTGTTCTCGGCCTGCAAGACCGAGTTCAAGCACCTGGAGTACTTCTACTTCCACAACTTCGTGTACGAGTCGGTGTGGAAGAACAACCAGCGCCGCACCTCCGAGCGCACCTCCACCCAGGACCTGCTGCACAAGTACGGTGCCGATTACAAAGTGATCTTTATCGGCGATGCGTCGATGGCGCCCTATGAAATCACCCAGGCCGGCGGCAGCGTCGAGCATTGGAATGAAGAGCCGGGGTATGTGTGGATGCAGCGCTTCATGGCCAAGTACAAGAAACTGATCTGGATTAACCCGTATCCCAAGGATACCTGGGGTTATACGGCCTCGACGGGGATTGTGCGGGAGTTGGTGGAGGATCAGATGTACCCGCTGACGTTGCGCGGGCTTGAGGAAGGGATGCGCTTCCTTTCGAAATAAACGCCGGTCCCCATAATGCAGGAGATCTCATGTGGGAGGGGCGGTGCGACTTGCTCCCGATGACGGTGGTTCAGTCACTGATGTGTTGGCTGACACACTGCTATCGGGAGCAAGTCGAATCGTCGCACCGCCCCTCCCACATTTTAAATTGCGGTGTTATGTAAAGCGGCGCAAATACTCGACATGCTGCCGATGCGCCGTTTCCTGCACCACCGGCGCCAACCTCACCTTTTCTCCCGGCAAACACTGCGCCAGCCGCGCCAGCGCCAATGGCGTCAACGCCCCTAGACGCGGGTACCCGCCAATGGTCTGGCGATCATTGAGCAACACAATCGGCTGCCCATCCGGCGGCACTTGGATGCCACCCAACGGGATCCCTTCGGAAATCAGCGAGGGCCCCTGGTACTGCAACGGCGTACCGAGCAAGCGCATGCCCATACGGTCGGCGCGGCTGTCCAGGGCCCAGTCGGTGTTGAAGGCATCGAACAGGCTCTGGCCGCTGAACAGGCCAATTTGGGCGCCGACGATCACCTCCAGCGGCACCTTGGCCGGCAACGCCTGTTCGCTCAGCACTTTCATCGCACCGCCGGTACCGGAATAGGCCAAGCGCCCGCCTTCGGCCAAGGCCTTGCCGAAACCGTCCGGCCCGCCCAGCGCCTCACGTACCACCGTGGCGCAGCTGCCCAGCACATCCGGCGCATCAAACCCGCCGGGCGCCGCCAGGTAAGCCCGCGCGCCGCTGAACGGCTGGGTGAAGCGCAGGCGCTGGCCCTTTTGCAGGATAAAACTGCGCCCGGGGCTGAGGGCGCGCTCGTCGATATACGCGCCCAGATCCGCACCGGCCAACGCCAGCAGGCAATACTCCTCGGCCTGCACAGTAAAGCCGCCGAGGGTGATTTCCACCACCGGCGCGTCCAGCGCATTGCCCAGCAGCCAGTTGGCCCAGGACATCGACACCCAATCCAGCGCGCCGCCCTGGGTCACGCCCAGGTGACGCACGCCAAAACGACCGGCGTCCTGCAACAGGCACAGCGGCGTGCTGGCCTCGATGATCAAGCGGCTCATGCCTGCGCCTCCAACGGCGTGTCATCGCCACCCAGATTGATAAATTCGGCGTGGCTGACTGACTCAAAGCGTACCGTGTCGCCAGGCTGCATCAGGCTGTAGCCGTCGCGCTCGCGATCAAACAGCTTGGCCGGGGTACGGCCAATGAGATTCCAGCCACCGGGGGACACCACCGGATAGGCAGCGGTCTGTCGCTCGGCGATACCGACACTGCCGGCCGCCACGCGCTGGCGCGGGGTGCTCAGGCGCGGTGTGGCGAGGATTTCATCCACCAGCCCCATAAAGGCAAAACCGGGGGCGAAGCCGAGGGCGAATACCTGGTATTCGTGGGCGCTGTGGCGGCGGATCACGTCGTCGACGGCCAGGCCACTGCGCTGGGCGAGCAATGTCAGTTCAGGGCCGACGCTCAGGTCGTACCACACCGGCAGCACATGGCACTGGCCGCTGCCCTGGGCCTGGGGTTGCAGGTCGGTCAGGGCCTGGTCGATCAATTCCCGCGCCTGGGCCGGGCTCAACGCCGTGAGGTCGTAATGCACCATCAAGGTGGTGTAGGACGGCACCAGATCCACCAAGGCTGCGCCAAAACCGCTGCGCAAGCGATGGGTGGCGGCGAGCATCCACGGCATATTGGCTTCGGCGATCACCTCGAACAGACGCACCATCAGGCAGTCGATCGCCACCACTTCAATCCGCGGCTTCATGCTGGCTTCAATGCCTCGCGGATACGCTTTACGGCGGCGACCGAGCTGGCATTGTCGCCATGCACGCACAGGGTATTGGCGCGCAATAGCAGCGGGCTGCCGTCGCTGGCGGTCAGGGGTTGGCCACGGGAAAGGGTCAAGGACTGTTGGACGATGACCTCTGGATCATGGTGCACCGCCCCCGGCAATTGACGTGAAACCAGATGGCCGTTGGCGTCGTAGGCACGGTCGGCAAAGGCCTCGAACCACAGGATCACCCCGTATTCGTCGCCCAGTGCCTGGGCCGCGCTGTTGTCGCGGGTCGCCAACAGCATCAGCGGCAGGTCGCCATACGCGGCCACGGCCTCGATCACCGCACGCAGTTGCGCCGGGTTGGCCATCATGTCGTTGTACATCGCGCCATGGGGTTTGACGTAACTGACACGTCCGCCCTGGGCACGGCAGATGCCGTCGAGGGCGCCGATCTGGTAATGCAGCAGGTCCTGGATTTCCTGGGGGGTGTAGGCCATGGAGCGGCGGCCGAAGCCTTGCAGGTCCTGGTACGCCGGGTGTGCGCCCACCTGTACACCGTGCTTGAGGGCCAGGCTGACGGTCTTGCGCATGATGCTCGGATCGCCGGCATGAAAGCCGCAGGCCACGTTGGCGCAATCGATGAACGGCATCACCTCGGCATCCAGACCCATGGTCCAGTTGCCAAAGCTCTCGCCGATGTCGCAATTCAATAGCAGACGGCTCACGGTGGTTGCTCCTGTAGGCTTTGTTTTTTGTAGTGTGGGATTTTTTACGCAGAACTCGCAACTTGTCCTGATACCCCAACGGCGCTTATCGTGGAATAGCCTGATTTTTGGCGTTTGCCCGGTGCGGCGTCCAACTAATAAAAACCGATCCATGCATAAGAAAAAGTTGATCCCATGAATTTGAAGTTCCTCGAAACCTTCGTCTGGGTGGCCAAGCTCAAGAGCTTCCGCCTGACTGCGGAGAAGCTGTTCACCACCCAGGCCTCGATTTCCAGCCGCATCGCCGTGCTGGAAAGCGAGCTGGGGGTAAAGCTGTTCCTGCGCGACTCCCGGGGCGTCAGCCTGACCCCGGAAGGCTTGAAGGTGCTCGATTACGCCGAGCAGATGATGGTGACCATGCAGGGCCTGAAACAGTCCCTGGAAACCACCAGCAGCAAGGTCGGGCGCATTCGCATCGGTGCGATGGACACGGTGATCCATACCTGGCTCAGCCCGTTGGTGGCGGAACTGATGGATCATTTCCCCCTGGTGGAAATCGAATTGATCGCCGACACCGCGCTTAACCTCAGCGATCAGCTGCAAAAAGGCTTTCTCGACCTGATCCTGCAAACCGACCTGCTGCGCCTGGAAACCGTGCGCAGCCTGGAGCTGGCCAGCCACCCCATGGCCTGGATCGTCGCCAGCCAGTCGATCTACAACCGCGACTACGCCTCCCTCGCCGAACTGGCCCAGGAGCGCATCATCACCTACTCGAAAAACTCCCACCCGCACCAGGACGTCATCAGCCTGATGCAGGCCAACGGCGTGGCCGCGCCACGGATGAACTGCGTGAACTCGGTGTCGGCGATTACCCGGTTGTTGCGCGATGGCTTCGGGATTGGTGCGTTGCCGCCGGTGCTGGTCAGGGAAGAACTGGCGCGGGGCGAATTGGTGATGTTGCCGATGGCGCAGAAACTGCCGAACCTGCAGGTGGTGGTGTCGTGGCGCGTGGGGGTGGAATTGGTGGAGGAGATCGTGGGGTTGTGCCAACAGGTCGTTGCCCGCTATGCCGAGGAAGTCGGCGAAGAGCGGATGGTGCTGAGCAACTGAATAAACCGGTACAAATGTGGGAGGAGGCAAGCCCCTCCCACATTAGACTGAGGTGTGGGTTAGAGACCTTTCAGGTCCCGCTCTTCGATTGGCCGGCTCTGGCGCAAGCGCTTGCCACCCAGCACCACCCAGTCGATCAGGCGGAACAGACACTCCAGGCCAAACGACAGCAGCATCGCCCCGCCCAGGCCCCAGCCCATGGCTTCGGGGGTCAGCAGGATCTGGTAGCTGTAGCCGTTCCAGGTCTCCAGGCGGATATCCGGGTCGGCGGCCACCGCCACTTGCAGGGCACGGATGTACCACGGGCCTTGCATGGCCTGGAATTGCTTGTCCAACGCCACCTGGCGGTCAAGCATGGCGCCCAGGCTGTTGGCGTCGCTCTGGAACACCGGGTCGTCGCTGGCGCGGTAATGCGCCACCAAGGCCTTCAAGTCACCGTTGAAGAACTGTCGTGCGGTGGTTTCAAACCCGCTCAGGCCGGTCTGCGCCTCGATCAGGTGGGCTTCGACGCGCTTGGCGTAGTCGTTGATAAACCCCGGCACTTGCACGCCGACCAACAGGCCAATGGCAAACAGCACCAACCGCAGATAGCTGAGCAACATGGTCGATATCCTTACTCGGTAACGCCCTGGCTGACGCATTCACCGCGTCGCCACAGGCTCCATTGGCCCGGTTCGTAGCGGGTCCAGTTTTCGTTGTCGGTCAACGGCTCGGTGGCGATCACCGTCACCACATCGTTGGGGGTGGTTTCGGCCTGAAAATCGACGATCACGTCGACATCCTTCAGGCGCGCCGGACCAAACGGCGCACGCCGGGTGATCTGCGCCAGTTTGGTCGAGCAATAGCAAAACAGCCAGTCACCGTCGCTGAGCAGGCAGTTGAACACACCTTTGCTGCGGTATTCGGCACAGGCGGCGATCAGGTCCGGCAGCATCTGTTCGATGTCCACCGGCTCGGGGAAGGCCTCGCGCACGCGGTTGAGCAGGTCGCAGAAGGCCGCTTCGCTGTCGGTATCGCCGACTGGCCGATAGAACGTGGCGCGGGGGTGGAAGTCTGCCAACTGGCCGTTGTGGGCGAAACACCAGTTGCGGCCCCACAGTTCGCGCACGAACGGGTGGGTGTTGGCCAGGCTCACCTTGCCGACGTTGGCCTGGCGGATATGGCCGATCACCACTTCACTCTTGATGGGGTAACGCTGCACCAGCAGGGCGACTTCCGACTCACTGCTGGCGGCCGGGTCCTGGAACAGGCGCAGGCCACGACCTTCGTAGAAAGCGATGCCCCAACCGTCGCGGTGGGGGCCCGTACGTCCACCGCGCTGCATCAGCCCGGTAAAGCTGAACACGATATCGGTGGGGACGTTGGCACTCATGCCCAATAATTCACACATGCCAGGGCTCTCGCTGCAGGGCGGACAACGTTAAAGGCGCGGTTCGACCCGCATACCGCTCACCGGTGCAGGACGACGGAACGGCTCGTCGTCTTCATCCACAGGCTCGGCGGCCAAGGCGGCGTCGGTGGCGGCCTTGCGCTCACGGCGGGCGTTGGCGGCGCGCTCGATGGGCCAGCGGATCAGCACAAACACGAGGTACACACCAAAGGCGATCAGGGTGTACATGAACAAATCGGAAATCGCCCGCCAGGCGTTATTGCCGACCTTGAGCACCAGGTCCAGGGCCGTGATGGCCACGGCCGGCGCGAACTGAGTCTTGACCGGGTCGACGATGGTCGGGCTCAACAACAGCACGGCCATCAGCAATTGCAGCGGTTCGCGCAGCCAGCGCCAGATCCAGCGGGTCATGCGCCACCACACCAACAGGCAGCCCAAGGCAGCGAAGGCGTAAAGGCCCCAAGCGGTCAGATAGTCGTTCTCGGTCATGGTGTCCATGGCAAGGTAGGCAAACAGGCGGCTATGATAACGGCTTTTGCGTGTCGCGGCTGCAATGCCTGCCACCTTCCGCCAGACAGAGAGTGCTCCATGCCTTCATCGACCGCCCCGATTGCCCGTAAAGCCCCAGGCCAGGACCCGTACGCCTGGCTGCAAGAGCGCGACAGCGTTGAAGTCCTTGATTACCTGAAGGCCGAAAATGCCTTCCAGGAAGCCCAGCTCGCCGACCAGCAGGCCCTGCGCGAAACCCTGTTCGAGGAGATCAAGGGCCGCATCCTCGAAACCGACCTGTCCCTGCCCTCTCCCTGGGGCCCGTATCTGTATTACACGCGCACCACCGCCGGTGACGAATACGCCCGCCACTACCGCTGCCGCCGCCCGGCCGACGACGGCAACCAGGTGGACGACAGCAGCGAAGAGCTGTTGCTGGACCCGAACGTGCTGGCCAACGGCGGCTTCTTTTCCCTCGGCGCATTCAGCATCAGCCCCGATCACCAGCGCCTGGCCTACAGCCTCGATACCAGTGGCGAAGAGATCTATACCCTGTTCGTGAAGGAATTGGCCACCGACAAAGTCAGCGAACTGGCGTTCGAGAACTGCGACGGCAGCATGACCTGGGCCAATGACAGCCTGACCCTGTTCTTCGGCGAGCTGGACGACACCCACCGCCCGCACAAGCTGTATCGCTACCGCCTGGATGGCACGGCGGCGCAGGAAGTGTTCCACGAGCCCGACGGGCGTTTCTTCCTGCACTGCTACCGCTCCAGCTCCGAGCGCCAGTTGCTGCTCTCGCTCGGCAGCAAGACCACCAGCGAGGTCTGGGCGCTGGATGCCGACCAGCCGCACCTGGACTTCACCTGCCTGGCGCCACGGGTCGAGGACCATGAATACGATGTCGACCACGGCCAACTGAATGGCGCGTGGACCTGGTTTATCCGTAGCAACCGTGATGGCATCAACTACGCCCTGTTTGTGGCGACCGACATTGGCGACGTGCCAACCGAGGATGAGTGGCAGAACCTGATCCCCCACAGCGATGACGTGATGCTCGACGGCGTCAGCCTGAACACCGGTGCCATGACCCTGAGCCTGCGCATCGGCGGCCTGCCGGTGATCGAAGTACACCCCCAGGGCTTGCCGCCGTATCGCGTGGAGCTGCCCGATGCCGCCTACAGCCTCTACGTGCAAAACAGCCTGGAATTCGTCAGCGACAAGATCCGCCTGCGCTATGAAGCCCTGAACCGCCCGGCCCAGGTGCGCCAGCTGGAACTGGCCAGCGGCGCGCAACAGGTGCTCAAGGAAACCCCGGTACTCGGCGTGTTCAATGCCGATGACTACGTCAGCCAGCGCCTGTGGGCCACCTCCGCCGATGGCACCCAGGTGCCGATCAGCCTGGTGGTCAAGCGCGACCAGCTCGGCAAGCCAACACCGTTGTACCTGTATGGCTACGGCGCCTATGGCTCAAGCCTCGACCCGTGGTTCTCACATGCACGCCTGAGCCTGCTGGACCGTGGCGTGGCCTTCGCCATTGCGCATGTGCGCGGCGGTGGCGAACTGGGTGAAGCCTGGTATCGCAATGGCAAGCAGGAACACAAGCAGAACACCTTCAGCGACTTTATCGCGTGTGCCGAACACCTGATCGCCGAGGGCCTGACCACCTCCAGGCAACTGGTCATCAGCGGCGGCAGTGCCGGCGGCCTGTTGATCGGCGCGGTGCTCAACCAGCGTCCGGAGTTGTTCCAGGCGGCGATTGCCGAAGTGCCGTTTGTCGACGTACTCAACACCATGCTCGACCCGGAATTGCCGCTGACCATCACCGAGTACGACGAGTGGGGCAACCCCGAAGAGCCTGCGGTGTATGAACGCATCAAGGCCTACGCACCGTACGAAAACGTCAGCGCCCAGGCCTACCCGGCCACGCTGGTGATCGCCGGCTACAACGACAGCCGCGTGCAGTACTGGGAAGCGGCCAAGTGGGTGGCCAAGTTGCGCGCGACCAAGACGGACGACAACCTGCTGTTGCTCAAGACCGAACTGGGTGCCGGCCATGGCGGGATGAGCGGTCGCTACCAGGGATTACGTGACGTAGCACTCGAATATGCATTTGTGTTCAAGGCGCTGGGGCTGGTTTAAGGAACTTAGCGGGGCGGTCCTGTCTGAACATTCAGACCGCCTCCTGATTGATGGACCAAGATTGCAGCCATGGCACTCCCGACTTTAATGAATACCGAAATCCGCGACATGCTCATGGACTGCGGCCTGTTCGACCCGTTGTTGCCGGAAGACTTTTACGTCGCCGCCGGCTACTTCAATATCAGCAGCATTGCCGAGGGCGAGGTGATTTTCCTCGAGGGCGATGCCGGCACCTTCATGTGCATCATCCACAGCGGCCAGGTGGCGGTGCAGAAAACCAACCACACCGGCCAGCGCCTGACCATTGCCACCCTGCGCAGCGGCCGGGCCTTTGGGGAGATGGCCGTGCTTGACGGCGAGCGGCGCTCCGCCAGTTGCGTGGCCGCCAGCGACTGCGTGTTGTTGAACCTGGGCAAGGACGCCCTGGAAAAGATGCTCAATGAAACGCCGCGTGTGGCGGCGAAGATCATCCGCGCAATCGCCATCGCGTTGTCCAAGCGCCTGCGCATGGCCGATGGGCAATTACTCTCCCAACAGTTTTAACCGCCGGGCGTCTTCGGCTTGCTGTCGTTCTGCTGCAGGCCGGGCACCGTCTGGTCCTTCGGCGGTGTCGGCAATACGATGGGCACCAACGGCGGTGAACCGTTCGTCTTCGGCACGGCCGGCGGGGTGATCTGCGGATACAGCGTCGGCGTTGGCGTGCCCGGTGCGCCGGGGCTAGGTGCCGGCGCCACCGGTACGGTTTGCAACTCCTGAGCCTGCGCCGCACCCAATGCGAGCGCGCTCAACACAATGACCGTTAGAATGCTGCACTTCATCGATGGCTCCATGGCCTGACCGGAATGTCGTAAGGCTACTCCCAACCGCGCAAGAATGCCCTTCCCAATGAGATTTCCATGAAACGTTTCGTTCTGCTGGACACCACCCCGATCCCCGACAACGGCGGTGCCTTGTGCCTGTTCGAATACGGTGAAGACTTTGTCATCAAGATCCAGGGCGGTGACGGCGGCCAGTTGATGAACACGCGCATGCACGGCTCCGAAGACGCGCTGGCGCAAATCCCTTGCCGCAAGGTCGCGGGGCGCCCGGGCTCACGGGTATTGATCGGTGGGTTGGGCATGGGCTTTACCCTGGCGTCGGCGCTCAAGCACCTGGGCAAGAGCGCCGAAGTGGTGGTGGCGGAACTGGTGCCCGGTGTCGTGGAATGGAACCGGGGGCCACTGGGGGAAAAGTCCGGCCGCCCACTGCTGGACCCGCGCACGGTGATCCGCATGGAAGACGTGGCCAAGGTGCTGCAGGCCGAGCCCCAGGGCTTTGACGCGATCATGCTCGACGTCGACAACGGCCCCGAAGGCCTGACGCAGAAGGCCAACAGCTGGCTCTATTCCGCCGGTGGCCTGGCTGCCTGCGCCAAGGCCTTGCGGCCCAAGGGCGTGCTGGCGGTGTGGTCCGCCAGCGCCGACAAACTGTTCAGCGACAAACTGCGCAAGGCCGGTTTCAAGGCCGAGGAAGTGCAGGTGTTTGCCCATGGCAACAAGGGCACCCGGCATACCATCTGGATAGCGGAGAAGCTCAAGGGCTGAGCACGCTTCCCAAGACGCCCCTCCCACATGTTGATCCTGTCAGTTGTGGGATTTGCGGTAGTCGATCACGTACGGCACTTTTTTGTCGAAGGTCTTCTCCAGCTCATCGCGGTCCAGCCGGGTCATGCCGCCCAGTTGATGGGCGGTAAAACCGCTGTCCCCCACCTGCGAGCCCGGCGCCAGGCTGACCATGCGCTTGGCGACCGCTTCGATAGCATCCTTGTAGCCGCCTTTCTTGTTCAAGTTGTACTGGCCCAGATCAATCTGCGTGCGCAGCCAGTTACCCCAATAGAACTCCAGGAACTCCGGGGCGATCTGCCCGTCATTCGGCTTGCCATAGGCGGCCTTGCGGGTGAAGTACACCAGGCTGCGGAAGGTGTCGTCCTGCAGGTTCTTGAAGCCCAGGTGCGCCGGCAGTTGTTCCGGCGGCAGGGCCTGGCCCTGGTTGTCCTTGAGCCAGACCTTGCGGGCCGCTTCCATGCGCTGCCAGAAGCTCGCCATGTTCGGGCTGTTGCTGAAGTCGTCGGTGACCTTGACCCACATCTTCAAGCGCGGGCCGCCGCCGGGCACTTCCCACAAGGTGGTGAAACTGTGGTGACCGTCGGTCAGGTACAGCTGGCCGGCGGGGCCGACCACCACGGTTTTCATGTCCTCGGGATGGGTGCCCACCGGGTCCTTGCAGGTGAAGCTGTCGGGCTGGTGCAGGTCAGCCTTGTCGGGCACTTTGCCGGCCTCGCCCTGGCCGTTGGTTTCGCAGTATTCATCGAAGACCTTGGCGGGTTTGTCGGCGAACAGGCCCAGGCTGTAGTAGATCTGGTCGAAGCCCACCACCGCCTGGGTCGGATGCAATTGTTCAAGGGCAACTTCGATCACCTGCCCGGGCTTGGGCGTCGAGAACGCCTGGGCCTGGAGGGTAACGACACACAGTAGCAGTGCAACAGTCCATGAAAGCAGACGCATGTTTTTCAGATCCTTATGAGTAAAGTAAATCGATCCCAGCGGTCATTTGCGACGCAAGCGGCTAGAATCAACGCTATCCGTGACCACCAAACAGCCAGGAGCCATGATGAGCTCGACCAACCCGCCCTCCCACACCGCCAAGCTGGACCGTATCCTTGCCGATGCCCAGCGCGACCGGGAAATGGGCTACCGCGACAAAGCCCTGAAGATGTACCCCCACGTGTGCGGCCGCTGCGCCCGTGAGTTCGCCGGCAAGCGCTTGAGCGAACTTACCGTACACCACCGTAACCACAATCATGATGACAATCCCCAGGATGGCTCGAACTGGGAGTTGCTGTGCCTGTACTGCCACGACAACGAACACTCGCGCTACACCGACCAGCAGTACTTCGGCGAGGGCTCCACCAGCAGCCCGACAATCGCCAAGGCCACGCATAACCCGTTTGCGGCGTTGGCGGGGTTGATGAAGAAAGACGACTGAAGAGTGTCGTCGCCTGTCCTGGCCTCATCGGGAGCAAGCCCCCTCCCACATTTTGAGTTGTGAACACTTTCAAATGTGGGAGGGGGCTTGCTCCCGATAGCGTTAGCCCAAGCAATACACCGCCTTGAGGCCGTATAATCGCCGCTTTTCTCCAAGGCACCCTTCCCCGTGGGCAATAAACGCTACAGCTGCATCGGTCTGTATAACCCCAAATCCCCCGAAAACGTTGGCTCGGTCATGCGTGCCGCCGGCTGCTACGGCGTGGCCTCGGTGTTCTACACCGGCGTGCGCTACGAGCGCGCCCGGGACTTCATCACCGACACCAAGAAGGTCCACCACGATATTCCGCTGATCGGCATCGATGACCTGAAGAAGATCCTGCCCCTGGGCTGCATCCCGGTCGCCGTGGAGCTGGTGGACGGTGCCCGCCCGCTGCCCGAATACACTCACCCCGACCGCGCGCTGTACATCTTCGGCCCTGAAGACGGGTCGCTGGATAAAGACATCCGCGATTGGTGCGAAGACGTCGTGTACATCCCCACTACCGGCTGCATGAACCTGGCCGCCACCGTCAACGTGGTGCTCTACGACCGCATGGCCAAGGGCAACAACACCCGTTCGGGCCCCAAGTACTGATCTTTTGGGAACATCCGGCGCCTGCACGCAGTCAGCTGCATACACTTGACCTTGTTGGAGACAGATCATGAGCGACAGCACAACCTTGCGACCTATCATCGAACACACCCCCTTCCAGAATCAGCCCACCCAGAACGTGCACGGCTGGGAACGTATCGGCTCAGTGGCCGGTGGCGTGATGATGGTGGGCAAAGGCCTGCGCCGTGGCGGGATTTTCGGCCTGATTCAGGTGGCGATCGGCGGCGTGGCACTGGCGCGCGGGTTTACCGGGCACAGTGCGTTTAAAGACAAGCTGGAACAGGGCCGCCAGGAAATGAACAGCGTACGCACGAAGATCGAGCGTGCCGGTGCAGAGCTGAAAAACCTGAAGACCAAGGCGGAAGTGGCGGCTGAGAAGGCCGTTAAGACCACTGGTTAGATTCAAATGTGGGAGGGGGCAAGTCCTAATGCCATCATGTAGGAGCGAGCTTGCTCGCGAAAAACTCACAGGCGCCGCGTTCATTCAGGAAGCACGCGTTATCGTTGACGTTTTTCGCGAGCAAGCTCGCTCCTACATGGCATTAGAGCTTGCCCCCTCCCACCTTTTGTTTTGTGTATGGCGAGGGCTCAGCGCAGCAGCTTGCTGTCCAGTACCACCGACGATTCCCCAATGATGCTCTCGGCCAACTGCACAAACTCGGCGGTGGTGATGCTGTTGGCGCGCATCACCGCCTGCGCGAGATCATCCAGGGAGCGCTTGTTGTGAGTCTTTACGCGGATCTCGCGATCCAGCTCCTGCAACACCACCACCGCCCGTGACACCGTCGCACCGCTGACGTGGTCGCCGCGCAGGCTGGTCACGTCCTTGCCGTCCCTGGCCAAGCGCGCCTGTATCGCCTGATAGCGCTCATCGGTCACCCCGCCGGCACGGCGCACCAGTTCAATGGCGTAGTACTCCGCCAGCCCCTCGCTGATCCAGTCGCTGGTGTCGTGGTCGTTGAAGCGGCCAATCGCCTGCACCACTTCACGGATCAACGGGCTGCTGCCGTTCTCGCTGACCAGCGGCGTGCGGCTGTTGAGGTAGATCGAGTCGCGCGACGAGACCGCACCACGGCGCATCGGATCGCTGGCGCCCACCACCAGCAGCTTGGCCGGATGACGTGGGAACGCCGCTTCCACCTGCGGCCAGACAAAGGTCAGCAGTGTCAGCACATCCATCCGTCGCATGGCTTGGCCCTTGGGCGAGGCGATGGTCACTTCGGTCTCGCCCAGGCGCACGCGGCGGCTGCCCAGGGTGCCGGCGAGCATCCAGCCGGTGGGCCGGTCAAACAGGCGCGAGACGTTGTCGATGCGGAACTTGTTCTTGCCGATGCGCGGCCAGGCGGTTTCGATGCTTTTCCAGCCGGCCGGCAGTTCGAACACCAGGCGCGAGACCAGTTCGACGCCGTCCTGCTGGTCGAGGCGTGCGGGCGGCACCAGGTCTTCGCCGCGAAACAGCGCCCAGCTCGGGGTCATCCGAGCTTCGTAAATACCCGGTTTGCGCGCGTGGCTCAGGCGCACCCGATAGGTCAGGCTGGCCTTGTTGGCGCTGGGTTGCCACAGGCCACGGTGGTCATTGACACTCCACTGGCCATCGGCCTTGAAGTCGCTGTAGTCGCCGGCGCGGCCCAGGTCGAAGTTAAGGCTGCGCACCGCCGAACCCTGGGACAGGCTCACCCGCACCTCGGCCTGATCGTCCTGGGGCAGCAGCTTGACGTGATAATCCAGGTCGACTTTCTTCGCGCACCACGCAGGCATGCTCAACGCCAGCAACACCAGGCTTGCCGCCAGCTTGGTTCCCGCCCTCATACACACTCCTTGTTCAGCCCGCGCGGAAGATCAGGTAATCCTCCCAGTCGTCCTCGGGCACGCTGCCTTCGCTGAGCATGCGCCCGGACTGGGAAATGCGTTCGTGGTGCACGGCATCGCGGTCGCCGCAGACCAGGTGGTGCCACAACGGCAGGTCCTTGCGCTCGCTGACCAGGCGGTAGCCGCAGGTGGGCGGCAGCCATTTGAACTGGTCGGCCTGGCCCGGGGTGAGCTGGATGCAGTCGGGTACCGAGGCACGGCGGTTGGGGTAATCGGTGCACTGGCAGGTTTTCAGGTCCAGCAGCTTGCAGGCGATGCGCGTGTAATAGACGCTGTTATCGTCTTCATCCTCAAGCTTTTGCAGGCAGCACAGGCCACAGCCGTCGCACAACGACTCCCACTCCTCCTGGTCGAGGTGTTCAAGGGTTTTGCGTATCCAGAAAGGTTCGACTTTGGCGGCCATGGCTCTACATCGGTATCGGTAGGTGAAAAGGCCGCCAGTCTAGTGCCCAAGGCCCCTGGGGCCAAGCGCTTACGACTGTCGGTATGACAAGACTTGTCAGTCTAGCGGGGGCGCAGTAGCTTTGAGCGCCGAATTGACGATCAGGAGCTGCCCATGACACGCGTTGCCGATTACCCGATCCATACCCAGTTCACCGAACGCTGGTCGCCCCGTGCCTTTACCGGCGAGAGCATCCCGCAGGAAACCCTGCTGAGCTTCTTCGAAGCCGCACGCTGGGCACCGTCGGCCTACAACTCGCAGCCTTGGCGTTTTCTCTACGCACGCCGTGATACGCCGGACTGGGAGCGCTTCCTGGGCCTGCTGAATGAATTCAACCGTGGTTGGGCACAGCATGCGTCGGCCCTGGTGATCATTGCCTCGAAAACCGACTTCATCGCCCCCGGTGCCACGGAAGAAACCCCGGCACTCTGGCACACCTTCGACACCGGCTCGGCCTGGGGCCACCTGGCGCTGCAAGCCAGCCTCAGCGGCTGGCACACCCACGGCATGGCCGGCTTCGATCAGGAGCTGACGCGCAAGGAGCTGAAGATTCCACAGGGTTATGCGCTGCATGCCGCCGTTGCGGTGGGCAAGCTGGGCGACAAATCGACCTTGCCGGAGTACCTGCAAGGCCGTGAAGCGCCAAGCCCGCGCAAGCCGCTGAGCGAGCTGGTGTCAGAAGGTGATTTCAGCCTCTGAAACTGACGCAATCTCAAATGTGGGAGGGGGCTTGCCCCCGATAGCCATGGGTATCTACACAGCTTCCAGTGAATACGGAATCTATGGCAATTAGGCTTCTGTGGTGAGCGGGCTTGCCCCGCGCTGGGCTGCGAAGCGGCCCCAATAAGGTCAACGCAGAGTGCCAGAATCAATCGAGGTGAAGGTTTTGGGGCTGCTTCGCAACCCAGCGCGGGGCAAGCCCGCTCACCACAGAGTTATGTGTCAGCCTTTAAGAGTTGTGTAGATACCTGTGCCTCGATAGCGGTGGTTCAGTCAATAGATACAGTGACTGACACTCTGCTATCGGGAGCAAGCCCCCTCCCACACTTTCTCCCCGCGCCGCCTCAGTAACCGCGCTCGAAATCCACTTCCCCGCGCAAGGCTTGCTTGGCCTGGTACGCGCGCAGGTTTTCCAGGAACAGCTCCACCATCATCGGCGGCGAGGTCGGTGCGGAGCTGTGCCCGGTCAACAGCAGGCCCCAGGCGGTCCAGAACGGGTGGCGCTGCGGCAACGGTTCCTGGCGGCACACGTCGATCACCGCGCCGGCCAGGTGCCCTTCTTTCAGGGCCTCGACCAGATCGGCATCCACCACCGCCACACCGCGCCCGACGTTGATGAACAAACCGGTCGGCTTGAACTGCTTGAACAGCGCTGCGTCGTACAGGTCATGGGTGTTCGGTGTGTTGGGCAGCAGGTTGATCACGTAGTCCACCTCCCCCACCAACCGGCCCAGTTGGTCGAGCCCGGCCACTTCGATAAACGGCGCTTGTTCCCGCGCAGTGCTGGCGATGCCGTACAGCTTGACGCCGAACGGCACGAGAAACTCGGCGACACGCTGGCCGATGTCGCCGGTACCCACGATCAACGCCTTGCGCCCCGCCAGGCTCTGGCCGGTGCGGCTGTCCCACTTGCGCTCGACCTGGCTGACCAGTCGCGCCAGTACTTCGCGCTCGTGGCCCAGCATGTAGGTGAGGACAAATTCGGCCATGACCTGGCCAAAAATACCGACGGCGCGGGTCAGGCGATAGTCGCGGGGCAGGCCTTCGGCCAGCAGCGGCGTAATACCGGCCCAGGTCGATTGCAGCCACTGCGGCTGGTGGCCCTGGCGCAACAGTGTCGCCAACAGGTCCGGCTGGCCCAGCCATACCGGGCAATCGGCGGCCAGGCGCGACAGTTCGGCCGAGTCGCCGCTGGTGAGCACCTCCAGGTCCGGCGCCGCGTCATTGAGCAATTGGGCGTAGAGCGGGTGATCCTGTTCAGCAATCAGAACACGCATGGTTCAAACCTTTCAAAAACAGTGCAGACGGCCGCCCGCTTCCCTACGGCCACCGCCCACTAATACGATTCCATTGAAACCTGTGCCCCGGGCGACGCACTGCCCGATCACATCGGGTCGTTGCGACGCAGCAGCTCTTCGGGCAGGTGCTCGATGTACTCATCCTCGGCCGGCGGCATTTGCAGGTGATAGCCCTGCTTGTCGAGGTTTTCCAGCACCACGATGATGTCTTCGCGGGACAACTTGCGCTCCGGCGTCAGCACCATGTCGAAGGCGTGGTGCGGTTTGCCGAACGCCGCCATCAAGGGCTCCGGCACGCGCTCCAGGGCGTCGCTTTTGAGCACGTAGAGGTACATGCCGTCTTTTTTCAGGCTGCGATAGATCGAGCAAATACGTTTCAAGGCTGTTCTCCGGCAGGGGCCAGGCTGTCGAGCAGCGCCTGGCCCATCAACTCGCGGCGCCAGCCACGCAGCGAGTCTGGCAATTGGTAAGGCCCATCGGGGAAGCCACTTTTAACCAGGGCTTCGAGGGTTTTCTTGCGCAGCATCAGTTCCGGCGCCATCTCCAGGCGCTCGGCAAATGTCTGGCCGAGGGCGCGCAGTTGCTTGATCAACGTGGCGGCGTCCACCGGCAGCGGTTCAGCCACGGCCGGCGGCCACTGGTCCATGGACACGCTGCCGGCACGCTTGATCAGGTCCAACAGGAACTGGCCATCCTGGCGCACGGTACGCGGGTGCATGTCTTCGATCTTGCCCAGGGCGGCGAGGTTGTCCGGCTGGGACTTGGCCAGGGGCCACAGCGAGTGTTCGCGAATGATGCGGTTGCGCGGCAGGTCGCGGGCGCGGGCCTGCTGCTCGCGCCAGGCGCAGAGTTCACGCAATACGGCAAGCTGGGCACGGGAGAGTTTCCACGCCAGCTTGGCGTCACGGTAGACCTCGTACGGGTCGACTTCGCGGCGCAGGTTGGCAACCAGTTCGGCACCGTCTTCCAGGACCCAGGCGTATTTATCATCCGACAAGCGCGGGCGCAGGCGAATGTAGACCTCGGCCAGGTGCACGGCGTCTTCGGCGGCGTAGCTGACCTGGGTCTCGGACAATGGCCGCTGCAGCCAGTCCGAGCGGGTCTCGCCCTTGGGCAACTCGATATCGAGCACGGCTTGCACCAGGCGCGAGTAGCCCATGGAGAAGCCGAGGTTCAGGTAGGCGGCGGCCAATTGGGTGTCGAACAACGGCACCGGCAGGCTGCCGGTCAGGCGCAGCAACACCTCAAGGTCTTCGCTGCAGGCGTGCACCACCTTGATCACCGCCGGGTTCTCCAGCAACGCGGCCAGGGGTTGCCAGTTGTCGATGGTCAGGGGATCGATCAGGTAAGCGCGTACGCCATCACCGATCTGGATCAGCCCGGCAATGGGATAAAAGGTGTCGACCCGCATGAATTCGGTGTCGAGGGCGACGAATGGCAACTGCTGCCATTCGGCGCAATGCTGGCCGAGGCTATCGTTGTCGCAGATCCAGTGAATATCGATGGCCACACGGCTCTCCCTTGAAGAATGGCGCGCAGTATATATCGCGAACGGGGCTAGCGAGCATCCGCAGTGCACAGGCAACCATGAAAACTCAGACAGGAGATGAAGAATAGTCCGACAAGTGGGAGTTATCCTTTCTTACGAAGAACGTAGACCCGCCACAGGCTGGAGCCCGGCATGAATTCCTGCTGACTCAAGACCTTGAACCCGGCCTGGCGAAATTCCTCTTCCACGGCGGTACGCGAGGGTACCGAGACAATCACCGTGTCGCGGCTGACCCGGTGAAACTCGCGCAGCAACGCCATGCGCCCCTCGCTGCTGGGCACATGACGAAACAACTCCAGGCAGAAAATGCAATCCACCGCATTCGCCGACAAACCGATGGAAAATGCCGAGCCCTGAAAGGTCTTGACGCGCTTGAGCAATGACGGCGGATGGTGGCTACGGGCGTGGTCGAGCATGTCCTGGGAATTGTCCGAGGCCAGGATCACGCGGTTGACGTGCTCGGCCAACACCGGCCAGAAGCGCCCCGAGCCGCAGGCCAGGTCCAGGATAAGCCCCGGCTCGCCAGCGACCTTGAGCGCCTGGCGCACCAACCACTCGTCGCGCCATGACGCCAGGCGCTGGCGCAGACCGGGCGGGCGCGTGTCACCGCAGACCCTGGCGTGCTCAAGGCCACAGCGTTCGGCGTATTCGATCTCGATGGAAGAAGGAGGTTGTGGCGACATCGCAGGCTCATGTGACTGAAACGGTAGTGAACGACCTTGATTCGCAGCTTAACCCTTGCAACGTGAAAAAAAGGTCGAAGCCCTCACCAGCGTAAAAACCATCACGCCTGATGCAGATACCAACGCCAGTCCTGCTCGCCCACCTCGCCCATGAACTGGCGGTATTCAGCATGTTTCACCGCCAGGTACACGCCCAGGAACTCGCTGCCGAACGCCTCCCGCGCCCAGCTTGAAGCCTCCAGTGCGCGCAGGGTGGTAAGCCAATCGGTGGGCAGCAATTCCTTGGCCTGGGCGTAGCCGTTGCCTTCCACCGGGGCACCGGGGTCGAGTTGTTCGCGAAGGCCACGGTGGATGCCCGCCAGGATCGCGGCCGCCGCCAGGTAAGGGTTGGCATCGGCGCCGCAAATGCGGTGTTCGATATGCCGGGAATGGGCCGGACCACCCGGCACCCGCAGGCTGACGGTGCGGTTGTCCACGCCCCAGGTGGCGGCCAGCGGCGCATAGCTGTTGGTTTGGAAACGGCGATAGGAGTTGGCGTTGGGGCAGAACATCAGCAGTGAATCGAGCAGGGTGCTGAGCATGCCCCCCACTGCGTGGCGCAGCAGTGGCGTGCCGTCGGCGGCTTCACTGGCGAACAGGTTGTTGCCCTCGGCGTCGGCCAGGCTGACGTGCATGTGCATGCCGGTGCCCGCCAGGTCATCGAACGGCTTGGCCATGAAGCACGCAGCCATGCCGTGTTTGTGCGCCACGCCCTTGGCCAGGCGCTTGTAGCGCACCGCTTCGTCCATGGCTTGCAGGGCGTCGGCGCGGTGTTCCAGGGTGATTTCCACCTGGCCCGGGGCGTATTCGGAGATCGCCGTGCGCGCCGGAATGCCTTGCAGTTTGCAGGCGCTGTAAAGGTCGGCGAGGAACGGTTCGATCTGCTCCAGCTCACGCAGGCCGTAGACCTGGGTTGCGCGTGGGCGCCCGCCGTCCACGTCCCGTGCGGGTTGCGGGCGGCCATTGCCGTCGGGCTTCTGGTCGAGCAGGTAGAACTCCAGCTCCGCCGCCATTACCGGGTAATAACCGTCGGCGTTCAGGCCCTCGATCACCTTGGTCAGCAAATGCCGGGGGTCGGCCACGGTGGCGGGCAGGCCTTCGGTGGGGTGCATGCTGACCTGCACCGCAGCGGTCGGGATCAGCCGCCACGGCATGCGCTGCAAACTGCCGCTGATCGGGTAGGCGCGGCAGTCGATATCGCCCACTTCCCACACCAGCCCGGAATTTTCCACATCGTCGCCATTGATGGTCAGGCCGAGGATGGTGCTGGGCAGCGGCCGCCCGCTTTCATACACCGCCAGCAATTCGTCGCGGTGCAGCAACTTGCCGCGCGGCACGCCGTTGTTGTCGAGGATAAACAGCTCGAACATCTCGATGTCCGGATGCTGTTCAAGGAAGGCGTGGGCTTCGTGCAGGCTGGCAAAAACACTCATGGGGGGTTCTCGTACGTTTGTTTCAGGCAGGCGCGCACAAGGGTGCGTCATCCGTGGGGTAAATCAGCGTAGGAGAAGGGGGTCTGGCGGGCGCGCGTGGCGGCAGTGGAACAGGGCCCAGAAGGCGAGCTCGGAGGGCAGTGTCGCAGGGTGAGTGTCGGAAGAGCCGCCCATGGGTGGATCACAATGATAGAGATGCGCCCAGCGTCACACGCCCGCATAGGTGTTTAAATTCAGGGTTGATGGAGTTTGGTTGCGACTTGGCTAAACATTCAACGCCCCTTGCTACCTGGCCTTGCTGCTGGAAATAATGACCGCCCCCGAGCATGCCCCAAGGACTCGATCGCATGAAAACAACGATAACCCTGTGCGTACTGGTAAGCCTGGCCACCTCCGCCCTGGCCGACACCGCCCCCTCGCGCCTTGACCAGGTGCTTGAGCGCGGCACCCTCAGCGTCTGCACCACCGGCGACTACAAGCCCTACACCTCGTTGCGCGCCGATGGCGGCTATGAAGGCATCGACATTGCCATGGCCGAGTCCCTGGCCAAGAGCCTTAATGCCAGGATCCAGTGGGTGCCCACCACCTGGAAAACCCTGATGCCGGACTTCCTCGCCCAGCGCTGCGACATTGCCGTGGGCGGGATTTCGGTGTCCCTGGAACGCCAGAAAAAAGCCTTCTTCAGCCAGTCCCTCGGGGTCGACGGCAAGATTCCGCTGGTGCGTTGCGCCGACGTCAAGCGTTACCAGACCGTGGAGCAGATCAACCAGCCCCAGGTGCGCGTGATCGAACCGGCGGGCGGCACCAACGAAGTCTTCGCTCGCGCCCATCTGGGCCAGGCGCAAATCCGCCTGCACGACAACGTGACCATCTTCGACGAACTGCTGGCCGGCAAGGCCGACGTGATGATCACCGACGCCAGCGAGGCGCGTTACCAGCAGAAGCAAAAGCCCGGGTTGTGCGCGGTCAACCCGGAGCGGCAGATGCAGTACAGCGAAAAAGCCTTCCTGCTGCCCCGCGATGATGTGGCGTGGAAGAGCTATGTCGACCAGTGGTTGCACCTGAGCGTGGCCACCGGCGTCTACGACGGCATCGTCAGCCAATGGTTGGCGGCGCCCTGAGCCATGGCCGTCTACGCTGTGGTCACATCAATAAGAACGAGGGACGGAACATGAAGGGATTGCTCCGCGCCACCTGGCTGCTGCTGTTGTGTTTCAGCCAGGTGCACGCCGACACGCCGGGTGAGGACGCCCAGGCCGCCAAGGCCTTGCTGGGAAAAGCCCTGGCCTACTACCAGACCAACGGTGACAAGGCCTTTGCGGCGTTCAGCCGCCAGGGCGAGTTCATCGACCACGACCGCTATGTGTTCGTGGTCGATACCCAGGGCGTGCTGCTGGCCAGTGGCGGGCCCTCCTCCGCCCTGATCGGCCGCGATGTGTCCGAGGTACTCGGGCCGGAGTTGCGCCAGTCATTCAAGGACGCGCTCAAGGTGCCGGAAGGCCAGGGTATCCAACAGGCCGACTACCGCTGGCAGAACTGGAACGACGGCAAGGTCGAGCACAAGCATGTGTTTTACCAGCGCGTCGGCCAGCGCATCCTCGCTGTGGGTTATTACCTGCCGCGCGCCACCCCGGAACAGGCCCGGGCCCTGCGCAACAAGGCGGTGAACGCGTTGGTGAAGGATGAAGCCGGCACGCTCAAGGCCATCAACTCATTGCAGGGCGGTTTCCTGCAGGATGACCTCTATGTGTTTGTGGTGGACTTGAACACCCAGCGTTACGTGGCCCATGGCACCAACCTGCGACTGATCAACACCGATTTCAGCAAGATCAAGGACCCCGACGGCAAGCCGGTGGGCGAGCCGATCCTCAAGCTGATGGCCGAGCAGGACCAGGGAGAATACAAATACCGTTGGAAGAACCCGGTGACGGGCAAGGTCGAGAACAAGCATGCGTATATCCGCAAGAGCGGGCATTTCATGGTTGCGGTGGGTTACTACAGCCCCTGATCTGAACTGGAATGCATTCAAATGTGGGAGGGGCGGTGCGACGATTCGACTTGCCCCCGATGGCAGTGTGTCAGTCGAAGATGTTCCAACTGAACCACCGCCATCAGGGCATGGGTATCTACACAATTTTCAGAGACTGGCGAGTTCCCCTGTGGCGAGCGGGCTTGTCCCGCGTTGGGCTGCTACGCAGCCCAACGCGGGACAAGCCCGCTCGCCACAGGGAGATTTGTCAGGGGCTGAAAAGTTGTGTAGATACCCATGGCCTCCGGGGGCAAGCCCCCTCCCACATCAGGTCTCTATTGTGTCAGTCAGCGGGTTTTGTCTTCCCGCCCGCGCAGCACGCGATTGGGCATCGCGATCGCCGCCGCCAACCCCAGCAGCGACACCCCCGCACTCACCAGCAGCAAATGCCTGAACGTCACCCCCAGCTCCCCGCGCAGGGCATCCTGCGCCGGGCCTGGCGCGGCGTTCAGGCCGTCGAGCAGCACGTTGCCGGAACCGCCTTCGACCACCAGCGCACCGCTGGCCAGGTGGGCGAAGCTGGAGTCCTCCAACAACGCCAGCAGCAACGCCGACATGCACGCCACCCCCACCGCGCCGCCCAGGGAGCGGAACAGGTTGGTGGTGCTGGTAGCAACGCCGATGTCCCGTTGCTGCACCGAGTTCTGCGCCCCCACCAGGGAGGTGGGGAACTGCATGCCGGCGGCGATCCCGCACAGCAACATGAACACGCCGGTCAGCAGCATATCCTGGGGCGCACTGTAGGCCATGCCCAGGATCGCCAGCGGGCTTAACAGCGCGCCGCTGAGGATCATCGGTTTGTAACGCCCGGTCACCGAGGTCATGCGCCCGGCGCAATAGGCGCCGATGGGCAGGCCCATCGCCAGGGGCAGCAAATGCAAGGCGGCGCTGTCGGCACCGCCGCCGGTCACTGTCTGAAAGCGCAGGGGCATCAGCACCGTCAGGGAGATCGCCTGGAAGCTGGTAAAGAAAATCGTGCACCAGCACAGCACCGCGCTGCGGTTGGCAAACAGGTGCATCGGCAGCAAGGGCTCGCGGGCGCGGCGCTCGTGCCAGACGAACAGGGTCAATGCCACCAGGGCACAGGCCAGCAGCCCCAACACCTGGCTGTCACGCCAATGATGGCCCTGGCCGATTTCGGTGATGCCCAACAGCAAGGCGGTGAGGCCGATGATCATCAGCACCGTGCCGAGGTAATCGATGATCGGCTTGCGTTGCGGCGCCGGCAGCCCCACCAGGGTGCGATGGGCCACGTACCAGGCACCGGCGCCCAGCGGCAGGTTGATCAGGAACACCCAGCGCCAGGATAAATACTCGGTCATGTAGCCGCCCAACACCGGCCCGGCCACGCTGGCCACTGCGTACATGCTGCTGAAATAGCCCTGATAGCGCCCGCGCTCACGGGGCGGGATGATGTCGCCGATGATCGCCTGGCTCACCGAGATCATTCCGCCGGCGCCGATGCCCTGCAGCACCCGCGCCAGCACCAGTTGCTCCATGCTCTGGGCCATGCCGCAGAACAACGAAGCGACGGTGAACAGGCCCATGCCGATCAGCATCATCGGCCGCCGCCCGTAGAGGTCGCCGAGCTTGCCGTAGATCGGCACCGCCACCGTCATCGCCACCATATAACCGGAGATGACCCAGGCCAGCAGGTTGACGTCGTGGAATTGCGCGGAGATGGCGGGCATGGACACGGCGACAATGGTCTGGTCCAGAGCGCCGAGGAAGATCGCCATCATCAACGAGGCGAGAATACTGCGCACCGCGGGGAGCGGTGGCGCGGGCTGATTGAGCTGAGTCACGGCAGAACCTTCGAGCAGGGCCCGCGGGAAAAGGCAGCCCGCGGGAATGCTCGATACGATAGCAGGCTATTCGATAGGCTCGTAAGGAAGTCCGACGTAATTTTCCGCGATGGTCCGGCGCCCGGCTTCGGAGTGGATGAAGTACTCCAGCTCGCTCTGGGCAATGCGCTGGCTGAATCCGTCGGACTCAGGGAATTGATGCAACATCGAGGTCATCCACCAGGAAAACCGTTCGGCCTTCCACACCCGGCGCAGGCAGATGGCGGAATAACGTTCGAGCAAGTCCACGCGCCCCTCGCCATACACCTTGAGCAAAATCCGGAACAGGGTGCTCACGTCGCTGGCCGCCAGGTTCAAGCCCTTGGCCCCGGTGGGCGGCACGATATGGGCCGCATCGCCGAGCAGGAACAGGCGCCCGTACTGCATCGGTTCCACCACAAAACTGCGCAGGGGCGCGATGCTTTTTTCGATGGAGGGGCCGGTGACCAGTTGTTCAGCCAAAGCGTTGGGCAGCCGGGTTTTCAGTTCCGCCCAGAAGCGTTCGTCCGACCATTCGCCTACCGGCTCCTCGGCCGGCACTTGCAGGTAATAGCGGCTGCGCGTCGGTGAACGCATGCTGCACAGCGCAAAGCCCCGTGAATGCTTGGCGTACACCAGTTCCGCGTGCACCGGCGGGGTGTCGGCAAGGATGCCCAGCCAACCGAAGGGGTAGACACGCTCGAACACCTTCAGCGATTCAGCCGGGATCGACTGGCGCGCCACACCGTGGAACCCATCACAACCGGCGATGTAGTCGCACTCCAGGCGAAACGCCTGGCCCTGATGCTCGAACGTCAGCCAGGGTCGATCACTTTTAAGATCATGGGGCTGCACGTCGCGCGCTTCATACAGCGTGGTGGCGCCAGCGGCGGCGCGGGCGGCCATGAGGTCGCGGGTGACTTCGGTCTGGCCGTAGATCATCACCGATTGGCCGCCGGTCAGCGCCTTGAGGTCGATGTGGGTCAGTTGACCGTCCAGCGCCAGCTCGAAGCCATCATGTACCAGGCCTTCGGCATCCATGCGCTGGCTCACGCCCGCCTCGCGCAGCAGGTTGACCATGCCTTGTTCCAGCACCCCGGCGCGGATACGGCCTTGTACGTAGTCGGCACTCTGGCGCTCCAGGATCAGGGTCTGGATACCGGCGTTGTGCAACAGCTGGCCGAGCAAGAGTCCGGAGGGACCGGCGCCGATAATGGCGACTTGGGTTTTCAGGGTTTTCATTATTTTTATCGCCCGCAAGTTCCACCCGAACGGATCGAGTGAAAGAGTTGTCATTGATCTTGTGGCTGACAGTTTTCACTTGAGTGCGCAGTATAAGAAGGTGAAAACTGCGACAAAACCTGCGCTTTTTGCCAATTTGGGCGATTACCGCACCACTGTCCTGAGTATCGGATTGAAACCATGACCAACACCGCGATTCCGGTCTTCAAGCTTTACGGAGAAAGCCAGCAATGGCCGACCCCCGATTTGTTGCACTGCGAAACCATTTCCCGGCGCAGTCGGGAATACCAGTGGGAAATCCAGCCCCACCGGCACGCGGATCTGTGCCAACTGCTGTACGTGCACAAAGGCCAGGCCGAGTTGGAAATCGAAGGCCAGCGCACCACCCTCAACGAAGCCACGCTGCAGGTATTGCCGCCGTTGTGCGTGCATGGGTTTCGCTTTGCCGAAGATGTGGAAGGCTATGTAGTCACCCTGGCGGCACCGCTGGTCAGCCACTTGCAAGCCCAACTGGGCGCAACGGCAGGCGGTTTGCAGACCCTGGGCAGCTACCCGGCGGGCAAGGACAGTGATTACCTCAACAGCCAGTTCGCCCGCCTGCAGGACGAATACGCCGACGACCAACCGGCCCGGGACATGCTGATGCACGCGCTGGTCAGTGTGCTGCTGGTGTGGATCAGCCGCCAGGCCATCCAGCGTCGCCACCCGCGCGCGCCAAGGGGCCGCGAGTATTTCCGGCGCTTTACGCAATTGGTTGAACAGCACTATCGGGAACACCCGAAGATTGAGGATCTGGCCCACAAACTGGGTATCTCGGTCTCACACCTGAATGGGACGTGTCGGGAACTGGGCGGGCAGCCTGCCTTGCAGATCATGCATGACCGTCAATTACTCGAGGCCAAGCGCCTGCTGACCTACACCAGCATGACCATCAACGAAATGTCGGAAGTACTGGGTTTTTCCGACCCGACCAACTTCTCTCGGCTGTTCCGCCGACGGGTCGGGTTCTCACCCAAGGCGTTTCGCGAGCAACTCAAGGCCGAACAGCCGTCTACCTGAGTGCACTGAAACTGCCGGTGTGGGGAACGCATTGGTCCTGATGGCAGCTGATCGCAAAGGTCGGCTGCATCCGGGTCTGCTCCACGCGGTAGGCGGCGGTGCCATACAGGCCGGTCGCCAAGGCGCAGAGGAAGAAAATCATCAGGTATTTGCGGGTTTTAATGCTCATGGCACAGACCTCTGAGCGGATCTACAGGGTGCTGTTTAAAGCATAGGTCAACCAGGGCGAGTTGCCATTATTGGGCGACATTCAACAGGGTTATGTCGCCCTAAAGACACCTATCCCACACCGGCTCCTCGGGGAACCTCACCACCAGGAAATCCAGCAGGCTGCGCAGCGCCGAAGGCATGTGTTTGCGTGACGCATAGACCGCGTAGATGTTCATCTGCCGGGGTTCGGCCTCGGGTAGCAGACGTACCAGTTCACCACGGCGGATGTGATCGCCGGCCTGGTAGCTGGGCAGCATCGCCACACCCGCGCCGGCCAGCGTCACGCGTAACAACGTACTGGCTTCGTTAGCGGTGATATTGCCGTGCACCGGCACCGAGACGTGCTCGCCGTGCTCCTCGAAATGCCACAGGCTTTTGCCGAAGTACGAATGGGTCAGGCAGTTGTGCCGGGCCAGGTCCTCGACTTTCTGCGGCGCCGGGTGCTCCAACAGGTAGGCCGGGGTTGCGCACACCACGGAGCGACAGACTGTCAGGCGCCGGGCGATCAGGTTGGGGTCCAGGTCGTTACTGGTGCGGATGGCCAGGTCGATGCGCTCGTCCACCAGGTTCACCGTGCGGTCGAGCATTTGCAGGTCAATGGTCACCAGGGGATAGCGCTTGACGTACTCGGCAATGGCCTCGGCCAATTGCGCCTGGCCGAACGAGGTGCTGACACTCAGGCGCAACAGGCCACGGGGCGCCTTATCGGGCTCACTGACGGCGGCCTGCATATCACCGCACAACTCCAGGAGTTGCCGACAGCGTGGCAGGGTTTCGCCACCGGCCGCCGTAAGGCTGAGTTTGCGCGTGGTGCGGTGCAACAGGCGCGCGCCGACCCAGTCTTCCAACTCGGCCAGGTAACGCGACACTACTGGGCGCGACAGGTCCAGATGATCGGCGGCGGCGGACTGACTGCCCAGGTCCACCACCGTGACAAACACGCGCATTGCTTGAAGACGATCCATGATTTGCCCGATTTCAGAAACAAACTATGTCCCAGCATCGCATTTTTAGTTCGGTTTAGTGCAACTAAGCTCTGTGCATCCTTTGAATCCACTGCTGGAGCTGCCCGATGTTCTCAACCCTCAAGCGCTTGACCTTCACCGCTGCCTTGGCGTTTGCCGGCCATGCAGCGGCGGCCGACCTGACTCTGGATGTCTACAACCCTGGCGAGGCGGCGATCTTCCCGGTCAGCTCGGTGCTGGTCAGCGGTGCCAAAGACGCGATCCTGGTGGACGCGCAATTCGGCAAGGGCCAGGCCGAGCAACTGGTGCAGAAGATCCGCGCCAGCGGCAAACACCTGACCACCATCTACATCAGCCATGGCGACCCGGATTACTACTTCGGCCTCGACACCCTGACGGCCGCGTTCCCCGACGCCAAGGTGCTGGCGCCGCAACCGGTGGTGGACCATATCAACGCCACCGTGGCCGGCAAACTTGAGTTCTGGGGCCCGAAAATGGGTGCCGACAAACCGGGCAAAACCATCGTGCCCCAGGTGCTGCAAGGCCACAGCCTGACCCTTGAAGGGCAGCAGCTGGAGGTGATCGGCCTGGATGGCCCGCAGCCGGACCGCAGCTTCGTGTGGATCCCGTCGATCAAGGCCGTGGTCGGGGGCGTGGTGGTCGCGCAAAACATTCACCTGTGGATGGCCGACACTCAAAGCGCGCAATCCCATAAAGACTGGCTTGCGACCCTGCAACGCATCGAACAGTTGAAGCCACGCACGGTGATTCCTGGCCACTACCTGGGCACGCCGTCACCGCAAGCCGTGGCCTTTACTGCCGACTACATCAAGGCCTTCGACGTAGAAACCGCCAAGGCCAAGGACGCCGCCGCCCTGATCGCGGCCATGAAAAAGCGCTACCCCACCCTCGCCGACGAAAGCTCGCTGGAACTGAGCGCCAAAGTCGCCAAGGGCGAAATGAAGTGGTGAATGCCTTTAAACCCTGACCGTACTGGAGAACATCATGAGCAAGATCGCAATCATTGGGGCCACCGGCCGTGCCGGCAGCCAATTGCTGGAAGAAGCCCTGCGTCGTGGGCATAGCGTGGTGGCTATCGCGCGTAACACCGACAAGCTGGCTGTACGCCCCGGCGTCACCGTCAAGCAGGTTGATGCACTGGATGCCAATGCCCTGGAACAAGCCATCAGCGGCAGCGATGTGGTGATCAGCGCGGCACATTTCGCCACCCTGCCCGCCAGCGCCGTGATCGGCCCGGTAAAAAAAGCCGGGGTGAAACGCCTGCTGGTGGTGGGCGGCGCCGGTTCGTTGCTGCTGCCCGGTGGCGGGCGTGTGATCGACAGCGAGGGCTTCCCGGCGGAATACAAAGCCGAAGCCAGTGCAGGGGCCGCGTTTCTCGACGTGCTGCGTCAGGAAAAGGACCTGGATTGGACGTTCCTGTCGCCGTCGGCCTTGTTCGATGGCACCCAGCGCACCGGTAAATTCCGCCTGGGCCAGGATGACTTGCTGGTGAGCAGTGACGGTAGCAGCTCGATCAGCTTTGCCGACTACGCCATCGCCATGCTCGATGAAGTGGAAACACCGAAGCACTCGCGCCAGCGCTTCACCGTCGGTTACTGACCTCCCTCCCACTCCCGTAGCAGCTGCCGAGCGCAAGCGAGGCTGCGTCAGCGGTGTACCTGACACACCGCAACGCAGCCTCGCTTGCGCTCGGCAGCTGCTACGGGATTTTCGCGGAGGTTGCCTGATCAACCAGCCAGTTCATCAGCGCTTCAAGCCCTGCCGACGGCACCGTCCCCGGCGGATACACCAGGTAGTACCCCTTCCCCGTCGGTACCCGCAGTTCAAACGGCATCGCCAAGCGCCCCGCCTTGAGATCCTCGCCCATCAACGCACTGTCGCCCATCGCCACCCCGGAGCCCTGGGAGGCCACGTTCATCGCCAAGTCCAACGTCTCGAAATGATGCCCCTGGCTCACGTTGCTCAACCGCGTATCCGCCGCCTGGAGCCAGCGCGCCCAATCGCGCTCATCCCGCGTGGGGTGCAACAGCACCTGTTGCTGCAAGTCCGCCGGGGTGTGCAAACCGGCGAGCAGCGCCGGTGCGCAGACCGGGGTGAGTTGCTCATCGAACAAATGCCGCGCCTCGGCCGATTGCTCGGCGATGGGCGCATAGATCACCGCCGCGTCGAATTGCTCGCGACGAAAATCCACGCTGTAGGCCACGGTGGTGGTGAGTTCCACCGGAACGTCCGGGCGCTCCCGCTGCCATTGCATCAGGCGCGGCAACAACCAGCGCATTACGCAGGTGGAGGCCTTGATTTGCAGGGTATGGCGGCGATTGCCGATCTGCTCCACCGCGTCACCGAGCAGGCCAAACACCTGCTGCACCCGTTGCGACCACTCGCGACCTTCTTCGGTCAGGCTCAACCCCCGTGCCTGGCGCTGGAACAAGGCGTAGCCCAAATGGCTCTCCAGCCCGGCGATCTGCCGGCTCACCGCACCTTGTGTGATATGCAGTTGCTCGGCGGCGCGGGTGAAGTTGCAGCACTGGGCCGTGACCCAGAAGGTATGCAGCGCGGGCAGGGGCGGAAGGCGTTTCATAAGGGCGCAGCCATGACGTGAGGACATGGCTAGTATGACTTTTTATCGATTGTTGCCGCTACGGGCCAGCCGTTCCAATACCGCCACGAATCCATAACAAGAGCGACACCTATGGCGACCTGTGGCGAAGTATTGGTCAACCTCCTGGAAAGCTACGGCGTGGACCAGGTGTTTGGTATTCCCGGCGTGCACACCGTGGAGCTGTATCGCGGCCTGGCCCGCTCGAGCATCCGCCACGTCACCCCGCGCCACGAACAGGGCGCCGGCTTTATGGCCGACGGCTACGCGCGCACCCGTGGCAAACCGGGCGTGTGTTTCATCATCACCGGCCCGGGCATGACCAATATCACCACCGCCATGGGCCAGGCCTACGCCGACTCGATCCCGATGCTGGTGATTTCCAGCGTGCAATCGCGCAGCCAGTTGGGCGGCGGGCGCGGCAAGTTGCATGAGCTGCCGAACCAGGGCGCGATGATGGCCGGCGTGGCGGCGTTCTCCCATACCTTGATGTCGGCAGCGGAGTTGCCCGCCGTGCTGGCGCGGGCGTTTGCGTTGTTCCAGGCCGGCAGGCCGCGCCCGGTGCATATCGAGATTCCATTGGATGTGCTGGTGGAAAACGCCGATGCACTGCTCGGCAGTCAACCGGTCAGCATCGCCCGTGCCGGTGCGGCACCGGCGGCGGTCAAGCAGATGAGCCAGTTGCTCGCCGCCGCCAAACGCCCGCTGATCCTGGCCGGTGGCGGCGCGATTGAGGCGGCCGCCGAATTGACCCGCCTGGCCGAAGCCCTCGGCGCGCCGGTGGCCCTGACCATCAATGCGAAGGGCATGCTGCCTTCCGAGCATCCGCTGCTGATCGGCTCGACTCAGTCCCTGGTCGCTACCCGCGCGCTGGTGGCCGAGGCCGATGTGGTGCTGGCCATCGGCACCGAGCTGGCCGAGACCGACTACGACGTGACCTTCGCCGGTGGCTTCGAGATACCCGGCGCGCTGCTACGCATTGATATCGACCCCGACCAGACCGTGCGCAACTACCCGCCGCACCTCGCACTGGTGGCCGATGCGCAGATCGCCGCCGATGCCTTGCTGACGGAATTGAACCGCACGCCGCTTGGCCCTCGCCGCACCGACTGGGGCGCTCAGCGCGTCGCCCGGTTGTGGGCCGAACTGGCCCCCACCTGGGACGCCGCCACCCGCGCGCAAACCCTGTTCCTCAATACGGTGCTGGAGGCACTGCCGGGCGCCGTGCTGGTGGGCGATTCGACCCAACCGGTGTACAGCGGCAACCTGACCCTGAACCTCGATCACCCGCGCCGCTGGTTCAATTCCTCCACCGGCTACGGCACCTTGGGCTACGCCCTGCCGGCCGCCATCGGCGCCTGGTTGGGCCGTGGCGATGGGCAACCGGTGGTGTGTTTGATTGGTGACGGCGGGCTGCAATTCACCCTGCCGGAACTGGCCAGCGCAGTGGAAGCGCGCACGCCGATCATCGTGCTGCTGTGGAATAACCAGGGATATGAAGAGATCAAGAAATACATGCTCAACCGCGCCATCGAACCGGTCGGCGTAGACATCTACACCCCGGATTTTATCGGCGTGGCCAAGGCCCTCGGCAGTGCTGCCGACAGCGCTCACAGCGTTGCACAGCTGCGCAACGCCTTGCGCGCCGCCGCCGATCGCCCGGGGCCGACGCTGATTGAGATCGACCAGGACCTATGGATGCAGGAGCCAGCGGTATGAGCGCAGTAATGAACGGTGTGTATATCGACGGCGCATGGCGTGCCGGCCATGACGTGCTGGAGGTGATCAACCCGGCCACCGAGGCGACCCTGGCCCGTGTCAGCGTCGGCGATGGGCAGGCCGTGACCGAGGCCGTGGATGCAGCCAGCGCGGCCTTTATCGACTGGTCGAAAAGTAGCGGCCGTGATCGCGCCAGCCTGCTGCGCAAAATCGCCCAAGGCGTCAGCGCGCAGCGCGAACAGTTGATGCACCTGCAATCGAGCAACAACGGCAAGCCGCTGTTTGAAGCCGGCATCGATGTGGATGACGTGATCGCCACGTTCGAGTACTACGCCGGTATCGCCGACGACATGGACGCCGGCCAGGACCGCCCGGTGGCGCTGCCCAGCGATGACTTCAGCGCGCGCCTGCGCCGTGAGCCGTGCGGCGTGGTGGGGCTGATCGTGCCGTGGAATTTCCCGATGGTCACCACCGCCTGGAAACTCGCCCCGGCCCTTGCCGCCGGTTGCTGCGTGGTGCTCAAGCCCTCGGAAGTCACGCCCTTGGCGGAGTTGCAGTTGGCGCAAATCATCGCTGACGCGGGCTGCCCGGCGGGGGTGTTCAACCTGGTCTGCGGCACCGGCTTGGCCGTTGGTGCACCGCTGGCGGCAGACCGTCGCGTGGCGAAGATTTCCTTCACCGGCAGCAACGCCGTGGGGGTGCAGGTGATGCAACGTGCAGCGGAAACCATCAAGGGCGTGAGCCTGGAATTAGGCGGCAAATCTTCGCTGCTGGTACTGGCGGATGCCGACCTCGACCTGGCGGTGGAGCTGGCGTGTGGCGGTGGTTTTTTCAACGCCGGGCAAATGTGTTCCGCCACCAGCCGCGTGCTGGTGGCCGACAGCCTGGCGGATGAATTCCTGCAGCGTTTGCAGGCACGGGCTGAAGGCATTCGCGTCGCCGACCCATTTGCCGATGACGTGGAAATGGGCGCGTTGATCAACCGCGTGCAGTATCAGCGGGTGCTGGGGCATATCCAACGGGGCGTCGAGGCTGGCGCGCGATTGGTGTGTGGCGGCGAACGCCCGGCGAACCTGGCGAAGGGCTACTTCATTCGCCCAACCGTGTTTACCGACGTGCCATTGGACAGTGCATTGTGGAACGAAGAAATCTTCGGCCCGGTGCTGTGTGTACGACCTTTTGCCACTGAGGAAGAGGCCATTGCCCTGGCCAACGACAGCGATTTCGGCCTGGTGGCCAGCGTGGTCAGCCGTAGCGTCGAGACCACCGAGCGCGTGGCGAATGCCTTGCAGGCCGGGTTGGTGTGGATCAACGCACCGCAGGTGATCTTCCCGCAGACGGCGTGGGGTGGTTACAAGCAGAGCAGTATCGGCCGTGAGCTGGGGCCGTGGGGCCTGGCGGCGTTTCAGGAGATCAAACATGTGATCCGGTCTATCTGACGACGCAGAACAAATATGGGAGGGAGCTTGCACCTAATGCCAGTCAGTTAAGGAGGAACACTGTAACTGTGGTGAGCGGGCTTGCCCCGCGTTGGGCTGCGTAGCAGCCCCAAAAAACAGCCCCGGACTTGCCTGGCACACTGCAGCGCTCTTATTGGGGCTGCTACGCAGCCCAACGCGGGCGGTGCGACGATTCGACAAGCCCGCTCGCCACAGGTTACTGTTTGACCGTTCTATCTCTTAACTGATCGACATCAGGGCTTGCCCGCTCTCACACTTTGACTTGCGGTGTTTCAGTTAACCGCAATTTTTAGATAGCCCCTGCGACTTTCTCATTTGCCCCCCTCCCCCATGCGTGGCCTGATTCGCCCTTGTTCATTCAAGGCAGGCCCATGGAAAACGTTCAGGCAAAACCCACCACCGCCGTGTGGCTGATGATCAGCGTCGTGCTGGTCGCCCTTAACCTGCGGCCGTCGATGGCCGCCGTGGGGCCGTTGTTGTCGTCGATTCGCGGCGACGTGCCGTTGAGTTTCAGCAGCGCGGCGTTGCTGACCATGTTGCCGGTCATGGCCATGGGCCTGGCGATGTTCTTTGGCATGGGCCTGGCCAAGCGCGTTGGCGAGCACCGCAGCATTGTGCTGTCACTGCTGGTGATTGGCGTGGCGACGTTGTCGCGGCTGTTCCTGGATTCGGCTCTGGAATTGATCGTCAGCGCGATTGCCGCCGGTGTGGGCATCGCCATGATCCAGGCGTTGATGCCGGCGCTGATCAAGTCGCGGTTCAGCGAAAACGTGTCGTTGTTCATGGGCCTCTACGTCACCGCTATCATGGGCGGCGCGGCGCTGGCGGCAGCGTTCTCCCCCTTCGTGCAGGTGCAGACCGGCAGCTGGCGCATCGGCCTGGCGATCTGGGCGTTTCTGGCGCTGCTGGCCCTGGTGTTCTGGTACGCCCAGCGCTCGGTGTTGCCACCGTTGCCCCAAGCCGCCGCCGGCCCTCAGGAATCGTTTTTCGGCAACGGCCGCGCCTGGTTGCTGGCGATCTTTTTCGGCCTCGGTACGGCGTCCTACACCTGCGTGCTGGCGTGGCTGGCGCCGTACTACGTGGAGCAAGGCTGGAGCGAACAGAATGCCGGTTTGTTGCTGGGTTTCCTGACCGCGATGGAGGTGGTGTCCGGCCTGGTCACGCCGGCCATCGCCAACCGCCGCCGGGATAAACGCGGGGTGGTGGCGGTGTTGCTGGGGCTGATCATCCTCGGGTTCTGCGGCCTGATCCTCAGCCCGCAACACCTCAGTTTGCTGTGGCCGTGCCTGCTGGGGCTGGGTATCGGCGGGTTGTTCCCGATGAGCCTGATCCTGTCCCTCGACCACCTCGACAACCCGCGTCGCGCGGGAGGCCTTACCGCATTCGTGCAGGGCATCGGCTACCTGATTGCCGGCCTGTCGCCGCTGATCGCCGGGATGATCCGCGACCAGTTGGGCAGCTTCGAATGGGCCTGGTGGTCGCTGACGGCGGTGATCGTGGTGATGCTGCTGATCGTCACGCGATTCAACCCAAGGCATTACGCACAACATATTCGCTGACGTCGTGTTGCAAACAGTATTTGTCCCACGCAAAACATTGAAACGCCCTACAGAGCTTTCTATTGGCACGGCCGTTCCGTTAAGCTTTCGCGCTGTCTTGTACTGACTTCGGTACATGGGGTTTACGGACGAAACCGATGTTAAACAGTAACTTGCTCAGAAAACTCGATATGCAGGACTTGATGGTGTTTATCGCCGTCTATGACCAGAGCAGCGTTACCGACGTGTCAGAAACGCTGTTCGTCAGCCAGTCCACCGTGAGCTACAGCCTGAAGAAACTGCGGACCAGTTTTGAAGACGAGCTGTTTATCAACACGCGGGCGGGCATGCGGCCTACGTACAAGGCCACCACCATGTACGCCCATGTGCAGAAGATCCTCGAAAGCATCAACCTGTGCCATGCCGGTGGCCAGGCCTTCGACCCGACCCAGAAGGCCGTGACCTTCAATGTCTGCGCGCCGGAGTACTTCGAACAACTGATCCTGCCGCGCCTGTTGAAGCATTTCGACCGCGCCGACCTGCCGGTGATCGTCAATGTGCAGAAACTGGAAGCCGACATCCCCGCCGACGACCTGCGCGAGGGCCGTCTGGATCTGGTGATCTGCTTCGGACCGCACTTTCACCGCGCCCATAAAGACTTCAAGACCCAGATGCTGCTGGAGGACGATCTGGTGTGCGTCTTCGATAAACGCTCGGCACCGCGCGAGCCGGCATTCAGCCTGCAATCGTTCGTCGAGCGGCGCCACGTGTTCCCCACGCCATGGACCTCCGACACCAACATGATCGACGGCTGGCTGGCGCGCCAGGCCCACAAGCGCCAGGTGATCGCCCGCGCCAACAGCTACAGCGCGGCGCTGAAGATGATCACCGGCACCGACTTCATCGTCACCCTGCCGCGCCGCGTGCAGAAACTGCTGGCACCGGCGACGGTGTTCGGCCACTGCGAGGCCCCCAACGGATTGCCAGGGTTCACCCTGGATATGCAGTGGAATGAAAGCAGTGAACAGGACAGTGCCAATACCTGGTTTCGTGAACAGGTGGTGAAGGTGTGTGCGGATCAGGGATTACTCTGACTTCTGTGCCGAGGGTTAGCCGATGGCGACTTTGCTGTAGGAGTCGCGATCCATGTCGACCAGCAGGACGCTGAGCTGAACCTGTATATCGGCCGGCCAGTCGCCCATGTCCTGCAACGCTGCCAGCAGGCTTTGCGACAATTGCTGCTTGACCTGCGGCGACCGCCCGCTGAGCAGTGACAACTTCACCGCGATGAAACCGCGTGGGTTGAGGGAGGTGCCCACCTGAAAACTCTCGAGCTTCACGGCGCGGCTTTTGATATCGAACTCGGAACCGAACTGCCCGGACGCCATCAGCACATTGTTGAGCCGCAACAGGGTTTTCTCGACGGCCAGGTTTGTCAGGTTGGCGGTGTATTCCAAGTGCAGGTGTGGCATGGATGACTCCGAGTCATTCGTAGGAAAGTCTGTAGATATAGCACGGATAAAAGCCTCAGGCCTTGTTCGCCTGGCCCCGATCGCTCATGAACGCTTCCAGCCGCGAACGCACCCAGCGCTCGGCAGGGTCGGTGTCCACATGACTGAGCCAGACCATGGACAAATCCAGGGTCGGCGTCTCGAACGGAAACGGCTCGCAGAACAGGTTGCCCGACACCGCCATGGCCTCGGCCGTGTAGTCCGGCAGGCTGGCGATCAAGTCGGTCCCGGCCAGCAGCGCGGGCAATGCGCTGTATTGCGGCACCGACAACACCACATGGCGCTTGCGGCCGATTTCCGCCAGCCACTCATCGGCAAACCCGGACACGTTGGCGGTGTGGGATACCAGCACATGGGGGCGCGAGCAATATTCATCGAGGGTCAGCGGGGTGTCCGAGGCATCGGCGCGCAGCAGTCGCGGGCGGATATGACGCAGCAGCTTGCGCTTGGCATTCGCCGGCAGGCCACGGGTCTGGGTGATGCCGACGGTAATATCGCCGGACGCCAGCAGATCGGGAATCCGCCAATAGTCCACGTGCTGCACCACGAACACCACCTGCGGCGCTTCCTGGCGCAAGGCGCGCAGCAACGGTGGCAACAGGCCGAACTCGACGTCGTCGGACAGTCCGATGCGAAAGGTCATGGTGCTGACGGACGGGTCGAAATCGTGGGTCAGGCTCAAGGCCGACGACAGTGAGTCCAGGGCGGGCGACAGGTGCTGGATGATTTCCTCGGCGCGCGCGGTAGGTTCCATGCGATGGCCGACGCGAATGAACAGCGGGTCGTTGAACAAGGTACGCAGACGGTTGAGGGCCGAACTGATGGTCGGCTGGCCGAGAAACAGCTTCTCGGCCACTCGCGTCACATTGCGCTCGAGCATCAGTGCTTCGAAGACCACCATCAGGTTGATGTCGGCCTTGCGTAATTCATTGCGATTCATCGGCGCCTGCCCCTAGCCCAAGACAAGCCGCAGTTTAGAAAGCCGGGCCGGCCGCGTCTATGTGCACACTGTTCATCACGCGGCTTTGGGACTATAAACAGCGCTCGAACGTCGCAGGAACACTACCGTGCTGGTCATTTTTGGCCTGCCCATTCTGGTGGCCGGGTTCTGCCTCTGGCTTATCCGCTTTGTCACCCGCCCCACCGTCCGCACCTTATTGCGGGTGTTTGTCGGCCTGTGCCTGGCGGCAGTGGTGGCGTACCTGATGCTGGCTTCGGGTTTTCCTGTTTCGTTGCTGGTTTCATAGCCCCCTCTTTGAACTGGATGCTATTGCCTTGATAAACATCCGCAACATCGCACTACCGCTGTTACTGGCCGGATGTACCGCCATGACGCCCTACAAGGCACCGCTCGAAGGCCCGCGAGCACAGCTCAAAAGTGAGTTGAGCACCCACGCCAGCTACAACGAATGGCTGTCTGTCAGCGTTTCGACGGATCATGAATGCCTGCAAGGCAGGGTGGGAACGCCGAGTAAGGAAACCGCACTGTTTGCGGTGCACAGCAGTACTTCGCGCCCCGACGGTTACGTGGACATCGCCGCCGACCAACCGCTGCACTTGATCGTGTCGGGCCTGGCAAGCGCCGGCCGGCGCTGTGTGATTGAGTTCAACACCCAGTTCGCCGCCCAAGAGCGCTACTTGCTCAAAGGCGGGATTGCCGACGCCGACAGTGGGTGGTGTCGCGTTAAGGTGATCAATGCCGATACCGGCGCCGCGCTGGCGGAATTCGAAACCCCGACCCAGGTAACACCCGCCCCCACGGAGAGCCCTTCGTGGAGGCAGTTCATGGCCCGTCAAGGGTGCTTTTTAGCCCCGGCCGAACATTGATCAGGGCTTGAGCGGACGCTCCTGATCCCGCTCGGACAGCTCAGTGCCGTCGTCCGGGTGCTTCCAGGTCTGGGGTTTTTCCTCTTCATGTCGCCGGGGTTGCTCATGCTCCGGCTCATCTTGGCGCTTCGGTTCATTGCCCATAGCCATCTCCCTTCCGTAAGAATGGGTCATACCTTCCAGCATAGAACAGAGCGGGATCTTTGAAAGGCGCGCAAATTCATAACCAACAGACATTAATCAATCCATATTTTTCACTTTTCATTTCTAAATGTGTCAGCCACTATCCTCGGTCTTACGCGAAACAAGCACTTAAAAGAACGCTGGAGACACAAAACCATGACTAGCCCTTCCCGGCCCGATTCTGCCCGTTCGAAAGTAGGTGCGGTATTCCGCGTTACTTCGGGCAACTTCCTTGAACAGTTCGACTTCTTTCTGTTCGGCTTCTACGCCACCTACATTGCTGCCGCGTTCTTCCCTGCCGCCAATGAATTTGCCTCATTAATGATGACCTTCGCCGTGTTCGGCGCGGGCTTCCTGATGCGCCCACTGGGCGCCATCATCCTCGGCGCTTATATCGATGACGTCGGTCGCCGCAAAGGGTTGATCGTGACCCTGTCGATCATGGCCAGCGGCACACTGTTGATCGTGCTGGTGCCGGGTTATCACACCATTGGCCTGTGGGCGCCGCTGCTGGTGCTGCTGGGTCGCCTGTTGCAAGGTTTCTCGGCCGGCGCGGAGCTGGGCGGTGTGTCGGTATACCTGTCTGAAATGGCCACCCCAGGCCGCAAGGGGTTCTACACCAGCTGGCAATCCGGCAGCCAACAGATCTCCATCGTGGTCGCCGCCGCCCTGGGCTATGGCTTGAACGTGTGGATGGAACCAGCGGTGGTTGCCGACTGGGGCTGGCGCATTCCGTTCGCCATTGGTTGCGTGATCATCCCGTTCATCTTTGTGCTGCGCCGCAACCTGCAGGAAACCGAAGAATTCGCCAACCGCAAGCATCGCCCGACCATGCGCGAGGTGCTGGCCACACTGGTGAAAAACTGGACCGTGGTCATCGGCGGCATGCTGATGGTGGCCATGACCACCACCGCGTTCTACCTGATCACCGTGTACGCGCCGACCTTCGGCAAGACCGTGCTGCAACTGAGCACCTCCGACGCGCTGCTGGTGACCTTGCTGGTGGCGGTGTCGAACTTTGTCTGGCTGCCGATCGGCGGCACCCTGAGCGACCGCTTCGGCCGCAAGCCGGTGCTGATCGCCATGACCGCGTTGACGGTGCTCACGGCTTATCCGGCACTGTCCTACGTGGTGAATGCACCGAGCTTCGCCCATATGCTGGAGACGCTGCTGTGGTTCTCGTTCCTGTACGGCATGTACAACGGCGCGATGATCCCGGCGCTCACGGAAATCATGCCGGTGGAAGTGCGCGTGGCGGGCTTCTCCCTGGCCTACAGCCTGGCGACCGCGATCTTCGGTGGGTTTACCCCGGCGATCTCCACCTGGTTCATCCACATCACCGAAGACAAGGCCTCGCCGGCCTACTGGATGATGTTCGCTGCGTTGTGCGCGCTGTGTTCGACCCTGGCGCTGTATCGTCGCGCCAACGCACGCGGGCAGGTGATGCAGGGGGCGGCGTGATGGGGCCTTTGTTCAAGACCCTGACGGCCCTGGCCCTCGGCGCACTGGCGCTGACGGCCCAGGCCGAGGAACTCAAGGTGATGACCTCCGGTGGTTTCACCGCCGCCTATAAACTGCTGGGCCCGCAATACGCGCAGTACAGCGGCGACACCCTCGATCCCGTCCTCGGCCCCTCCATGGGCAAGGCGCCGGAAGCGATTCCCAACCGTCTGGCCCGTGGCGAACATGCCGACGTGGTGATCATGGTCGGCTATGCCCTGGATGACTTGATCAAACAAGGCAAGGTCGACCCGGCGTCCCGCGTGGAACTGGCGGATTCGCGCATCGGCCTGGTGGTGAAGGCAGGTGCGACCAAACCCGCGATCGGCACCGATGCCGAACTCAAGGCCGTACTGAGCAAGGCCAAGTCCGTGGCGTATTCGGACAGCGCCAGCGGTGTGTATGTCGAGAAAGAGCTGTTCAAGAAGCTCGGCATGCCCGCCAAAGGCACCATGATCGAACGCCTGCCGGTGGCCGAACAGGTCGCCAAGGGCGATTACGAAGTGGGCTTGCAGCAGGTGGCGGAGTTATTGCCGGTGGCGGGTGTGACGTACGTCGGCAAGATCCCGGAAGACGTGCAATCGGTGACGCGCTTTGCGGCGGGCATTCCGGTCAATGCCGAACACCCTGCGCAGGCCAGGGCGCTGTTGCAGTTCCTGGCCTCGCCCCAGGCACAACCGGTGGTGCAATCCACCGGCCTGGACTCGGTGGCGCGCTGACCGAAACGGTATCTCCCGCGCCCACCGCTCCAATTCCAGCGCCGCTGGCGGCAAAGTCCGCCCGCGGCGCTTGTTCCTTCAAGCCCCCATCGCAATGGTGACGTTGCCCATGCGCATGGACGCGACGTTGCTGGTGCCCATCGTGAATAGCGGGATGTAGAGCAATATCGTACAAGCGCCAGTGGGAAGCTATGGAGTAGAACTGCCAGAAAAACTGCCGCTGAGGCTTAGCCTGTTTCCGAGAGGCCAGTCAGTTGCTTCTTGTTTTTCCTGACGTAAAGACACGGTTGCTCGGGTTCCCTAGAATCCCGCGTTCGACTCTATGACTAAGGACCCAGGCATGGCCGAACCGATCGTAAAAAGCACACCGCTGACCTGGTATGTGGAGCATTTCGCCGTCTTCAGCGGGGCTTTCACCTTTCTCGCTATCGCGGGGCTGTTGATATTTATCTACCGGCGCTCTGGATCGCTGCTGTTTCTACGGGATTGGATATGGCGGTTTTTTGGTGGCAAAACGCGCTTCGAAACAGACCGTTTTGAACGCATGCGCAAGGACTTGCGCGAGCTGGAATATTATCGCTATGAATTCAACATCCCCGCCAATACGCTGCGCGAGGCCGACTTGGCTGAGGATTGGATGTACAGCAATGACTTCACCCCACGCGACTTCGGTCGCGTGAAGCGCTACATCGAGTGGAGCGACTTTACAGCACTGAGCTTCATCACCAAGCGGTTCGCACAGTGGCGTATCAACTGCTTTTTCTTTCTTGCCATCGCGCTTCTGGCGGGCGTAGCCATTGCGGTTCCGCTGATTGAATCCAAGTATCTGATGGTGTCCCTCAAAAACGCCCCGGATGCCCCCTCGTTCTATTTATCGGAAGATAACGTGAAGTTCGGTATCTGGTCTGACACCGTCCTCAAGGTCGAGCACTGTCGCTCGTCCGAGTCGCTCCAGGCGTTCCTGCGCCCAGGATTACCGGAAGATAAACTCGACATCATTTGCTCATTCTTCCTCGACAAGACCTACAACAAATACGTACGAGAAGGCCTGGGCCAACAACGCGGGCTGCTGTTCTCGCTGGTGCTCGTGTCGATGGCATGGATGATTTACCTGGTGATCCTGATCGCGCGAATGGAAGTCGCCCGCAAACTCTATAAACAATGGCAGGCCAACCAGCCTTGAAAAAACAAGTGCCTGCTAGCCGCCCCTTTTCGACTGAGAGTTCAATGAGCAAGGCATCTGACAGAAAAACGCTTCACCGCGCGCTGAAATGGGCGGCCTGCCTGGTGGGCCTGCCTTGCCTCGCCGCGCTGGGTTTCTTCACCTGGCAAAGCTTCTACCCGGTGAGCGCCGCTGCCGGCTGGAGCGTTCAGGTCGTACACCGCGACGTGCCAAAAGCCGCCTCGCTGATGCCGTTGCCGGACGGCGCGCTGATGGTC
Organism: Pseudomonas sp. AM8; assembly: GCF_036346475.1. Classification (NCBI taxonomy): domain Bacteria; kingdom Pseudomonadati; phylum Pseudomonadota; class Gammaproteobacteria; order Pseudomonadales; family Pseudomonadaceae; genus Pseudomonas; species Pseudomonas sp. AM8. The sequence continues at coordinate 193,871 of NZ_JAOTNX010000001.1, forward strand.
AGCCTGGAGCTCGACGACGCCAAGGGCAGCATCGTGCGCATTCATCCGGACGGAACACGCGAAGTGGTGGTGGGCAACCTGTCCAAACCCGACGGTATGTTCGCCACCCGTGGCGGCTGGGTGTTCAGCCAAGAAGCACTCGACTCCCCCGTCAGCTTCCTCAAGGACGGTACCGTCACCGAATTGTTCAGGGGCGAAAACGTGCAAGGCCTGTGGGACGACGGTGACTACCTCTATGCCATGGAGGACCGTCGCGACGAGGGGCGCATCCTGCGTTATCGCTGGAGCGACCAGACCTTAAGCGTCGTTCGCAAAGGCCTCGACGAGGGCGAATCGATCATCCGCTGCACCGATGGCCGCATGCTCTACACGAAGAAGAAGGAAGGCATGGTCCGTGAGCTGACCGAAGACGGCAGCGACCCGGTGGTACTGGCCAAGCTGAACCAGCCGACCTTTTTGATGTGCGATGAGCGCGGGTTATGGATCAACGAAGACGCCACCCACCGCGCGCGGTTGTTGCTGATAGATAAACAGGGGCGCCAGCAGACGATTTTGTCGTTCTTGAAGGCGCCACAGTCGATTGTGCCGACCGGGCGTGGGACTTATCTGCTGGCCGAAGGTGGGCGTGATCGCGTGCTGGAGCTGACCCCGCCCCAGCCCGTTATCGCGCAGGAATAAGCGCGCTGCACTACAGCTGAAACCGCGCAACCGCCTCGTTCAGCGAGACCGCCAATTGCGCCAGTTCGCGGCTTGATCCATTGATCTGCCCGGCGCCGGAAGAGGATTGTGCAGACAGGTCGCGAATATTGACGATATTGCGATCGACTTCCTTGGCCACCTGGGCCTGCTCCTCGGCGGCGCTGGCGATGACCAGGTTGCGCTGGTGGATCTGGTCGATGGAGTCGGTGATCTGGCTCAATGCGCCCCCCGCCCCCTCAGCCAGGGCCAGGGTGTCGGTGGCACGCTGGGTACTCGACTGCATCGAGCTCAACGCCTCGTTGGACCCCGTGCGCATCGCGGTCACCATCTGGTCGATTTCCAGGGTCGATTGCTGGGTACGGTGGGCCAGTGCACGGACTTCGTCAGCCACCACCGCAAAGCCGCGCCCGGACTCACCGGCCCGCGCCGCCTCGATCGCGGCGTTGAGTGCCAGCAAGTTGGTCTGCTCGGCGATGGAGCGGATCACATCGAGCACCTTGCCGATATCCCGCGATTGCTCGGCGAGGTTCTGCACCAGGGTCGAGGTTTCGCCGATGTTGGTGCTCAGGGCTTGAATGGCGCTGACCGTTTCACCCACACGGTGCTGGCCTTCGCGCGCGGTTTCATTGGAAAGGCGAGTGGACTCGGAGGTGGACACCGCATTGCGCGCCACCTCATCCGCCGCCGAGGTCATCTCGTTGACGGCGGTGGCGGCCTGCTCGATTTCAGCGGTCTGCTTTTGCAGGCTGCGGCTGCTCTGGTCGGTGATGCCGTTGAGGTCGGTGGCCGATGACGCCATCTGCCCGGCCGACTGGCGAATCAGTTGCAAGGTCCCGCGCAGGTTGGCCTGCATGGTCTTGAGTGCCACGAGCAGGCGCGTCACTTCGTCGTCGCCGCTCACGTCCACCGTTTGGGTCAGGTCACCCTGGGCAACGTTCTCGGCAGCCCGTACGGCATGACTGAGCGGGCCGACAATGCTGCGCGTGAGCAACCAGGCCAGCAGCACGGTACTCAACCCGGCCACGATCACAAAGCCGAACACCATGGTGCGCGAACGGCCGTACTGCGACTCGGCCGCCTGGCCTTGCTGGTTGATCTGGGCGTTGTAGTAGTCGGCCAGGGCATTGAGTTGGGCCCCGGAGCCATCGACCACGGTTTTCATATCCACCAGCAACAGCTTGTTGAGTTCGGCGCCCTGCTGCTTGTCGGCGAGGATGAACGACTGCGCCAGCCCTTGCTGGTATTGGCGCAGCGAGACCTGGAACTGGTCATAGAGCGTGCGTACTTCGGGGGTGTCGATCACTGCATCGAGGTCGGCCAGCCGTTTGCTCAGGTCCTGGCTGCGAGTGTCCATCTGGCTACGGTATTGCGGGATGCTCGCCGGGTTCGGGTCCAGGGCCATGCGCAAAGAGATCGTACGAATGCGCAGCATGATTTCACGAATGTCCGCCACCAGCCGCATCTTCGGCACCAGCCCGCTTTCCACCTGCACCGCGCTGGCGCGGATGCTTGCCATGTTCGACAGTGCAAAAAAACCCAGCAGGGCCACGAGCAAAGCAATCAGGGCAAAACCCAGACCCGCACGGCGGGCGATGGACAGGCTGCGAAGGGACATTAGGGGGGACTCTCTTATTGGGGATACGATGTCGTACGAGAGTGTTTCGGCCGTTTGGATAAAGACTTGAGGGACGTACACCCAGGAAATGGGAAGTTATAAATATCAGTGAGTTATTTGCAGCGTCGCCGAGCATGATGCCCACGAGAATACTGGGAACACATCAAAGATGACGAAACGGAGTAACCCATGAACATCCGACCTATCCACACCGAACAGGATTACAAGGACGCGCTCAAGTCTGTCTCCGCGCTGTTCGACAACGAACCAGAACCCGGCGCCCCGGAAGGTGATTACTTTGACGTAATGATCACGCTGATCGAGGCCTATGAAGCCAAACACTTTCCCAATCGATGCCATTCGCTTCAGAATGGAACAGTCTGGCCTGTCAGCGGCTGATCTTATTCCCGCCATTGGCCGCCAGAATCGTGTTTATGAAGTGCTGAATGGAAAACGAGCGCTGACCTTGCCAATGATTTGGAAGCTGCATGAGATGTTTGGAATTCCAGCAGAAAGCCTGATCAAGCCAGTAAGGCATGCTTGAAGACGGAATACGGTTGGTTGTGCCTGCTGGAAACAACCACTACGGCCCTGTTTGCTGCTCGGAACGAGTAGCTTGCCCCCAAATCTCAGAAACGAAAAAGCCCCGTAGCTTATTCAGCTACGGGGCTTTTTCTATGTAATGGCGGAGAGATAGGGATTCGAACCCTAGGTACCGGTGAAGGTACAACGGATTTCGAATCCGTCCCATTCGGCCACTCTGGCATCTCTCCAACGGCGCGCATCATAACAGCCTGTTTCGTGGAAGCAAAGCGCAGAAGCGATTTTTTTCCGTGCTATCAGATGCTTGCGTCGATTAAAGCGGTACGCCGAGACGTTTGGCGACTTCTTCGTAGGCTTCGATCACATCACCGAGGCCTTGGCGGAAGCGGTCCTTGTCCATCTTCTTCTTGGTGTCCTTGTCCCACAGGCGGCAACCGTCCGGGCTGAATTCGTCGCCCAGGACGATGGAGCCATCGTGGAACACACCGAATTCCAGCTTGAAGTCCACCAACAGCAGGCCTGCGTCGTCGAACAGCTTGCTCAGCACGTCGTTGACCTTGAGGGACAACTCCTTCATGCGTGCCAGTTGCTCGGCGGTGCCCCAGCCGAATGCCACCACGTGGGATTCGTTGATGAACGGGTCGCCCTTGGCGTCGTCCTTCAGGAACAGTTCGAACGTGTAAGGATTGAGCTTGAGGCCCTCTTCCACGCCCAGGCGCTTGACCAGGCTGCCGGCGGCGTAGTTACGCACGACGCATTCCACCGGGATCATGTCCAGCTTCTTCACCAGGCACTCGTTGTCGCCCAGCAGTTGGTCGAATTGGGTCGGAATACCGGCCGCTTCTAGTTTCTGCATGATGAAGGCGTTGAACTTGTTGTTCACCATGCCCTTGCGATCAAGTTGTTCGATGCGCTTGCCGTCGAACGCCGAGGTGTCGTTGCGAAACAGCAGGATCAGGCGGTTGGCGTCGTCGGTCTTGTAAACCGACTTGGCTTTGCCGCGGTAGAGTTCTTCACGTTTTTCCATGATGGGCTCCGCTTTGAGTGAGGTGGGCTAGGCGATATGTCGCCAGTCGAGCCCTGAATCTTGATCGGCCAGTTGCAGCCAGTCCGGGTCGCACCCGAGGGTGTCGACAAAACATTGCCGGGCAAGCGTCGGCAGGTTGTTCTTGCTGCTCAAGTGGGCCAGGACCAGGTGTTGCAGGTCTTGCCAGCCCAACTCATACACCAGGTACGCCGCCTGATGGTTGTTCAAATGTCCCAGTTCGCCGCCGACCCGTTGCTTGAGAAAGTACGGATAGTGACCGCGAGCCAACAGGTCCCGGCAGTGGTTGGACTCGATCATCAAGGCATCGAGGTTCCGGTATCCGTCCAGTACCTTGGCGCAGTAGGAGCCCAGGTCGGTGAGCACGCCGAAACGCCGCTCTCCGTCACTGAATACATACTGCGTCGGTTCCTGGGCGTCGTGCGCCACGGCAATCACATCGATGCTCAGGGCACCGATTTGCAGCTGCTCGCCACCGGCCAGGAAACCTGCGGGTTCTATAGGTTTGCGCATCCCGCGCAGTGTGCCGCGACTGAGGTACACCGGAAGATTGTAGCGCCGAGACAGCAAACCCACGCCATGCACGTGGTCGGCATGTTCGTGGGTCACCAGAATCGCGCTCAGCTGCGAGGGGTGAACCCCCAGGCGCAGCAGGCGCCGCTCGGTTTCCTTTAACGAGAAACCACAATCCACCAGCACGTACGTGTCGTCATGGGCGACCAGCGTGCCGTTCCCTTGGCTACCGCTGCCGAGAACGGCAAAACGCATCGGATCAGCCCAGGTTGTCCTGAATCACGCCCAACACTTTGCGCGCCGTTTCAGCCGGCGCGACGGTGTTGATGTTCTTCTCGACGGTGACCTGCACAGTCTCGCCAACCTTGCTCAAACGCACCTGATAACGCTCGGCGCGGGTTTCGATTTCTTCCTTGGTCGGCTTGCTGCCGAACAGTTTGCCGAAGAAACCAGGCTCTTCGTCTTTGCGCTCGGCCTTTTCAGCCACGTTGATGTAGTACAGGCCCAGGCTGCGGTTGATGTCTTCAACACGCCAAGGGCCTTGCTCCAACGCGCGGCCGACGCTGGCCCAGGCGCGATCCAGGTCTTCACCCAGGTTCAGCACCACGTTGCCGCTGCCGTCCTCGGTGAGGCTGACGCGGCTCGGGGTGTCGTAATCACGGGCGGCGAGCAGGGAAACGGAACCGCCCTTCTCGGAGATACGGCTCATGCTGGCCAGCATCTCGTCGACCAATGCCGAGTCGACACCGGTGTTGACCGAGCGGTTGGTGAAGTCGACGTTGGCGGTGCTGCCGGCAGGACGCTCGGCGCTGACCACGTAGACTTCACTGGTGTTGCGCTGCACGCCCGGCTCGATGCGCACACGCACACGGGCTTCGCTGTCGGCGGCGACACCGCCGGCCTGCAGGCGCTTGGCCATAGTGGCGGACAGCTCGCTGCCTTGCTGCCATGCCGTGGTGAATTCACCGGTCTGCGGGCGCTGCTCGTCGATGCGGAAACCGTTGTCCTGGAAGAACTGCACCGCTACCGGCCAGACTTCGGCAGGTGGACGCTGCGCCACGATCCAACGCGAATCACCGCTCTTCTGCAGGCTGTAGTCGCTGGCATCCGCCACGGCCGAGATCGGCTGTGGACGTGGCACGACGTATTCACCCTTGGTGGTGTCGTCGGCAACGTTGCGTGGAATCGGCAGCAACGGGTCAAGGCGCTTGGCGACGTTGACGTCCGGCGGCAGTTGCATCGGTTTGGTTGCTTGTGCTTCCAGGTAATCGCTGCCGCGGTCACGGAAGTAGCCTTCCGGGCCCCAGATCCAACCGCAGCCACTGGTGCTGGAGATAATCAAGGCAAGTGCGGAAAGTCCGGCCAATCGCTTCATGCGTAGTGCTTCCTCAATTAAACCAGGACGCCGGACTGGCGCAGGGCCTGTCGCAGCGGTTCGTGACAGGCTTCGCTGAGGCGGGTGAGCGGCAGACGGATACCGTCCGGCATCAGGCCCATCTCGAACAGCGCCCACTTCACGGGAATAGGGTTGGATTCGATAAACAGTGTCTTGTTGAGCGGCATCAGCTTCTCGTGGATCGCACGGGCGGTCACGGCGTCGCCAGCGATGGCGGCGGCACACAGGTCGCTCATGGCGCGCGGGGCCACGTTGGCGGTCACGGAGATATTGCCCTTGCCGCCCAGCAGGATCAGCTCGACAGCCGTGGCGTCGTCACCGGAATACAGCAGGAAGTCGCTGCTCACCCCAGCCAGGATGTCCTTGGCGCGCTGCAGGTCGCCGGTGGCTTCCTTGATGCCGATGATGTTCGGCACGGTAGAGAGGCGGATCACGGTCTCGGCCTTCATGTCGCACGCGGTACGACCCGGCACGTTATAGAGGATCTGCGGGATGTCGACGGCTTCGGCAATGGTGCGGAAGTGCTGGTACAGGCCTTCCTGGGTCGGCTTGTTGTAGTACGGGGTCACCAGCAGGCAAGCGTCGGCGCCGGCTTTCTTGGCGTTTCGGGTCAGCTCGATGGCTTCGCGCGTCGAGTTGGCGCCCGTGCCGGCGATCACGGCAATACGCCCCGCGACACGCTTGACCACGAATTCGATCACTTGGATGTGTTCTTCCACATCGAGGGTGGCCGATTCACCTGTGGTGCCGACCGCCACGATGGCGTTGGTGCCTTCTTGCAGGTGGAAGTCCACCAGTTTGCCCAGGCTGTCCCAGTCGAGATGACCTTGTGCATCCATGGGTGTGACCAGTGCCACCATACTGCCCGCAATCATGCAACCGCTCCTGCCGGAAAAAGAGAGCCGTAATGGTACTGGCGCCAAGATGCTTGTACAAGCGAAGTACCGCCTGAGGATGCGTTCTGGCGCAACTAAACGACGGGCAATGCCATCATTGGGCCAAAGCACGGGTTGAGGCTGGGCAAAATCAGGCGGATCACGCAATGAAAACGCCACCTCCTATCCCTTGGCGACGCTTTTCGCTACCCTTCATGCTTTGATCGATACAGCCCTCACAGTATCGACCGCTCATCGTTTTAGGAAGGCTGCATGTCCACCCCCACAGTTCGCGAACAATTCCTTGTTATCAGTGCCCTCGGCGCCAACCCCATGGAGCTGACCAACGTCCTGTGCCGCGCCAGCCATGAAAACCGCTGTGCCGTGGTGACCTCCCGCCTGACCCGCCATGGCGAGTGCAGTGCGCTGGTCCTGCAGATTTCCGGCACCTGGGATGCCCTGGCGCGCCTGGAGACCGGCCTGCCGGGCCTGGCCAAGAAGCACGACTTCACCGTCAACGTGGTGCGCAGCGCCGCCCTGGAAAATCGCCCGCAGGCGCTTCCTTATGTGGCGTATGTCAGCTCGGCCTACCGCTCGGACATCGTCAATGAGCTGTGCCAGTTCTTCATCGACCATAACGTCGAACTGGAGAACCTGACCTGCGACACCTACCAGGCCCCGCAAACCGGCGGCACCATGCTCAACGCCACCTTCACCGTGACCCTGCCGGCCGGCGTGCAGATCAGTTGGCTGCGCGACCAGTTCCTGGATTTCGCCGATGCCCTGAACCTCGACGCGCTGATCGAGCCGTGGCGCCCACAGAACCCAATGTAAGGAAGTCATCATGGCGGTAGTCATCGATAAACCGGTCGCCGATTTCGAAGCCCAGGCCACCAGCGGCCAGACCTTCAGCCTTGCCGCCCTCAAGGGCAAGCAAGTGGCGATCTACTTCTACCCGAAGGACAGCACCCCGGGCTGCACCACCGAAGGCCAGGGTTTCCGTGACCAGTACGCAGCATTCAAGGCCGCCAACACCGAAGTGTTTGGCGTGTCGCGCGACAGCCTGAAGTCCCATGAGAACTTCAAGGGCAAGCAGGAATTCCCGTTCGAGCTGATCAGCGACAAGGATGAGGCGGTCTGCCAACTGTTCGACGTCATCAAGCTGAAGAAGCTATACGGCAAGGAATACCTGGGTGTGGATCGCAGCACCTTCCTGATCGACAAGGACGGTGTGCTGCGCCAGGAATGGCGCGGCGTGAAAGTGCCGGGCCATGTGGACGCCGTTCTGGCCGCAGCCCAGGCATTGAACAAGGCCTGATCTGTAGCGCGGATCACTGCGGCGATGAAGCAGTGATTTGCGCCTACCCTTACAACAACGGTGCCACCACCGGCTCCTGCCGCGGCCACGCATCCAGCACGGCCTTGAACAGCGTCGCCAGGGGAATCGCAAAGAACACCCCCCAGAATCCCCACAGTCCACCAAACAACAGCACTGCACAGATGATCGCCACCGGGTGCAGGTTGACCGCCTCCGAGAACAGCAGCGGCACCAGCACGTTGCCATCCAGGGTCTGGATGATGCCGTAGACCGCCATCAAGTAGATGAACTGGTCGCTCCAGCCCCACTGGAACAAGGCGATCAAGGTCACCGGCACCGTCACCACCACGGCACCGACATACGGCACCACCACCGAAATCCCTACCAGCAGTGCCAGCAAGGCGGCGTAGTTGAGGTCCAGTGCGATAAACGCGATGTAGGTAACGCCCCCGCAGATAATGATCTCGATAACCTTGCCACGAATGTAGTTGGCGATCTGTCGGTTCATTTCTTCGGCCACCCGGGTGATCAGCGCTCGTTCGCGCGGCAGATAGCCGCGCACCCAACGCCCGATCATGGCGCGATCCTTGAGGAAGAAGAACACCAGGATCGGTACGAGCACCAGGTAGATCATGATGTTGACCAGCAGCGGCAGGCTGGACAGGGAAAAGGTCAGCGCCCATTGCCCGAACTTTCCGATTTCGCCGCGCGCCACTTCTATGGCCTGCAACACCTGCTCGTCCGAGACCAGATGCGGGTAGCGCTCCGGCAGCAGCAGCAACAGCGACTGCCACTTGGCGAGCATGCCCGGCAACTCGTTGAACAATGTGATCAGTTGGTGCCACAGCAGCGGTAACACCACGACGATAAACACCACCAGCAGCCCCATGAACAAGGCAAATACCAGGCCCACAGCTGCGCCGCCCGGCAAGCGTAAACGCTCCAGGGTAGTGACCAGGCCCTGCATCAGGTAAGCCAGCACCATCCCCGCCAGTACCGGCGCCAGCATGCCTCCCAAGGTGAGTACGGCCGTAAAGGCCAGAAACAGCAGGACCGCCAGCACCACGGCTTCTTCATCGGAGAAGTAGCGCTGGATCCAGTCTCGTAACACTTTGAACATCAATCAACCTCGGGTGGTAGGGGCAAACGGTTCAGGCCTTGCGCAACCAGTAACGGTACACACCGGCGGCGTCTTCTTCATGCAGCAGGGTATGGCCGGCCAGCTTGGCGAAGGTACGAAAATCACGCTGGGAACCTGCGTCGGTGGCGATCACCTTGAGCACAGCGCCACTGGCCAATCGATTGAGTTCCAGCTTGGCCTTGAGCAGAGGCAACGGGCAATTGAGGCCGCTGGCATCGAGTTCGGCATCAAAGGCTACAGCGTCGGTCATGGTTTTACTCCGGGCACGCATTCGGGGTGCTTAGAATATCTGGTCCGAAGCTCAGTGTCCGGCTACAGTAAGCTCTTTGTCGAAAGGCTCTGTGCATGACTTTTTTGCGCCCTACCCTGCTGACGCTGGCTTGCCTGCTGGCCTCCCCAGGCTTCGCTGACGACCTGCCGTCACTTGGCGACGCCAGTTCTGCCATTGTCTCGCCGCAACAGGAATATCAGCTGGGCCGCGCCTGGCTGGCCTACCTACGGGGCCAGGTCTCGCAGTTGAACGACCCGCAGCTCAAGGATTACGTCGAAACCAGCGTGTACAAGCTGGTGGAAACCAGCCAGGTGAATGACCGGCGCCTGGAATTCATCCTGATCAACAGCCCGCAACTGAACGCCTTCGCCGCACCCGGCGGTATCGTCGGCGTGAACGGCGGCCTGTTTCTCAATGCCCAGACCGAAGGGGAATACGCGTCGGTGCTGGCCCACGAACTGGCTCACTTGTCCCAGCGTCACTTCGCCCGTGGTGTCGAGGCGCAGCAGCGCATGCAGATCCCGATGATGGCCGCCCTCCTCGGCGGCATCATTGCGGCCGCCGCCGGTGCCGGGGATGCCGGGATCGCCGCAATCGCCGGCACACAGGCCGCGGCCATCCAGGAACAACGACGATTCTCTCGCCAGAATGAACAGGAGGCGGACCGTATCGGCATCGTCAACCTGGAGAAAGCCGGCTACGACCCGCGCTCCATGCCAACCATGTTCGAACGCCTGATGCGTCAGTATCGCTTCGACGCCAAGCCGCCGGAATTCCTGCTGACTCACCCGGTGACCGAATCGCGTATCGCCGACACCCGCAACCGCGCGGAACAAGCCAAGGCCGGCGGCAAGGAAGACAGCCTGCGCTACCAATTGATTCGCGCGCGGGTACAGCTGCAATACGAAGACACCTCCGGACTCGCCGCCAAGCGCTTCCAGGCGCAACTGGACGAAAATCCTAAAAACGACGTGGCGCGCTATGGCCTGGCCATCGCCCAGATCAAAGCCTCCCAGTTCAAGCAGGCAAGGGAAAGCCTGCAACCCTTGCTGGCCAAGGCGCCCAGCGACATCACCTACAACCTGGCGCAAATCCAGTTGGACATCGACAACAACCACCTGCCCGATGCCCAGCAACGCACGGATCGGATGCTGACCCAATACCCCGGCAACTACCCGCTGAATCAGATTCGGGTAGATCTGCTGCTTAAACAGAATCGCACCGCCGATGCGGAAAAGGCCCTGGATGGCTTGCTCAAGTCTCGCCCGGACGATCCGGATGTGTGGTACCAGGTCGCCGAGACTCGTGGCTTGTCGGGCAATATCATCGGCCTGCATCAGGCTCGCGCCGAATACTTTGCTTTGGTGGGCGACTTCCAGCAGGCGATTCAGCAGTTGGACTTTGCCAAACGTCGCGCCGGCAGCAATTTCCCGTTGTCGTCACGCATCGATGCACGTCAGCGTGAGTTGATCGAACAGGAGCGCCTGGTTAAAGGCATGATGGGCTAAACCCATCGCCCACAAAAAAGCCCCGCCCTCGTAACACGAAGGCGGGGCTTTTTATTGGCCGGGTGGGTTACTCGGCCAGCTTGAAGGTAATGAAGCTGGCACGCCCCTGACGAAGCACGCGCATCGATACCGAGCGGTTCTTCGGCAACGCCTTGGCGATGTCGGTGAACTGCTTGGTAGTCTCAATCGCCTGATTGTTCAGGTGAGTGATCACGTCGCCAGGCTGCAGGCCGATCAACGCTGCCGGGCCGTCCTGCACTTCCTTGATCACCACGCCGCTCTTGAGATCGAAGGCTTTCTTCTGCTCGTCAGTCAGCTCGGCCACGGCAATGCCCAGGCGATTGCTGCTGCGCTCGGCGCCCGGCTTGGTGTTACCCAGGGCATCCAGGGTCGCGCCCTCTTCAGGGATCGCACCCACGGTCAGCTCGACATTCTGGCGCTTGCCATCACGAATCACTTCCAGCTTGGCCTTGCTGCCGGCCTTGAGTGCGCCAACCAGGTGCGGCAGGTCGGCCGACATAACGATCGGTTGACCGTTCATGCTCAGGATCACGTCGCCCACTTGCAGACCGCCTTTGGCAGCCGGGCCGTCATCCTGGATTTGCGCGACCAGGGCGCCCGCCGGCTTGTCGAGGCCGAAGGATTCAGCCAGGTCCTTGTTCACTTCCTGGATGACCACGCCCAACCAGCCACGGCTGACCTTGCCACCACTTTTCAGCTGATTGGAAACATCCATGGCCACGTCGATAGGAATGGCGAACGACACCCCCATAAAGCCACCGGAACGGGTGTAGATCTGCGAGTTGATCCCCACCACTTCGCCCGCCAGGTTGAACAACGGGCCACCGGAGTTGCCCGGGTTGATCGGCACGTCGGTCTGGATAAACGGCACATAGTTCTCGTTCGGCAGGCTGCGACCAATGGCACTGACGATACCCTGGGTAACGGTATGGTCAAAACCAAACGGCGAGCCTATGGCTACCACCCACTGCCCCGCCTTCAGGTCCTGGGACTTGCCCAGCTTCAGCACCGGCAGGTCCTTGCCCTCGATCTTCAGCAAGGCCACGTCGGAACGCGGATCGGTGCCGACCAATTTGGCTTTCAGCTCACTGCGATCAGCCAGGCGCACAAGGATCTCGTCGGCGTCGGCAATCACATGGTTATTGGTAAGGATGTAGCCATCTGGCGAAATGATGAAGCCCGACCCCAGGGACTGCGCTTCACGCTGGCCACCACCGCCACCACGGGGCGCACGCGGTTGTGGCATGCCACGCTCGAAGAACTCGCGCAGCATCGGCGGCAGGCCTTCCAGGTCAGGCATCTGCTGGTTGGAGACTTTGCGATCCGGCAGCTTCTGGGTGGTACTGATGTTCACCACGGCAGGCGAGGCTTGCTCAACCAATTGGGTGAAGTCAGGCAACTCGACCGCTTGCGCGGGCACGGCCTGACCCAGCACCAATAGCGTGGCGACTATGGATAGGTAAGACTTCAAACGTGGTATCGACATACAGCTCCCGTTACGACGAGCAGGGTTGAGCGACAGGGTTCAAGAAACGCCGAAAACTGCGAACGACATCTTTGTTCCGCGAACTAAACAAGGCCAGGGCCAACAAGCCCTGACCTATAAAAAACATGGGAGATTTTTGCAAGTGAAAATGCTGATCCAGACATTTCATGCTCTCGGCAGCCAACCTGGCATGGACGTACTGTGAAAGATCTGGATGAACATAGGATTAACGACTCACGGCTTGGGGGTGGCCTTTTTTTCACCGCGCACCGACAGTGCGATGCGTTCGGCGGTGCCAATAGGTATTTCGCCGACGACCGTCACCATCATTTCGCCATCCACCGTATTCAAGCGACGAGATACAGCAACCGTAGGGCCTAATTGGGTGCGAGTCTCGGTCACGCTCACATCGCTGATCGGTTCGAGAAACACCGAGAAGCGCGCCAGTCCATCTTCATACATCAGGCTGTCGACCGTGGCCTTGGTATGGGGATCCTTGCGGGCGCTGTTATTGGTCAGCTGAAAGCCTGGCGGCAACCACTCCAAGTGCCACGCCTCGGCGGCCTCTACGGCCGCTGCCTTGGTGTCGCCGACGGCGATGGAGGTGCATTCGCCGCTGGGCTGCAAGTCGCGATCATTGGGTGTGGTGGAGGTGTCCAATCGAGTGAACTGAAAGCGCTCCAGCAACTGTCCTTGATCATTCAGCAACAAGGATTTGAGCGGCAGCGCAGTCTCACGATCAAGATGCAGCTCAAAACCGTAGCGGTATTGATCACGGGGCGTAATCGACACAATCACTGCATTGCGACCGGCCACGCGAGATTTTCCGATAACGGCCAGTTCGTAGAATTGATTGAGTCTTTGCGGATCAAGGGCGCGCGAGGGCGCATCACGCGAATTGCCCAGGCCGGCGACAAGAGTGCCGCTGACGCACTGAGTGCGGCCATCTACGCGAACGACTTCCTGGGCAGAACCATCAAGCTGCAAGAGCCGCTCACGGACCTGGCCATTCTGGGCGCGATGCCAGATGTCGTGGGTAGAAAAACTGCCATTACGTTCGTAGACAAACGTACCTTGGAAACTTTGCTGCTGCTCTGCACGCCCAAGTCGAGTCAGCCAGTCTTGGGCTTCGTCGGCATGGGCGGGGAGTGCAAACCAACCACTGAGCAATAACGTAAGGAGCGGTATGGCGCGCATAGGGCTCCTTAACGGATCAGCGGTTTTCCAGGCTTGCAGCGCGAGCGTATGGCAGAGCGCTTTCAGTGCCTTTCAAGGCGGATTCCTGTGCGTGTTGGCGCAGGTAGCCTGGAAGACGCTGGTCCTGCCAGCCGGATTGCCCTTGCAGCACACCGTTGGCCATAGGGCCGGTGGTGTCTGAGCTTTCCTTGTAACCGGCCAGTACCGCTGGGCCTTTGACTTGCGGACCGGCCATGACCGGTTGCTGAGTCTGCTGGGCCAGTTCGGCACCGGCGATTTCGTCCTGGTTGTACAGGCGAACACCGGCCAGCACTGCAACAGTCACCGAGGCAGCCACTGCCAGGCGACCCAGGCTGCGCCAAGGGCCACGAGCAGCTTTTGCCGGAACGGCTTCATCAGCCAGCGCGGCAGAAACGGCCGCAGCAATATCCAGACGAGGGATTAGAAGATCCTTGTGCATCACCGCCCGAGCGACTTGGTAACGAGACCAGGTATCACGGGTTTCGGCATCATCAAATGCGTTGAGCACTCGACGAAGTTCCAGTTCATCCGCTTCGTTATCCATCACTGCGGACAGCGATTCCTGCAGGGCATCACGACTCATGGCGGTTCCTCTCTTGGCTGTCGCCGCTGTCTTTAGTTTTCCTGCAACAACGGTTGCAAGGCTTTATCGATGGCTTCCCGGGCCCGGAAAATCCGTGACCTTACAGTCCCCACCGGACACTGCATGACGCTCGCAATGTCTTCGTAACTCAGACCATCGAATTCACGTAAAGTTAACGCCGTACGCAAATCTTCTGGCAGTTGCTGAATTGTGCGATGAACGGTGCCTTCGATCTCGTCGCGCAGCAATGCACGCTCCGGCGACTCGAGATCTTTGAGGCCGTGATCACCATCGTAAAATTCTGCATCTTCTGAACTTACATCGCTATCCGGTGGGCGGCGTCCGCGAGACACCAGATAGTTCTTCGCCGTGTTGATGGCGATGCGGTAGAGCCACGTGTAAAACGCACTATCACCGCGGAAATTGCCCAGTGCACGGTACGCCTTGATAAAGGCTTCCTGTGCAACGTCCTGCGCTTCATGGGTGTCGTGCACAAACCGCACGATCAACCCGAGAATTTTGTGCTGGTATTTCAGCACTAGCAGATCAAATGCTCGCTTGTCACCGCGTTGAACGCGCTCGACCAGCTGCTGATCCTCTTCCTGGGTTAGCATGAACACTCCTCGTTGTACTTGAAGGAGGCTTGCATAACTAAACGATCAGGCTTGCAAACATAGACTCGGACTTTTCGCAAAAGTTCTCCCCCTTCAAGCAAGTTTCCGGCATGCACTGATTTGGCACACACGAAAAACGCAGCGCGGGCAACGCCGGCTGCGCGAATAATCTTGTCGTCGGTTTTCTGACGCGTCCAATGCTCCCGACGGGCCAATAAACTCAACGTTTCCCAGCTTTCGGGCAACCTGCTATTGAGTCGAGGCTTATGCAAAAAGTTCCCACCTCAATAACCTGTCGATTTTACCCGAGCCGTGCACCGTAATCTCACATTGCCACGAATGCCCGGCTATTGTGCCGCTCCCCCCCTCTATATACTAGTGGCCCGTGTGACCCTTTGATTCGCCGATCCAGGCGTCCTGTTTGCGCCAGCCCTGTGGATCGCTTTTTGCGGAATCCTTCAAATGAGCCAACAGTTTCAACACGATGTCCTGGTGATCGGCAGCGGCGCGGCCGGCTTGAGCCTTGCGCTGACCCTTCCCAGCCACCTGCGAATTGCCGTCCTGAGCAAAGGCGACCTGGCCAACGGTTCGACATTCTGGGCCCAGGGCGGTGTCGCCGCGGTGCTGGACGACACCGATACGGTGCAATCCCACGTTGAAGACACCCTCAACGCCGGCGGTGGCCTGTGCAACGAAGACGCGGTGCGCTTCACCGTCGAGCATAGCCGCGAGGCGATCCAATGGCTGATCGACCAGGGTGTGCCCTTCACCCGCGACGAACACGCAAGCAGCGATGACGGCGGCTTCGAGTTCCATCTGACCCGCGAAGGCGGCCACAGCCATCGGCGTATCATCCACGCCGCCGATGCCACCGGTGCCGCGATCTTCAGGACCTTGCTCGACCACGCCCGCCAACGCCCCAACATCGAACTGCTGGAACAACGCGTCGCTGTCGACCTGATCACCGAAAAGCGCCTGGGCCTGCCGGGCGAACGCTGCCTCGGCGCCTATGTGCTCAACCGCGCCAGCGGCGAAGTGGATACTTATGGTGCGCGCTTCACCATCCTCGCCTCAGGCGGCGCCGCCAAGGTCTACCTCTATACCAGCAACCCCGACGGCGCCTGCGGCGACGGCATTGCCATGGCATGGCGCTCGGGCTGCCGGGTGGCCAACCTGGAATTCAACCAGTTCCACCCCACCTGCCTGTATCACCCACAGGCCAAGAGCTTCCTGATCACCGAAGCCCTGCGCGGCGAAGGTGCACACCTCAAGCTGCCGAACGGTGAGCGCTTCATGCAGCGTTTCGACCCGCGCGCCGAGCTGGCTCCACGGGATATTGTCGCCCGCGCCATCGACCATGAAATGAAGCGCCTGGGCATCGACTGCGTCTACCTGGACATCAGCCACAAGCCCGAAGCGTTCATCAAGACCCACTTCCCGACCGTCTACGAGCGCTGCCTGGCGTTCAACATCGACATCACCAAAGGGCCGATCCCGGTGGTACCGGCGGCGCACTACACCTGCGGCGGTGTGATGGTCGACCAACATGGGCGTACCGATGTACCCGGCCTGTACGCGATTGGCGAAACCAGCTTCACCGGCCTGCACGGCGCCAACCGCATGGCCAGCAACTCACTGCTCGAATGCTTCGTCTACGCCCGCTCGGCCGCAGCCGACATTCTCGAACAACTGCCGCGCATCCCGGTGCCGGCCGCCCTGCCCCGCTGGGATGCCAGCCAGGTTACCGATTCGGACGAAGACGTGATCATCGCCCACAACTGGGACGAGCTGCGGCGCTTCATGTGGGACTACGTGGGGATCGTGCGCACCAACAAGCGCCTGCAACGGGCGCAACACCGGGTGCGACTGCTGCTGGATGAGATTGATGAGTTCTACAGCAACTATAAGGTCAGCCGTGACCTGATCGAACTGCGCAACCTTGCCCAAGTCGCGGAGTTGATGATCCGTTCAGCCATGGAACGCAAGGAAAGCCGGGGCCTGCACTACACCCTCGACTACCCGCAGATGTTGCCCGAGGCCCGCGACACTATTCTGGTGCCAACCACCTACGGCGGCTGAACTTCAAGCGAACCCGCAGGCGCCGGTGCACATCGGCGGCCTGCGAATCCCTCGGCACGCAGACCGAGCGCACCCGCCATTCCCCCGGTACGCGATAGCGCAACACCACAATCAGCGGCAGCGCCAGGCTGTCGGGGCGCAGCTGCACGCGATGCCAACCGCGCTCACCGCTGAATAATTGCCAGCCCTCTTCATCCCGTCGCAGGCCACGAATCGACGAACGGTGAGTCAGCAGGACATAACGCGGCAATACCCAGGCAGCCTGGGCCAGGCACGCCAGCACACCGAGGACGGCAAAGGGAGCGTCGAGGACCATCAGTGCACCCAGCGCGAAGAGCTGGGCAAGGAGATACGCCGCCAGCAGCAGCCGTGAGGCCTGCCAGCGGCATTCGAAACGATTACTTGGGCTGGACACGATCCAGGATCATCCGGACCATGCGCTGCAGTTCAGGATCTTCGGATTCGGCCCGCTCCATGAACCAGCCGAACATGTCCTGATCTTCGCAAGTCAGCAGCCTGACGTAGAGATCGCGATCTTCCTTATTGAGCGTCGCATACACCTCTTTGGTAAAAGGCACCAGCAACACATCAAGCTCAAGCATGCCACGACGGCTGTGCCAGTAGAGACGATTGATTTCTACATCTTCGACCATGGAGCGCTCCTCAAATAGAGCGCAAGTATACAGGCCCGACGGCACCGGAACAGTCGGCTTTGGTCGCCCCTACGGAAACTATCCATTTGCCGGGCGCCCCTCTATGATGCACCCATGACTTTTTGACCTGCGATGACCCATGGCTGACTCTGCTTTCTTCTGCCCCCTGTCCCACGAAGGCGTTCTCGCCGTCCGCGGCTCCGACGCTGCCAAGTTCCTGCAGGGACAACTCACCTGCAACCTCAATTACCTGAGCGACACCCAGGCCAGCCTCGGTGCGCGCTGCACACAAAAAGGCCGCATGCAGTCGAGCTTCCGCATCCTGTTGCAGGGCGACGGCGTACTCCTGGCCATGGCCACCGAGCTGCTCGAACCGCAACTGGCGGACCTGAAGAAATATGCGGTGTTCTCCAAGTCCAAGCTCACCGACGAAAGCGCCGCCTGGGTGCGTTTCGGTGTGATCGATGGCGATCAGGCGCTGACCGGCCTTGGCCTTGAGCTGCCCACCGAAACGGACAGCGTTGCCCGTACCGAACACCTGATCGCCGTCCGCGTGTCTCCCGCCCGCGCCGAACTCTGGGTACCTGCCGAGCAAGCCGACGGCGTGCGCGGCCAATTGGCCGCACAGTTGACACAAACCGACTTGAATCACTGGCTACTGGGCCAGATCCGCGCCGGTATCGGCCAGGTCATGCCCCAGACCCGCGAACTGTTCATCCCGCAGATGCTCAACCTGCAGGCCGTGGGCGGCGTCAGCTTCAAGAAAGGCTGCTACACCGGCCAGGAAATCGTCGCGCGCATGCAGTACCTGGGCAAACTCAAGCGTCGCCTGTACCGCTTGAGCCTGAACGCGGCTGAAATGCCCGAGCCAGGCACCCCGTTGTTTTCCCCCAGCCACAACAGCTCGATCGGCGAAGTGGTGATTGCAGCAAAAGCTGACCAGGTGATTGAACTTCTGGCGGTATTGCAAGCCGAAGCTGCCGATAGTGGCGATGTGCACCTAGGCACGCTGGAAGGCCCCGGTTTGCAACTGCTTGACCTGCCTTACACCCTTGACCGCGATCGTGAGATCCAGCGTTAGTCGCCGTATTTTCCTGCAACACCCTAGAGAGCATGAATGAACAAACTGGCGGAAAAAGTCCAACAGGCGTTGGTTAAGGCCATCGACAACGATGACCTGGTTCTGCCGACATTGCCGGAAGTGGCCCTGAACATCCGTCAGGCCGCTGAAGACCCGGAAATCAGCATCAGCCACTTGAGTAAAGTGATCGGCCGCGACACTGCGTTGTCGGCGCGCCTGATCAAAGTGGTCAACAGCCCGCTGTTGCGCGCCACCCAGGAAGTCACCGACCTGCACACCGCCATCACCCGGCTGGGCACCAACTACAGCAGCAACCTGGCCATCGGCCTGGTGATGGAACAGATCTTCCACGCCCGTTCCGAAGTGGTCGAACAGAAAATGCGCGATGTGTGGCGCCGCAGCCTGGAAGTGGCGGGCGTCAGCTACGCCCTGTGCCGCAACCACAGCCAGCTCAAGCCGGACCAGGCAGCGCTGGGCGGCCTGGTGCACCAGATCGGCGTGCTGCCGATCCTGACCTACGCCGAAGACCACTACGAGCTGTTGTCAGATCCGGTCAGCCTCAACCACGTGATCGACAGCATCCACCCGGTGCTGGGCGACAAGTTGCTGAGTGGTTGGGACTTCCCGGAAATGCTGGCGAAACTGCCGGGCCAGTACCTGAACCTGGACCGGGACTCAGCCTGCCTCGACTACATCGACGTGGTGCAGATTGCCATGCTGTATTGCCATCACGGCACCGATCACCCCCTGGCCAAGGTGGACGTCTCCAGCGTGCCTGCGATGAAAAAACTGCGGGTTGATCCCTACAGCGAAAAACTGCGCGCAGAGCTGGATGAAGCGCGCGCCATGTTCGATTGATCAACCGGCGATAAAACTCACACGCACCTTCAACCCCGCGTGCTCGCCGTCATGCAGGCTGATCTGGGCCAGATGCGCACGACAGATTTCGCCCACGATCGCCAACCCCAGGCCTGAGCCCATGCCTTGCTGGCTACGGCGGTAGAAGCGCTCGAACACCCGGTCGCGCTCCTCCTGCGGAATACCTGGGCCATCATCTTCCACCTCCAGTACCGCCGGCGCCGTGACCCGCAGGATCACGTTGCCGCCCGGTGGCGTGTGCGCCAGGGCGTTGTCCACCAGGTTGCTCAACAGTTCGTTGAGCAGCGTCGGCTCGCCACGCAACCACACCGGTTCATCCGCCTCCAGCGCCAGTGCCACGCCACGCGCATGGGCCAACGGCGCCATGGCCATGCCCAGTTCACGGGCCAATTGGCTGAGGTCGAGCAACTGCGCGCCGCCTTCGGCAATCGCCCGGGCACCGTTTTCGATGCGCGCCAGGGACAGCAACTGATTGGCCAGGTGGGTCAACCGATCGGTGCCTTGGGCGGCGGTTTCCAGGGTACTGCGCCAGGTTGCGGGATCTTCGGCGCGCAGGCCCAGTTCCAGGCGCGCCTTGAGCGCCGCCAAGGGGGTACGCAGTTCATGGGATGCATCGGCAATAAACTGCGCCTGACGCTCGAACTGGCCGCGCAGGCGTTCGGTGAAGTGGTTGAGGGAACGCACCAGCGGGCCGAACTCATGCTGAACCTCCACCAACGGCAACGGCCGCAAGTCGTCGGGCTGGCGCTCTTCCACCGCCGTGCGCAGGCGCTCCAGCGGGCGCAAGGCGGCGCTGACGGCAAACCACACCAGCAACAAGGCGCCAATGGCGAGCATGCCCAGGCGCAGCAAGGTGTCAGCCATCAGGCTGCGGGCCATGCTCACCCGTGCCTCATCGGTTTCGGCCACGCGGATTTCCGCCATGCCGTTCATGTTCGGTTCGGAGACCGCCTTCAGCAGGCTGACCACCCGCACTTCCTGGCCCTGGTACTTGGCGTTGTAGAAGCGCGCCAGCGCCGGGTAGTCGTCGGTGCGCGGTGTGCCGGGGGGCGGGCCGGGGAGGTTTTCGTAGCCGGAAATCAGCTTCTGATCAATGTCATTGACCTGATAGTAGATGCGCCCGGCGCTGTCGTAGGCAAAGGTGTCCAGGGCGACATAGGGCACGTTGGCGCTGAGGGTGCCGTCCACCTGGGTCAGGCCCGCGGCGATGGTACGCGCCGAGGCCAGCAGCGTGCGGTCATAGGCGGTGTCCGCCGCTTCGCGACCGTTCCAGTAGGCACTCATGCCACTGGCGAGCATCAACAGCACCAGCAGCAGCGCCAGGTTCCACAGCAGGCGCCAGCGCAGGCTGCTGGGCTTATGCATCGCGGGCTTCCAGCAGGTAGCCGAGACCGCGGAACGTCACGATAGCGATGGGTTGGCCATCGAGCTTCTTGCGCAGGCGGTGCACGTAGATTTCGATGGCGTCGGGGCTGGCCTCTTCGTCCAGGCCGAACACCTGGGAAGCCAGTTGCTCCTTGCTCATCACCCGGCCTGGGCGGGCAATCAGCGCTTCAAGCACGGCTTGCTCGCGGGAGGTCAACGTCATCAACTCGCCGCCCACGGTGAAACGGCGGGTGTCGAGGTCATAGACCAGCACCCCGCAGGCCTGCTGGCGCTCGCCGCCCAATACGCTGCGGCGCAGCAGCGCCTTGACCCGGGCTTCCAGCTCGGTCAGTTCGAACGGTTTGGCCAGGTAGTCATCGGCGCCCAGGTTCAGGCCATGCACGCGGTCCTTCACATCGCTGCGCGCGGTCAACATCAGCACCGGCAGGTTTTTCCCACGCGCCCGCAAGCGCGCCAGCACCTCGAAACCGTCCATGCGCGGCAGGCCCACATCGAGGATGGCCACCGCGTAATCCTCACTGCCCAAGGCCAGGTCGGCGGCCACGCCGTCATGCAATACGTCGACGGTCAAACCTGTGCTCTTGAGCGCTTGGGAGACGCTTTCGGCGAGTTGCAGATGGTCTTCAACCAGAAGGACACGCATGGATTTCCACCTTATTCGGACGTGGTCGGCGCCACGCTTTGCCGGGCAGTTTACAGGCGCCGACTGCCCTGTGAAGCCTGAAAACATTGAAAGGCAGCTGAAAGGTTAGTGAAAGCTTCGCCCTTTAGCATCCAGCCACGGTAGGTCATGCCTGCCGAGCGACCTGATGGGTCGCGCCCGAAAAACGCCTCGAAGCGTTTTCGCCAAAATAAGAACAATAACGGAGTGCACCACGATGCTGTCGACACAGCCACAGGCTTGCCCGCCTGTTCGTATTTCCCGCCTGACCCACACCGCCCTTGTCAGTGCCGCTGCCCTTGCCGGCTTTTCGCCGCTTGGCCAGGCTGCCTTCTTCGAAGACAGCAGTGCGACCCTGGAAACCCGCAACATGTACTTCAACCGCGACTTTCGCGACGGCACCAGCGCCCAGCAGTCCAAGCGCGACGAGTGGGCCCAGGGCTTCATGCTCAACCTGCAATCAGGCTACACCGACGGCACCGTCGGCTTTGGCGTGGATGCGCTGGGCATGCTCGGGGTCAAGCTCGACTCCAGCCCCGACCGCACCGGCACCGGCCTGCTGCCTACCCACGACGATGGCCGCGCCGCCAACGAGTACTCCAAGCTGGGCCTGACCGGCAAAGTGAAGATTTCCGCTACCGAGCTGAAGATCGGTTCGCTGATGCCCGAGCTGCCGATCCTCAAGCCCAACGACGGTCGTATCCTGCCGCAGACCTTCAACGGTGGCCTGATCACCTCCAAGGAATTCAAGAACCTGGTCTTCACCGGCGGCCGTCTCGACAAAGCCAAGGACCGCGACGACAGCAACTACGAAGACATCGCCCTCAATAACAAGAACAGCCGCTTCCTCAGCGGTGCCACCGGCAAGCATTTCAACTTCGGCGGGGTCGACTACAAGTTCGCCGACAAGATCACCGGCAGCTACCACTTCGCCCAACTCGACGACGTGTACCGCCAGCACTTCCTCGGCCTGGTCGCCGCACGCCCGATGGGCCCCGGCACCTTCGCCACCGACCTGCGCCTGGCGATCAGCGATGACGCAGGCGCAGCCCGTGGCGGCAAGATCGACAACACCTCCCTCAACGGCCTGTTCAGCTATGCCCTCAATGGCCATAAGCTCAGCGCCGGCTACCAGCATATGTCCGGCGACAGCGCCTTTCCCTATGTGGATGGCAGCGACCCGTACCTGGTCAACTTCGTGCAGATCAACGACTTTGCCGGCGCCGAAGAGCGCTCCTGGCAGGCGCGCTACGACTACGACTTCGCCAAGCTGGGCATTCCCGGCCTGAGTTTCATGAGCCGTTACCTCTCGGGTGACAATATCAAGCTCAGGAACGGCGACACCGGCAAGGAATGGGAGCGCAACAGCGAGATCAAGTACGTGGTGCAAAGCGGCACATTCAAGGATGTCGCCGTGCGTCTGCGCAATGCCACCTACCGTTCCAACTATTCAGCCCGTGATGCGGATGAAATGCGCCTGCTGGTCAGCTACAGCGTTGCGCTCTGGTAAGCCACTCATAACAACAAAGACGGAGATCACCATGACCCCTTCATTGCGTAAATTGGCCCTCGCCGCCGGCTGCATGCTGTTCGCCGGCCAACTGCTGGCCGCCGACGAACCCAAGCGCCCGGAATGCATCGCCCCGGCCTCCCCCGGCGGTGGTTTTGACCTGACCTGCAAACTGGCGCAAAGCGCGCTGGTCAACGAGAAACTGCTGAGCAAACCAATGCGCGTGACCTACATGCCGGGCGGCGTGGGCGCGGTGGCCTATAACGCCGTGGTGGCCCAGCGTCCTGCGGACGGCGGTACGTTGGTGGCCTGGTCCAGCGGTTCGCTGCTGAACCTGGCCCAGGGCAAGTTCGGACGCTTCGATGAGAGCGCCGTACGCTGGCTGGCCGCCGTGGGTACCAGCTACGGTGCCATCGCCGTTAAAGCCGATTCGCCCTACAAGACCCTCGACGACCTGGTTAAAGCCCTGAAGAAAGATCCGGGCAGCGTGGTGATCGGTTCCGGCGGCACCGGCGGCAGCCAGGACTGGATGCAAACCGCCCTGATCGCCAAGGCCGCCGGGATCAACCCGCGCGAGCTGCGCTATGTGGCGCTCGAAGGCGGCGGTGAAATCGCCACCGCCCTGCTCGGCGGGCATATCCAGGTCGGCAGTACCGACATCTCCGACTCCATGCCGCACATCCTCAGCGGTGACATGCGCCTGCTGGCGGTGTTCTCCGAGGAGCGCCTGGACGAGCCGGAAATGAAGAATATTCCGACCGCCAAAGAGCAAGGCTACGACATCGTCTGGCCGGTGGTGCGTGGCTTCTACCTCGGGCCAAAAGTCAGCGATGCCGACTACGCCTGGTGGAAGGAGGCCTTCGACAAACTGCTGGCCTCCGACGAGTTCGCCAAGCTGCGTGACCAGCGCGAGCTGTTCCCGTTCGCCATGACTGGCCCGGAGCTGGACACCTACGTGAAGAAACAGGTGGCTGACTACAAAGTGCTGGCCAAAGAGTTCGGCCTGATCCAGTAATCGCCCCTCTTTTGTGTAATGCCCCTGTAGGAGCGAGCTTGCTCGCGAAGAACCCAAGGACATCCACGTGCATCCAGACAGCACGCGTTATCGTTGACGTTTTTCGCGAGCAAGCTCGCTCCTACAAGAGGGGCCTTGGAGTTTCCTATGCTCTTACAACGCGTTTTTGCCGCTGTGCTGTTGCTGGCCTGCGCCGGCCTGGCACTGATGGCCTGGCCGTATCAGGCAGCGTTTTCCTACGAACCGGTCGGGCCTCGGGCCTACCCATTGCTGATGCTCGGGCTGATGAGCCTGGCGCTGATCTACATGCTGTTCCGCCCGCAACCCACCAAGCACACCGAAGAAGAACCCGCGCTCGACCGCCAGACACTGGTCAAGATCAGCATCTGCGTGGCGCTGTTGATCGTGTTTGCCGGCACCTTCGAGCCCCTGGGCTTCATCCTCAGCAGCATGCTGATCGGCATCCCCATGGCGCGCCTGTATGGCGGGCGCTGGGTGCCCAGCGTGGTGATCGTCAGCCTGATGGCCATCGGTCTTTATCTGCTGTTCGATAAAGCCATGGATGTTCCGCTGCCCCTCGGCCTGCTCGACGTTCTGGAGAACTGATATGGATACTTTCGGCTATTTGGGCCAGGGCTTCGGCGTTGCACTGTCCCCCTACAACCTGGTGACCGCCCTGTGCGGCACCCTGATCGGTACCGTGGTCGGCCTGTTGCCGGGCCTGGGCCCGATCAACGGCGTGGCGCTGTTGATCCCCATCGCGTTCGCCCTGGGCCTGCCGCCGGAATCGGCGCTGATCCTGCTGGCGGCCGTGTACCTGGGCTGCGAATACGGCGGCCGTATCAGCTCGATCCTGCTGAACATCCCGGGCGAAGCCTCCACCGTGATGACCACCCTCGACGGCTACCCGATGGCCCGCAAAGGCCTGGCCGGCGTGGCGCTGTCGTTGTCCGCGTGGAGTTCGTTCATCGGCGCGTTTATCGCCACCTGCGGCATGGTGCTGTTCGCGCCGCTGCTGGCCAAATGGGCGATTGCCTTCGGCCCGGCGGAATATTTCGTGCTGATGGTGTTCGCGATTGTCTGCCTGGGCGGCATGGCCGGTGACAAACCGTTGAAGACCTTTGTGGCGGCGCTGATCGGCCTGTTCCTTTCCGCCGTGGGCATCGACGCCAACAGCGGCGTGTACCGGTTCACCGGCGATAACATCCACCTCACCGACGGCATCCAGTTTGTGGTGTTGGTGCTGGGCTTGTTCTCCATCAGCGAGATCCTGTTGCTGCTGGAAAAAACCCACCGTGGCCAGGAAGCGGTAAAAGCCACCGGGCGGATGATGTTCAACCTGAAAGAAGCAGGTTCGGTGTTCGTGGTGAACATTCGTTGCGGCCTGCTCGGTTTCATCATGGGCGTGCTGCCCGGCGCGGGCGCGACCCTGGCCTCGGCGGTGGCCTACATGACCGAGAAACGCCTGGCCGGTGCCAGCGGCAAATTCGGCCAGGGCGACATGCGCGGCCTGGCTGCACCGGAAACCGCCATCGGCGCGTCCGCCTGCGGTGCCCTGGTACCGATGCTGACCCTCGGCGTTCCCGGGTCGGGCACCACCGCCGTGATGATCGGCGCCCTGTCGCTGTACAACATCACCCCCGGCCCGCTGCTGTTCCAACAGCAACCGGACATCGTCTGGGGCCTGATCGCCTCGTTGTTTATCGCCAACATCATGCTGGTGATCCTCAACATCCCGATGATCCGCATCTTCACGCGCATCCTCGCCGTGCCGAACTGGGCGCTGGTGCCGGTGATCGCGATCATCACCGCGATCGGTGTGTACGCGGTGCACGCCACCACCTTCGACCTGTTCCTGATGGTCGGTATCGGCATCTTCGGCTACATCCTGCGCAAGCTGGACTTCCCGCTGTCGCCGGTGCTGCTGGGCTTTATCCTCGGTGGCCTGATGGAGCAGAACCTGCGCCGCGCGCTGTCGATTTCCAACGGTGACCTGCAGATTCTCTGGTCAAGCCCGATCACCTTCGGTGTGTGGGTACTGACCGCGTTGATGCTGGCCTTCCCGCTGGTGCGCATCTACCGCAAACGTGCCCTGCAGCGTCGTGCCGTGGCCGATGTCTGAGGTCATCTTTAAACATTGGTGGGGAACACCGCTGGTCGGCCTGGCCGGCGGTTACCTGGCCAGCCTGGTTGGCTGGCCTTTGCCGTACATGGTCGGCTCCTTACTGGCGATCATCCTCGTGCGTTGCCTAACGCCCTGGCAGTTGGCGGAGATTCCCGGCGGGCGCAAATGCGGCCAATGGGTGGTGGGCATCGGCATCGGCCTGCACTTCACCCCGGTGGTGATCGAACAGGTGATGAGCCACTTCGGCCTGATTTTCTTCGGGGCGCTGGTCACCAGCCTGTCGAGCGTGGTGGGCGTGTGGTTGATGCGCCGCAGTGGTGAAGACCGCGCCACCGCGTTTTTCTCGAGCATGCCGGGCGGTTCCGGGGAGATGGTCAACCTCGGCTCGCGCAATGGCGCGGTACTCAGCCGTGTCGCGGCTGGGCAAAGTCTGCGCGTGCTGGTGGTGGTGCTGTGTGTGCCGGCGATCTTCAAGTATCTGTTGGGCGGCGGTGCGCCGCAGTTTCATCCGGCACCGGTCAGTTGGGCGTGGCTGGCGCTGCTGTTTCCACTCGGTGCACTGGTGGCCTGGGGCTGGCAGCGCTTGCGCCAGCCTAATCCGTGGTTGTTCGGCCCCTTGCTGGTCAGTGCGACGGCCAGCGTGGTGTGGGACCTGCATATCGGCCTGCCCGACGGCGGCAGCCAGATCGGCCAGTGGTTGATCGGCAGCGGGTTGGGCTGTCACTTCAATCGGCAGTTCTTTCGTCGAGCGCCGTCGTTCATGGGCCGCACCTTGATCGGCACGGCCTTGACCATGGCGCTGGCAACGTTGGCGGCGGTGGGCTTGAGCGCCCTCACCCACCTGGACCTGCGCTCGCTGACCCTGGGCATGATGCCCGGTGGGATTGCCGAGATGAGCCTTACGGCCGAGACCCTGCAACTGTCGGTGCCGTTGGTGACGGCGATGCAGGTGATGCGCTTGTTGTTTGTGCTGTTTCTGGCAGAGCCGTTGTTTCGGCATTGGAACCGTCAGCCGGAAAAAATCTAAACCTTCGGCACAGGTTGAACTGTGCCTGGCCTTAGAGCGGCGGCAGGCGCCACTCAATCGGCGTTTCGCCGTTCTGCTCAAGAAACTTGTTGGTGCGGCTGAAATGCCCGCACCCCAGGAACCCCCGGTACGCCGACAACGGCGACGGATGCACCGACGTCAGCACCAAATGCTTGGTGGCATCGACCAGTTTCTGCTTGCCCTGGGCATGGGCGCCCCACAACAGGAACACCAAATGCGGCTGGTGTTCGCTGACCACCTCGATAATCCGATCGGTAAAGAACTGCCAGCCCTTCCCCGCATGGGCATTGGCGTTGGCGCGTTCCACGGTCATGGTGGTGTTGAGCAGCAACACGCCCTGGTCGGCCCAGCTTTGCAGGCAGCCGTGGTTGGGGATGTCGATATTCAGGTCGCGCTTGAGCTCTTTGTAGATATTGACCAGGGACGGCGGCGCCGGCACGCCCGGTTGTACCGAGAAGCACAAACCGTGGGCCTGGCCGGGGCCGTGGTACGGGTCCTGGCCGAGGATCACCACCTTGACCTTGTCCAGCGGCGTTGAGTTAAGCGCATTGAAGATCAGCGGGCCGGGCGGGTAGATCTCTTTGCCGGCGGCATGTTCCTGGCGCAGGAACTCGCGCAACTGGCCCATGTAGGGCTTATCGAACTCATCACGCAGGGCGTGTTTCCAGCTGGGTTCGAGTTTGATACGGTCGCCTTCGGTCATAGTTGAAATGTCTTGTAGAAAAGAATGAGGCGAACCCTAGGAAAGCCGGCCCTGCTTGTCAATTGATCTGACACACCACCGGCACTTTCCCACGAAGCGATCATACTGATCCTTCACCTTCTCGATTGAGGTCACGATGAATCTGCACTTCGAAGAACTGACCGGCAGTGGCGGCGCCCGCGTCGGCATCGCCAGCCTCGACGCTGAAAAATCCCTCAATGCCCTCTCTTTGCCGATGATCCTGGCCCTGACAGATCGCCTGGAGGCCTGGGCCAAAGACCCGGCCATCGTCTGTGTGCTGCTGCGTGGCAACGGGCCCAAGGCGTTTTGCGCCGGGGGCGAAGTGCGCAGCCTGGCCCAAGCCTGCCGCGAGCAGCCAGGTGAAGTGCCGGCCCTGGCCGCACAGTTTTTTGCCGCGGAATACCGCCTCGACTACCGCTTGCACACTTACCCTAAGCCGCTGATCTGCTGGGGCCACGGTTACGTGCTGGGCGGAGGCATGGGCCTGCTGCAAAGCGCGGCCATACGGATTGTCACGCCGAGCAGCCGCCTGGCCATGCCCGAGATCAGCATCGGCCTGTACCCGGACGTGGGCGCCAGCTGGTTCCTGTCGCGCCTGCCCGGCAAGCTGGGCTTATTCCTTGGCCTCACCGGCGCCCATATCAACGGCCGTGACGCCCTGGACCTGGGCCTGGCCGACCGTTTCCTGCGTGACGATCAACAAGACGAGTTGCTCGATGGCTTGCTGCAACTGAACTGGCAGGAGCAGACCGCGATACAGCTCAACAGCCTGCTCAAGGCCATGGCCCAGGAAGCCGTGGCCCAGCAACCCGAGGCGCAATGGCTGCCGCGCCGGGCACAGATCGACGAATGGCTGGACGTCGGCGATGTGCGCAGCGCCTGGCGCGCCTTGAGCCCGCTGCGTGAACACGCGGACCCACTGTTCAATCGCGCCGGCAAGACATTGAGCGAAGGCTGCCCGCTGACCGCGCACCTGGTGTGGGAACAGATCCAGCGGGCCCGCCACCTGTCCCTGGCCGAGGTGTTCCAGATGGAATACACCCTGAGCCTGAACTGCTGCCGCCATCCGGAATTCAGCGAGGGGGTGCGCGCGCGGTTGATCGACAAGGACCAGAAGCCCCATTGGCATTGGCCAGACATCAATACGGTCCCGGACGCCGTGGTGCAGGCGCACTTCACCAAGGCGTGGGAAGGCCGGCACCCGCTGGCGGACTTGTCCGATTACTGAGGTTTTGCGCCCATGAAAAAGCGGCGCTTCATGCGCCGCTTGTCATACAGGCCGGTCAACGGTGACCGCCACGGCCACCTCCACGGTCATGATCACCACCGCGTCCATGCCCGCCATTGTTCCAACGATCCCCCCAGCCCTGGTTCGGGTAAGGCCGGTAACCGGCCCTTGGCCCTGACGGGTAATAGCGAGGCGCCGGCTGGTAATGACGCGGTGCCGAGTAGTAACGCGGTGCCGGAGCGTAGTAACGCGGCGACGGGTAGTAATCACGGCGATATTGATACGCCGTGCCGCCGCCATAGTAATAAGCCGGCGCCGGTGAGGTGTAGACCTCGGAACGGTAGTAGCTCTGGCCTCCATCGTAGTAGGGCACACAAGCGCAAAGGGTCAGACCGAGTAAAGCGCTGAGCAGCAGTCGTCGATACATGGCGGCCTCCTGGACCGCGGAAGAGCACCTCCAGCGACGCTGGGGGGCGGCATTCAGCTTTCACTGAATGACGAAACATCTGACATCAAAAACCGAATCTGGTGCGTTTTTGTAACAACTTGATACATCAATGCCAAGGGCAGCCACATCCCGTCAGACGCACTGCGGTATAGCACTTAACAACCCCCAGGTTTATCGATTCAGTAAATTTTTCTGGCTCGAAACTTTCCCGATTGCGATGATGTCACTATGACATCGCATAAGCCAGGGAGGCTCTAACGTGCGCCCTTCGCCACTTTCGCCGGATCCGAGCCATGAAAATCTCAACCAAACTGCTGCTTTCATTTCTATTGTGTGCACTGGTCACCCTCGGGGTCGGCCTGCTGGGTATCAAAAGCGTGGTCCGCCTCGCCAATGCATTGGAACTGACGTTCTCCAATAACCTGGTGTCCGTCAGCAACACGGCCGCTACCCTCAATGGCCTGGTGGCCCACAACCGTGGTTTGTACCGTTTGATGGATGCGAGCAACGGCGACGTCGCCCAACAAGACCGCGACCGCGTGCGCCAGGACATCGCCAACGAACTCAAACGCAGCCAGAGCGCCTACGCCACCTACCGCGCCACGCCCCTGGAAGACGACGAACGGGCAGCAGGCGACAAGCTCGACCAGATCTGGCCAACTTACACCAGCAGCTCCGAACGCATCATGTCGATGCTCGACAGTGGCCAGGTCGAGCAGGCCCGCGCCCAGCTCAACAGCACCAACAATGAACTGTTCCGCCAGGCGCGCGAGTTGATCCGTGTGATGATCGAGTCCAATAACCGCCAGATCAAGGAAGGCGCCGTCGCCGCCGAGGACCTTCGCAGCAGCGCATTGACCTGGATGATCAGCGGCATTGTCCTGGCCTTCATTATTGCGATTATCATCGGTGTGCTGATCACGCGCCTGATCACCCGCCCTATCGCACAAGC
Organism: Pseudomonas sp. AM8; assembly: GCF_036346475.1. Classification (NCBI taxonomy): domain Bacteria; kingdom Pseudomonadati; phylum Pseudomonadota; class Gammaproteobacteria; order Pseudomonadales; family Pseudomonadaceae; genus Pseudomonas; species Pseudomonas sp. AM8. The sequence goes on from NZ_JAOTNX010000001.1 coordinate 224,506, forward strand.
GGTTGAGAACGCACAACGCATTGCCAAGGGTGACCTGACCCAAGCCATCACGACCGACCGCACCGACGAAGCCGGGCAACTGTTGATGGCGTTGTCGGATATGCAGGGTGGCCTGAAAAACACCCTGGTGGAAATCGCCAATGCCTCCGACCAGCTCGCGTCGGCAGCCGAAGAGCTGAGTGCCGTCACCGATGAAAGCAGCCGTGGCCTGACTCGCCAGAACGACGAAATCCAGCAAGCCGCCACCGCCGTCAACCAGATGACCGCAGCGGTCGACGAAGTGGCGAGCAACGCCGTGTCGACCTCCGAGGCGTCGCGCCAGGCCACCACCGAAGCCGAGGACGGCCGCCAGCAGGTGGAGCAGGCCGTGTCGGGCATGTCATCGATGGTGGTCGAGATCAACGATTCGACCCAATCGGTCGTCGACCTCGCCGGCCAGGTGCGTGAAATCGGCAAGGTGATCGATGTGATCCGCGGCATTGCCGACCAGACCAACCTGCTGGCCCTCAATGCCGCCATCGAAGCTGCCCGAGCCGGTGAACAAGGCCGTGGTTTTGCGGTGGTGGCCGATGAGGTGCGGGCGCTGGCCCACCGCACCCAGACCTCCACGGTCGACATCGAGAAGATGATCGGTGAAGTCCAGGCCGGTGCCGATGGCGCCGTGGCCGCCATGAACAAAAGCCTGACCTGGGCCAACAACACCCAGACCCTGGCGCAAAACGCCGGCCAGGCGCTGGAGCGCATCACCGCCAGCGTGGCCAGTATCAACGAGCGCAACCTGGTGATCGCCTCGGCGTCCGAGGAACAGGCCCAGGTGGCCCGGGAAGTGGATCGCAACCTGCTCAACATCCAGGACCTGTCGACCCAGACCGCCGCCGGTGCGCACCAGACCAACGCCTCCAGCCAGGACCTGTCGCGCCTGGCCACCTCGTTCAATGTGCTGGTCAGCAAGTTCCAGCTGTAAGCGCCTCATAGCAGTGCGCCGACGCACCCGCGTGGCGCACACCGCCCTCTTCTACACCCTCCTCTCCCGCCCGCCCGGCTGAACCGCCGGGCATCGAAGCCACTTGGCACGACTCTCGCTTTATCTCTTGCGTGCAGGATTGATACAGGTTCGCGGCACCACAATTTGCAATGGCCGACTAGGGTTCCGGCTCGCCGAAAGCGAGTGGCTGGTCCGAGAGTTGGCGACCTCCAGTTGAGGTTACACGGCGGGATAAAAGCCCGGGAGACAAGCCACCGTTCACGGTGCCGCGTTGCTCCTGCTCGCCCTTGATCAACTGGAGAAGCCCCATGCCCTCAATCCGTTTACCCGCCCTGCTCGCCGTCGTCTTTGCCGCCGTGCTGAGCGTCCAGGCCCAAGCCGCCCCCAAAAAACACTTCAGCGTGTGCTGGACGATCTACGCCGGCTGGATGCCGTGGGAGTACGCCGGCAGCCAAGGCATCCTCGACAAGTGGGCGAAGAAATACGGCATCACCATCGACATGGTGCAGCTCAACGACTACGTCGAATCCATAAACCAATACACCGCCGGCCAGTTCGACGGCTGCACCATGACCAACATGGACGCCCTGACCATCCCCGCCGCCGGTGGCGTGGACAGCACCGCGCTGGTGGTCAGCGACTTCTCCAACGGCAACGACGGCGTGGTAATCAAGGGCACCGGCAAGACCGTGGCCGACCTCAAGGGCATGAACGTCAACCTGGTGGAACTCTCGGTGTCTCACTACCTGCTGGCCCGCGCGCTGGAGTCGGCGGACTTGACGGAAAAAGACCTGAAGGTGGTCAACACCTCCGATGCCGACATCGCGGCGGCCTTCAACACCGACCAGGTCCAGGCCGTCACCACCTGGAACCCGATGCTCTCGGAGATCAAGGCCAAGCCTGGGGTGAGCCAAGTGTTCGACTCGAGCAAAGTACCCGGCGAAATCATGGACATGATGGTGGTCAACACCCAGGTCCTCAAAGACAACCCCAAGCTGGGTAAAGCGCTGACCGGCGCCTGGTTCGAAGTGGTCGCGCTGATGAACGCCAAGGGCCCCGCCAGCACCGCAGCCCTCGAACATATGGCCAAGGCCTCGGGCACTGACCTTGCGGGCTTCCAGTCGCAACTGGACACTACCAAGCTGTTCGCCACGCCCCAGGAAGCCCTGGCCTTCGCCACCAGCCCACAGTTGCCCGCCACCATGGGCAAAGTCGCCGAGTTCTCGTTTAAACACGGCCTGCTGGGTGAAGGCGCCAAGGACAGCAGCGCCGTGGGCATGCGCTTCGCCAACGGTGTGACCAGCGGCGACAAGGCCAACCTCAAGCTGCAGTTCGACCCCAGCTACGTACAGATGGCCGCCGACGGCAAGCTGTAAGAGGACCCGGCCATGCGCCTGATCAACCGTCACCCGGACCGTTCCAGCCGCCTGTTGCTGGTGCTGCTGCCGTTCGCCCTGCTGCTGTTCGCCTACTTCGTGGGCTCGGCCGAGCGCCTGGCGGACAACCCCAACGACAAGCTGCTGCCCGGTGCCGGGCAAATGCTTGACGCGGTAAAGCGCCTGGCCTTCAACGCCGACACCCGCACCGGCGAATACGTGCTGTGGCAGGACAGCGCTGCCAGCCTGCGGCGCCTCGCCATCGGTCTGGGGATCAGCGCCCTCGCCGGCCTGTGCCTGGGGATCGCCGCCGGCACGCTGCCGCTGTTTGGCGCGCCGTTGTCACCGTTGTTGACGGTGCTGTCGATGGTGCCGCCGCTGGCGATCCTGCCGATTCTGTTCATCGTGTTCGGGCTGGGGGAATTGTCCAAGGTGATGCTGATCGTCATCGGCGTCACCCCCTGCCTGGCCCGAGACCTGGAACAGCGCGCGCGGGAAATTCCGCTCGAGCTGCTGGTGAAGGCGCAGACCCTCGGCGCCTCCACCTGGACCCTGATGCTGCGTGTGGTATTGCCGCAATTGCTGCCGCGCCTGTTGATCTCGCTGCGGCTGATGCTCGGCTCGGCGTGGTTGTTTTTGATCGCCGCCGAAGCCATCGCCTCCACCGACGGTTTGGGCTACCGGATCTTCCTGGTACGACGCTACCTGGCGATGGACGTGATCCTGCCTTACGTGGTGTGGATCACGCTGCTGGCGTGGCTGATGGACTGGGGCCTCAAGGCCCTGACCCGGCGTGCGTTCCCCTGGTACGAAGGAGCGCGGGCATGAGCTTTATCAGCGTCAATAATGTGTGGCAGCGCTATGGCGATCAGGTGGTGCTCGAAGGCCTCAACCTGCACGTCGCCGAGGGTGAGTTTTGCACGCTGGTGGGTACGTCCGGGTGTGGCAAGTCGACCTTCCTGCGCCTGCTGCTGGGCCAGGAAACCGCGAGCAAGGGCCAGATCCTGCTGGACGGCCAGGCCCTCGCCGCCGAGCCGGATGCCAGCCGTGGCGTGGTGTTCCAGCGCTATTCGGTGTTCCCACATCTGACTGTGCTCGACAACGTCGCCCTCGGCCTGGAACTGCCACATTCTCGCCTGCTGGGCCGGCTGTTCGGTAAAGCCAGGAAGGACGCCCGCGAACAGGCTGCCGCGCTGCTGCACAAGGTCGGCCTCGGCCACGCCCTGGACAAGTACCCCGCGCAGCTCTCCGGCGGCATGCAACAACGCCTGGCCATCGCCCAGGCCCTGATCATGAAACCCCGCGTGTTGCTGCTGGACGAACCCTTCGGCGCCCTCGACCCGGGCATTCGCAAGGACATGCACCAGCTGCTGCTGGCGCTGTGGCGCGAAACCCGGCTGACGGTGTTCATGGTCACCCATGACCTGAGCGAAGGCTTCAGCCTCGGCACGCGCCTGCTGGTGTTCGACAAGGTCCGCGTCGATCCCCACGCCCCCGGCGCCTATGGCGCACGCATCACCTACGACATCCCTTTGAACAGCGAACGCCGCAAGGCGCTCGCCGCCGAACTTGGAGCCACGTCCAAATGACCGATTCCACCCAACTGTTCCCACCCTTTGCCGAAGAAATGCTGCCCGGCGGCGGCCACCGTTCGTTCGTGCTCAAGCGCGGCCAACTGCTGCGCCTGACCGACCTGCGCGGCGGCGCCAACGTCAGCCTGACCCTGCTCAACGCCAACGAAAAAACCGAGCGCCTGAACCTGCCCGACAGCCTCAAATGCCAACACACCGCCAAGCTCACCACCGGCCATTGCCTGTACTCGGACATGGGCCGCGTGCTGGCCGCGATCACCGCCGACACCTGCGGCTGGAGCGACAGCATCGGCGGCGTGCTGTGCGCCGCCGAAGTCGCCGAGAAATACGGCCAGGGCCGCTACCAGGAACTGCGCAATGGCTTCTTCCGCAACGGCACCGACAACCTGTTGGTGGAGTTGGGCAAGTGGGGCCTGGGCCTGTCCGACCTGCTGATGACCCTCAACCTGTTCAGCAAAGTCACGGTGGACAGCGACGGAGGCCTGCACTTTGTACCGAGCCATTCCAAGGCCGGCGATTACATCGAGCTCTACGCGCCGATGGACACCCTGGTGGTGCTCACCGCGCTGCAACACCCCATGGACCCGAACCCGCACTACGCGCCGCAACCGCTGAAACTGAGCTGGATGAATGCCGACAAAAGCGTCGCCGAACACTGCCGCACCTCGCGCCCGGAAAACGAGCGCGGCTTTATCAACACCGACCGCCTGTTCGCCTGAGGAGCTGCCATGTCTATCGCACTGAAACAACCGGACGCGGCCGTGTACCGCGCAACCATCCCCGCCGGCGAACCGTGGCTAATGGAGGTCAAGGCCGGGCAGACCCTGCGCATCCTCGACCTGGAGGGCAACCAGGCCGTCGACACGTTGTTCTACAGCGTGAAAAACCCGCGTGAACGCTACGACGTGCAGCGCACGTTGCGCCGGCAGAACAGCGTGTACCTGGGCACCGGCAGCGTGCTGTATTCCAACCTCGGCCAGCCGATGCTGACCATCGTCGATGACACCTGCGGGCGCCACGATACCCTCGGCGGCGCCTGCGCCCAAGAGAGCAACACCGTGCGCTACGCCCTGGAAAAACGCTACATGCACAGCTGCCGCGACAACTACCTGCGCGCCTGTGCCCACGACGGCCGCCTGGGCAAAGGCGACATCGGGCCGAACATCAATTTCTTCATGAATGTGCCGGTGACGGCCGACGGCGGGCTGACCTTCGAAGACGGCATTTCCGCCCCCGGCAAGTACGTCGACCTGCGCGCCGAGATGGATGTGATCGTGCTGATCTCCAACTGCCCGCAGTTGAACAACCCATGCAACGCCTACAACCCCACCCCTGCGGAGCTGCTGGTATGGAACTGAAACTCAAGCGCCTGCGCCGTTGGCTGTTTGCCCTGTGCCAATCCCGAGCCGGGCAGTGCATCCGCAAACAATAGCGCGCCAATGTGGGATCCACACTGACTGCACGCACTGCGGACGACCGCAGTGCTCCCCCACTTTGCGGGACGGCCCGCAGGGTTTTGCCATGTTCGAAAAACTGTTGATCGCCAACCGTGGCGCCATCGCCTGCCGCATCCTGCGCACCTTGCGCGAGCTGCAGGTCAAGGGCATCGCCGTGTACGCCGAGGCCGATGCGGCGAGCCTGCATATCCAGCAAGCCGACGAGGCCTACAGCCTCGGTGAAGGCGCAGCGGCCAGTACGTACCTGGCGGTGGACAAAATCCTCGCCACCGCCAAGGCCTGTGGGGCCAAGGCGATCCATCCCGGCTACGGCTTCCTGTCGGAGAACGCCGCGTTTGCCGAAGCCTGTGAAAACGCCGGCATCGCCTTTGTCGGGCCGACGCCGCAACAGCTGCGGGTATTTGGCCTCAAGCACACCGCCCGCGCCCTGGCCAAGCAACACAAGATCCCGCTGCTGGAAGGCACCGAACTGCTCGACAGCCTCGCCTCTGCGTTGCTGGCCGCCGACGCCGTGGGCTACCCGGTGATGCTCAAAAGCACCGCCGGCGGTGGCGGTATCGGCATGCGCGTATGCCGCAGCAGCGTGGAGTTGAGCGAGTCCTTCGAGGCCGTCAAACGCCTGGGGCAGAACAATTTCAGCGATGCCGGCGTGTTTATCGAGAAGTACATCGAGCACGCGCGCCACCTGGAAGTGCAGGTGTTCGGCGACGGCGCCGGTGAAGTGATCGCCCTCGGCGTGCGCGACTGCTCGGTGCAACGGCGCAACCAGAAAGTCCTCGAAGAAACCCCGGCGCCGAACCTGCCCGAAGGCATGGCCGACGCCCTGTGCGCCGCCGCCATCACCCTGGCCAAGGCCGTGAACTACCGCAGCGCCGGCACCGTGGAATTTATCTATGACAGTGCTGACGGGCGCTTCTACTTCCTCGAAGTGAACACGCGCTTGCAGGTGGAACACGGCGTCACCGAACAGGTATGGGGCGTGGACCTGGTGCGCTGGATGGTGCAACTGGCGGCCGGGGAAATGCCGCCGCTGAACACACTCGAGTTAACCCCCCGGGGCCACGCGATCCAGGCGCGCCTGTATGCCGAAGACCCGGGCCGCGATTTCCAGCCCAGCCCCGGCTTGCTGACCCGTGTGGATTTCCCGCTGGCCGAGGGCCTGCGCATCGACACTTGGGTGGAAGCCGGCTGCGAGATCCCGCCGTACTTCGACCCGATGATCGCCAAGCTCATCACGTGGGCGCCCACCCGCGAACAGGCGCGCCTGGATCTGCACCGGGCGTTGAGTGACAGTCGGTTGTACGGCGTGGAAACCAACCGCGATTACCTGCGCCAAATCCTGCTGGCTCCGCCCTTTGCCAATGGCCGGCCGTGGACGCGGTGCCTGGAAGACCTGGTCTACGTGGCCGCCACGTTTGAAGTGATCAGCGCAGGCACCCAAACCAGCGTGCAGGACTATCCCGGCCGCCTCGGCTACTGGGCCGTGGGCGTGCCGCCGTCGGGGCCGATGGACAGCCGCGCGCTGCGCCTGGGCAATCGCCTGCTGGGCAACGACGAGGGAGCAGCGGCGCTGGAAATCACCCTGAGCGGGCCGCTGCTGCGCTTCAATTGCGCGGCGGTGGTCGCCGTGACCGGTGCTGAAATCCCGCTGCGGTTGAATGATCGAGCCGTGCCGATGAACACCGCGCTATTGATTGAGGCCGGGTCGGTCCTGAGCCTGGGCACCCTCGCCGGCGCCGGGGCGCGCAGTTACCTGTGCCTGCGTGGCGGGCTGCAAGTGCCGGACTACCTGGGCAGCAAAAGCACCTTCACCCTCGGCCAGTTTGGCGGGCATGGCGGGCGCGCCTTGCGGGCGGGCGATGTATTGCATCTGTTGCCGTTGGAAGACCGGAACGCCGGGCAACAATCAGTCGCTGAACCGCTGCCGGAGGTCCGCACACTGCGGGTGATTTACGGCCCCCACGGCGCACCGGAATACTTCCTGCCGGCGTACATCGACACGTTCTTCGCCACGCAGTGGGAAGTGCATTTCAACTCCAGCCGCACCGGTGTTCGGCTGATCGGGCCCAAGCCATTGTGGGCGCGTACCGATGGCGGTGAAGCGGGGCTGCATCCATCGAACATCCATGACAACCCCTATGCCATCGGCGCGGTGGATTTCACCGGTGACATGCCGGTGATCCTGGGACCGGACGGGCCGAGCCTGGGCGGTTTCGTGTGCCCGGTGACGGTGATCGAGGCGGACCTTTGGCAACTCGGCCAGCTCAAGGCCGGTGACAAGGTTCGCTTTGAACCGGTGGACCTCAAGACCGCCCGCGACCTTGCCCTGAACTGGGATCAAAAGAATGCCGAAATCCTGTGGGAGCAGAGCTTGCTCGCGATGGGACCAACTCGGTCAGCCGCCCGCATCGAGCAATTGGCATCCCCCATCATCCTGGACATCGGCCACGCCGACACCCGCCTGGTCGCCCGCCTCGCCGGCGACACCCACCTGCTGCTGGAAATCGGCGCGCCCGAGCTGGACCTGGTGCTGCGCTTTCGCGCCCATGCCCTGATGCAGGCCCTGGAAACCCGAGCATTGAAGGGCGTGATCGACCTGACGCCCGGGATCCGCTCGCTGCAGATCCACTACCAGCCCGAACAACTGCCCCTGGCCGACCTGCTGGCACTGATCAGCCACGAGTGGACCGCCGTGTGCACCCGGCAAAACCTGCAAGTGCCCTCGCGCATCGTGCACCTGCCGCTGTCCTGGGACGACCCGGCGTGCCAGCTGGCCATCGAAAAATACATGACCACCGTGCGCAAGGACGCCCCGTGGTGCCCGAGCAACCTGGAGTTCATCCGTCGCATCAACGACCTGGCCAACCTCGATGAGGTGCGCCACACCGTGTTCGACGCCAGCTACCTGGTGATGGGCCTGGGCGACGTCTACCTCGGCGCGCCGGTGGCCACGCCGCTGGACCCGCGTCATCGCCTGGTGACCACCAAATACAACCCGGCCCGCACCTGGACCGCCGAAAATTCGGTGGGCATCGGCGGCGCGTATTTGTGCGTGTACGGCATGGAAGGGCCCGGCGGTTATCAGTTTGTCGGGCGCACCTTGCAGATGTGGAACCGCTATCGCGAAGTGGCGGCGTTTGACGGCAAGCCGTGGCTGCTGCGCTTCTTCGATCAGATTCGGTTCTATCCCGTGAGCGCGGATGAGCTGGTACGGATTCGTCGGGATTTCCCCCTGGGACGCTTCGAGCTGGATATCGAGGAGAGCACCCTGAACCTGGCGGATTACCAGGCATTTCTTGCGCGGGAAGCCTCGGGGATCAGTGCTTTTCGTGAACAACAGCAACAGGCCTTCAATGCCGAGCGCGAACGCTGGATCGCCAGCGGCCAGGCGCATTTCGACAGCGAAGAGCTCGCGGCGCCAGCGGCGCAAGACACGCTGCTCAAGGCCAATGAATACAGCATCGACAGCCCTATCGCCGGCAACCTCTGGCAGGTGCCGGTGGCCGTGGGTGCACGTGTTGCCGCCGGGGATGTGCTGGTGATTCTGGAGTCGATGAAAATGGAGATCCCGGTGCTGGCGCCCTTTGCCGGGGTGGTGCGGGAAATCCCGGTGCAGCCGGGCAGCGGCATTGGCGCCGGCCAACGGGTCGTGGTGCTGGAACGGGACTGACCGGCGCTGTATCGTGCAGGGACTTCCGAGACCCTGCCCCAGCGACCATGACCACGCCAACCCTTTGCCCCGCCTGCGGTGCCCGCAACGATTGCACCCTGGCCGACCCACGCACCGCCGACCAGCCGTGCTGGTGCTACAGCGTCACCATCAACCCGGCGGTGCTTGAAGCGCTGCCCGATGCATTGCGCAACACAGCCTGCCTGTGCCCGCGCTGTGCTCAGGTGGATGAGCAGCTTCGCAATGCGCGTTGACCGTTTCCTCAGCAACCTGCCGCGTTTCAATCGCCAGCAAGTGCGCGTGTTGCTGGTGGAGCGGCGGGTGACGGTGGATGGCGTGGCTGTCAGCGACCCACATCATGAAGTGCGCGAATTCAGCCGCGTGTGCGTGGACGATGACGTGCTGCAGGTGGGTAAAGCGGCGCGCTACTTCATGCTGCACAAACCCCAGGGCTGCGTCAGCGCGACCTCGGACCCGCAACACCCGACCGTCCTGGACCTGCTGGATGAGCCGGACAAAGGCGAGCTGCATATCGCCGGCCGCCTGGATTTCAACACCACCGGCCTGATGCTGATCACCAACGACGGCCAGTGGTCGCGGCGCCTCACGCAACCGCAGACCAAGTTGCCCAAGGTCTATCGGGTAGAGACGGAGCAGGACATCGGCCCCGAATACGCGGCAACCTTTGCAGCGGGCCTTTATTTCGCCTTTGAAGACCTGACCACGCAACCGGCCGAGCTGGAGCTGCTGGGGCCACGCCTGGCACGACTGAGCATCACCGAAGGCCGCTATCACCAGGTGAAGCGCATGTTCGGGCACTTCAACAACAAAGTGATCGGCCTGCACCGTGAGCGAATGGGCCCATTGGGCTTGGATGCGGCCCTGGCGCCCGGCAAGTACCGGGCGCTGTCCGAGGAAGAAATCCGGAAGGTCTGACGACCGTTCGGCCGGTGATGGCAAAAACCCATTTGTGTGACTTGCGGCATCCCCGGTCTACTGCTTGAATCAAACCGTCAGCCAAATTATGACTGACGAGTCGCCTATAACCTCCAAGAAACACCTTGCCCCGCCCGCGCTTGATCCACGGGCCTCCCCGGCAAACAGCCCGCCCTAACAACAGCCGTCGGCCAGCCGTCATCGGACCGACATGGGCTCTCATCTTCCAGGCGTATGCCTACCTGTCACAAAGCTCGTGCAGAGTGATCTGCGCGCCCTACCCGCTTGCCAGGAGTCTTACGACATGAGGCCAGAAATCGCTGTGTTGGATATACAGGGTCAGTATCGGGTTTACACGGAGTTCTACCGCGCGGATGCTGCTGAAAAGACCATCATCCTGGTCAACGGCTCGCTGGCCACCACGGCCTCCTTCGCCCAAACCGTGAAAAGCCTGTACCCGCAATTCAATGTGGTTTTGTACGACCAGCCCTACGCCGGTCGCTCCAAAATCCATAACCGTCATGAGCAAATGCTGACGAAGGAAGTCGAAGGCCAGATCCTCCTGGAGCTGATCGACCACTTCGCCGCCGAGCACGTGCTGTCCTTCTCCTGGGGCGGCGCCGCCACCCTGGTGGCCCTCGCCCAGCGGCCACGGCGTGTGGAAAAGGCGGTGATCAGCTCGTTCTCGCCGGTGATCAACGCCCCAATGCGCGACTACCTCGAGCGTGGCGTCGACTACCTCGGCAACCTCGACCGCGACCGCGTCGGGCACTTGATCAACAGCACCATCGGCAAACACCTGCCGTCGCTGTTCAAGCGTTTCAACTACAAGCATGTGAGCAGCCTGGCCGAGCACGAATACGGGCAGATGCATTTTCACATCAGCCAGGTACTGCACAACGACCGCCTGTGCTACCTCAAGGCCGCGCGGCAGATCGATGTGCCGGTGCTGTTTCTGAACGGCGAATGGGACGAATACACCAGCGCCGAAGACGCCAGGCAGTTCGGGCAGTACGTGACGAAGAGCAGCTTCAGCACCATCCAGGCGACGGGGCATTTCCTGGATATGGAGCACAAGGCCGCCTGCCGGGACAGCCGGGACGCGGTGGTGGGCTTTTTGAAACCGGAACGGCAGGCCAGCCGATTGCGTTATCACCAGGGCCAGACGCAGCATGCATTCGCCATCTGAAATGAAGGCTTGCCGTGGCGAACGGACCTGCTCGCCACGGCAAGCTGCACAAATTCCGAAGAAAAACTTCAAATCCCGGCGCACATCTGGTACAAAGTCAGCCGCTCTGAGCGGGTGTCGTATAATGGCATTACTCCAGCTTCCCAAGCTGATAACGAGGGTTCGATTCCCTTCACCCGCTCCACTCAGACATAGATTCCACGCCGGCAGGGTTTTGGCGGGGATGCATAAAAAAACCGGTCCTTGGTGGCCGGTTTTTTTATGGGTGGGATTTGAGATTCAAAAATAGAGTGCGCACAAACCTGTACAAATTTTATTTATTGTACAAGTATCATGCTTCGAGCGGCGGCACTTCGCCCCGCACCTTCGAAGAGCCAAGCCATGACACGTCTACTGTTTTCACTGTTGCTGGTCGTGAGCTTGGCCAGTTGCAGCAACGTTGAGGTCGACCACTACGCCGACCAGCAACCGAAACTGGACCTGGAGCGCTTCTTCAGTAAACCCGTGAAAGCCTGGGGCATCTTCCAGAAGCGTTCGGGGGAAGTGGCCAAGCGCTTTGAGGTCGATATCGCCAGCCGGCGCGAGGGCGACGCGTTGATTCTGGATGAGCGTTTCTTGTACAGCGATGGCACGCGTCAGCAACGGGTGTGGACACTGACGCCGGACGGCCCAGGGCGCTGGCGCGGACGAGCCGGGGATGTGGTGGGCGAGGCGATCGGCGAAGTGGCGGGTAATGCGCTGCGTTGGCGCTACCGGCTCAATCTGCCGGTGGATGGCTCGGTGTACGAAGTCAGCTTTGACGATTGGATGTACCTGATGGACGAGGACACCTTGATCAACCGCTCGAGCATGTCCAAGTTCGGTGTCGAGTGGGGTCAGGTCACGCTGTTCTTTCGTCGCCAATGAGTCCCTAGCGAGGGTCAATCATGAATATGCAAATGCTGGCCGATCTGGCCGGGAAAGGCGAAATACGTGAGCTGGAGTTGCTGTCCCTGGAGGGCGGTTTCTATATCGCTCGCGTCAGGCTGGAGCACGTCGAGGCGACGTTACTGGACGATCACGGCAGGCCGATGCGCATCGGGTCCACCACGCATTTACGCGACCTGTTGCAGCGGGTTCCGCCGTTTCCTTGCGTACTGGTGCAACACTGCATTCACGATGAAATGTGCGGTACGCGTGAAGGGCCTATCGGTGCGTTGCGCATTCCGTTTTCGCTGGCGGCGACACTGTAAATCCTGGCTCCCCTCCCCCGTGGTATGGGCGGCCTGGGAAGGCAAGCCGTTTACACCGTACGGGTGACCTATGCGGCTCGGTCCACGCGGTCCTGAACAGCCTCGACCAGCAGCAGGCCCAGTTCAATCATTTGCTGAATGGCCAGGGCCAGGTAGCGCTGTTGAGAGGGCAGGCTTTCGACGAACTCGTGGGTCATGGCACCGGCACCGGCGATGGTTTCGTAGGCGTTGGCGAGCAGCGCTCGAGTGTCGATTTCGGGACGGACGCTGAACAGTTTTACGGATGGATTGCATGAGTCAGTACACATCTGTTGATCCTCGGTAAGGACCACCACCCACAGGGTAAGGGTGGCAGCTGTACGCAGGTTAGTAGACCGGGAAGTTCTTAGAACCGGCGCGCTCTAAAGCGCCCTGCATACAGCTACCGTCAAGCACAGGCACTAAAGTGCCTAACTCAACGAACAGCTACACGCCAAGAACTATATCGGGCTACTAAACCCGACCGCTGATGGGCAGCGGCTGACGAACCTTAAAGAGGTCGCCCAAGGCGCACAACTCGGACGAGTCTGATCGTTGTGTAGGCAATGCCGCAAGGTTCAGACTCATGCTCGAAGCGTGAAGAAATCGAAGCCTTTGGCAACAAATAGCCGTTGAAGAACGTTTGAATTCAACCTGCCACTCACATCATTGTCCATGGCCCCACCCCACCAGAAATGCATACGCAGGTTTGATCATGACTCAGCCATTGACCGCTTTCGATATTGTTGACCTGCTCGACAGCCAGGAAGCCATCCACGAATACCTTTCTCAGGTTATTGCAGAGGGTGATAAATCAGAGTTCCTAAGGGCTGTCGATTTTGCGGCCAAAGCCCGTGAGAAAATTCGGGCAGAACTGATGATGGTTGAGTCCAGTCGAGAACCTCAGCCGTTCGACTCCGTGGCATTTAAGCAAAAAATTCCAAGTACCCGAGAGTGAGCCTTTTAAGCCTCAACCCCACTCCTCTGCACCACCCACGCCAACGGCAACGTCACACCCAACATCCCCGCCAACACCATCACCGCCACCGGCACGCCCAGCACATCCCCCACTGCACCAAACACCACCGGCGCCAACGCGCCACCGCCAATCGTGCCGGTGTAGAACAGCGCAAACGCCTGCTCGCGCTTGCCCGCGCCGGCAAGGTCGGGCACGGCGCCGTACAGCACCGAGGAGGTGCCATTCAGTACCAGCCCCAACAGCGGCAGCATCACCATCAACCCGCTGAGCGGCAGGTACACCGCCGCGACGATCAGCACTGCAGTGCTGGTTTCCGTGATCCACACGGTCTTCATCATGCCGATGCGTGCGCCGAGGTAGCCGCAGAACAATTTGCCGAAGGCACCACCGATGAACAGCAAGGTCAGGGCGAGGCCGATGCCAGCAGTACCGGCGCCTTTGGCTTGCAGCAGGAACGGCAGGAAAGTAAGAAATCCCATGCGCACGGCGCTGTCGAGGGTGCCGGTGAGGATCAGCGCGCGCAGGCCCGTGGCGGAGCCGCTACCCCTGAGGAACTCGGCTTTTTTTGTGGCGGTGGATTCGGATGCTTGAGCAGGAATCAGCCACCACAACAGCCCCGCCGCCGCCAGGCCAAGCAGGCCCAGCAACGTGGCACTGGCCCGCCAACTGATGACGGTGAGCAGCAGCCCGACCAGACCAGGAATCAGGGTTTTGCCGATATCGCCGGAGAAGTTGTACTGGGACAGCGCCTGCTTGATCCCACCGCCGTCCTCGTAAGCGTCGGTGATCATCGACGAGGCCAATGGGTGCTGGGTGCTGGCGCCCAGGCCGCCGAGCAGCAGCGCCACCAGCAACACGCTCAGCCCTGTCGCCTGGCCCACCAGCAGGTAGGCAACACCCGCCAGCGCCGTGCCGCCCACCAGCATCGGTGTGCGGCCCCAGCGTCTGGCGGCGCGGCTGGCCAGTAATTGGAACACGGCCATCATCCCGGAATAGGCACCCCGCAGAAGGCCGATCTGGGCGTAGGACAAGCCGAACTGAGCCTGCCAGACAGGCAGCAAAACGTAGATCACATCAGTGAGCCCATCATGCACGGCATGGGCGCTGCAACCGGCGAACAAGGCGCGACGGCGCGTCGATGATTCGGGCGAAGGCACAGCGACGGTGTCGTTCATGGTGCAGGAATCAGCTCAGGTTTAAGGGGCTTCCAGCCGGTCAAGGCGATCAACAAGGTCAGCAGCTGGAAACCGATGATCAGCACCACGCACCCGACCCAGCCCCAGCGCTCCCAGATCAGCGCCGGGACAATGGCGCCGCCACTGCCGCCCAGGTAATAACAGGTGAGATACACCCCGACAGCACCCGTCTTGTTATCGCCCGCGGTAGCGGTGATAAACCCATTGGCGGCCGCCTGGGCGAGGAACACACCGGTGGAACTGAACGCCAGGCCGACTACGATGCACCAGAGGGAGGGCATCAGGGTCAACGCCGAACCACTGACGCCCAGCACGGCGGCGACACCCAGCAGTTGGGCATGGGGCCGGGCTTTGCTGAGGCGTCCAGCGATGGGGATCACGATCAACGCCAACAGGAACACCATATAGAGCGTCCCCAACGCTGCAGGCCCAAGGTTGAACGGCGGCAGGCCCAAGTACAAACCTGCGTAGGTAAACGCCGCGACTTGCGAAAACAACACGCAGAAACCTACGGCGTATGCCGCCAACAGCGGCCTGCGAAATACACCTGACGAGGAGGCTTTAACCTGCACGGTCCGCGGGCGGTTGGCCGGCAACAGAAACTGGATGAATCCGCCGACCATCAAGCTCAACACCGCGAGCACTTCAAAGGCCTCACGCCAGCCCACATACTCGGTCATGACTCCGGTGACGAAGCGCCCGGCGAACCCGCCCAACACGGTGCCCGCGACGTAGAGACTCGTCACCTCCGTGACCGTGCCGCCGCTCCAGCGGTCGCCGATGTAGGCCACACTGGTGGCGAACAGCACCGGGATCAGCATGCCCTCGACAAAGCGCCACACCAGCACTTCGGCAAAGCTGTCGGCATAAGCGGTCATCAATGCCGGCACCGCCAGCAGCACAGCGGCCACCGAGATCACCGTGCGTTGTGCAAAACGTCCGGTCAGGCGACTGACGAAAGGTGCCGTGATCGCCACCGCCAGGGTGGTGACGGTGATGCTCCAGCCCGCCTCCTTGGCACTGATATGAAAGTGCGCGGCGAACGTCTGGAGGATGCTTTGGGTCGCATAGAGGTTGAGAAACGCCGCGCAGCCACACAGGAACAGGGCAAGGCGGGCACAATGCAGGCGCAGTTTCATGAAACCTCTCGTTTTATTTTGAAAGGTCTTTATAGAATGGCCGGCAGGTCTTGAACCAATACCGAATTCCGACCGATTGATACCCAAGGATCAGGATGCTCGACCTACGCAAGCTGCGTTACTTTCTGACCGTCGCCGAAGAATTGCACTTCGGTCGCGCGGCCCTGCGCCTGCACCTCGCCCAGCCGCCTTTGACCCGGCATATTTCAGCGCTGGAGGCAGAGTTGGGTTTCAAGCTGTTCGATCGCACCAGCCGCACCGTGACCCTCACCGCACAGGGACGCTCGTTCTTGCCCTATGCACGTGGCGTGTTGGAACAGGTGGAGTTGGCTCAGGTGATTGCCGGGAAGTTGGCAGCAGGGACAGCGGGTCAACTGGCCTTGGGCTACGTCAGCTCGATTGCCCTGTCGGACCTGTTCAGCCAATCGATCCAGGCCTTCGCCCAACGCTTTCCCGATGTGCAACTGACCCTGGTGGAATGCGCCTCCGGCAGTCTCGGTGCGCAAGTGGCCGATGGACGGCTGGATATTGGGTTGAGCCGGCTGTTGCCACAAAACGACGCAGTGCAAGCGCTGTCGTTGGGCGAGGAACGCTTGGTGGCAGCGGTGTCGAGTGACAGCCCGTTGGCCAGCCAGGCCGAGATCAGCCTGGCGCAGCTCAGTGCCTATCCTTTGATTCTGTTTCCAGCCGATTACGGCTCGGGGCTGAACCAGTCCATCGAGCAGCTTTACCGCCACCATGGTGTGCCCCTGCATGCCGGACCGACCGGACGGCAGATCACTTCGATCATTGCACTGGTGGCCGCCGGGCAAGGGGTGGCGCTGGTGCCGGCCTGCACCCGGAGTTTGATGAACAAGGGCGTGACTTATCGGCCTTTGGTGGAGGCGGATGCGTGTGCGCAGTTGTTGGTGTTGACGCCGACCGAAAGACAAAGTGTGTTGATTGACGCGTTTCTTGCCGTTATCGAAGAGGCATTACACATCCGGCAATGACCCGAAAAACCTCGCAATATCTCCCCGCTGCGCCGATCCCACTCGCTCTTACACTGCATCTGCCGAAATGCCGGTCATCGAAGACTGGTAGGTAGAGTGTTGATAATTTATTTTCAGTGGTTATAGTCACCACCAACACACACCACAAGGAGGTGCTGTGGATAGCCGATACTTGATAGGTCACATCGTCGCAGACGGCTGGTACCTGGTGCGCATCAGAGGCAGTCATCACCACTTCAAGCACCCGACGAAGCCTGGCTTGGTGACGATCCCCCATCCAAAGAAAGACCTGTTGGACAAGACCGCCAAGAGCATTTTGAAACAAGCTCTGTTGAGTTAATCGTCCCTGGAGAACAACGAACATGCTGTACCCCATCGCAATTTCAACCGGTGACCACGATCACGCCTGGGGCGTGGAAGTCCCGGATATTCCCGGTTGTTACTCTGCCGGTGACGACCTGGACGACGCCATGGCCATGGCGCGTGAAGCCATCGAAGGGCACTTCGAAATCCTCGCGGAAGACGGCGCGCCGATCCCGAGCGCCCAGAAGGTCACAGTGCATGCCGCCAACCCTCAGTACGCCGGCTGCACTTGGGCGGTTGTAGACATCGATGTCACCAAGTACCTGGGCAAGGCGCAAAAACTCAACATCACATTGCCGGGCTACCTGCTCAACCGCATCGATGAATATGTACTGCACCACCCGGAGGAAAAAAGCCGCTCCGGCTTCCTCGCGTCGGCGGCGCTCAAGGTGCTGCAACAGGATCGGTAGCTGCAACGGGAGCAAAGTCTGAATGCGGCACCGGATCCATAGCGTGATGATGTCGCTTCATTGAGCTTGCGGCCCCAGGGTTATTGCCATGATTGAACCCAAACAACCCACATCCACACCTGTACTGCGCCAAGTGCTCGGCTGGGTGCTGGTGTTGCCACTGCTGGTCGCGCTGGTGCGGCTTCCGTATCCCTTGGGGCTGGGGCTGGCGCTCGGATCCATCGCCGCATCCGTCTACGGCGTAGTGTTTGCCAGGCGCCATGCCAGCCGAGGCGTCACCGTATTCGCGGCAATCGTCACGCTGTTCAATCTGATTTCCCTGGTCGCCATCGGGGAGGCCTCAGTCATCATGGGGCTCTACAGGATTTCCTGGTTCTACTGGTACCCGTACTATTCCAACTGGGTTTACTGGAATGTCCAGGGCCAGTGAGAATTCCACCGCAAGAAACGTAGTGTTCAGTCCGGCGGATGGCAATACCGTAGGCCTGTAGCGTTTAACAACTGCCCCTCGAGGAGCCTGCTCATGCCTTACGAATACAAGCTCATGCCTTCCCCTGTCGGTGAGCTCACCCTGGTGGCGCGCGATGGCAAGCTCAGTGCCATCCTGTGGGAAGTCGAGCGCGCCAACCGTGTGCGCCTGGGTCAATTGCACGAAGCCAACGACAGCCCGGTGCTGTTGGAAACCGAGCGCCAGTTGAAGGAGTACTTTGCGGGGACTCGCCACACATTCGACCTGGAACTGGATTTCACCGGTACCGCCTTTCAGAAGCAGGTCTGGCAGGCGCTGCTGACTATTCCTTTTGGCGAAACCCGCAGCTACAGCCAGATCGCCCGGCAGATCGGCAACCCGAAAGCCGTACGTGCCGTGGGCGCTGCCAATGGGCGCAATCCTATCTCGATCATTGCGCCGTGCCATCGAGTGATTGGTGCCTCGGGCACCTTGACCGGGTTTGCCGGAGGACTCGACGCCAAGCAGTATCTGTTGACGCTTGAGGACCGCAGCCAGGTGAAAATGAGCTTCTGATCAGGCGATTGCAACCGGCCCCCGAGTAAAAGCCTGGTAATCGAATAAGCCTTCGAAACCCAGCTTGCGATACAGCGAGATCCCCTCCATCGTCGCTTCAAGAAAACAGCGCCGGGCCCCCAGGCTTGCAGCGTGAAGCAGGGCGGCTTGAAGCAATCGTGTGCCATAACCTCTTGCGCGAAAATCCACGAGCGTGCCGAAATCGCTAAGCCGTGCCTCTCCATTCCACATGGATAAAGTCAACGAACACCTCACCTGCCCCTCGGTGGAAAGGATGAAGTGGTGAAGCGATTGGCCCGCTTCAAGAGCCCGCTGGTGCCGGGCTTGATAACGTGCAACACCCTCGGGCGCCATCGAAAACGCATTGCCAAGGGGAACTGCCCAGTGGGCCAGGTTCCGAGTCAAGCTGATCTGCACCGAGCGGTCATCCGTAGATGAAACAAAGCCCGACAGATCGAGGACCATCGCAGTGGTCTTTTCGGCAGGCTGAAAACCCAGCCCGATGAGGGCCTCGGCTACCGCACCGACCTTTTCCTCATGAATCACGACGCGCGTATCCAGAAAGATACGACGAAGCAAGTCCAGGGGCGCTGCCATAGCCCCCCCCATCGGGGCACTGCCGACTCGGATAAACAGCAGGTTCCACGGGTCGAAATATTCGCCGGTAAAGTAAGCGTTGATACAAGCGTTGTAGTGGCGATGCTGCGAGCACGTCGCGGCGAAATAATGATCTTCGGTCTGGTGATAAAGCGTAGGCAGGTCGCAGGCGGTATCAGCGTGCATGGGAATTTCCGCATAAAAACCCAGTCTTGCGCCTATCGCTGCAGAGCGCCGTAGGCTCACTCCTAAGAACCCTGCAGAAAACGCACAATGTTGTTCACACCCTAAGTTGTAAAAAGAAATTTCAGAGCGTGCCTGTGGTCAGTATTTTCATCACTCACCTTTAAGGAAAACGGTCATGAAATTCTCTGCAGTCTCACAATCCCTGTCCCGTTGGGCAGGCAGTGCCCGGACGTTCTATGCGGCGGTCGCGTTGATTTTCCTGTGGAGCTTGAGCGGTCCGTACTTCCACTACAACGACACCTGGCAGTTGATCATCAACACTTCGACCACCATCATCACCTTCCTGATGGTGTTCCTGATCCAGAACACGCAAAACCGCGATAACGACATCCTGCACATCAAGATCGATGAACTGCTGCGGGTCTCCAAGGATGCGCAGAACGCCGTGCTGAGCCTGGATGGCCTGGACCGCAAGGAGCTGGAAAAACTGCGCCAGGAATACCGCAGCATCGGCAACACCGGCACCGTAAGCCTGAACAGCAGTTGCGGCCACGCGGCCGATGACGCGGCCCCGAACAAAACCGACCTGAACCAGGCGTAAAAAAACGGCGGTTGGACATGATCCAACCGCCGTTTTTCATATCAAGCGAAGGGCTCAACCGTCGCCTTGATGGCCCTTACCGTAGGTCGAGGCCAGGGCTCGGGCCTTTTGCAGACGTTCTTCCAGCTTGGGCAGCGTCTCATCCACCAGTGCCTTGATTTCCGGCACGTCCGAGGCCGCCCCTTCGCGCTTGAACAGGGCAATGGCGTCTTCGTTTTCCTTCACTTGCTGCGCGGTGTAGGCCGCGTCGAAGGAGTCGCCGTCCTTGAGTTCGGGCATCAGGGTTTCGGCCTTGTCGACGATCTTCTCCCGTGGGGCCACTGGCAGGTCGAGCTTCTTGGCGATCGCCGCCAAATGCTGGTTGGCCAGGGTGCGCTCGTTGATCACCTCGATGGTGTAGTCCTTGATTTCCTGGGACGAGGTCTTGGCGTGGGCCATGCGACTGGTTTCGATATCGGCCATGCCTTTGGCCGAAGCCTGCTCGATGAATTCAGCAGGCGACTGGGCGAAAGCATTGCTGGCGCCGAGGCCCAGCAGCATCGCGAAACTGGCGGTGCGTAACCGGATAGCCATGCGGCTCATGATGGGTTCCTCCAGGGCAAAAATAGGTGCGGGGAAAGACACCTCGCCCTGAATTCGAATTTTCCGGGCGGCAAAGGTTTAGAAAAAACTTACCCGTGCGACGAACGGTCGTGGCCCGTCAGGCGGGTTTGCTGCCGAACAGGCCTGGCAGCGCATGGGCCAGGGCATTGATGGCGAAGCCGATAAACATCACGCCGCAGAGCCTGGTGATGAGGATTTCATGGCGCTGATACACGGTGCGCACCCGCTGGGCACCGACCACGCCGATCAGGATCGCGTAGGCCAACAGGCCACCGACGAAGCTCAGGAAGATCAACGCCGGCAGCATCGACCAGGTCAGCAATTCGGCGCGGCTGGACAGCAATGCAGTAAATGTCGCCACGGCCACCGGATACGCCTTGGGGTTGGTCAAGCCGAACAGGATGCCGTGCCAGAACGGATGCCGCGCCGCGCCCTGGGGGGCTTCACTGCTGCGACGCTGGGTACGAATCGCGCGCCAGCCGAGCCAGAACAGGTACAGCCCACTGAGCACGCCGAGCACATCGAACGCGCTGCTGCCGACTTCCCGCGCGCCCACAATCGCGATCAGCGCCGTACTGCACCACAGCACATCGCCGAGCAAGTGCCCGCACAGAAACCCCGCCCCGGCACGACGCCCCCGGGCGGCGCCGATGCCAAACACCGCCAATACGCCGGGGCCAGGCGTAATACCGTAGATAAAACCCGAAGCGAGGACGGCGAGCAGCAAGGAGGGGGTCATGGGCGCGACTCTGACAAAACGTAGGAAGGTGGACGGATTCTGCACGTTCCTGCGCTATGGGTAAAACCTCATTCCCGCATAGGGATTGTCGCGGCAAGCCAACAGACGCGAAGCCAGGTCGCCGACATGGGCTTCGAGCTTATGGCCGTCGAGATCGAGGAAATAGAACGAGGCACCTTCGCTGCGATTGTCGCGCCACTCTTGCACCTTGGCGGCGCGCAGACGCGAGACCAGCGCAGCGAACTCACTCGTTGCGACTGTAAACGCATAGTGGGTGTAATCGGCCCCTGGCTTCGACTCGCGCAGCGGATCCAGCGACAGGCATAGCCATAGGCCCGGCAATGACAAATAGGCGCCGGAGTCCCAAGTAGCCTCGAGCTTGAGTTGCAACAACTCATGGTAAAACCCGACGCTGCGCTGCAAATCGGTGACCGACAGGGTCAAGTGATTGAGGCCTGAGAGCATGAGCATTTTCCTTATCGGCCCCCCCCTGACGAACGGGGGTAAATCGTGAAGAGATGACAATGTAGTATGTTGCACTACATATCACTACATCGAGGCACCCCATGTCTGTTATGTCCCTACGCATACCCGAAGACATCGCCGCCACGCTTGCCAGTCTCGCCAAGGCGACCGGGCGCAGCAAATCCTTTCTCGCAGTCGATGCATTACGCGAATATTTGACGCGCGAAGCGTGGCAAATCGAAGAAATTCAAAAAGCATTGAAAGAAGCAGACGCAGGCGAGTTCGCAACGGCTGCGGAAGTAAAAGCCGTCGCCGATAAATGGCGCACCAATGCAGGTTGAGTGGCTGAGGACAGCCCTCAAGAACCTTGATGATGAAGCCGCGTACATTGCGCAGGAAAATCCCAAAGCCGCCCATGAGTTCGTCCAGGCCATCATGGTTGGGCTAGGACATGTCGCTGAATTTCCTGCAGTGGGAAAGGAAGGTCGAGTGCCAGGAACGCGGGAGTGGGTAGTGCCTCGATGGCCTTACATCGTTCCCTACCGGATTCGAGATGGACGATTACAAGTGATGCGAATTTTTCATACACGTCGCCAGCCACCGACATCCTGGTAGCAACCATTCAGCCCTGTAACCCTCCCTGCACTCGCCCAATCAACCACTGCAACCCCGAATCCCCGCCTCGTCGCGCATGCCACGCCAGTTCAAAGGTAAACGACGGAATATGAAACGGCGGCGCCACGGCGACCAGATGCGGGTGATCAATATTCAGCAAGCCTCGCGACGATACGGTGAGAATCAAGTCCGTGCCCTCAATCAATTGCGGCGCCACGCCCCAGTGCGGCAGGCTGATCGCCACGTGCCGTCGTTCACGAATCGCCGTCAGCGACCGTTCGATTTCCGGCGCGCCGCTGCCGCGCATTTCCAGCAGTACGTGGGGGCGCGACAGGTAGGTGGGCAGGTCGAGCGCACCGTTGTGCGGCAGGCTGTTGCGGTCCAGCAGGCAGGTGTAATGCTCTTCGAACAACGGCGCGGTGCGCAGCTCGGCGGGCATGTCGGGGAAGACACCGGCAGCCAGGTCGATTTCACCATTGAGCACGCCCTCCACCATGCCTTCGCGGCTGGCCTGGATGATTTGCAGGTCGATACCGGGCGCTTCACGCCGCAGGACGCGGACCAGACCCGGCAGGAAAATCGCCGCACTGTAGTCCGACATCGCCACGCGAAACCGGCGCTTGGCCGATGCCGGGTCAAAGCGATTCGGCGCCAGCAGCGCCTGCACCTGGGCCAGGGCTTCAGCCAATGGCGCCGCCAACTCCAGGGCGCGGGCCGTGGGCACTAACATGCCGCCCTGGCGTACCAGCAACGGGTCACCCAATAAATCGCGCAAGCGCGCCAGCGCGTGGCTCACTGCCGGCTGGCTGAGGTGCAAACGCTCGGCGGCGCGGGTGACGTGTTGCTCACTGAGCAAGGCGTCAAGGACCACCAACAGGTTAAGGTCGATGCGGCGCAGATCATTCATCAGCTGCATGCTCTGTATAAAAAATTGGAATTTAAATTTGCGTGACGAATAGCCTAGAGTCCAGCAAAACCTCTGGGAGATTCGCCATGACGACGTTGCATTGGGCAGGTTTTTTGTTATTGGCGGTGATCGCCGGGGCGGTAGTGCCGTTTCAAAGTGCGATCAATGCCAACCTCGGACGCGGCCTTGGGCATCCGTTGTGGGCCACCCTGGCGTCGCTGCTGGTGAGCATCCTCGTGCTGCTGCCGGTGATCGTGGCGCTGCGCCTGCCGCTGCCCGGCCTCGCATTTATCACCAAGGCGCCGCTGTGGATGTGGGCCGGGGGCGCGTTTGGCGTGTGCTTTATCGCGCTGGCGTTGACGCTGCTGCCCAAGCTGGGCGCGTCGGGATTTATCGCCCTGGCCATGGCCGGGCAAATTCTCGCGTCGCTGCTGCTGGATCACTTCGGCCTGTTTGGCTTGGCCGAGCGCTCACTGACAACGCCCCGAATCCTTGGCGCGTTGTTGTTGATGGGCGGCGTGGCGTTGATTCAGTTCAGCGCCACACCGGCCCGAGCGCTGACAAACGCCGGCTGATCAGGCCTTGTCGAGGGTGCGCAGCTTTTGCGGCAGGCCCCACAGCAGCAGGGCCGCCGCCAACAACGCGCACACGCCGATCACATAGAGTGCCGGGGTGGTGCTGCCGGTAAGGTCCTTGATCCGCCCCACCATCACCGGGCTGACAATGCCGCCGAACTGGCCGAGGGTGTTGATCACCGCAATCCCGCCCGCCGCGCCTGCGCCGGCACCGGCCAGCAACTTGGGCGGCAGGGTCCAGAAGGTCGGGATCGAAGCGATGATGCCGGCGCCCAACATGCCCAGGGCGATGATCAGGAAGGTGGTGTGGTCGGCAAAGATCCCGGCACTGAAGAAGCCCACCGCGCCCAGCACCACCAAGCCGCAGACAAACTTGCGGCGCTCGCCGGTCGCGTCCGACAGCCGCCCGATCACCACCATGCTGATCGCGCCGCACACATAGGGAATCGCGGTGAGCAGGCCGATCATCACCGGGCTTTGGGTGCCGGCGCTGCGGATCAGTTGCGGCGCCCAGAAGTTGAGGCCGTAAGACGCCACTTGGATCAGGAAGTAGATAAACCCGAGCATCAAAAAGCCGGGAATGCGGATCGCCGACAGCAACGAGCCGCCATGTGTGTTCGGCTCATGCTGGGCAATACGGCTCGACAGCAGGGTTTTCTCCGCCGGCGTCAGCCAGTGCGCATCTTCGATACGGTCCTTGAGCAGCGTCAGCACCAGGAAGCCCAAGCCGATGCAGGGCAAGCCGCCGAGCAGGAACAGCCAGTGCCAGCCGCGCATCTGCAGCACGCCGTCGAGGTGCTCCAGCACCAGGCCGGAGAACGGTGCGCCGACCAAACCTGCAAAGGCAGACGCCAGGAACAGCATCGAGGTAATGCGCCCGCGGAAGTGCTGCGGGAACCACAACGTCAGGTAATACAGCACACCGGGGGCGAAGCCCGCCTCCATCGCGCCGATGATGAAACGCAGGCCATAGAACTGCCATTCGGCCGTGACAAACACCATGGCCGCCGTGGCCAGGCCCCACGACATCATGATCCGCGCGATCCAGCGCCGCGCGCCGACCTTGTACAGCATCATGTTGCTAGGCACTTCAAAGATCACATACCCCACCACGAACAACCCGGCGCCCAGGCCGTAGGCGGTGTCGCTCAGGCTGAGGTCGGTTTGCAGCTGGAACTTGGCAAAGCTGATGTTGATGCGGTCAAAAAACGCGAACAGGTAGCACACCATGATCAGCGGCATCAGGCGCCAGGCGACCTTGCTGACCAGGGCTTTTTCGGCATCGATTTCTGCGGCCGGGCGCGCGCCGACCTCCAACGTATTAGTGCTCATGGTTTCTCTCCAGCGGACTGCTCACAGGCGTCCGATTGTTTTTGTTGTCTGGTATGGCGTTACAAAGCGGCGATGTAGTCCGGCGGCAGATGCAGGTCGCAATTGCGCCCGGCCTTGGCCACCTGGCCGGGTAATTCATGGCCCAGCAAGGCCGGCAAGCGGCGGGACAGGCTCAGCAGGTGCGGCAGGTCGACTCCGGTGTGAATGCCGACCTCTTCACACAGGTTGACCAGGTCTTCGGTGCAGATATTGCCCGACGCCCCCGGCGCAAACGGGCACCCACCCAGGCCACCCAACGCCGCGTCAAAACGCCGTGCCCCGGCTTCGTAGGCGGCCAGCACATTGCACAGGCCCAGGCCGCGGGTGTTATGAAAATGCAGGGTCAGGTCGCTGGCGGGCACGCGTTGCAACACGCGCTTGACCAGGCGTTCCACCTGGCGCGGGTTGGCCATGCCGGTGGTGTCGGCAAGGCTGATGCCCTGGATGCCCAGTTGCAGATAGGCGTCGACCAGTTGCAGTACGCGGTCTTCATCGATCCTGCCTTCGAACGGGCAGCCAAAGGTGGTGGCGATGCTGCCGTTGAGGCGTACCGGGTGCCCGGCGGCAAAGCTGACGATCTCGCCGAATGCCGCCAACGACGCCTCGCACCGCATGCGCATATTCGCCAGGTTGTGGGTCTGGCTGGCCGACATCACCAGATTCAGTTCATCGGCGCGCGACTCGACGGCGCGCTGGGCGCCCTTGAGGTTAGGGATCAGCGCAACGTAGATCACACCGGCTTTACGCTCGATGCCCTGGAACACGTGTTCGCCATCGCGCAATGCAGGGATGGCCTTGGGCGACACGAAAGAACCGGCTTCGATCCGCGAAAACCCGGCCAGGGAAAGCTGGTCGATCAGGGCGATCTTGTCAGCGGTTTCAACCCAGGTCGGTTCGATTTGCAGGCCATCGCGCGGGGACACTTCCTGCACGATCAGCGGGTCGCAATAGTCAGTGATCATTGCACCACTCCCGAGGTTTTCAGGCGTTGAATGTCGGCAACCGTAAGGCCCAGGCTGCCGAGGATGTCATCAGTGTGCTGGCCCAGGCTCGGGCCCTGCCAGTTCACGGCGCCGGGGGTTTCCGAGAGCTTGGGCACGATGCCGGGCATCTTCACCGACACACCGCCCGGCAGCTCGGCATTGAGCAACATGTCGCGCGCCTGGTAGTGCGGGTCGCTGACGATATCGGCCACGGAGTAGATGCGCCCGGCCGGCACTTCGGCGGCTTCCAGGGCGCTGAGCACCTGCTCGATAGGCAGGCTGCTGGTCCAGTGGGTGATGGCGGCATCGAGCAAAGCGCTTTTCGCCGCACGACCATCGTTGTGGGCGAATTCGGCGGCTTCGGCCAGGTCGGCACGGCCGATGGTGGTCATCAGGCGCTTGTAGATCGGGTCGCTGTTACCGGCGATCACCACATAGGCACCGTCGGCGGTCAGGTAGGTATTCGAAGGTGCGATACCGGGCAAGGCACCGCCGCTGCGCTCACGCACGTGGCCGAGCATGTCGTATTCGGGCACCAGGCTTTCCATCAGGTTGAACACGCTTTCCGCCAGGGACACATCGACAATCTGCCCGTCGCCCTGGCCGGTCTTGACCCGCAACAACGCCATCAGCGCGCCGATCACGCCATGCAACGACGCCAGGGAGTCGCCGAGGCTGACGCCGACCCGAGCCGGGGGCGAATCGGGGTTGCCGGTGGTGTAGCGAATCCCGCCCATGGCTTCGCCGATGGCACCGAAACCAGGGCGGTCGCGGTACGGGCCGGTCTGGCCGTAGCCGGAGATACGCACCAGGGTCAGCTTGGGGTTGAGCGCGTGCAGTACGTCCCAGCCCAGGCCGAGTTTTTCCAGGCCACCGGGGCGCAGGTTTTCGATCAGCACATCGGCGTCGCCGAGCAGTAGCTTGATCAGGTCCAGGCCTTCAGCGGACTTGAGGTCCAGGGCCAGGGATTTCTTATTGCGCGATTGCAGGTACCACCACAGCGAGGTGCCTTCATGCAGCTTTCGCCATTTACGAAGTGGATCACCCTGCCCCAGGGCTTCGATCTTGATCACCTCGGCGCCGAACTCGGCCATCAGCCGGGCGGCGAACGGCGCCGCAATCAGCGTGCCGATCTCGATCACCTTGATACCGCTCAAGGGAGCCGTCATGGGGTGTACCTCTTATTCTTGGAATGTGCAGCCAAGGCTAGAGGACAGGGACAGGAAAAATCCAACCGTCAGTTGGCAAGGAGCGTTCGCTGAATGCGAACGCTCAGGTAATCGAACAGCAGCCGGCTCACTGGCGACAACTGCGCCTCATCGCGCACCACCAGGATCAAACTGCGGTCCGACCAGGCATCGGTCAGCGGCACGGCATGCAGGCCCAGGGCACGGCCAAACAACTCATAGGCCTTCAGCGGCAGGATGCCGATGCCCATGTTCGCCTGGACCATCCGGCACATCGCATCAAAGCCCGGCACATGAATACGCAGGCGCAGTGTCTTGCCGGCCTCGCGCGCGGCGGCGTGGGTGCGCATGTTGATCGAGCTGGCGGCGTGCAGGCCCACGTAGTCACTGTCCAGGGTCTCGGCGAAGGCCAGGCTTTCGCGCGGCGCCAAGGGGTGATCCGCCGGCATCAACACCACCAGTTTGTCGTGGCGATAGGTCACGCTGGGCAGGCCCTTGGTGTCGGTATCACTGGAGCAGATCCCCAGGTCCGCCACCCCATCCAGCACGCCTTGCACCACGCCGTTGCTGGGGCGCTCTTCGAGGTCGGTTTTCACTTCGGGATGCAGCCCGGAAAAATCCCGCAAATCTTCCGGAAGAAACTGAATAATCGCAGAGAGATTGGCCAGCATCCGCACGTAACCGCGCACGCCGTGGCTGTGCTCGCCCAGTTCCAGGCCCATTTTTTCCACGTTGAACAGCATCTGCCGGGCATGATGCAGCAGGGTTTCGCCGGCGGCGGTGAGGTCCATGCCCTTGGCCCGTCGCACGAACAGGCTCACCCCCAGCACCTGCTCCAGCTCCATCAAACGCTTGCTGGCTGCCGACACGGCGATGGCTTCGCGGGCGGCGGCGCGGGTCAGGGTGCCCTCTTCGAACACCGCGACGAACAGCTGCAGGGTGATCAAGTCAAGGCGACGCACCAGGCTCTTGTGCAACATCAGGCGCGCTCGGACGCCAGGCGATTGATCTCGGCCTGTTCCACCACCGGTTGCGGCGCGCCATGGCGCACCGCTGCGAGCATCGCCCGGCCGACAGTCTCCGTGCTCACCACCCAGCCCGGCTTGACCCGACGCACCAACGACAGCACGGGCCCGAGCACGGAATAGAAGGCTTGATACAACGGCGTCTTCGAACGCACACCGTGCAGCGGCTGAATGATCCCTGGCCGGAACAGGTACACCGCCTTGAACGGCAGGCGCAGCAAGGCATTCTCGGTCTTGCCCTTGACCCGCGCCCACATCGACTTGCCCGCCTCGGAGCTGTCGGTACCGGCGCCGGACACGTAGATGAACGTCATATGCGGATTAAGCCGCGCCAGGGTGCTGGCGGCGACGAGGGTCAGGTCATAAGTGAGGTGGGTGTACTTGGTTTCATTCAGGCCCGCCGAGGAGACGCCGAGGCAGAAGAAACACGCGTCAAACCCTTGCAGCAGGTTTTCCAGGGGTTGGAAATCCAGCATGTCGCTGTGCAACACCTGATGCAACTTGCCGTGTTCCCGGGTCAGGGGCGTGCGGCCGACGGCGACGACTTCCTGTACGTCAGCGGCCAGCAGGCACTCGCGCAGGACGCCCTGGCCGACCATGCCGGTGGCACCGAATAACAGAACTCTCATCAAGTACTCCCTTCATCCATTTGGTTTCGACTACCCAAGAGACAGGTCCTTGAAGGCCATCGTCACATCCGGCCGGTAAGTGGACACCTTACTCAATCCTGCGGGATACGACCTCAACAAAACGCGAACGCCCCCCACTGCTTTCATTCACCCATCGGCTGGATGTCCATTGGAACTTACAAAATGTAGGAACTTACTCACAACAAAATGTCCATCCAGAGTAGCCCGCATGGGAAATATCTGACTTACCCTATCAAAAACTTCCCTTTATTGTTCTTGCCTTACCCAAGGACAGGTAAAGCAAGTGAGAAATATGCAATCAAAAAACCAGTCAACAAACCTGTCAACAAACTACAAGAAACCAATAGATCAGGCCGACAGCACAATCAGGTCGAATTTGCGAACTCAATGTAAAAGCTCAAGACAACAACCAACTTAAACATAAGCGAAAACCCTATCACTTCTGCACGACGACATATCTCGGCCTGTTAAAACCTCGTGTGCAGATGAAATAGAAGTAAAAATAGCGCCTCACAATGACATGTGCCGGATCGAAGACTTAGGTAAAAAACGTAAAAATGTCGCTTACTTCGCAGACGGCGCATACAGCATGAGAGGATTAGCAGACATTGATAGCCTGCTCTATTTGAAAGCGGGTTACGGACTCTTCCTTTATCTGGATAACTGCCACGACCTGTCAGCATTTGGAGATCATTGCTTTATTCAAAGTTGAAAGACTTAATACAGGAACACAAATACGCAAGCTAAATTGCGCATCAACTATACCCAACCGCCACATACGCACTCTTACATCTCAGTGAGCATAAGTTTCAATCATTGTTCGTATCTATACAGAGGAAGCCATTTACGATGACGTACGCAGAACTTAAGGCGCAGGACGCCGCCCCTTGAAAAACACCACCCGTCTCGCCCTCGCTTGCTGCGCCGCCTTCCTCGCCCAAGTCGGCATTAGCAGCTATTTGCCCGCTGTGCCGGTCATCGCCCAGTCCCTGCTCGCCGCCGAGGACTACGTCGCACTGGCCCTGGCGGTGTACCTGATGGGCATGGCGCTGCCGATGTTGCTCTGGGGCAGCCTGGGGGAGCGTTTTGGCAGAAAGCCGGTCCTGTTGGCGGCGCTGGCGATATATGCCTCGGCAAGCGCGGCGATTCCATCGGCATTTAACGTCGAATCTTTTTTGTCATTACGGCTGATTCAGGGTTTGGGGGCGGGTGGAGTCGCGGTCATGGCCAGGGTGTTGGTGCGGGACAGTTTCAGCGGGGCGCTTTTGGCCAGGGGGTTGTCGTGGCTGGGGATGACGTTTGTGATCGCGCTAGGTATCGGCCAGTTCATGGGGTCGCTGTTGCAGGTGGCCTTCGGCTGGAAGGCCATTTTCTATGGGTTGGCAATAAGTGCTGTCACGTTGATTGCTGTGTTGCAAAGCGTGGTGTTTCCGTCAGCGAAGAAGGCTGATTCGCCAGACTCAGCCTGGCGGATCTACACCACGATTGTGCGTCATCCCCCCTTTCTACACGCAGCATTGGCCGGTGGGCTGGGCTATGGGGTGATCATTGCCTTCAACACCTGTGCACCGCTGATACTGCAAGGGCGTTTCGAGTGGAGCGCGGCGCAGTACGGCTGGCTGGGGTGGCCGATCAGCGGGGCCTATCTGGCGGGGGCGTTGATGGTCAACCGCTTCGTCGCGCGGATGGGGCGGTTGACGATGATGAGCTGGGGCGTGGCGCTGGCGTTAACGGGAGCGGCGCTGATGCTGTTGGGCAGTGTGTTTGCCAGCGGGATCGCGCTGTTGTTGTGGCTGCCCTATTGCCTGGCGATATTTGGGCAATCGATGAGTTACCCCATCAGTTTGTCACTGGCTAATGATCAGTCGCCGGTCGGCGGTTCCTATGCCATCGCCTTGAGCGGCTTCATGCATCAGTTGATGGCGGCGTTGATCGGCGGCGTAGCAAGCCTGCTGGTGAATCAGCAGGCATGGCCATTGGCACTCTTGTGCGTGGCGTTGGCTGGCGGCGCATTTATATGTGCCGCCAGTTGCCGGACAGATCAGAACGCGCTGCGAAAGATCTCCTCAATCTGACGCTGATCGGCGCGCCGTGGGTTGGTCAGCCCGCACGCGTCCTTCAATGCATTGGTAGCCAGCAGCGGAATGTCCTGCAACTTGGCCCCCAGTTCGCGCAGGCCGGCGGGGATTTCAACGTCCTGGGACAACGCTCGAATAGCCGCGATGGCCGCCTGAGCCCCCTCTTCCACAGTAATACCCTGGGTGTCCGCGCCCAGCGCGCGGCCGACATCGCTCAAGCGCTTGGCACTGACGCTGGCGTTGAAGCTTTGCACATGGGGCAGCAGCACCGCGTTGCACACGCCGTGAGGCAGGTCGTAGAGACCGCCGAGTTGGTGGGCCATGGCATGCACGAAACCCAGGGACGCATTGTTGAACGCCATGCCTGCGAGGAACTGGGCATAGGCCATGTTTTCCCGCGCGGCCTTGTCGCTGCCGTCGCGTACGGCCAGGCGCAGGTTGGCGCTGATCAGTTCGATGGCCTTGATCGCGCAGGCGTCAGTGATCGGAGTGGCCGCCGTGGACACGTAGGCTTCGATGGCGTGGGTCAGGGCGTCCATGCCGGTGGCGGCGGTGAGGCCCTTGGGCATGCCGACCATCAGACTCGGGTCGTTGACCGACAGCAGTGGCGTGACGTTGCGGTCGACGATAGCCATTTTCACGTGGCGGGTTTCGTCGGTGATGATGCAGAAACGCGTCATCTCGCTGGCGGTGCCGGCGGTGGTGTTGATCGCCACCAGGGGCATCTGCGGCTTGCTGGATTGGTCGACGCCTTCGTAGTCGCTGATATGCCCGCCGTTGGTGGCGCACAGGGCGATGCCCTTGGCACAGTCATGGGGCGAACCGCCGCCCAGGGACACTACGAAATCGCAGGCGCTCTGCTGCAGCAACGCCAGGCCTTTCTCGACGTTTTCCACATTGGGGTTGGGCTTGGCGCCGTCGTAGACCACCGAATCGATGTCCTGCATCGCCAACTTCTCGGCGATCATGCTGGCCACGCCCGCCTTGGCCAGGCCCGCGTCGGTGACGATCAGCGCTTTGCGAAAACCGTAGTTGCGAATGGCATTCATGGCTTCGTCGAGGCAGTCGGTGCCCATGATGTTGACGGCGGGAATGAAGAAGGTGCTGCTCATGGCGAATCCTCGGATGACGTGTATGCCTACAGCATCAACCTCACTTGCCTGCGGCATCTTGACCAGGATCAACGCCGGCTCGTGATAAAGTCGCCATCCAGCCGATTTCGAGTAGACCCACAGCAATGAAGGATTTCCAGGATATTGACGCCCACCTTGAAGACTGGAGCACCCTGCGCAGCAGCACCGTCTTCAGTGGGATTCTGATCGGCAATGGCGCGAGCCGCACGATTTGGGAAGACTTTGCCTACGACTCGCTGTTCGAAAACGCACGCACCGTCGAAGAAAAACCCCTGGGCCCATCCGAGCTCAGCGTGTTCGACGCCCTGCAGACCCGCAGCTTCGAGCAGACCCTGGGGGCATTGAAAACCACCAGCCGAGTCAACAAGGCCCTGGCGGTCAGCTCGGCGGCACCGCGTAATCGCTACTACGCGATCAAGGAAGCGCTGATCAATACCATCCACGCCGTGCACATTCCGTGGCGGCTGGTGCAGCCGTCGACGCTGGCGACGATCAACCGCGAACTGGCGAACTACACCAGCGTGTTCACCACCAATTACGACCTGCTCAACTATTGGGCGATCCTGCACACGCCGGGCATCGACGACCTGTTCCGCAGCGCCGACTCGAGCTTCGACCTGCGCAACACCCACACCGATACCACGCGCATCCTCTACCTGCACGGCGGCCTGCACCTGGTGCGCAACCTTGACGGCACCGCACGCAAATTGCCGAGCACCGACAGCACCTTGCTCAGCAGCTTTGCGATCAACAACACGATCAAGACCCTGGACGATGTGCCGCTGTTTATCAACGAAGGCACGGTGCAAGAGAAGCTCAAGACCATCCGCAGCTCGGATTACCTGTCGTTCTGCTATGAACAGTTGCTGAGCCATGAGGGCGCGCTGTGCATCTTTGGCCATGACCTGGGGCCGCAGGACCAACACGTGGTGGATGCAATTCGCCAGGCCCGCCCCGCGACCCTGGCGATCTCGGTATCGGGCCGCAGCGACGGGTTTATTCGCCAGCAGAAGCGGCGGTATTCGCAGTTGTTTGATGGCAGTGGCGCGCAGTTGAAGTTTTTTGCGGCGCGTACGCATCCGTTGGGTGATCCCGCACTGTCAGTGCCTGTGGAACGCTGAGGCCCCTCCCACATTTTAAATCGAGTACATCCTTTAAATAGAGACAAATGACAATGATTCTCGATAGTATTCACGACTTTTCCACGTCGTGCTTCGTCAAGAAGGATATCCATGTCTCGTCCCAAGCCCGACCCGGTGTCGGCCGATGCCTTTCGCGGGTTCTATGCAGATATTCTGTATTTCCTGCGCAGACGCACGGACAACGCCAGCGACGCGGCGGACATGACCCAGGACGTCTTTACCCAGTGGCTGGACTACCGCGACCGGGCCAAGGTCGAACAGCCACGGGCATTTTTGTTCCAGATGGCACGCAACCTGCTGCGTGATCACTGGCGCAAACAGAAGGTACGGCAGACCGTCCACCCAGATCAGGCCGACAGGGACGCGGAACCGATCACCGACGAGCAAAACGACCCCATGGCCGCCGCCCAGCGCTTGCAACGCCTGGAACAGTTGAAAGAAGTCCTCGCCGAACTCTCGCCCCGCCGGCGAGAAGCCCTTATGCTGCACCGCTTCGAAGGCCTGAGCCA
Organism: Pseudomonas sp. AM8; assembly: GCF_036346475.1. NCBI lineage: Bacteria > Pseudomonadati > Pseudomonadota > Gammaproteobacteria > Pseudomonadales > Pseudomonadaceae > Pseudomonas > Pseudomonas sp. AM8. Next base: position 258,430 of record NZ_JAOTNX010000001.1, read on the forward strand.
GGCGCAGATCGCCGAGCGCATGGGTATTTCGACGAGCATGGTGGAAAAGCACATCGCTTTTGCCCTGCTGCATTGCAAGCGACGCCTTCAAAACGACCCCGGCACGGAGCAGCCAGAATGAACCGCCTGAGCGACACCGACGGCCTGGATATCGAAGCCAGTGACGCCATCGATGCCCAAGCCGCCAGTTGGTTTGCGCGCAACCGTAACGACACAGGCCGTGCCGACCGCAAGGCCTTTGCCGCCTGGCAGGCCACGCCCGCCCATGCCCGCGCCTATGCCGAATTCGAGCAACTGTGGGCCGACCTGGCCCAGTTGCAGCAACTGAACAACCCCGTGGCGCTGCCCAAGCGCAAAGCATCGGTATTGCGCCCGGCCCTGGCCGTAGCCGCCGCCGTGCTATGCGCCGTATTGGCCCCCCACATCGGTGCGCCCCGCGAGTTGTATCACAGCCAGGTGGCGGCCCATGCCAAGGGCGTGCGCACCCTGAACCTGCCCGATGGCAGCACCCTGTCGGTGAATGCCAACACCCGCCTGCGCGTGGACTTCAGCGCCCACCAGCGCATCGTGCACCTGGACAAGGGCCAGGTGTATATCGAAGTGGCGGCCGACAAAGAGCGGCCGTTGTTCGTTCAAGCCGGCGAAGCAAATGTGCGGGTGGTCGGCACCGGCTTCGATGTGCGCCGCAGCCAGCAGCAACTGGTGGTCAGCGTCGCCCACGGCCAGGTCGCTTTCGAGCCATCCGCCAAAAGCCCCGTTTCCCTGCTCGGCGCCCAGCAACGCGCCATCTACAGCTACGCCAAGGGCACCTTGCAACAGCAAACCCTCACGGCCGAAGAAGTGGCCGATTGGCGCAGCGGGCACTTGTCATTCCGCAACCGTGAACTGGCCAGCCTGATCGATGAACTGGGCCTGTATCGCCCGCAGGCACCGTTGCAGGTCAGTAACGCGGTGGCGCACCTGAAAGTCTCGGGCAATCTGGACGTGAATGATCCGGATGCCCTGCTCAACGCCCTGCCCGCCCTGTTGCCGGTGAAAACCGTGGTCTCGGCCGATGGCATCGTGCGGATTGAACCGAGCAAATAACCTGCGAAGTTCTTATTTGAGAATATTTTGCATTCGCAGGTGTGGATTTTTTTGCCTGCCCCGTCTTCCTCCGGTCTGTATCTGATCAGCACACCTTTTTGGCCATTTGGCCGCTCCGGGGGATTCCATGTTTCGCGCGCCTTGCCACGCTTCGCACCTGTATCTTCGACCGACCCTCATCGCCACCTGCCTGACGTTCAGCCTCAGCGCCCAGGCCGAGTCATTCACCTTGCAACTGCCCGCCCAGGCGCTGGCCACGTCCCTGAGCCAAGTAGCGCAGCAGGCGAAGATCCAGCTGTTGTTCGATGAGGAGCTGCTCAAGAACGTGCAGGCACCTGCACTCAACGGTGACTTCACACCGGAAGTTGCGATTCGCAGCCTGCTGAAAAACGGCGCGTTCACCCTGATCAAGGTCGGCAGCACGTACGTGGTAAAGCCCGAAGAGGCCAAGACCACCCAGAGCGGCGCGATCCAGCTGGACGCCCTGAGCGTGATCGGCACCGGCAATCAGGTCGACTCCAGCACCGTCGGCCGCTCCACCCTGAGCCAGGCGGATATTGATCGCTACCAGCCCGACAACATTCCTTCGCTGCTGCAGACGCTGCCGGGGGTATTCATGGGCGGCTCTCCCAAGCCGGGGGGGCAGACCATGAATATTCGCGGCATGGGCGACGCCGAAGATGTGCCGATGACCGTGGATGGCGCGACCAAAAGTGGCTTTGAGCGCTACCAGCAAGGCACGGTTTTCATCGAGCCTGAACTGATCAAAAGCATTGAGGTGGAGAAAGGTCCTTACTCGCCCTTCACCGGCAACGGCGGTTTCGGTGGCACGGTCAACATGGTCACCAAGGATGCGCCCGACCTGCTCAAGGACGGGCGTAACACCGGGGCCATGACCAAATACGGTTACTCCAGCAACACCCATGAACAGGTGTACAGCGGCGCCGTGTATGGCCGCACCAACGACGGTCGCATGAATGGCCTGATCTACCTCACACAGCGCGACGGCGGCGACTTGAAGCTCGCCGGCACACCGCCCGACCCGCGCAATGAATACCCGATCAACCCCAAGCGCCTGCCCAACAGTGCCCAGGACGTAGAAGGCAAGCTGTTCAAATTCAACGCGTATTTTACGGATGAGCACAGCATGGGCCTGTCCTACTCCAGTGCAAAAAGTGAGCGCATGGCGCCCTTCTCAGCGAAATCCTACCCGTCGCCGCCGAACCAATCGGCCATCAACCGATATGGCTACGAAGGCGCACTGAAACGTTTTCTGGCCGACCGCGAAACGGTGGACACCACCTGGTCGGGCAAGTACGAATACCAGCCGCTGGACAACCCGCTGATTGACCTGAAGCTTAGCTACTCGGCGTCCAAGACCGACCAGACCGACGAGCGGGGCGAAAACGCAGTCATTGGCCTGAGCACCGGTGGGCGCAAGATGGAAACTTCATACTCCGATCGCCTCCTTGAACTGCGTAATATCAGTCTGCTGACCACCGGCCCACTGGAACATGCGGTGACCGCCGGCGTGCAGATTCGCAAGCACAATCGAGAAACCGAAAGCTGGATGCCGGGCGCTACCTACAACACCGCAAGATACAACTACGGGCATTTCCAGCCGTATTTCATGCCCCACGGCAAGGCCGATACCCACTCGTTTTACCTCCAGGACGCCGTGACCCTCGGCGATCTGACCATCACCCCGTCCCTGCGCTATGACCACGTGCGCAATCGCGGCGAAGCCAACGATGCGCCGTACTACAGCAACCCGGACCCGAGCGTCGGCCATGACTACAGCGACCGCACCTACACCGGCTGGTCGCCGCGCCTGGCCGCGTTCTGGAACCTGACCCCGGATGTGGCCTTCTTCGCCAGCTGGAATCGCACATGGCGTGCGCCGGTCATCGATGAACAGTACGAAGTCCAGGGCGCCGCCAGCACCCGCAGCGCCACAAGCCTCAACCTCGACCCAGAGCGCATCACTGCGATTACGGCGGGCAACGTGACTCACTTCTCCGGCGTCTTAACCCACGGCGATGACCTGCAGTTGCGCACCACGCTGTTTCACAACCGCATCGAAGACGAGATCATGAAGGCCACCGGCATCGGCTGTGAACGGCAAATGACGGTGCCGGGCAATATCGATACGGTGTGCAACGACACGGCCTCCAGGACCAACTATCGCAATGTGGGCGGCATGACCATCAAGGGCGTGGAGCTGGAAAGCTACTACGACTCAACGTACGTGTTCGGCTCCCTGACTTACTCCTGGGCTACGGGCAAACGCGATAACCCCTATACCAACCCGTGGGCAACCGACCGACACGTGTGGGCGCGGGACATTCCACCGGCCAAATGGGTGGTGGTGCTGGGCACCAAGATCCCGAGCTGGGATGCACAGGTGGGCTGGCAGGGCCAGTTCGTGCGCAAGACCGACCGCGTGCCTACAGACATCTACGCTGGCGGCTTGAATTCGACCATTGGTGACTTTATCTACGACCAGACTGAGAACGCCAGCTATGACACCCAAGGCCTGTTCGCCAACTGGAAACCGCAGCAGGCCGGCCTAAAGGGCACCGAGGTCAACTTCACTGTCGACAACCTGTTCAACCGCAGCTACCAGCCGGCGCTCAGCGGGGAAGGTGTCTACAGCGAAGGCCGCAACGCCAAGATCAGCATCACGCGCTTCTTCTGAAAACTGTACGGATAAATCCGCACCCAGCTGTAGGCCCTCAATCGGCGGGGGTTGTGGCTAGATGGGCTTCCCTTGAAGCCCTCTGGATTTCGGATCCCGCCCATGAGCTCGCGCGAAAACACCGGCATGGCCCTCGGCCTGCTGGGTGTCATCATCTTCAGCCTGACCCTGCCCTTCACCCGTATCGTGGTGCAGGAGATCCACCCGTTGCTCAACGGCCTGGGCCGTGCCTTGTTCGCGGCGGTCCCGGCGGCGGCGCTGTTGCTGTGGCGCCGCGAGCGCTGGCCGACCTGGCGCCAGGTACGGGGTTTGTGCCTGGTCATTGCGGGGGTGATTCTGGGCTTCCCGGTGCTGTCGGCGTGGGCCATGCAAACCTTGCCAGCCTCCCATGGCGCACTGGTCAATGGCCTGCAACCGCTGTGCGTGGCGCTGTATGCGGCGTGGCTGTCCCATGAGCGGCCGTCCAAAGCCTTCTGGGCCTGCGCGGCGCTCGGCAGCGGGTTGGTGTTGAGTTATGCATTGATCACCGGCGCCGGCAGTATCCAGGCCGGCGATTTATTGATGCTCGGCGCGATAGCCGTGGGTGGCCTGGGCTATGCCGAAGGCGGCCGGTTGGCCAAGGAGATGGGCGGCTGGCAGGTGATCTGCTGGGCGCTGGTGCTGTCCACGCCGGTGTTGATCGGCCCGGTGTGGTACCTGGCGGCGCAGCACCAAGGCGCGGTCTCGATGCGCGCCTGGTGGGCCTTTGGTTATGTGTCGCTGTTCTCGCAGTTCCTGGGCTTCTTCGCCTGGTACGCGGGGTTGGCCATGGGCGGCATTGCGCGGGTCAGCCAGATTCAGCTGTTGCAGATCTTCTTCACCATCGCGTTTTCGGCGCTGTTCTTTGGTGAACATATCGAGCCGATTACCTGGGTGTTTGCCTGTGGGGTCATCGTCACGGTGATGCTCGGGCGCAAGACCGCGGTGCAGCCGGCACCAGCTCCCTGTAGGAGCGAGCTTGCTCGCGAAGGTCGCTAACGATAACGCGGGAAACCTGAAAGCCTGCGGTGCTCTCAGGCTTTTCGCGAGCAAGCTCGCTCCTACAGTGGGCGGCGGTCAGATCAGGTAGCCATCCGCGCGCAGCAGGGTTTCCAGGCAGTGTTCGCAGATGTGATAGAACGCCTTCAACTCCTGGATTCTCTCCAGCAACTGCGCGTTGTCCACCGGCTCCGCACGCTTGACCGCCAGGATCATCTTGTTCTTGTTGGTGTGCTCCAGGGAGATGAACTCGAACACCTTGGTCTCGTAGCCGCAGGCTTCGAGGAACAACGCACGCAAGCTGTCGGTGACCATTTCCGCCTGCTGGCCCAGGTGCAGGCCATATTGCAGCATCGGCTTGAGCAGCGCCGGGCTCTGGATCTGCAGGCGAATCTGCTTATGGCAGCACGGCGAGCACATGATGATCGATGCGCCGGAACGAATGCCGGTGTGGATCGCGTAATCGGTGGCGACGTCACAGGCATGCAGGGCGATCATCACGTCCAGTTCGCTGGGCGCCACGCTGCGCACATCACCACATTTGAACACCAGCCCGGGGTGCTCCAGGCGGGCCGCGGCGGTGTTGCACAGGGTCACCATGTCTTCGCGCAACTCGACGCCGGTGACTTCGCCTTCGGCCTTGAGGGTGTTGCGCAGGTAGTCGTGGATCGCAAACGTGAGGTAGCCCTTGCCCGAACCGAAATCGGCGACGCGCACCGGTTGGTCCAGCCTCAGCGGTGAGGAGGTCAGCGCATGGCTGAACACTTCGATGAATTTGTTGATCTGCTTCCACTTGCGCGACATCGACGGGATCAGCGCCTGCTTGGCGTCGGTCACGCCCAGGTCGGCGAGGAATGGCCGGCTCAGGTCGAGGAAGCGATGCTTCTCACGGTTATGCTCAGCCGATGGCGCCTCGCGCAGTTGCTGAGTCTTGCTCCTGAACAGCGAGCTTTTGTTCTTCTTGCTGTATTCCAATTGGGCTTCGTCGGTCAGCGACAGCAGGTGCGCGTTCTTGAACGAGCCCGGCAGCAACGCGGCAATCGCCGCCACGCCGTCGGCCAGCGCCAAGTTCTTGGTGATGTCGCGGGTCTTGTAGCGGTAGACGAAGGACAGGCACGGCTGCTCCTTGACCGTCACTGCCTTGATGATCAGCCGCTGCAGCTCGGCTTCGTCACCGACGTATTTGGCCAGCACCAGCTTGATAAAGGCGTTCTGCGCAACGCTTGTGCTCAACAGTTCGATGAACTGGGCGTGATGATCCGGCGCGGAGCTGGCAGGTTGAGCGGTAACGGACATGAACAAAAACGCCTCGGGCAGGGAATGCCGGGCATTTTAGGGGGGATAGCCCACCAGGGCACGGAGTTATTTGACCAGTGGTCAACACCGATCCAAATGTGGGAGGGGGCTTGCTCCCGATGAGGGTGTGTCAGCTAATCCATCCGTGACTGACCCACTGCCATCGGGAGCAAGCCCCCTCCCACATTTTTTGCTCAGTGGTGTCTGGATTATTCGAGTACGACCAGGCGGTTTGGCAATTCATTGCGGGTTTGTGTCAACGGTACATGCACCTTCAACAACTCACCACACGCCTCGATACAAGCAATAAACCCAGCCAGCGTCTGCCCCTGTTTCACCTGCTGGGTAAACGCCTTGACGATCCCATCCCAACTGTTGTCATCCACGCGACTGGAGATGCCATCGTCCACCAGGATCTCCACATAACGCTCCGCCTCGCTGACAAAAATCAGCACCCCGGTGCTGCCCAGGGTGTGGTGCAGGTTCTGCTCCAGGAACTGCCGGCGCGCGAGGTTGGAGGCGCGCCAATGGCGTACCGAGCGTGGGATCAGGCGGGTGGTCACCTTGGGCAGGCGAAACAGCAGGCACAACACGATGAACGTCGCCCATTGCGCCAGCAGCAAGGTATACATGGTCAGGTAGCCCGACAGGTAATGCACCACGCCCGGTACCACCAAGGCGATCAGGCTGGCCCACAGCAGGGGGATGTAGGCGTAATCGTCGGCGCGGGCCGCCAGCACGGTGACCAGTTCGGCGTCGGTGGTTTTTTCGACCCGGGCAATCGCTTCGGCGACTTGGCGCTGCTCGTGTTCAGTCAGTAATGCCATGGTTGTAGTTGCTCTCTAGTTATTGTCATTACCAGCCGCCCGACGCGCCGCCGCCGCCGAAGCCACCACCGCCGCCTCGGAAACCGCCGCCACCTCCCCCGCCACTGCCGCCGCGTCCACTGCTGCTGAGGATCGCCAAAAGGATCGCGCCCACCGGCAGGCCCATGCGATTGCACAGCCACAACACGCCGATCAGCAGGATGAACAGGCCGATGGAAAAGCCGGGATTATCCTTGGCAAAGTTGGCATCCGCCACATGCGCCGGCACCGCCAGCGGTTCACCGCCGACCACCTGCACCATCGCCGCCACGCCGTCGCTGATGCCCTGGCTGAAATTGCCGGCCTTGAACTTGGGGGCAATCACCTGGTTGATGATCACCCAGGACTGCGCATCGGTAAGCACGCCTTCAAGGCCATAGCCGACTTCGATGCGCAACGTGCGCTCGTCACGGGCGACGATCAGCAACGCGCCGTTGTCCTTGCCCTTCTGGCCGATGCCCCACTGGCGACCCAGCTGGTAACCGTAGTCCTCGATGGGCACGCCCTGCAGGTCGGGCACCGTGACCACCACGATCTGGTCGCCACGGCTCTGCTCCAGCGCCTGCAACTGCTGGGTGATGTGCTCGCGCGTGGCCGGGTCGATCATCTGGGCGGTGTCCACCACCCGTCCGCTCAACGCCGGGAACGTCAGCGCCGCCTGGGCCACACCCACGCAGGCCAGCATCCATAGCGCCAGGCCTATCCGTAATAAACGCATCGACACCTCAGTGCAGCCTTATTTGAACTTCACTTGCGGCGCTTTATCGGCATCGGCACTGGTGGCTTCAAAGGTGGCGCGGATCGGCAGGTCGCTGTACATCACGCTGTGCCACAGGCGACCAGGGAAGGTGCGGATCTCGGTGTTGTACGCCTGCACGGCCTGGATGAAATCACGACGGGCCACGGCGATGCGATTTTCGGTGCCCTCGAGCTGGGATTGCAGGGCCAGGAAGTTCTGGTTGGCCTTCAGGTCCGGGTAGCGCTCGGACACCACCATCAAGCGGCTGAGGGCACCGCTCAAACCGTCCTGGGCCTGCTGGAACTGCTTGAGTTTTTCCGGGTTGTCCAGGGTGCTGGCATCCACCTGGATCGAGGTGGCCTTGGCACGCGCCTCGATCACGGCGGTCAGGGTGTCTTGCTCATGGGCGGCGTAACCCTTGACCACTTCCACCAGGTTGGGGATCAGGTCGGCGCGGCGCTGGTACTGGTTCTGCACCTGGCCCCAGGCCGCCTTGGCCTGTTCGTCCAGGGTCGGGATGTTATTGATGCCGCAGCCGCTCAATACTGTGCTGATCAATAGCAAAGCCGCGGCCTTGAGGCCCCAGCGGGAATGTTGTGCTGCTTGCATGGCGTTTCTCCTGCCCAAACTGGATGGAATATGACGACTAACCCTAAAAACCACACGCTTGGGGCATAATCCGCCACCACTGGAATGCATCGAGCCAATCAGCTACAAAGATGCCCAGCGCGATAAAGAGTTCAGAGTGTGCTGCATTTATCTGAACAACACCCGAACAACAATAGACGCTCCCCACATTTTGGCCGATCAGCCCAAGCGCTGTGCAGTGAGCCGAAAAAGGATATTCATGAAGAAGCTGTGTTTGCTCGGCCTTGTTGCCACGCTGGCCACCCACCCCGTCTGGGCAGAAACAAAGCCTGCTGCGCTTAAGGACAAGGACGCTTTCGTCAGCGACCTGCTCAAGCAGATGACCCTGGACGAAAAGATCGGCCAGTTGCGCCTGATCAGCATCGGCCCGGAAATGCCCCGTGAGCTGATCCGCAAGGAAATCGCCGCTGGCCGCATCGGTGGCACGTTCAATTCCATCACCCGCCCGGAAAACCGTCCGATGCAGGACGCGGCCATGCGCAGCCGCTTGAAGATCCCGATGTTCTTCGCCTATGACGTGATCCACGGCCACCGCACGATCTTCCCGATCAGCCTGGCCCTGGCCTCCAGCTGGGACATGGACGCCATCGGCCGCTCCGGACGCATCGCCGCCCAGGAAGCCGCCGCCGACAGCCTCGACATCACCTTTGCACCGATGGTCGATATCTCCCGCGACCCGCGCTGGGGTCGCACGTCCGAAGGCTTCGGTGAAGACACCTATCTGGTCTCGCGCATTGCCGAGGTGATGGTCAAGGCCTTCCAGGGCGCCAGCCCCGCGAATGCCGACAGCATCATGGCCAGCGTCAAGCACTTCGCCCTCTACGGCGCAGTGGAAGGCGGGCGTGACTACAACGTGGTCGACATGAGCCCGGTCAAGATGTACCAGGACTACCTGCCGCCGTACCACGCGGCGATCAAGGCCGGTTCCGGCGGCGTGATGGTGGCGCTGAACTCGATCAATGGCGTGCCCGCCACCGCCAACACCTGGCTGATGAACGACCTCTTGCGCAAGGACTGGGGCTTCAAGGGCCTGGCCGTCAGCGACCACGGCGCGATATTCGAGCTGATCAAGCACGGCGTGGCCAAGGACGGGCGCGAAGCCGCCAAGCTGGCGATCAAGGCCGGCATCGACATGAGCATGAACGACTCGTTGTACGGCAAGGAATTGCCGGGGCTGCTCAAGTCCGGAGAGATCGAGCAAAGCGACATCGACAACGCCGTGCGCGAAGTGCTCGGCGCCAAGTACGACATGGGCCTGTTCAAGGACCCGTACCTGCGCATCGGCAAGGCCGAGGATGACCCGGTCGACACCTACGCCGACAGCCGCCTGCACCGCGCCGAGGCCCGCGATATTGCGCGCCGCAGCCTGGTGCTGCTGAAAAACCAGAACAACACCCTGCCGCTGAAAAAATCCGCGACCATCGCCCTGGTCGGCCCGCTGGCCAAGGCACCGATCGACATGATGGGCAGTTGGGCTGCGGCCGGCAAACCGGAACAATCGGTGACCCTGCTCGACGGCTTGAATGCGGTGATCGGTGAGAAAGGCAAGATCATCTACGCCCGTGGTGCCAACATCACCAACGACAAGGCCGTGGTCGACTACCTCAACTTCCTCAACTTCGATGCCCCGGAAGTGGTGGATGACAAGCGTGCGCCCCAGGTGCTGATCGACGAGGCAGTCAAGGCAGCCAAGGATGCCGACGTGATCGTCGCTGCCGTGGGCGAGTCGCGTGGCATGTCCCACGAGTCTTCCAGCCGCACCGACCTGAACATCCCGCAAAGCCAGCGCGACCTGATCAAGGCCCTGAAAGCCACCGGCAAACCGTTGGTGCTGGTGCTGATGAACGGCCGTCCGCTGTCGATCCTGGAAGAGAACCAACAGGCCGACGCGATCCTGGAAACCTGGTTCGCCGGTACCGAAGGCGGCAACGCCATCGCCGACGTGCTGTTCGGCGACTACAACCCATCGGGTAAGCTGCCGATCACCTTCCCACGCTCGGTGGGGCAGATTCCGACCTACTACAACCACTTGACCATCGGCCGCCCGTTCACCCCAGGCAAGCCGGGCAACTACACCTCACAGTACTTCGATGACACCACCGGGCCGCTGTTCCCGTTTGGCTATGGCCTGAGCTACACCACGTTCAGCCTGTCGGACATGGCGCTGTCGTCCACCACCCTGAACAAGACCGGCAAGCTCGACGCCAGCGTCACGGTGCAGAACACCGGCAAGGTCGACGGCGAAACCGTGGTGCAGCTGTATATCCAGGACGTGGCGGGTTCGATGATCCGTCCGATCAAGGAGCTGAAGAACTTCCAGAAGGTCATGCTCAAGGCTGGCGAAGAGCGCACGCTGCACTTCACCATCACCGAGGACGACTTGAAGTTCTACAACACCCAGCTCAAGTTCGCCGCCGAACCGGGTGAGTTCAATGTGCAGATCGGGCTGGACTCCCAGGACGTACAGCAGCAGACGTTCGAATTGCTATAGGAGGCAGCTTCAAGTTGCAAGCTACAAGCGGCAAGGAAGAGCAGTTCTGCTTTTAACTTGCAGCTTGCAGCTTGCCGCTGTTCCTAGCTCCTTCTGTCAAGAAGGTTCACCACCAACCGATCAATCCATCCCCACACCCGCTGCTTCACCCGTCGCCACAACGGCCGCGCCTTCCACGCTTCCAGGCTGACCACCAGGCTCTGGGCAAAATCCGCGGTAAAGCTCGCCGCCACCGCCTGCGTCAGCCCAGGGTCCAACGCTTCCAGGTTGGCTTCCAGGTTGAAGCGCAGATTCCAGTGATCGAAGTTGCACGAGCCGATACTCACCCAATCGTCCACCAGCGCCATCTTCAGGTGCAAAAAGCACGGCTGGTATTCAAAGATCTGCACGCCTGCGCGCAGCAAGCGCGGGTAATAACGGTGCCCGGCGTAGCGCACGGACGGGTGATCGGTGCGCGGGCCGGTGAGCAGCAGTCGCACATCCACCCCACGCCCTGCGGCCCGACGCAATGCGCGGCGCACGCCCCAGGTGGGCAGGAAATACGGCGTGGCAAACCAGATACGTTGCTGGCTGCTGTTCAGCGCGCGGATCAGCGATTGCAGGATATCGCGGTGCTGTCGGGCGTCTGCATAGGCCACTCGGCCCAGGCCTGGCCCCGTCGCCGGCACCTTGGGCAAACGCGGCAAACCGAAATGGGTGGCGGGCTTCCACGCCCGGCGCGCGACATTGGCGTGCCATTGCCGTTCGAACAGCGCCTGCCAGTCCAGCACCAGCGGGCCGCGGATCTGCACCATCACCTCATGCCACTCAGCGGTGTCTTGCCCCGGCGTCCAGAACTCATCGGTGACGCCCGTGCCGCCGACCACGGCGATTTCCTGATCGATCAGCAACAGCTTGCGGTGGTCGCGGTACAGGTTGCGCATCCAGCGGCGCCAGCTGAGGCGATTGTAGAAACGCAGCTCCACACCGGCGTCGGTCAGGCGCTTACGCAGCCCCAGGGTAAATGCCAGGCTACCGTAGTCATCAAACAGACAACGCACCCGCACGCCGCGCTCGGCGGCCAGCACCAGCGCCTGCACCATCGCTTCGGCGCAGGCTCCAGCCTCCACCAGATACAATTCCAACTCCACTTGCCGCTCGGCCCGGGCAATGCCCACCAGCATCTGCGGAAAAAATTGCGGGCCGTCGATCAACAACTCGAAACGGTTGGCGCTGCGCCACGGGAACACTGCGCCGCTCATGTCAGCGCGCCGTAAAGATCAGCACCGCACCCACCGGCACCGACAAACTGATCGACTTGAGCCCGGCCGCTTTGCGCAACATCGCCACCCCCGGCGCCAGGTCGAAATCCTCGGCATGCAACACCACCGGTTCCAGGGTCACCACCTGGAAACGCCGGTCATCCAGGCGCGTGGCCAACAACTCGGCGCTGTAGGTCTGGGTCTTGCCATGCAGGGTGACGCTCAGGGGCAAGCGCAGTTCCAGTTGCGCGCCAGGAGCCAGGTCATTGATGGGTTGCAGGTTGATCTGTGCGCTGATCAGCGCCTCGGGGAAGGTCTTGATCTCGAACAGCTGGTTGCGCATGCGCTCGTCGCGCAGCGGAATGCCGCTGTTGACCGACTCCAGCTCCACTTCCAATTGCGCCGCGCCCTTGCTGTCGACCTTGCCGTGCAGCACCAGGAAGCGATGGACTTCAGCGATCTCGGTGTTTTTGGTGGTGACGAACGACAGGCGCGAGGACTCGTTGTCCAGGTACCAGTCAGCATGGGCGGGCACCACGGCAGCGGCCAGCAGGGCGAAGGCCAGGGGTTTGATAACAGACGCGTTGAACATTAAGGACTCGTGGGGCGAAAAACCTGCACGAACCTTAAGCGCAATGTCACGAACGGCGCAAATCCAATGTGCGGGGTGGCTTGCGCTGTGTCAGGGATTCAGACGACAGCCCTGTCGATCCCCCAACCACCGCGCGCGGTGCGTACGCCCCAAGCCACTCGCCGTCACTTCACTGCGTTCCGGGTTATCGCTGAACCCACTGGTGGGCACGTACTGCTTCACATACCCCCGGCAATACTCGGCCGGATTGTTCGCCACATAGCGGCACGAGCAGTACTCCTTGGCGGTATACGCCGCGATGATATCGGGGAAGGCTTGCAGGTTGACGCGCTCGTGCCAAACCCAGCCTGACAGGGCGAGCAACAGCACCAGAAAAAGGCTGGTAAACGGCCGACGACGCATCATGGTTGCACCGCCGCAAGCACGCGCTTGAGCAGTTCGTTGTGGCGGTAGCTGCCGTCGCGATCATCGCCATAGCGCACGATCACCAGGTGTTCGTCGGGCATCACGTACAGCGCCTGTCCCCAATGACCGAGGGCGGCGAAGGTATCGGCGGGGGCGTCGGGCCAGGGCCTCGGGGCGCCTTGGTTGAGCCACCATTGGCCACCGGGGACCGCTTCGTCCTGGCCGGCGGTGTATTTGTCGAAGGGTTGGCGGTTGAACACGACCCAGTCCTTGGGCAGCAATTGTTGATCCCCCCAGCGCCCGTCGCGGGCCATCAGCAGGCCGACACGCGCCAGGTCACGCGCGGTGAGGAACGCATAGGACGAGGCGACAAAGGTTTCGTCGGCATCGGTTTCCCAGGTGGCGTTGTGAATGCCCAGCGGCTTGAACAGCGCGTCCCAGGGGTAACTCATGTACGCCTTGTGCCCGAGCATGCCCTTGAGCGCGGCGGACAGGATATTGCTGTCGCCGCTGGAATAACGAAAGGCCTGGCCCGGTGCGCTGAAGGACTCAGTGCTGGCGGCGAACTCGGCCATATCGGCGCGACCACGGGTGTAAAGCATCGCCACCACCGAGGACTTCAGCGGCGCGTATTCATAGTCTTCCTGCCAGTCCAGGCCCGAGGCCCAGTGCAGCAGGTCGGCCATGGTCACCTTGGGGTGTTGTTTCATCGGCGGGTAAAAGCGTGCTGCGGGGTCGGTCAGTTTGAAACGGTTTTCGCCGTAGGCCACGCCGAGCACCGTGGCCATCAGGCTTTTGCTGATGGACCAGGTCAAGTGTGGCGTGCTGGCCGTGGTCGGTGCGGCGTAGCGTTCATAGATGACCACACCGTCGCGGATCACCAGCAGCGCGTCGGTGCGAATGCCTTGGCGGGCAGTGTCGTCACGGGGCGGGAATGCATAGGCGTCAAGGGCTTCGACGGAGGGCCCTGCGAGTGGCGGGCCCTTGGCCCACTCCTTGTCGGGCCAGGTTTCAGCGCAGGCGGTAACGGTGACGAACAGCAGGGAAACGCACAGCAGGCCTCTGACCATGGACACACACTCAAGGGAGCATTCAAGCCCGCGAGCCTAGCCGAGGGCAATGACAGATTTGCTACAGAGGCCCTGTCATCCAAGCGTCACCATAACTTCATGGAGATGACACCGGGGCTACATAGCCTGACTTTGGACAACAAAGTCGACCGGCCGAAACGTGGCTGGCACTCGGAGATTCGCCATGACTCAGATCGCCCGCATCAGCGACACCGGCAATGAACGCCGTCTGCAAGCCGAACGCCTGGTTGGCGCCAAGGCTTTGCAGGAAGCCCAGGCCCTGCGTTTCAACGTCTTCAGCGGCGAGTTCAACGCCAAGCTGAAAGGCGCGGAACACGGCCTGGACATGGATGACTATGATGTTCACTGCAGCCACATCGGCGTGCGGGACTTGAACAGCGGTCGACTCGTCGCCACCACCCGTTTGCTCGACCACCAGGCCGCCAGCACCCTGGGCCGGTTCTACAGCGAAGAAGAATTCAGCCTGCATGGCCTGCTGCATCTGCAGGGTCCGATCCTGGAAATCGGCCGCACCTGCGTCGACCCGGCCTACCGCAACGGCGGCACCATCGCCGTGTTGTGGGGTGAGTTGGCCGAAGTGCTCAACCAGGGCGGCTACAGCTACCTGATGGGCTGCGCGAGCATCCCGATGCACGACGGCGGCATCCAGGCCCACGCGATCATGCAGCGCCTGCGCGAACGCTACCTGTGCAACGAACACCTGCGCGCCGAACCGAAAAAACCGCTGCCGGCGCTGGACCTGCCGACCAACGTAATCGCCGAGATGCCGCCACTGCTCAAGGCCTATATGCGCCTGGGTGCGAAGATCTGCGGCGAACCGTGCTGGGATGAGGATTTCCAGGTCGCCGACGTGTTCATCCTGCTTAAGCGCGATGAGCTATGCCCGCGCTATGCGCGCCACTTCAAGGCGGCCATGTGATGAGCCGCCTGCGCGTGTACGGGCGCATCGCCCGGGTGCTGGTGGTAGTGGCGCTGGGCTTGAGCATGGCCAGTGTGTTTGGCGTGTTCGAACGCTTGGGCGTGGCCAACTCGATGGTGCGGCGCCAACGCTGGTCGCGGTTCTTCATGGCGCGGCTGACCAACGCCCTGCCCTTTCGCGTGACAGTGCACGGCGAGTTGCCGACCCAGCCCATGCTGTGGGTGAGCAACCACGTGTCCTGGACCGATATTCCGTTGCTGGGCGCAGTGGCGCCGATGTCGTTTTTGTCCAAGGCCGAAGTGCGCACCTGGCCGGTGGCCGGCTGGTTGGCGGCCAAGGCCGGTAGCTTGTTTATCCGTCGCGGTTCGGGCGACAGCCAGTTGATCCGCAAGCAGATGACCCGCCACCTGGAACAACAGCACCCGCTGCTGATGTTCCCCGAAGGCACCACCACCGACGGCCGCAGCCTGCGCACCTTCCACGGGCGCTTGCTGGCCAGTGCGATTGACGCGGATGTGTCGCTGCAACCGGTGGCCATCCGTTATCTGCGCAATGGGCAGATCGACCCGCTGGCACCGTTCATTGGCGATGACGATTTGCTCTCGCACCTGATGCGCCTGTTCGGCAATGACCAGGGCGATGTGGAAATCCATGTGCTCAAGCCGATTGCCTGCGCCGGGCAGGAACGTGCGGCGCTGGCGTTCCAGGCGCAGCAGGCGGTGCAGAAGGCGTTGTTTGGGCCGGTGCCGGAGACTGAACAAGTAGCGGCGCGACCAGCCTTTGCCGCGTGATATGAGCTAGACACTGCTCCAAATGCGGGAGGGGGCTTGCCCCCTCCCACATTTAGCTTTGTGTTGTCAGGTGGTTATGCGCGAAGGCTTGCAGTTCGGGGTAGAAGATCCGGAAGTCTTCACTCAACGGCTCATACAACTCACGCAATTCCTGCATCGCAAACCCTAATTCCTGGGGTTGTGTGAGCCGCCGCGAAATCCCGCGCAACACCGGCTCCATCACCGCAAACTCGCGGTACGACCCCAACCAGTCATCCGCGGCCATATACGGCGCTATCTGCGCCAGCCGCCCCGGCAACTGCGGTTCGGCCGCCAGCACGCGGTACACCTGCGAGGTGAAGTGCTCCAGGGGCTGGTCGGCGTACAGCGCCCAATCCCGCGCCAGGCAGTGATCGAAGAACACATCAAGGACAATCCCGGCATAGCGCCGGCGGGTCAGGCTGAAGCGCGACAACGCCTCGCCCACCAACGGGTGGCTGTCGGTGAAGCGGTCGATCGAGCGATGCAACTGGATCGCCGCTTCGATTGGCGGGCTGAACTGGCCCTGCAGGCGGCCTTTGACAAAGTCGCCGTACAGGCTGCCCAGCAGTTGCGCAGGAAGTTGGCCGCCCAGGTGCAGATGTGCGAGATAATTCATGCGGCGCAGTCTAGCACTGGCGCCAATGTATCGTTATAACCCGATATACCGATTCAGCCTGAGCTCAGAGCAAATTCATATTGGTATATCGGGATATAACGATTTAAAGTTCGCCTCATCGCGATATAACGCTTTACGACACCGAGCACCTGCCATGTCCATCGACCTCGACGAAATAATAAAAGCCCTGGCGCACCCAGTACGACGAGACATCCTCACCTGGCTGAAAGACCCGAAAGTGCAGTTCCCCGAGCAAGTGCACAACCACGAATACGGCATCTGTGCCGGGCAGATCGACCAGCGCTGCGGCTTGTCCCAGTCGACCGTGTCGGCCCACCTGGCCACCTTGCAACGGGCGGGATTGATCAGCAGCCAGAAGGCCGGGCAGTGGCACTTTTTCAAGCGCAATGAGGAAGTGATCCAAGCCTTCCTCGCGGCGCTTACCACTGAACTCAGCGCTGAAATCAGCGCGACGTTGTAACAAGGAAACGATAATGCCCCTCTCGCTACTCATCCTGGCCCTGAGCGCCTTCGCCATCGGCACTACC
Organism: Pseudomonas sp. AM8; assembly: GCF_036346475.1. Lineage (NCBI taxonomy): Bacteria > Pseudomonadati > Pseudomonadota > Gammaproteobacteria > Pseudomonadales > Pseudomonadaceae > Pseudomonas > Pseudomonas sp. AM8. The sequence goes on from NZ_JAOTNX010000001.1 coordinate 275,495, forward strand.
GAGTTCGTGATCATGGGCCTGCTGCCCGATGTGGCGGCGGACCTCGGCGTGTCGATTCCCGGCGCCGGCTGGCTGGTCACCGGCTATGCCCTGGGCGTGGCCATCGGTGCGCCATTTATGGCACTGGCCACCGCCAGGTTGCCCCGCAAGGCGGCCCTGGTAGCGTTGATGGGCATCTTCATTATCGGCAATCTGCTCTGCGCCCTGGCCAGTGACTACAACGTGCTGATGCTTGCCCGTGTGGTCACCGCGTTGTGCCACGGCGCGTTCTTCGGCATCGGTTCGGTGGTCGCCGCCAACCTGGTGCCGGCCAACAAGCGCGCTTCGGCCGTGGCCCTGATGTTCACCGGTTTGACCCTGGCCAACGTGCTTGGTGTGCCACTGGGCACCGCGCTGGGCCAGGAAGCCGGCTGGCGCTCGACCTTCTGGGCGGTGACGGTGATTGGCGTAGTGGCGCTGATCGGCCTGATCCGCTTCCTGCCGGCCAAGCGTGACGAAGAAAAACTCGACATGCGCGCCGAACTGGCCGCCCTCAAGGGTGCCGGCATCTGGTTGTCGCTGAGCATGACCGCGCTGTTCGCCGCATCCATGTTCACCCTCTTCACCTATGTTGCGCCGCTGCTCGGCGATGTCACCGGCGTGTCGCCCAAAGGCGTGACCTGGGCCCTGCTGCTGATCGGCCTGGGCCTCACCGTGGGCAATATCATCGGCGGCAAGCTGGCGGACAAACGCCTGGCAGCCACCCTGATCGGCGTGTTTATCAGTATGGCGGTGGTGTCCACCGCGCTGACCTGGACCAGCGTCGCCGTGATCCCGACCGAGATCACCCTATTCCTGTGGGCCACCGCTTCATTTGCCGCCGTACCTGCGCTGCAGATCAACGTGGTGACCTTCGGCAAGGCCGCGCCGAACCTGGTGTCCACCCTGAACATCGGCGCCTTCAACATCGGCAACGCCCTCGGCGCCTGGGTGGGCGGCAGCGTGATTGCCCACGGTTTCGGCCTGAGCAGCGTGCCTCTGGCGGCAGCGGCCCTGGCGATCCTGGCGCTGCTGGTAACCCTGATTACTTTCCGTCAGGGCGGCGATGCCGACCTGGCCCCTGCGACCCACTGATCAACTTCAAAGAGAAGGGTGTTTTCCCATGACGACTATTTTCGATCCGATCAAACTGGGCGACCTGGAGCTGTCGAACCGCATCATCATGGCACCGCTGACCCGCTGCCGTGCCGATGCCGGCCGCGTACCCAACGCGCTGATGGCCGAGTACTACGTGCAACGCGCTTCCGCCGGGCTGATCCTCAGCGAAGCCACTTCGGTGACACCGCTGGGCGTGGGCTACCCGGACACGCCGGGCATCTGGTCCAACGACCAGGTGCGCGGCTGGGCCAATATCACCAAGGCCGTGCATGGCGCAGGGGGCAAGATCTTCCTGCAACTGTGGCACGTCGGCCGCATTTCCCACGCGTCCTACCTGAACGGCGAAACCCCGGTGGCGCCGAGCGCGATCCAGGCTAAAGGCCACGTCAGCCTGGTGCGCCCATTGGCCGACTACCCGACGCCGCGCGCCCTGGAAACCGCTGAAATCGCCGACATCGTCGACGCTTACCGCACCGGTGCCGAGAACGCCAAGGCCGCAGGCTTTGATGGCGTGGAGATCCACGGCGCCAACGGCTACCTGCTCGACCAGTTCCTGCAAAGCAGCACCAATAAGCGCACCGACAACTATGGTGGCTCCCTGGAAAACCGTGCACGCCTGCTGTTGGAAGTGACCGATGCGGCCATCGAGGTCTGGGGCCCTGGCCGTGTGGGTGTGCATTTGGCACCGCGCGCCGATGCCCACGACATGGGCGACGACAACCTGAAGGAGACCTTCACCTACGTCGCCAGCGAGCTGGGCAAGCGTGGTATCGCCTTCATCTGCTCCCGTGAAAAGGCAGGTGCGGACAGCCTCGGTCCTCAATTGAAAAAAGCCTTTGGCGGCGTGTACATCGCCAACGAACGTTTCACCAAGGACTGTGCCAATGCCTGGCTGGCCGAAGGCAAAGCGGACGCCGTGGCCTGGGGTGTGCCGTTCATTGCCAACCCGGACCTGCCAGCACGCCTGAAAGCCGATGCGCCGTTGAACGAAGCGCATCCGGAAACCTTCTACGGCCAGGGCCCGGTGGGCTACATCGATTACCCGACGCTGCCGCTGTAATCGCCCGAAACGCGAAACCAAATATGGGAGGGGGCTTGCTCCCGATGGCGGTGCGTCAGTCACTGTATGTGTTGACTGAACCACTGCCATCGGGGGCAAGCCCCCTCCCACATTGTTGACACTATGTTGCCCTGGGAAACACTCCTTAACAGCCTTGCAACAAAATCCCTACAAAATACTTAGGCGGCTATGTATCAACCGTCCGCCAGCCCGTATATAAAGTCACCCCACCCATCAGGCAGAAGGACGATTGACGGTCCTTAGGCTTTACTGTTGACACAACCTGATGCAATTACGCATTTTGTCTCAATTGCGCAGGCTGGGGCTCAGGCGCAGCATATCGAGCCCTGCATCCACCCAGCGTTCGGCCTCCTGATGTAGCTGGAAGCTGTCGGGTACCAGCAGCCACTGGCCGATCAGCCCGTTGATGTAGGCATGGATGCACACTGCACCACGGGTGGTGTCGAGGTTTTCCGGAAGTTGCCCGCGATGGACCGCGTTGCGCAGTGTCAGGCCGATGCGCAGGTTGCATTCCAGGCTGTGGGTCTGGCGCTGACGGCGCATGTCGCACATTTCATCGGTTAATTCGCACTTATGAAACAAAATCTCATTGATGCGCCGGGTTTTCGGGTCCAGGGCCACCTGATGAAACAAATGAATCAGCAGCTTGCGCATGCACCCCAACGGATCGACTTCGTCCTCGCTTTCACTGGCCCTGGCCAATTCGTCCAGTGGCTCATGCAGCGTGTCCAGCAGGGCCTGCAACAGATCGGATTTATTACTGAAGTGCCAATAAATAGCGCCCCGCGTGACGCCGGCCAGCGCAGCGATATCCGCCAGCGTCGTCCGTGCAACGCCGCGCTCATAAAAGGCTTGCTCGGCGGCTTCGAGAATTTGGCTGCGCGTTTCCTGAGCTTCCTCTTTAGTGCGACGAACCATGGCAGTACAACCTCAATCAGGACACCTGAGACTATCGTTAACGCAGTGTTAATAGATGTTAACGATCATCCGAATATTTGTGGGACGACACCGTCATGGGCGCCGAACGTAATGGAATCGAGACTTTTGGCCTGCGTTGTCAACAATCCGCGAAACCTGTCAAGAGTTTACAAACAACCATGAACGTAAGTATATTGCGTAGCAAGCTACTTATCCACTCACAGCTTGTTTTTTACCCTTCCACACTTCTTGTGCGCACCCTGCGCGCCTGACCCGAGGATCTTCATGCAACTTAAGCCAGCTGTTACCGCTCTGGTCACTGCCGTCGCCCTGGCATCGCTGCTCAGCGGATGTAAAAAGGAAGAAGCGGCTCCGCCCGCTCAAGCCCCTCAGGTCGGCGTGGTCACCATTCAACCGCAAGCCTATACCCTGACGTCCGAGCTGCCCGGCCGCACCACCGCCTACCGCATCGCGGAAGTTCGCCCGCAGGTCAACGGCATCATCCTCAAGCGCCTGTTCAAGGAAGGCGCGGATGTGAAGGAAGGCCAGCAGCTCTATCAGATCGATCCGTCGGTCTATGAAGCCACGCTGAAAAGCGCACAAGCCAGCCTGACCCAGACCAAGTCCATCTCCGACCGCTACAAGCAGTTGGTCGATGAGCAAGCCGTCAGCCGCCAGGAATACGACACCGCCGTGGCCAACCGCATGACCGCGGAAGCAAACGTGCAAACCGCCCAGATCAACGTGCGCTACACCAAGGTGTTCGCGCCGATCTCCGGGCGTATCGGTCGTTCTTCGGTGACCGAAGGCGCGCTGGTCAGCAATGGCCAGGCCGATGCCATGGCGGTAATCCAGCAACTGGACCCGATCTACGTCGACGTCACGCAGTCTTCGGCTGAAATGCTGAAACTGCGCCGCGACCTGGAAAGCGGCCAACTGGAAAAAGCCGGCGCCAATGCCGCCAAGGTCAAGCTGACCCTGGAAGACGGCAGCGACTACGGCCATGACGGCAAGCTGGAATTCTCCGAAGTCTCGGTCGACCAGACCACCGGCTCCGTGACCCTGCGCGCAGTGTTCCCCAACCCTGACCACACCCTGCTGCCGGGCATGTTCGTACACGCCCAACTGCAAGCCGGCGTGAACAGCAAGGCGATCCTCGCGCCACAGCAAGGCGTGACCCGCGACCTCAAGGGCATCCCGACGGCGCTGGTGGTCAACGCCGACAACAAGGTCGAGCAGCGTGTACTGGTGGCCAACCGCACCGCCGGCGCCTATTGGCTGGTGGAGAAAGGCCTGAACGCCGGTGACCGCGTGATCACCGAAGGCCTGCAGTACGTCAAGCCGGGTGTGGAGGTCAAGGTCAAGGAGGCTGACAACGCCAAGCCCGCCGGTTCCGCCGCTGCTCCTGCTGCCGCGCCTGGCCAAGGGGAGTAATCCATGTCGAAATTTTTTATCGACCGTCCCATTTTCGCCTGGGTAATTGCCCTGGTGATCATGCTGGTCGGGGCACTGTCGATCCTGAAGTTGCCCATCAACCAATACCCGGCCATCGCGCCAACCGCCATCGACATCCAGGTAACCTACCCAGGCGCGTCCGCACAAACCGTGCAGGACACCGTGGTGCAGGTCATCGAGCAACAGCTCAACGGTATCGACAACCTGCGTTATGTGGCCTCGGACAGTAACTCCGACGGCAGCATGACCATCACCGCGACGTTCAACCAGGGTACCAACCCGGACATCGCCCAGGTGCAGGTGCAGAACAAGCTAAACCTGGCGACCCCACTGCTGCCGCAGGAAGTGCAGCAACAGGGTATCCGCGTAACCAAGTCGGTAAAGAACTTCCTGATGGTGATCGGCCTGGTGTCGGAAGACGGCAGCATGACCAAGGATGACTTGTCCAACTACATCGTTTCCAACATCCAGGACCCGATTTCCCGGACCGCAGGTGTGGGTGACTTCCAGGTGTTCGGTTCGCAGTACGCCATGCGTATCTGGCTGGACCCGGCCAAGCTGAACAACTTCCAGCTCACGCCGGTGGATGTCAGCACGGCCATCTCGGCACAGAACGTCCAGGTGGCCACCGGTCAATTGGGCGGCCTGCCTGCCCTGCCCGGCAACCAGCTGAACGCCACCATCATCGGCAAGACCCGCCTGCAGACGGCTGAGCAGTTCGGCAACATCCTGATGAAGGTCAATGCCGACGGTTCCCAGGTTCGCCTGCGTGACGTGGCGCGTATCGAACTCGGCGGCCAGAACTACAGCATCAGCGCGCAGTTCAACGGCAACCCGGCTTCCGGCATGGCGATCAAGCTCGCGTCGGGCGCCAACGCCCTGGACACCGCCAAGGCCATCCGTGCCACCGTGGCGTCCCTGGAACCGTTCTTCCCGCCTGGCATGAAGGCGGTGGTGCCGTATGACACCACCCCGGTCGTGACCGAATCGATCTCCGGTGTGGTGCACACCCTGATCGAAGCGATCGTGCTGGTGTTCCTGGTGATGTTCCTGTTCCTGCAGAACTTCCGCGCCACCATCATCACCACCATGACCGTACCGGTGGTACTGCTGGGTACCTTCGGGATCCTCGCGGCGTTCGGTTTCACCATCAACACATTGACCATGTTCGGCATGATCCTCGCCATCGGTCTGCTGGTGGATGACGCCATCGTCGTGGTGGAAAACGTCGAGCGGGTAATGGCCGAGGAGCACCTGTCGCCGAAAGAGGCGACGGTCAAGTCCATGGGCCAGATCCAGGGCGCCCTGGTGGGTATTGCCCTGGTACTGTCGGCGGTACTGTTGCCGATGGCGTTCTTCGGCGGCTCCACCGGTGTGATCTACAAACAGTTCTCCATCACCATCGTTTCGGCCATGGCGTTGTCGGTACTGGTTGCCCTGATCTTCACCCCGGCCCTGTGCGCCACCATGCTCAAGCCGATCGACCCGGAAAAACACGGCCAACCCAAGCGTGGTTTCTTCGGCTGGTTCAACCGCACCTTCGACCGTGGCGTACTGAGCTACGAGCGCGGCGTGGGTAACATGATCAAGCACAAGATCCCGGCGTTCCTGGTGTACGCCCTGATCATCGCCGGCATGATCTGGCTGTTCATGCGCATCCCGGCTGCGTTCCTGCCCGATGAAGACCAGGGCGTGATCTTTGCCCAGGTGCAGACCCCGGTAGGTTCTTCGGCTGAACGCACGCAAAAAGTCATCGACGACATGCGCGCCTATCTGCTCAATGACAAGGAAGGCGAACCAGGCGAAGGCAAAGGCGTGAAATCGGTGTTTACCGTGAACGGCTTCAACTTCGCCGGTCGTGGCCAGAGTTCGGGCCTGGCCTTCGTGATGCTCAAGCCGTGGGATGAGCGCGACTCGTCCACCTCGGTGTTCGAGATTGCCAAGCGTGCCCAGGGTTACTTCATGCAGACCTTCCAGGACGCCATGGTGTTTGCCATTGTGCCGCCGTCTGTACTGGAACTCGGTAACGCCACCGGTTTCGACGTGTTCCTGCAAGACCAGGGCGGTGTCGGTCATGAAAAGCTGATGGCGGCGCGTAACCAGTTCCTGGGCATGGCTGCCCAGAGCAAGATCCTGGCCGGTGTGCGCCCCAACGGCGTGAATGATGAGCCGCAATACGAGCTCACCGTCGACGACGAGAAGGCCAGCGCCCAGGGCATCACGCTGTCCAACATCAACCAGACCCTGGCGATTGCCTTGGGTGGCAGCTACGTCAACGACTTCATCGACCGTGGTCGGGTGAAGAAAGTCTACGTGCAGGGTGAAGCCGCCAGCCGGATGTCCCCGGAAGACCTGAACAAATGGTACGTGCGCAGCGACTCCGGGAAGATGGTGCCGTTGTCGGCCATCGCCTCGGGCAAGTGGATCTATGGCTCGCCGAAGCTCTCGCGTTATAACGGTGTAGCGGCGATGGAAATCCTCGGTACCCCGGCACCGGGCTACAGTACCGGTGACGCCATGGCCGAAGTCGAACGCATCGCCAAGGAGCTGCCGGCGGGTGTGGGCTACGCCTGGACGGGCCTGTCGTATGAAGAACGCCTGTCCGGCTCCCAGGCGCCGGCACTGTATGCGCTGTCGCTGCTGGTGGTGTTCCTGTGCCTCGCGGCGCTGTACGAAAGCTGGTCGATCCCGATCGCAGTGATCCTGGTGGTTCCACTGGGCGTGGTGGGTGCGTTGATCGCCACCAGCATGCGCGGCTTGTCCAACGACGTGTTCTTCCAGGTGGGCTTGCTGGTGACGGTGGGCCTGGCGGCGAAGAACGCCATCCTGATCGTGGAGTTCGCCAAGGAACTCCACGAGCAAGGCAAAGGCATCGTCGAGGCGGCCATCGAGGCCTCGCGGATGCGCCTGCGGCCAATCATCATGACCTCCATGGCGTTCGTCCTCGGCGTGTTGCCGCTGGCGATCTCCTCGGGCGCCGGCTCAGGCAGCCAGCACGCAATCGGTACCGGTGTAATTGGCGGTATGATCACGGCCACGGTGCTGGCGATCTTCTGGGTGCCACTGTTCTTCGCGAGCGTGTCCGCCATGGGCGAACGTAACAAGACTGAACCTAAGCAAACTCCTCAAGAGGCTGGCCAATGAGCAAGTCGCTACTTTCCTTAGCCGTCACCGCATTCGTGCTCAGTGGCTGCTCGCTGATCCCTGACTACCAGCGCCCTGAAGCGCCGGTGGCAGCTCAGTTCCCACAGGGGCCGGCGTATTCGTCGGCCCAGGCGCCGGGCCAGGCCGCTGCCGAGCAGGGCTGGAAGCAGTTTTTCCATGACCCTGCCCTGCAACAGCTGATCCAGACCGCGCTGGTGAACAACCGTGACCTGCGTGTCGCGGCGCTGAACATCGACGCGTATGCGGCGCAGTACCAGATCCAGCGTGCCGACCTGTTCCCGGCCGTATCGGCCACGGGCAGCGGCAGCCGTTCGCGCACCCCGGCCAAGCTGTCACAGACCGGCGAATCGACCATCACCAGCCAGTACTCGGCCGGCCTCGGGATCAGTTCTTATGAACTGGACCTGTTCGGTCGTGTGCGCAGCCTGAGTGAAGAAGCGCTGCAAAAGTACTTCGCCACTGAAGAAGCACGGCGCAGCACCCAGATCAGCCTGGTGGCCAGCGTGGCGAATGCCTACCTGACCTGGCAGGCCGACAAGGAACTGCTCAAGCTGACCCAGGACACCCTCGGCGCGTACGAGCAGAGCTTCAAGCTGACCTCGCGCAGCAATGAAGTCGGCGTGGCTTCGGCCCTCGACCTCAGCCAGGCGCGCACCTCGGTGGAAAATGCCCGCGTGGCACTGGCACGCTACACCCGCCAGGTGGCCCAGGACGAAAACAGCCTGACCCTGCTGCTGGGCACCGGCCTGCCGGCGAATATCGCCAGCAAGCCGCTGTCGGATGACCTGCTCAGCGACGTACCAGCCGGGTTGCCCTCCGACCTGCTGCAACGTCGTCCAGACATCGTGCAGGCCGAGTACAACCTCAAGGCCGCGAACGCCAACATCGGTGCGGCCCGTGCAGCGTTCTTCCCGAGCATCAGCCTGACCGCCAGCGCCGGTACCGCCAGCCCTACCCTGGGCGGCCTGTTCAAAGGCGGTTCGGGCACCTGGTCGTTCGCCCCGCAGATCAACATCCCGATCTTCAACGCCGGCAGCCTGCGCGCCAGCCTGGACTATTCGAAGATCCAGAAAGAGATCAACGTGGCGAACTACGAGAAGGCGATCCAGACCGGCTTCCAGGAAGTCTCCGACGGCCTCGCCGCGCGTGAGACCTACAAGCAGCAGCTGGAGGCCCAGCGTGGCTTCGTCGCGGCCAACCAGGATTACTACCGCCTGGCCGAGCGTCGCTACCGCATCGGTGTCGACAGCAACCTGACCTTCCTCGACGCCCAGCGCCAACTGTTCAGTGCCCAGCAATCGCTGATCACCGACCGCCTGGCGCAGCTGACCAGCGAGGTCAACCTGTACAAGGCCCTCGGCGGCGGCTGGAACGAGCAGACCGCGAAGAACGAGCCGTTGAAAGAAGAAGCACCGGCGTTGAAGTTGTTCTGATAGCGCCGCAATAAACAAAAACCGCCTCCCTTATCAGGAGGCGGTTTTTTATGGCCCGCGATATTTTAAAGGCTGGGTGCCAAGGTTAAGTTCTCAATTCACTGACTTGCACCTGAAACCTAAGGCTCGTAATTTTATATTCGATTTCTCTTCCATCGGCATTGCGGGCAGTGAGTGAGAAATTAAACTCAGCGATAAACCAGAACCCTTCCTCTGAATCTTCAGTGCGCCTTACGCGGAATGTACCCGTCGGATCAGAAAACCCGTATGAGAATTCAGGCCGCATAATAAGAAGCGTATCAACACTTTCTGGCGCCCCCCCAGGCGCTGTGATTGGATAATCAGTAAAGGTTTTCAAGGCACTCCCTGCAAACTCAAGGGACGCACGATCACCTCCATGACGGGGCAAGCACTGAATAAAATAACTCGAGTCTGAGTAGATCACGAAAAATACATCACCCAGGTCGATGGGGTCATAACTACCATCGACACTGGCGTCGATCTCACAAAAAACTGGAACCTTCACTTGCGCTCGGTGCTTGGGTACAAACTTACCCGTTGCGCGGTGGTTTGCTAACGCGCAGGTGATTTGAAGGGCATGGCAAACAACTTCCATATCGCCCTTGCCCTGTGGCTCGAAGTAGATGGAGAACTGCATGCTCAGCGCTAGATGGCCGTCCTTGTATTCAAGACGGTCAACGGTCAGGAACCCCGAATATTCCGCCGGGAAATACTCGATGCGTGCTCCGAAGGCAAAGGTTGCCCTGATTCCAGGGTCTTGCGGCCGGATCGGGTAGGTCTGGCCTGCTTTCAACTCTTTAGCCTCAAGAGTCAGTTCATTTCTGGACCCCGGATTGCCCTCAAACCCTAAACGAATGAAAAACTGAGAACCCTCGATATAGATCAACTCGAATGTGTCGAATGTAATCGGGATCTTCTTTTTATTCCCAAAGATCAGGTCCGCGTTGAACGTATTCGACGAGGTTAAAAACTCACCCATTTCTGTTCCAAAGCTCATGAGCACTTCTCCCTTGAGCACCAGCAAAAATACTGCCACCGCCTTGAACATAGGCTTTCAAAAACGGGTCATCTACTGTCAACCCTGACAGTAGACGCAGAAGCGGTTAAGCATAAGGCTGACAGGTTGGACACACTCTCCGTGGCGAGCGGGCTTGTTGTGGTGAGCGGGCTTGCCCCGCTCACCACAACAAGCCTGCCAACTACAATAAGCCCGCTTGTAAGAACAGTCTCCCGCCTTGCTTTCCGCTCAAGCTTTCAGGGTAAAATTGGTAACAGATTCTTACAGACCACAGAGGGAGCTTGTCGTAATGATCGTAGGAATCGACCTGGGGACCACCAACAGTCTCGCAGCCGTCTGGCGCGGCGATGCCGCCGAAATGGTGCCCAATGCCCTGGGCCAGTTGCTGACCCCCAGCGTGGTCGGGCTGGATGACCAAGGCCGTGTCCTGGTAGGCCAGGCCGCCAAGGAGCGCCTGCACACCCACCCGCACCTGACCACCTCGCTGTTCAAGCGCTACATGGGCAGCGCCACCGAAGTGCGCCTGGGCGACCGCTCGTTCCGCCCCGAAGAACTCTCTGCCCTGGTGCTCAAGAGCCTCAAGGAGGACATCGAGCGTACCTACGGTCAAACCGTCACCGACGCGGTGATCAGCGTGCCCGCCTATTTCAGCGACGGCCAACGCAAGGCCACACGCATCGCCGGTGAACTGGCGGGGCTCAGCGTTGAGAAACTGATCAACGAACCGACCGCCGCGGCCTTGGCCTACGGCCTGCATCAGCGGGATAAAGAAACCTCATTCCTGGTCTTCGACCTTGGCGGCGGCACCTTCGACGTGTCGATCATCGAGCTGTTCGATGGGGTAATGGAAGTGCGTGCCAGCGCCGGCGACAACTTTCTCGGTGGCGAAGACTTCGACACCCTGTTGCTCGAACACTTTGTCGACAGCCAACGTAACGCCACGGGTTTCCCGCCCACCAGCAGGGTGCTGCAAGCCCTGCGCCGCGAAGCCGAGCGCGTACGCAAAGCCCTGGGCCAGGACGACAGCGCCGAGTTCGCCCTGCGTGTCGACGGCCAGCAATGGCTGAAAACCATCACCCAACAGGAACTGGCCAAGCTCTACACGCCGCTGCTGGAACGCCTGCGCGCACCGATCGAACGCGCCCTGCGCGATGCACGGATTCGGGTCGGCGACCTGGATGAAATCCTGCTGGTGGGCGGTACCACACGCATGCCGCTGGTGCGCAAACTCGCCGCCGGCCTGTTCGGGCGCTTTCCCTCCATCAGCCTCGATCCCGACCAGGTGGTCGCCCACGGTGCGGCGATCCAGGCCGCCCTCAAGGCCCGTTCCGCGGCCCTCGAAGAAGTGGTGCTGACCGACGTCTGCCCCTACACCCTGGGCATCGAAACCTCCAACCAATACGGCGGCCATATCGAAAGCGGCCATTACCTGCCGTTGATCGAACGCAACAGCAGCGTGCCGGTCAGCCGGGTCAAAAGCGTGGTCACCCTGCACGACGACCAGGCCCACGTACTGCTGAAGATCTACCAGGGCGAAAGCCGCCTGGTCAAAGACAACATCGAGCTGGGCCAACTGGATATTCCGGTGCCCAAGCGCAAGGCCGGTGAAGTCTCCCTGGACGTGCGTTTCACCTACGACAACAACGGCCTGCTGGAAGCCCAGGTGAATATCCCGCTGACCGGCGAGCAGCATTCGCTGGTGATCGAGAACAACCCCGGCGTGCTCAACCCGCAGGAGATCCAGCAACGCCTGCAGGCCCTGGCGCAATTGAAGGTCCACCCACGCGACCAGCAGGTCAATACCGTGCTCGTCGCCCGCCTCGAACGGCTCTACCAGGAAAACCTCGGCGAGCTGCGCGAACAGTTCGGCCATTGGGCGGCGCAGTTCCAGCAGGTACTCGACACCCAGGACGAACGCCGCATCCGCGACGCCCGCAGCGAACTGAGCCGTCAACTTGAGCAACTCGACAACGGGTTCTGGCGCTGAGGGCACACCGATGGATTGCTGGACCGTACTGCAACTGCCGGAGGACGCCGACGAGCGCACCATCAAGCGCAGCTATGCGCGTCTGCTGAAAAACTGCCGCCCGGACGACGACGCCCAAGGCTTCCAACGCCTGCGCGAGGCCTATGAACACGCGCTGAATGAAGCACGCTGGCGAGCGGATAACGAAGAGGCAGAACCCGTCCAGGCGCCCGTGGCCGAAGCGGCCTACGCCAACCTGAATGACCTGGCCGAACTGCTGGACATCAGCCCCGTCAGCCCGGCGCCCTTCGACGCCCCCACACCGGACCCGGCCCAGGCACTGCTCGACGGCCTTAACGCGCGTAACCTCGACGAGCGCTGGGCCCAGGCTCGGCAACAGGGCTGCACCGATGCGTTCCAGGCCGGCCTGTTGCGCCATTGTTTCGAAGCACCGGGCGAACGCAGCGCCATCGCCGCTTGGGCCGCGCAACACCTGGAATGGCTGACCCCCTGGCAGCAGGTGGCGATGACGTCCTGGCAATACGAAGCGCTGACCGGCGAGCTGCTGCAAGACTACCGCCGCACCCTGCAGGAACTGCTGGAGCAAAAGGCCGAGCGCGAGTTCATCACCCAGCTCACGCAGTACAACGACCAACCCTGGCTCCGGGTGTTCGACCTGCAACAGCAGTGGCAGCGCATCGTCCTGCACCTGCTGCATGACACCCAGTGGAGCGTGCCGCTGTTCGAGCGGGTGTGCCAGGCATTCGGCTGGGACGACCAGAAAGGCGTCTACCCGGAACCGGCGTGGATGTGGCGCGAATTGGTGTCGCGTTGCGAGCAGGAAAGTTTCTACGCCAACTTGCAGGACAAGGCCCAGGACACGCGGCGCACATCAGCCGATGCCCTGGCCGCGCGCCTGCTGCTGACGCCGATGTCCGCCACGCAACACAAACGCCTGATCGATGGGTTTGGCGAGAACGAGTGGAACGCCTGCCAGCACCTGGCGCAAACACTGACCTGGCGCTATCCGCAACTGGTCGAGCGCCTGCCTCAAACAGACCTGTTCTTTTGGCGCAAATTCGTGCCCCGGCCGATCTACACCCAGGTGTTTATCCGGCTATGGGCCGTCTTCGCCCTGGGGCTTGGCCTGAGCATCGCCCACGATAAGCCAGACAGAATGGACGGGATGTCGCTGGTCATTTTCATGCTGATGGCGTTCGTGCCGGCGGCCGTTGGCTTTCGCGTCACCCAAATGTGGGCCGGGATGAGTTCAACCTATCGGGTGCTGGATGTGTGGCTGAGCCAGTACCTGATCCCCAAGCGAATCAACCCCAACGACTACTGGCTGGTGATTCGCCACGGCGTACCGCAGGCGATCATGCTGGTGGCCTGCGGCTTGATGCTCGGTGTACTGGGTGCGGTGACCTATGCCGGCGCGCTGCTGATCAACCTGCTGCACAAAAAACGCATCGGTCATATGAGCCAGAAGTTCGCCGAAGGCTACCCCTGGCTGAACGGCCTGCACTGGGCCTTCTGGAGCCCTCTGCAAGCGGTGTTCCTGGTGGTGATGGTGGCGCTGATCGTAGCTGCGCAACACTACCTGCCGACTGTGCCCTGGACCCACTTCGACCTGCCCAAGCGATAACCCCGCAATGCCGGGGCCGGGCCTGTGCGCCCGGCAACTTGCGTTCGATCATCGCCCACAACCCGCCCTGCCCCGATTGAACCGCCCCCGCACCGCCCCGCACCATGGCCGCCACCTGCATAAACCCAATAACAACAGGTCCACCACCATGAGCACCTTTCACCCGCGCCGGCTCCTGCTGGCCACCGCTATCGCCAGTCTTGCCATGCCCGTCGTCGCCGAAGAACACGGTTTTCTGGAGGACGCCAGCGCCAACCTCAACCTGCGTAATTTCTTCTTCAACCGCAATTTCACCAACCCCACCAAAACCCAGGGTGGCGCGCAGGAGTGGACACAGAGTTTCATCCTCGACGCCAAGTCCGGCTTTACCCAAGGCACCGTCGGTTTCGGTGTGGATGTGCTCGGGCTGTACTCGTTGAAGCTCGATGGCGGGCGCGGTACCGGTGGCACCCAATTGCTGCCGCTGGACCACGATGGCCGCCCTGCAGATGAATTCGGCCGTCTCGGCGTGGCGTTCAAGGCGCGTATTTCCAAGACCGAAGTGAAGGTCGGCGAATGGATGCCGGTGCTGCCGATCCTGCGTGCCGACGATGGCCGCTCCCTGCCGCAAACCCTGCGCGGCGGGCAGATCACCTCGAAGGAAATCGACGGCCTGACCCTGTACGGCGGCCAGTTCCGCGCCAACAGCCCGCGCGACGACAGCAGCATGTCGGACATGTCGATGGTCGGCAAAACCGCGTTCACCTCGGACCGCTTCAACTTCCAGGGCGGCGAGTACGCCTTCAACGACAAACGCACCCAGGTCGGCGTGTGGAACGCCCAGCTCAAGGACATCTACAGCCAGCAGTTCGTCAACCTGATCCACAGCCAGCCCCTGGGCGACTGGACCCTGGGCGCCAACCTCGGGTTCTTCTACGGCAAGGACGACGGCAGCGCCCGCGCCGGCGACTTGGACAACAAAACCTGGTCCGGTCTGTTCTCGGCCAAGTATGGCGGCAACACCTTTTACGTCGGCCTGCAAAAACTCACCGGCAACAGCGCGTGGATGCGCGTCAACGGCACCAGCGGCGGCACCCTGGCCAACGACAGCTACAACTCGAGTTACGACAACGCCGAGGAAAAATCCTGGCAGGTGCGCCACGACTACAACTTCGCCGCCCTCGGCGTACCGGGCCTGACCCTGATGAACCGCTATATCAGCGGCAGCAACGTGCACACCGGCACCATCACCGGCGGCAAGGAATGGGGTCGCGAAAGCGAATTGGGCTACACCGTACAGAGCGGCGTGGTGAAAAACCTTATGGTGCGCTGGCGCAATTCGAGCATGCGCCGCGACTACAGCAACAATGAGTTCGATGAAAACCGGTTGATCGTCAGTTACCCGATAAGTCTGCTGTAATCCGGCGCCGCACTTACTGTATCGTGCGCGCCTGCCGCTGCTGATCCGCCCAGCAGCGGCCTCTTATCCGAGCCTGCGCACACCATGAAATCCTTTGCCATCGCATCCGCCGTGCTGGCCCTGGCCTTGAGCCTCAGCGGCTGTATCGGCGCGCCCATTGCCCTGACCGCGCAGACCGAGCAACGCCTGCAAGCCCAGGCGCCGATCCGTTTTTTGCTGACCTTCGATGACGGCCCCAGCGCCTCGGGCTACGACAACCCCAGCCGTTCAGTGATCGCCGACCTGGCGCACAACCCGGTGCTGCCGGGGATCAAGGCGGTGTTCTTCCTGCAGACCGAATCGTCGCGTTCCGGCGGCAGCTCGCGGGGGCGCAAGACGATGGAGCGTGAATACGCCGGCGGGCATGTGCTGGCTTTTCACACTGCCACGACCTTTCATACCAACCACCGCTGGCTGAATGATGCCGAGCTGGAACGCACCCTCAGCCAGGGCGCGAGCGATATCGCCTCGATCACCGGCGCGCCGCCCGTGCTGGTCCGCCCGCCGTTCTGGAACTACGACCGGCGCACCTTCGCCGCCTACCAGCGCCATGGCATGCAGGTCCTGCTGACCGACCTGAGCGCCAATGACGGCAAGATCTGGGGCTTCAATGGCAGCCCAAGGCGCCGCGCCAACCTGTATCGACAACTGTCGGTGGTGCGCGAGCGCATCGCGCTGGGGGAGCTACCGACGGTGGACGGTGTGATTCCGGTGGTGGTGACCTTCCACGACATCAACCGCTATACCGCGCGGCATATGCAGGAATACCTGCAGATCCTGCTGGACAGCGCACGAGTCAATGGCATGAAGACCGCAGCCGAACCGTTCTACACCGATACGGCCGCCCTGCAACGCGCGGCATTGGCGCGTACGGTCAAAGACGTGAATGAAGCAGTGCATCTGCCGGGCGTGTGGAATTGGGTGTGGGACGCCGACTCTCATTAACTCCAGGCCGTTCTTAAGGCATGCAATATCAAGACAGCGTTTGACTGCTTTTTCCTTGGAACAGCATTTCCCCTCCCGCCACTCAAAGGAACGCCCGCCAACCACGATCGAGTCCAACCATGGCTATCTCTGCGTCCATGCCCGTGCTGACGAACTACACCAACAGCCCATCACCGGCAACGCCAGAACCCCCCGTCCACATCAAATACAAACGCCCTGACTCCGATGCCCTGACTCCCTCCTCCCGGCCGTCTCCCGAAGTCGCCCTGGGACACAAAAGCTACGTAAACAGCGAGGTCCTGTTTCAGGACAAACACGTAAAAATCTCCCAGGAGGTTGAATTCAGCGCCGCACAAAACGGCGACGTCGGCACAATATTCAGTCAAATCGTATTGGAAACCAGCAACCGTGCAGACCGGGTGAACATCACCCGTACCTCCGATGGAAAGCTGCTCGCTACCGTCAACGATAAAGCCTACACCCTTGAGCTGCTCAATCGCCCCGAGCTGGGCATGGTCCAGCCCCTGTATATCAAGACCCACGGCGGCAACGACTGTGTGGTGGTGGCTCCGGACGTGACGACGCCCATCAGGATCGACCTCGGAGACGGTGACGACTACGCCCGTGGCGGTGGTGGTACCACCCAAATCAAGGGCGGCGCGGGCGACGACTTTATCGAAATGGGCAAGGGCCGTGGAGTCGCATCGGGCGGAGAAGGCAACGACACGCTGGTCGCGGGCAGTGGTAGCAGTGCGCTTTATGGCGGCAATGGTAATGACCGTCTGCAGGCCCTGGAAGGACCTGTCGGTCGAATCGTGCATATGGATGGAGGTCGTGGTCATGACTTCATGATCGCCAAAAATGGCCATACCGTGATGCACGGTGGCGGTGGTGACAACCTGATGGTCAGTCTTGGCAGCTCGGTCATTTACACCGGCAGAGGTCATAACAACGTGAGGTCTCACCATGACAACACGGTTATCTACGCCAAACCTTCGGATAATGTGATCCGCTCGCTCAGCTCACGCAGGTTTGATGTAACGCCCAGTGACGCCGGCAAAACAGCCTATCTGGTCGAGGGTTCCGCCGAGTTCAGACAGCGGGTCGAAGACGATCTGGAGCTATTGAGAATGTCGCCCATAGGCCAGCAGTCGTTGAAGAAAGAGGACGAATTGGCGGCACGCAACAACGCGCCAGTCACCCTGCGCGAGCTGGACACCCGTGATGACATGACCTACGGCTTCAACACCCAAGCCATTCAACGGTATCTTCAAGCAGGCGGCGACGTCGAATCACTGACCGATTCACAGTTGGGTTACATCGTGGAGGGTGAACCGGGAGAAACGGCTGACCTGGGCACGATCAATTACAACCCGATGTATATGTATGACGACAGATCTCCCCCGATCACCAGCCTCGCTCATGAGAGGGGACACGCATTCGCGGGTGCCACAGGTCAAAATCTAAAGGGAGAAACTGCAACACCCGACACTCACCAGGAACGCGAACCCAACATAGAGCGGCAGGCGATCGGTCTGCAAACGGCAGTCCCCCCGGTTGATTTCGACGGCGACCCCAGCACAGCGAAAACCACCACCAATCCACGGGAATTTACCGAAAACGGCCTGAAAGAAGAGATGGGGCTTCCATTGCGCAAGAGGGTCTACACGACAAGGCTGGCCTGAGCCTGTTACTTCGGCGAGCGGGACTCAACCCCCAGTTCGTCCCACACTGATTCAGCCAGGTGGAACGTTGCATTCGCCGCCGGGATCCCGCAATAGATCGCGCTCTGCATCAGCACTTCCTTGATCTCGGCACGGGTAACGCCGTTGCTGGCGGCGGCGCGCAGGTGCAGCTTGAGTTCTTCGCTGCGGTTCATGCCGATCAGCATGGCGATGGTGATCAGGCTGCGGGTGTGGCGAGGCAGCCCGGGGCGGGTCCAGATGTCACCCCAGGCGTGGCGGGTGATCATGTCCTGGAACTCGCTGTTGAACTCGGTCAGCGCGTTGAGGCTGCGGTCGACATGGGCATCGCCCAGCACTTCGCGGCGCACCTGCAGGCCGTCGGCATAACGTTGTTTCTCGTCCACAAAAAACTCCTGGTTCAATAAGATTTCAACTCGATGACCTGTGGCGAGCGGGCTTCTTGTGGTGAGCGGGCTTGCCCCGCGCTGGGCTGCGAAGCAGCCCCAATACGGACGCCGAATTATTTCAGACAGACCGTGGCGCCTGATTTGGGGCCGCTTCGCGCCCCAACGCGGGGCAAGCCCGCTCACCACAGGAAGCCCACTTGCCACAACAAGCCAGTTGCCACAACAGCGGCCTCAGCGGGCCAGCAGGAATTTGATAACCCGATCACTGAACGCAGCACCGGCCTGCACATTGGACAGGTGCGCCGCGTAGAACTCGGCGTACTCGGCGCCCTGCACATGGTGCTGGATAAAGTGACCACCGGCCGGTGGCGTGACGGCATCTTCAGTGCCGGCAATCACCAGGGTTGGCGCCTTGATCTTCGACAACTGCTCACGGAAATCGGCATCACGCACGGCGGCGCAGTTGGCCGCGTAACCTGGGGGCGAAGTCGCGGCAAGCATGTCGGTGATCTGCTTGGCCTGGTGCGGGTTGGCTGCCGCAAAATCGGCGGTGAACCAACGCGCAATCGACGCATCGCGCAAGGCCACCATGGCCGCCGCGCCATCACGCTGGACCATCTCGATCCGTGGGTTCCAGATCTCCGGCGTGCCGATTTTGGCGGCGGTGTTGCACACCACCAGGCGCTGCAGGCGCTCACCGGCATTAATCCCCAGCCATTGGCCGATCAAGCCACCCATGGACAGCCCGCAAAAATGTGCACGCTGAATATCCAGCGCATCCAGCAGTGCGATCACGTCGAGGCCCAACTGCTCGATGCTGTACGGTCCCTCGGTCACCAGGGATTTGCCGTGGCCACGGGTGTCGAAACGCAACACCCGGAAATGCTCGGTAAACGCCGGGATCTGGATGTCCCACATATGCAGGTCGGTACCCAGCGAGTTGGACAGCACCAGCACCGGTGCGTCCAGGGGGCCATCGAGTTGGTAATGCAGTTCGCCCTCGGCGAGTTGTACGAAAGCCACAGCGTTCTCCTTAGGCGGTCAATGCAAAGTGTTCGGTGACAGCGCGAGTGACCCAGGTGTGCGCCTGGCCCAGGTAGTGGGCCGGGTCGAGCAGGCGGTCCAACTCAGGGGCGGACAACTCGGCGGTGACCTGCGGTTCGTCCGCCAGCACCGCGCGCAAGTGGCGCCCTTCTGCGACGGCGCGTTTGCAGCATTGCTCCAGCAGGTGGTGCGCGGTTTCCCGGCCCAGGCGTTGAGCCAGCACGATGCTGACGGCTTCGGCCAGCACCAGCCCTTGGGTCAGGTCGAGGTTGTGGGCCATGCGTCCGGGGTCGACTTCCAACCCTTCGCTCACCAGCAGCGCTTGTTTCAGGGCCCCGGACACCAGGCGGCAAATCTCCGGCAAGGTTTCCCATTCGGCGTGCCACAGGCCCAGGCTGCGTTCATGTTCCTGGGGCATGGCGCTGAACATCGTCGCCACCAGGCCGGGCACGCGCGTGGCGGTGCTGATCAGCACAGCGGCGCCCACCGGGTTGCGTTTGTGCGGCATGGTCGACGAACCGCCCTTGCCGGGCGCCGACGGCTCGAACACTTCGGCCGCTTCGGTTTGCATCAGCAGGCTGATATCGCGACCCAGTTTGCCGAGGCTGCCGGCGATCAGGCCCAGGACGCAGGCGTACTCCACCAGACGATCCCGTTGGGTGTGCCAGGGTTGTTCAGGCAAGCTCAGTTGCAACTCCGACGCCAGCGCCTCGGCCACCGGCATGGCGTGTTCACCGAGTGCCGCCAACGTCCCGGACGCGCCGCCGAATTGCAGCACCAGCAAACGCGGTTGCAGTTCTTTCAAACGCTGGCGACTGCGCGTCACCGCGCCCAGCCAACCGGCAATCTTCATCCCCAGGGTGACCGGCGTCGCGTGTTGTAACCAGGTACGCCCGGCCAACGGCGTCGTCGCATAACGCTGGGCCTGGGCGGCCAGCACATCGCCCAGACGCGCCAGATCCGTTTCGATCAACCCCAGGGCCCGGCGCAGTTGCAGCACCAGCCCGGTGTCCATCACGTCCTGGCTGGTCGCGCCCAGGTGCACATAGCGTTCGGCCCCGGCATCCCCGCTGGCAATCAACTTGCCCAGCGCCTTCACCAGCGGAATCGCCGAATTCCCCGCCGTGGCAATCGCCACACCGAGGGCATCCACGTCGTACAGCGACGCCAGGCAGGCCTGGGCAATCGGCGCCACGGCCGCCTGGGGGATCAACCCGACCCGGGCCTGCGCCCGGGCGAGCGCGGCTTCGAAATCGAGCATGCCCTGCAGGCGTCCCTGGTCGCAGAACACCTCGGCCATGCTGTCAGCGGTGAAGTAAGCGTCGAACAGTTGATTGCTCGTGCGCAGTGTCATAACTCATCCCTTACAAATCGTGATGCAGGTACGCCGCCTGTTTCGGCAGGCGCAAGCTGAACAGGAAGGCCACCGCCATCATGCCGGTGACATACCAATAGAAGGTGTTTTCCATGCCCATGGATTTGAGGCCCAGGGCCACGTATTCCGCCGAACCGCCGAAGATTGCGTTGGCCACCGCATAGGCCAGGCCCACGCCCAGGGCGCGCACTTGTGGCGGGAACATTTCCGCCTTCACCAGGCCGCTGATCGAGGTGTAGAAGCTGACAATCGCCAGGGCCAGGGTGATCAGCACAAACGCCAGGAACGGACTGCTGACGGTTTTCAAGCTGAGCAGGATCGGCACCGTGCACAGTGTGCCCAACGCGCCGAACCACAGCATTGAGTTACGCCGGCCGATCTTGTCGGCCAGCATGCCGAACAGCGGCTGCATGCACATGTACAGGAACAGCGCGCCGGTCATGATGTAACTGGCGGTCTTGGCGTGCATCCCGGCGGTGTTCACCAGGTACTTCTGCATGTAGGTGGTAAAGGTGTAGAAAATCAGCGAACCGCCTGCGGTGTAGCCGAGCACGGTGATGAATGCCGCCTTATGGTCACGAAACAGCGCGGCGATACTGCCGGCGTCCTTGTCCTCGCGGGTTTCCTTGCTGGTGGTTTCCTTGAGGGTGCGGCGCAGCAGCAGGGAAATCACCGCGGCAATCGCACCGATCACGAACGGAATCCGCCAACCCCAGGCCCGCAGTTCTTCCTCAGTGAGGATCTGTTGCAGGATCACCACCACCAGCACCGCCAACAGTTGGCCACCGATCAGGGTCACGTACTGGAACGAGGCAAAAAACCCACGCTGGCCCTTGAGCGCGACTTCACTCATGTAGGTGGCGGTGGTGCCATATTCGCCCCCCACCGACAGGCCCTGGAACAGCCGCGCCACCAGCAGCAGAGCCGGGGCCCAGGCGCCGATGTCTTTGTAGGTGGGCAAAAAGGCGATGACCAGGGAACCGGCGCACATCATCAGCACCGAGATCATCATCGAATTCTTGCGTCCGTGCTTGTCGGCGACCCGGCCGAACAGCCAGCCGCCGATGGGGCGCATCAGGAAGCCGGCAGCGAACACGCCAGCGGTGTTGAGCAGTTGGACCGTGGGGTCATCCGACGGAAAAAACGCTGGGGCGAAGTAAATGGCGCAGAAGGCATAGACGTAGAAGTCGAACCATTCGACCAGGTTGCCGGAGGAGGCACCGACAATCGCAAAGATCCGTTTGCTGCGCTCTTCTCCGGTGTAGTGACTGGTGGTTGTTGTCATGGTTTTTCACTCAGTGGGAACGGTTATAGCCTAGACATACTTTGCAACAACCGGAGGTAGTTGCAAGCAGCAAGCTATAAGCTGCAAGAGAAAAACCGACGCGGTCACTGCTCTTCCTTGTAGCTTGCAGCTTGAAACTTACCGCTGCTACCGATCAATAATCGAAGAACACCGTCTCCTTATCTGTGCCCTGCAAAATCACATTCCACTGATGTACACCCGCCGCATCCCGCTTGGCAATCAACGTGCCGCGCCGCTCGGCAGGCACACAGGCCAGCAACGGGTCATCCCCATTCAACGCCTCGCCCTCGAAATAAATCCGCGTCAGCAGGTGCTTCACCAGCCCACGGGCAAACACCAGCACCACCAGGTGCGGCGCCTGGGTCGTGCCTTGCAGGCCCGGCACGCTGCCCGGCTTGATCGTGGTAAAGCGGAAACGCCCTTCGGCATCCACCGGCACCCGGCCAAAGCCTTCGAAGTTCGGGTCGAGCGCCTTGTCCTGCTCGTCTTCAGGGTGGTCGTACTTGCCGGCGGCATTGGCCTGCCAGACTTCGAGCATGGCGTCGTTGACAACATCACCGTTGCCGTCCACCACTTGCCCGCTGATCGCCACGCGCTCGCCGAGGGTGGCGGCGACGGTCAAGTCTTCGCGGTTCAGCCAGGTCAGGCCGATGTGGTAGTACGGCCCGACGGTGTGGGACGTGGTCGCGTTGAGTGTCATCTCATTTCTCCATCGGCGTGGCGTCGCGGCCGCGCAGGACGATGTCCCAGCGGTAGCCGAGGGCATAGGAAGGAATGGTCTTTTCCAGGTCGAAACGGGCGATCAGGCGTTCCTTGGCGCTGGTATCCGGTACGCAGTTGTAGATCGGGTCGTATTCCAGCAGCGGGTCGCCAGGGAAATACATCTGCGTCACCAGGCGTGTCAGTACGCTCGGGCCAAACAGCGAAAAATGGATATGCGCCGGGCGCCACGCGTTGTGGTGGTTGCCCCATGGATAGGCCCCAGGCTTGATGGTCTGGAACTGGTACCAGCCATCGGCGTCGGTGACGGTGCGCCCGGTGCCGGTGAAGTTCGGGTCCAGCGGCGCATCGTGCAGGTCACGTTTGTGGTTGTAGCGACCGGCGGCGTTGGCCTGCCAGATCTCCACGAGGATGCCCGGCATCGGCAGGCCGTTTTCATCCAGCACGCGGCCATGAATGATGATGCGTTCACCCAGCGGCTCGCCGTCGTGTTGGGCAGTGAGGTCGTTGTCCTTTTCGCTGAGTCGCTCGGCACCGATGGTCGGGCCGGTGATTTCCGACAAGGAATGGGGCAGGAACACCAACGGCTGGGACGGCGAACGCAGGTTCGTCGACTGGTAGGCCGGGTGCAGGTAATCAGGTTGAGTGCCCGCTTGCGGGCGCCGGTAACCGGGCTTGTCACTCATGGAGCTGTCCTCTCTTATTAGATGCGTTCGATCGCCAGGGCCAGGCCTTGGCCGACGCCCACGCACATGGTCGCCAGGCCTTTACGGCCGCCGGTTTTTTCCAACTGATGCAGGGCCGTCAATACCAGCCGTGCACCGCTCATGCCCAACGGGTGGCCCAGTGCGATGGCGCCACCGTTCGGGTTGACCTGGGGTGCATCGTCGGCGATGCCCAGTTCACGCAGCACCGCCAGGCCTTGGCTGGCGAAGGCTTCGTTGAGTTCGATCACATCGAAGTCAGTGACGGCCAGGCCCAGGCGCTCCACCAGCTTGCGCACCGCCGGCACCGGGCCCATGCCCATCACCCGTGGCGCGACAGCGGCGCTGGCCATGCCCAGCACGCGGGCGCGGGCAGTCAGGCCGTGTTTTTTAACCGCTTCGGCAGACGCCAGGATCATTGCGGCCGCACCGTCGTTCACCCCAGAGGCATTGCCCGCGGTGACGGTCTTGTCCGGGCCGTTGACCGGTTTGAGTTTGGCCAGGGCTTCAAGGGTGGTATCCCTGGGGTGCTCATCGTGCTCCACCACGGTTTCGCCTTTTTTATGGGCGACCCGCACCGGCACGATTTCTTCGGCGAAGAATCCGGCCGCCTGGGCGGCGGCGGTGCGTTGCTGGCTGCGCAGGGCAAAGGCGTCCTGGTCGGCGCGGGAGACCTGGTAGTCGTCGGCGACGTTATCGGCGGTCTGCGGCATGGCGTCCACGCCGTACTGGGCTTTCATCAACGGATTGATAAAACGCCAGCCGATGGTGGTGTCTTCCAGCTTCATGTTGCGCGAAAACGCCGCATCAGCCTTGCCCATCACGAACGGCGCACGGGACATCGACTCGACGCCACCGGCAATCGCCAGCTCCATTTCGCCGCTGGCGATGGCGCGAAACGCGGTGCCGATCGCATCCATGCCCGAGGCGCACAAACGGTTGAGGGTCACCCCCGGAATACTCTCCGGCAGGCCGGCCAGCAACAGCGCCATGCGGGCGACGTTGCGGTTGTCTTCACCGGCCTGGTTGGCGCAGCCGAGGAACACCTCGTCAACGGCCGACCAGTCCACGGAAGGGTTGCGCTCGATCAGCGCCTTGATCGGCACGGCCGCCAGGTCATCGGCGCGCACGCTGGACAGGCCACCGCCAAAGCGGCCGATGGGGGTGCGAATCGCATCGCAGATAAACACCTCGCGCATCAGGCTTCTCCCGGTGCTTGGCCGTGGGCGGCGGCCGTACGTGCTTCAAGGTCACGCAGGGCGGTCAACTCGACCTCGGTCGGTTCGGCGGTGGTGCTGACCTGCTCGGCAAATCGAACCGCCCAACCGGTGGCCGCTACGACTTGCTCGCGGGTCACCCCTGGGTGCAGGGCGGTGACCACGAATTCGTGGGTGCCCTCTTCCGGTTCCATGATGCACAGGTCAGTAATGATTCCGACAGGACCGGCACCCGGCAGACCCAGGCGTTTACGCGAATCCCCACCTTCGCCGTGGCCGACCGAGGTGATGAAGTCCAGCTTGTCGACAAACGAACGGGACGACTGCTTGAGGATGATCAACACGCTCTTGGCCGAGCCGGCGATTTCGGGCGCGCCACCGGCGCCCGGCAGGCGCACCTTGGGTTGGTGATAATCACCGACCACGGTGGTGTTGATGTTGCCGAAGCGGTCGACTTGCGCGGCACCGAGAAAGCCCACGTCGATACGCCCGCCCTGCAGCCAGTAGCGAAAAATCTCGCCGGTCGGCACCACGGTGTCGGCGGTTTCCGCCAGCTCGCCATCACCGATCGACAGTGGCAATACGCTGGGCTTGGCGCCAATCGGGCCGGACTCATAGATCAGCACCACATCCGGCGACGAAGTCAGGCGTGCCAGGTTGGCGGCCTTGGACGGCAGGCCGATGCCCACAAAGCACACGGAGCCGTTCTTGAGGCGGCGCGCGGCGGCGACGGTCATCATTTCATTGGTCGAGTAAGCCATTACTTGGCCTCCTGCTGCGTGGTCAGCTTGGCCTGGAATTCACTGAAATCGGCAGTGCCGTGGATGTATTCATCCATCCAGGCGGTAAAGGTCCCACGGTCGCGGGCGATGGGGTCCCACGCCTGGTAGAAGCGATTGTCACGCTCGTTGTAGCCGTGGGCGTAGGACGGATGGGCACCACCGGGTACGTGGCACACCGCAGTGAGGGCCCAGGTCGGCAGCACGCAGCTGTTCATCGGCGCGTTCAGGTCATCGACGATTTCTTCCACGGTGACGATGCAGCGCTTGGCCGCCAGGGCCGCTTCCTTCTGCACCCCAAGAATGCCCCAGAGCAACACGTTGCCCTTGCGATCAGCCTTTTGCGCGTGGATCACGGTGACGTCCGGACGCACCGACGGTACCGCTGCCAGCACTTCACCGGTGAACGGGCACGTCACGGTCTTAATCAGCGGGTTGACCTTGGGCAAGTCGGAACCCGCGTAGGCGCGCAGCACCGCGAACGGCAGGCCCGATGCGCCGGCGACGTAGGCATTGGCCAGGTCGGCGTGGCTGTGTTCTTCGATTTCCAACGGTTGCGGCCATTGCTTCTCGACCGCGTCACGCAGGCGATGCAGGGAACCTACACCCGGGTTACCGCCCCAGGAGAAAATCAGCTTGCGCGCACACCCGGCACCGATCAACTGGTCGTAGATCAGGTCAGGCGTCATACGCACCAGCGTCAGGTCTTTCTTGCCCTGACGAATGATTTCATGACCCGCTGCCGTAGGGATCAGATGGGTGAAGCCTTCCAGTGCGACAGTGTCGCCGTCGTTCACGAATTGCTTCACCGCGTCACGCAGCGCAAGAATTTCAGCCATGGGGTTGGGCTCCCGGTGTGGATCGAAAAGGCGCTGAGGTGGCGCCGAAGTGCTTGAAGATTAAGCCGGGGAAATCGGCCAAACAATCCGATAATCGACTCAGCGTTCGATTATCGAACGAATTGTTGGCAGGCTATCGATTGATCTCAGGTCGCATCCGCATGGCTGACCATGCCTTTGATGACCACGGCTGCTGTGGCCAAAGCGGCCGGAATGACCAGGGCGGTGAGCACCTGCTCGAAGTTCCAGCCCAGGCCGAGCAAGGTGGCGCCCATCCACGCGCCGAGGATCGCGCCGAAACGGCCGATGCCGAGCATCCACGACACGCCGGTGGCGCGGCCTTGGGTTGGGTAGAAGCGCGCGGCCAGGGACGGCATCGCCGATTGCGCACCGTTGACGCACATCCCGGCGACCAGCACCAAGGTGGCCAATAGGGTGATATTGCCCAGGCTCTGCCCGACCGCGTAGGCAAACACCCCGGCCAGCAGGTAGAAAGTGCCGATGACCTTGTGGGGATTGAACCGGTCCATCGCCCATCCCACGCCGACGGCACTCAATACGCCACCAAACTGGAACAGCGCGCCGATAAACGCAGCCTGCTCCATGCTGGCGCCGCTGTCGCGCATCAGGGTCGGCAGCCAACTGGTCAGCAGGTACACGATCACCAGGCCCATGAAGTACGTCAGCCACAGCAGCAAGGTGCCGACGCTGTAGGTGCCCGAGAAAATCACCGCGAACACGTTGCGCGCCTTGACGGTTTTTTGTTCGGGCACGCTGAAGGCGGTGGCCTGGGCAACAATAGAGGGTTCGATGGGCGACAGCGTTTTGCGCACCTTGTCGGTGCCTCGGTTGCGCACCACCAGGAAACGCGCCGACTCCGGCAGCCACAGCATCAGCACCACCACCAGGATCAACGGCAGGATGCCGCCGATCATCAACAAGGCGTGCCAGCCGAACGCCGGGATCAGCTTGGCCGAGATAAACCCGCCACCGGCCATGCCCAGGTTGAAACCACAGAACATGCTGGTCACCAATAGCGACTTGTGGCGTTCAGGGGTGTATTCGGAGAGCAGGGTCGTCGCGTTCGGCATGCCGGCACCCAGGCCCAGCCCGGTGAGAAAACGCAGCACCAGCAATTGATCCACGCTGCTGCTGTAGGCCGAGGCCAGGCTGAACGCACCAAACACCAGCACCGCGCCCACCAGCACAACCTTGCGCCCGAAACGGTCAGCCAACGGTCCGGAACCCAGGGCGCCGAATACCATGCCGATCAACGCAGCGCTCATCACCGGGCCAAGGCTGGCGCGGTCGATGCCCCAGTCCTGTGACAGCGCGGGCGCGATAAAGCCCATGGCGGCGGTGTCGAGGCCATCGAGGAAAACAATGAGGAAACACAGGATCACCACGCGCCACTGGTAACGGGACAGTGGCTGGGTGTTGATAAAGGACTGCACGTCCAGGGTGGTACCGACAGAAGGCTGATTCATTATTCTTATTCCACACCGATGGCGGGCCAACGGCCTGGGGCCGTCATTATTATTGGGGCGCCCTCAAGAGCGCTGCCGCACAGTAATAAGCCGGGGGAAACATCGTCAATTGATCAAGCGGGGATCTGTGCGGTCACCGAACACCTTAGGCAAACAACTGCGCACTCAACTCACGGCTGGCACTGAGCATGCTCGGCAGGAAACGCTGCTCCAGCTCGCTGCGGCTGACCCGTCCAGCGTGAGTACTGACATTGAGCGCCGCCAGCACCTGGCCGGACGCGTCATACACCGGCACGGCGATGGAGCGCAGGCCCTGTTCCAGTTCCTGGTCGACAATGCACCAGCCCTGCTGACGCACTTGTTGCAGGCATTCGAACAAGGCTTCAGGGGTGGTCAGGGTGCGGCTGGTCTTGGTTTGCAGGTCGGCATGGTCGAGGTAGTCCTGCAGCGAGGCGTCATCCAATGCCGCGAGCAGGATGCGGCCCATGGAGGTGCAATAGGCCGGCAACCGTCCGCCCACCGACAGGTCCACGGAAATCAGGCGCTGGGTGGTGGCTGAACGGGCGATGTAGAGGATGTCGTCGCCTTCGAGGGTGGCCATGTTGCAGGCTTCGTGCAGTTGCTCGCTCATACGGTCCAGATAAGGCTGGGCCGATACCGCCAATGGCGTGGAGGACAGGTAGGCATGCCCCAGGGTCAGGACTTTGGGCAGCAATGAATAGGTGCGCCCATCGGTGGTGGCGTAGCCGAGCTTGATCAAGGTATGCAGGCAACGGCGTACGGCGGCGCGGGGGATCTCGGTGCGGTGGCTGATCTGGGCGATGGTCAGGTGGCGCTTGCGCTCCTGGAACGCCTGCACCACCGCCAGGCCGCGAGCCAGGGAGGTCATGAAGTCGGGGTCACCGGTAAACGCCTGGATACGCTTGGCCGGCGAGGCAACGATCGGCGGCGCCACTGACGCGAAAGAGTTGCGCAATTGATCGTTCATGCCAGGTTCCTTTCTCTTATTGTCAACCGCAGGGGATTGGGCTGCTATTACAAGCCGGGCCGGCCGTGATGCACAAGGCAGGCCCCGCAACATTGGGCGATTATCGGACAATCATGCGATTATCGCAATTTAGCGCTACGCCTGAGGGCGATCTATCAACCACGTCCCCGGCGATGTTAAGCCGTTAATTTAATAGCTTGTTTCCTTGTTGAGTTTATGACGCCAGAATTTCAGCAAATACTGACGCGTCGACGTAACAAAACACTCACACAAAGTTGACGCTTTTTAACTTTATGCCGATAGTGTTATTCAAATGCGCCGCTATAATGCATCCTGTGCGGAGGAGAGCCCGGTTTCATATTGAGGCTGGAACTCGCCAAACCATGCACAGGTCGTGCATGGACGATCGCAACTACCTGCCTGGAATGACCGCCCAACAGTGGCCTCCCGTTTTCATTCAAACTTGAACACTTCGTGGGTTCAAGTTGGAACAACCCGAGGGCGACATTCAGGCCAAACACTGCCATGTACTTACACCCAACTCAATTAGGTAACAACGTGACGAAAGATGAACTGCGCGCGGAACTTGAGCGCCAGGAGCAACGTTACAAGGACGTTTACGGCGGGGAAGTCACCACCTATGCCGCCCAGCCTGAACCTGAACGCAAACCATGGCGCAAGCGAGCCAGCCTGCTCGACCAGGCATTTGCCCAGGAAATCCAAAAGATTGAACAGGAACTCAAGGCCGAAGAGCCATAAGCGCTTCGGAGCGAGTCCAGGGCCCTGCCTGCAGCGATGCCATTTAGCCATCCTCCAGCCGACCTGAATCCCACCATCGTCTGTAAAATTTCATACAAATGTTTCAGGCATGACGATTTGGTGACAAAACCCTGTCCTTTCAGCCCTGTGCTTTATAAATCAAAGACTTGCCAAAGCCCCGAAAACCCTGGGATCGCCAGCTTTCGCCCATGGCGATTCGATGAAGATTGATACCGATGAGCAGCTAGTGCATCGATTACCGAGGTTTTCTGGCATAATCGCGCCCCCTTACGACCGGGTCAGAAAACCTTCATGATCGATTTATTCAGCGGACTGGATGCTTGGGTTCTCGTGAGCCTGTTGCTCGCCCTGGCCTTTGTCCTCGCCTTCGAGTTCATCAATGGCTTTCATGACACCGCTAACGCGGTGGCCACAGTCATCTATACCAAAGCCATGCCGCCGCATCTGGCCGTGTTCTTCTCCGGGGTGTTCAACTTCCTCGGCGTGTTGCTCGGTGGTGTCGGTGTCGCCTACGCCATCGTGCACCTGCTGCCCGTGGAGTTGCTGATCAATGTGAACACCGGCCATGGCTTGGCGATGGTCTTCTCGTTGTTAGCCGCGGCGATCACCTGGAACCTGGGCACCTGGTACTTCGGTATCCCCGCCTCCAGCTCCCACACCCTGATCGGTTCGATCCTCGGTGTCGGCCTGGCCAATGCCCTGATCAACGACATCCCCCTGGCTGACGGTGTGAACTGGCAGAAGGCCGTCGATATCGGCGCGTCCCTGGTGTTCTCGCCGATGGCCGGCTTCCTGGTCGCAGCCCTGGTGCTGATCGGCCTGAAATGGTGGCGCCCGTTGTCGAAGATGCACAAGACCCCGGACCAGCGCCGCAAGCTCGACGACAAGAAGCACCCGCCGTTCTGGAACCGCCTGGTCCTGGTGATTTCGGCCATGGCCGTGAGTTTCGTGCACGGCTCCAACGATGGCCAGAAAGGCATCGGCCTGATCATGCTGGTGCTGATCGGTATCGTGCCGGCGCAGTTCGTACTCGACCTGGGCAGCACCACCTACCAGATCGAGCGTACTCGCGACGCCACGCTGCACCTTAACCAGTTCTACCAGCGCAACCACGAGACCCTGGGTGAGTTCCTGGCCCTGGGCAAAAGCGTGAAAGACGACCTGCCGGGCAAGTTCCGCTGCAACCCGCAGCAGACCGAACCCACCATCAATGCCTTGCTGGATACCTTGAAAGGCGTCTCCGATTACCATTCCCTGAGTGCCGATCACCGCATCGAAGTGCGCCGCTACCTGCTGTGCCTGGACGACACCGCGAAAAAAGTCGGCAAGCTGCCGGGCCTGGAAGCGCGTGAGAAGTCCGACCTCGACAAGCTACGCAAAGACCTGACCGCCACCACCGAGTACGCGCCGTTCTGGGTGATCCTCGCGGTCGCACTGGCCCTGGGCCTGGGCACCATGGTGGGCTGGAAGCGTGTGGTACTGACGATCGGTGAGAAGATCGGCAAGCAGGGCATGACCTATGCCCAGGGCATGTCGGCACAGATCACCACCGCCACGATGATTGGCTTTGCCAATATCTTCGCCCTGCCGGTCTCCACTACCCACGTACTGTCTTCCGGCGTGGCGGGCACCATGGTCGCCAACAAAAGCGGCCTGCAAGGTGGCACGGTCAAGACCATCCTGATGGCTTGGGTGTTGACCCTGCCTGCGACCGTAGGCCTCTCGGCCGGCTTGTTCTGGCTGGCCTCCAAGGCCCTGGGCAACTGATCGCCAGGCGCTGACAAAAAAGGTGCGGCCTCTGTGAGGACCGCACCTTTTTTATGGACCAGAATTAAACACCCAAAAAAAAGGGCGACCGAAGTCGCCCAAAATGCCTTGCGTGCTCATGTAACCCGGAAAGACCTAAGGTTTTTTACGCTTGTTCGCGTCTTTCCAGATAAAAAATCCAAACCCTACAAAAAACAGCACCATGAGGCTTACAGTCAGCACTCCGGCGAATACCACATTATCGATAAACATGACCGGCCTCCTGCACTTGCCTTGTTGCGATAGGGCTAAGTTAATGGAGAAGGCGGATTGAAAAATTGACGGGGATCAATGTCGCCCGCGACGGGGCGTAAAGAAGGGTAATAACTGACCTGCATCAATAGATGCAGGCCGTTTTAACGCTTTTTGGGTTTGTTCTTTGATTTTTTCTTGGCTTTGCCTAAAGGCATCGCCTGTTCAAACGCCTGGCGCACTTCATTCAGGCGCTTGTCATTCAGGTCATGCACGCGCTTGGCACGTTCGGCGTTCAGGTCGATCAGCTTGTCGTCATCACTCATGGCTTGGCTTACGTCGTGGCGAGTAAGGCTCAATAATGCGGACTCCTGCGCCCGACGGCAAATCAACCGGCGACAAAAGGCCGACCGACGCCCAAAATCGGCACTTTCCAACCACTCAAGGAGGCCCATTCAGGTGGCACTGCATAAGGATCTTCCGCCGCTGCTGGCCCTGCGCGCCTTTGAAGCCGTGGCCCGGCACTTGAGCTTTATCAAGGCCGCGCAGGAATTGTCGGTAACCCAGAGTGCCCTGAGCCATCAGGTACAAAAGCTCGAACAGCACCTGGGTAAATCGCTGTTTATCCGACGCACCCGCGCGATTGATCTGACCGCAGACGGCCAGCAGTATTACACTGAAATCCGCCCAGCCCTGGACGCCATCGCCGTCGCAACCCGCGCCCAACGGCTGGTACCCAGCGCCACGGTGTTACGTGTCGGCCTGCTGGCGTCTTTCGCCACCCTGTGGTTGGCGCCGCGCCTGGCCGGTTTTCTCAACCGCTATCCGCATATTCAGGTGGAGTTGCTGCCGGCGATTCAACTGGCCAACGTCGCCGCTGCTGAAGTCGACCTGGCTATTCGCTACGGCAAAGGCGATTGGCCCGACGTGCAGGCCACCCGACTGATGCCGGAAGTGATCTCACCGGTGTGCAGCCCGGCGTTCAAGGCCAGC
This sequence comes from Pseudomonas sp. AM8, assembly GCF_036346475.1. Lineage (NCBI taxonomy): Bacteria > Pseudomonadati > Pseudomonadota > Gammaproteobacteria > Pseudomonadales > Pseudomonadaceae > Pseudomonas > Pseudomonas sp. AM8. Next base: position 308,039 of record NZ_JAOTNX010000001.1, read on the forward strand.
CAAGTGCACAACGGTGCGCTGTTGATGGCCACTTCGCACCGGCCTTTTGAGTGGACGGACTGGTCTGGGCATTATCAAGTCGACCTTAAGCAGCACCCTCGCGTCATGCTCCACGACTACAACATCGTGGTCGAAGCCGCGGTGGCCGGCCAGGGCATTGCCATGGGCCGTCATCGCTTGATCCAACGCAGGCTGGATGATGGCAGCCTGGTAGAAGCCTTCGATTGTCCGCCCTATCACAGTGAAATAGGCTACTGGTTGATTGCAGCGCAAGGCCCTGCCAGCGACGCCGCGCGGTGTTTCAGCGAGTGGTTGAAGGATATCTGCCGCGACACGTGAGTTATTTCGATACGTCGAATGAGATCTATCCGTTTGTCGACACTCCCCCCTGCCCCACATGCTGAAACCTCCTGACCCCAGAGGATTCACCATGAGCGACGCCCTCCGCCACCGCGTGCAAGCCCTCGGCCTGACGCTGCCATCACCCAGCCAGCCGATTGCCAACTACATCAACCATGTGGTCAGCCAGAACCAGCTGTTTATCTCCGGACAAATCCCACTGATAGACGGCAAGCCTGCCTACGTGGGCCGCCTGGGTGAATCCCTCAGCGAGGAAGAAGGTATCCAGGCCGCGGAACTGGCTGCACTGGGCTTGCTCGCGCAATTGAGCGATGCCCTGGGCGATGACCTGTCGCGTCTGGTGCGCGTCCTGCGCCTGGGGGTGTTTATCGCCAGCAGCAGCGACTTCCAGCGCCAGGGCGCCGTGGCCAATGGTGCGTCCAACCTGCTGGTGAATGCCCTCGGCGAAAAGGGCCGGCATGTGCGTACGGCAGTGGGTGTTTGCAGCCTGCCGGCCGGCGTGGCGGTGGAGGTTGACGGGATTTTCGAGTTGCAGCCGTGAGCCCGCTTGAGGTCCAACACCTGCGCGATGGCACTCCCGGCTGCCAGTCGGGCACCGTGCACTTCAACCCTGCCGGCGCCTCCTTGCCGAGCCAGGCGACCCTCGATGCCATCATCGGCCAACTGCAACGCGAAGCCCGCGACGGCCCGATGGAAGCCGGCGAACAGGGTGCCGTGCTGGTGGAGAAAGCTCGCCGCGCTGCCGCGCAGTTGCTCAACGCGCCCATCCCATCGATTGCCTTTGCCAGCAGCGGCTCGACCGCCTGGAGCATGGCGTTCCAGGCCTTGGGCCCGTGGCAGCCGGGCGACCGCATTCTGGTAGGACGCCACGAATGGGGCGGCAACCTGGCGAGCATGCAGTTGGCGGTGCAAGCCGGCGCGCGGGTGGACGTCATCCCCTGCGATGCCACCGGCGCGGTGTGCCCCGTGGCGTTGGAAGCCATGCTCGATTCAAGCGTAAAGCTCATCGACCTCACCTGGCTCCCCGCCAACGGCGGCCTGATCAACCCCGCCCAGGCCATCGGCGAAGTGGCCAGGCGTCATGCCATCGCCTACTTTATCGATGCCGGCCAAGCCGTCGGCCAGGTGCCGGTGGATGTGCAGGCGTTGCAGTGCGATGTGCTCAAGGCGGCCGGGCGCAAGCACCTGCGCGGGCCACGGGGGACGGCGCTGCTGTATGTGCGGCCGGATTTCCTCCCGCACTTGAACCCCGCCCAGCGCGACGTGTTTTCCGCCCCCTGGAGCGCCGACGGTTTCGACCTGCGCAACGACGCCCGGCGCTTTGAGACCAGCGAGGTGTCCTTTGCCCTGTTGGCAGGCCTGGGCAATGCACTGCAGGAGATGAATCAGCTGGGGATCGAGCGTGTGTGGGAAAAGGTCACGCACACCAGCAGGCGAATCCGCGAAGCATTGCGCGGGATTCCGGGTATTTCCCTGCATGACCTGGGCACGCTTCAATCGGGCTTGATCGCCTTCAACCTCGCCGGCTGGGACGCCTTCGAACTCAAACGGCAATTGGGATTGAAGCGGATCAACATCGGCGCCAACGGTGTGGCCTACACCCCGTTGGATATGCAGGCCCGGGGCCTGACCAGCATTGCGCGGATCTCCGTCAGCCCGCTCAACAACGATCACGACATCGAATTGCTGATGACCGCACTGCGGGAACTGCGGGGCTAAACCTCGACGTCCACCCACAAGCCCTGGCGCGGCGCGTCTTCGATCAGCGGCACAACCGGTACGGTGTTGTCGGCATTGAGCAGGTCGCCCGGGATCGCCAAGTGCTGATCCGGGTCCTCATCGGCTTCGCGCCGGCGTTTCTGCTGTTCCTGCTGGCGGCGTTGTTCCTCGCGCAGCAAAAAAGTCGACTGCTCGGCATCGCCCTTTTTCAGGTCGATAGTGCTTTCGTTGGAGCCCGCTTGCACAGGGACCACGGGCGGAATATCGGGTTTCTGGCGGACCGGGTCGAGTTGCGACGTAACCGGTACGACGCTGACGGGCAGCATAGGTGGAAGCATGATAGTTGTTCTCCTGTCAGCAGGCTGTCGGCGGGCCGCGCGACGACTTGAGCGCAGGTTCGCCAACCTGTGACCCAGTCGACACTCACAAGTGCCCTCCACCCGTCGATTGCGTGCTCACCCGGCCGCCCAAACGGAGTAGTTTTTGTCAGAGTCCTTGGGCGTGGGGCCTTGTTCCGTTAACATAGTCGGCTTTTTCACGGCGGGAGTCAGGCAGCATGGCGCAGCAGTATCAACCGGGGCAACGCTGGATTAGTGACAGCGAAGCAGAGCTGGGGTTAGGCACCGTTCTGGCACAGGACGGCCGCTTGTTGACCGTGCTCTATCCGGCCACTGGCGACACCCGCCAGTATGCGCTACGGAATGCGCCCCTCACCCGTGTGAGGTTCTCGCCGGGTGACTCCATCACCCATTTCGAAGGCTGGAAAATGACCGTGCAGGAAGTCGACGACGTCGACGGCCTGCTGGTCTACCACGGCCTCAATGGGCAGAACGAGCAGGTCACCCTGCCGGAAACCCAGCTCTCCAACTTTATCCAGTTCCGCCTGGCCAGCGACCGTCTGTTCGCCGGGCAGATCGACCCGCTGGCCTGGTTCTCGCTGCGCTATCACACCCTCGAACACACCAGCCGCCAATTGCAATCCTCGCTGTGGGGCCTGGGTGGCGTGCGTGCGCAACCTATTGCCCACCAATTGCATATCGCCCGTGAAGTCGCTGACCGTATCGCACCACGGGTGTTGCTGGCGGACGAAGTGGGCCTGGGCAAGACCATCGAAGCGGGCCTGGTGATCCATCGCCAACTGCTGTCGGGCCGCGCCAACCGCGTACTGATCCTGGTACCGGAAAACCTGCAGCACCAGTGGCTGGTGGAAATGCGCCGCCGCTTCAACCTGCAAGTGGCGCTGTTCGATGAAGAACGCTTTATCGAAAGCGATGCCGCCAACCCGTTCGAAGACACCCAGCTGGCCCTGGTCGCGCTGGAGTGGCTGGTGGACGATGAGAAGGCCCAGGACGCACTGTTCGCCGCCGGCTGGGACCTGATGGTGGTCGACGAAGCCCACCACCTGGTCTGGCATGAAGACAAAGCCAGCCCGGAATACAGCCTGGTCGAACAACTGGCCGAGGTCATCCCGGGCGTGCTGCTGCTCACCGCCACTCCGGAACAGCTGGGCCAGGACAGCCACTTCGCGCGCCTGCGCCTGCTGGACCCGAACCGTTTCCACGACCTGCACGCCTTCCGTGCCGAAAGCGAGAACTATCGCCCGGTGGCCGAAGCCGTGCAGGAGCTGCTCGACAAGGGCCGCCTGTCGCCTGCCGCGCACAAGACTATCCAGGGTTTCCTCGGCAACGAAGGCGAAGCGCTGCTGACCGCCGTCAATGATGGCGACGCCGAAGCCAGTGCGCGCCTGGTGCGTGAACTGCTCGACCGCCACGGCACCGGCCGCGTGCTGTTCCGTAACACCCGTGCCGCCGTGCAGGGCTTCCCGGAGCGTAAGCTGCACGCCTACCCGCTGCCAAACCCGGACGAATACCTCGAGTTGCCCCTGGGCGAACACGCCGAGCTGTACCCGGAAGTCAGCTTCCAGTCGCAACCGGACATCGACGAAGAAAACCGCTGGTGGCGCTTCGACCCGCGCGTCGAATGGCTGATCGACCAGTTGAAAATGCTCAAGCGCACCAAGGTCCTGGTGATCTGCGCCCACGCCGAAACCGCCATGGACCTGGAAGACGCCCTGCGCGTGCGCTCCGGCATCCCGGCCACGGTATTCCACGAGGGCATGAACATCCTCGAGCGTGACCGCGCCGCTGCTTACTTCGCCGATGAGGAATTCGGCGCCCAGGTGCTGATCTGCTCGGAAATCGGCAGTGAAGGCCGCAACTTCCAGTTCTCCCACCACTTGGTGCTGTTCGACCTGCCGTCCCACCCCGACCTGCTGGAACAGCGGATCGGCCGTCTGGACCGGATCGGCCAGAAGCATGTGATCGAACTGCACGTGCCCTACCTGGAAACCAGCCCGCAACAGCGCCTGTTCCAGTGGTACCACGAAGCCTTGAACGCGTTCCTCAACACCTGCCCGACAGGCAACGCCTTGCAGCATCAGTTCGGCCCGCGCCTGCTGCCGCTGCTGGAAAACGCCGACGACAGCGAGTGGCAAGCCCTGATCGACGAGGCCCGTGCCGAGCGCGAGCGCCTGGAGCAGGAACTGCACACCGGCCGCGACCGCCTGCTGGAACTCAACTCCGGCGGTGCCGGTGAAGGCGATGCGCTGGTGGAGGACATCCTCGAGCAAGACGACCAGTTCGCCCTGCCGATCTACATGGAAACCCTGTTCGACGCCTTTGGCATCGACAGCGAAGATCATTCGGAAAACGCGCTGATCCTCAAGCCCAGCGAGAAGATGCTTGACGCCAGCTTCCCCCTGGGCGACGACGAAGGTGTGACCATCACCTACGACCGTAACCAGGCGCTGTCCCGTGAAGACATGCAGTTCATCACCTGGGAACACCCGATGGTGCAGGGCGGCATGGACCTGGTGCTGTCCGGCTCCATGGGCAACACCGCCGTGGCGCTGATCAAGAACAAGGCGCTCAAGCCAGGCACCGTGTTGCTGGAACTGCTCTACGTCAGCGAAGTGGTCGCGCCGCGCGCACTGCAACTGGGCCGCTACCTGCCGCCGGCGGCGCTGCGCTGCCTGCTGGATGCCAATGGCAACGACCTGTCTGGCCGTGTCTCGTTCGAAACCTTGAACGACCAGCTGGAAAGCGTGCCACGGGCCAGCGCCAACAAGTTCGTGCAGGCCCAGCGCGATCAACTCACACCGCGGATCAACGCCGGTGAAGAGAAGATCACACCGCGTCACGCCGAACGTGTGGCCGAAGCCAAGCGTCGCCTGGCGGCAGACACCGACGAAGAACTGGCGCGCCTGACCGCGTTGCAAGCGGTCAACCCGACCGTCCGCGACAGCGAGCTGGTCGCCCTGCGCAACCAACGCGAGCAAGGCCTGGCCATGCTCGACAAGGCGGCGCTGCGACTGGAAGCCATTCGGGTGTTGGTAGCGGGTTGATTACCGCCCTGCCCTGTTGAATAGAGGCCCGCGCAATGCGGGCCTTTTTTATTCACTTGAGAACAGCGTTGGCGTTGCGGGCCTCATCGGGGGCAAGCCCCCTCCCACAGTTGACCGCGTTGTCATGTCGGTCACCGATCAATGTGGGAGGGGGCTTGCTCCCGATGGAGTCACCGCAATTTCAAGCCGTCGCCGCCCCAGCCGGCACCTCAACAGCCACCAACCCCTCCTTCATCCGCTTGGCATCACGCACAAAACTGCGTGACGCCTGGAACAGGAACAACATGGTCAAGAACAACGCCACCGGAATCAGGTACATGGCGTCATGCAAGCCCACCGCCTTGTAAGCCTCGGTCATCTGCTCGGCCCCCGCCGCATACATCGCCGAATGGGCAAAATGGTCGGACAACCCGCCCACCACAATCGGCCCCATGCCCCCGCCCAGCAAGTACAAACCGGCAAAGAACAGCGCCATCGCCGTGGCCCGCAGGCGCGGCTCGACCACGTCCTGGATCGCCGTGTACACACAGGTGTAGAAGTTATACGCAAACAACCAGCCCACACTGAACAGCGCCACAAACACGCCGATCTCGATGCGCCCGGCATGTAGGGCCCAGGCGGTGGTTACGGTGGAGATGATCAGGCTGCACGCCGCAAACAGCAGTCGGCCATTGGCAACACGTTGATGGATCTTGTCGGCAATCCAGCCCCCCAAGGTCAGGCCCACCAGGCCGGTCAACCCGACGATGACGCCGGTGGCGACCGCCGCGTCCTGCAATGGCATGAGGAAATAGCGTTGCAGCATCGGCACCAGGAACGAGTTGCACGCGTAGGTGGCGAAGTTGAAGCACAACCCGGCCAGCACCAGCCACAGGAAGGTCGGTACGGCAAGCACGCGGCGAATCGGGCGATCAACACGCTCCTGGGAGACTTGTACGGCTTCGGCGGCGCCGCGCTTGGGTTCCTTGATATAGAACATGAACACCGCAAGGATCAGCCCCGGCACGGCGGCGATAAAGAACGGCGCGCGCCAGCTGTCGAACGCCTTGACCATCCAGCCGATGGTGAAGAACGCCAGCAACAGGCCCAAGGGCAGGCCCAGCATGAAAATCCCCATTGCCCGGGCGCGACGGTGCGCCGGGAACAGGTCGCCAATCAGCGAGTTGGCAGCCGGCGCATAGCTGGCTTCACCGATACCGATGCCCATGCGCACCAGCAAAAACGTCCAGAAACTGCCAACCAGGCCGTTGACCGCTGTCAACCCGCTCCACGCGAACAGGCCCCAGCCCATCAGTTTGCTGCGCGAGCCGGTATCGGCCAGACGCCCCAGCGGCAGGCCGGCAATGGCATAAACGATGGTGAAGGCGGTACCGATGATGCCGAGCTGGAAGTCGCTCAGGTGCCATTCCATGCGGATCGGTTCTATGATGATCGCCGGAATGGTGCGGTCGAAGAAGTTGAACAGGTTGGCGAGGAACAGCAGGAACAGAATGCGCCAGGCATTCGCCGCTTGGGTCGAGTTCTGCATGGGTCCGTCTCTTTTATTGTTATGAGAGCTGCGATGCCCGATGCATCCCGCCCGGTACCTGCAACATAGTCAGGCGAGCCGTGGTTGTCTGTAATGATTCGTAAAGCTGATAGGGCATGATTTCACCCGACAACACGGGACTTTGCCGACAAAAATATAAGTGCCTGCCCCCCTTCCCAACGGCCATGACCCGATTAGAATGGCGAGCCTTCCAGTAGTACCCCACTCTACTTTTCTTATCGATGACGCCCATGTCCGAAGCCAGTCCGTGTCTGAGTTGCGGTGCCTGCTGTTCACACTTTCGTGTGTCTTTCTTCTGGGGTGAGTGCGCCTCCTCGGGGGGGACGGTGCCTGATGACCTGGTGGTGCAGATCAACCCGACCCGCGTGGCAATGATCGGCACCGACCAGAAGCCCGCGCGCTGCTGCAGCCTTGAAGGCGAAGTCGGCAAAGGTACGAGCTGCTCGATTTATGAGCAGCGCTCAAGCCCCTGCCGAGAATTCGAAGCTTCATGGAGCCAGGGCGAGCAGAATGTCGATTGCGACGCTGCCCGTGCTGCGTTCGGCCTGCCGCCGTTACAAGCCCCGTTCGAGTTGGAATTGCCCATCAGTGCTTAGCACTAATTGCTATGCACGGCATGCCAAAATCATTCAGAGCAAAGTGCCATTATCGCTGGAAAATCCCGCCAGGCTTCTATACTCGACCTCATAGGTCATCGCCGTAGGCTGTGACGTGACGCTATGACGGGACATGCTATGGAATGGCTAGGTCTGCACTTTTTTACCGACCTCCCGGCAAACGGGCACTTATTACTCAATTGCAGTCATAACCCTTTTCTGGTGCTGCTGGCCTATCTGGTCGCCTGTGCGGCGGGTTTCGGCACCCTGGACATGGCCGAACGGGTTGGCCATGTCGAAGACCCTACCGCTCGCCGCCATTGGCGTTGGCTGGGTGCCGGTTGCCTGGCAGGTGGTATCTGGTCCACTCATTTCATCAGCATGCTGGCCTTCCAGGCCCCAATCGCGATTCACTACGACCTGCTCATGACGTTCGCCTCGCTGGTCATCGCCCTGATCGCCTCGTTGTTCGCCATGCAAACCCTCGGTCACACCAGACTGCGGTTTAACCAATACCTGCTGGCATCGCTGTGGATGGGCATCGGCATCGCCCTGATGCATTACGTCGGCATGTCGGCCATGCGTTCCCAGGCCCGGGCGTATTTCGAACCGGGGCTGCTCCTCGCCTCGGTGGGCATCGCCATTGGCGCCAGCCTGGCCGCATTGTTGCTGTCGAGCTACCTGCGCACCGGTGCCGGCGTCTTCCATCAACTGCTCAAATACGCCGCCAGCCTGATGTTGGGCGCAGGCATTATCAGCATGCACTTTACCGGCATGGCCGCCATGCAACTGATCGTCCCCACGGGGGCCGACCTCTCATTAGCGCTGGATAACAACCCCATCCAACTGGGCCTGTCGGTCGCCGTGATCACCCTGCTGGTGATCGGCAGCAGCATCAGCGCCGCGCTGGCGGATAAGAAGCTGCAGCACAAGGAGCGCGACCTGCGTCGGGTCAACGCGCTGCTCAGCGAACTGGACCAGGCCCGCGCCTCCCTGCAACAGGTGGCTCATTACGATGCGCTGACCGGCCTGCTTAATCGGCGCGGCTTCAATCAGATTTTCGCGGAAAAAATCGCCGAAAAAACGGCTTCAAACGGCATGATGGCGGTTATTTTCCTCGATATTGATCACTTCAAACGCATCAACGACAGCCTCGGCCATGACGCAGGGGATCAGTTGCTCAGTGTTCTCGCCAGCCATATCAAAGGCTCCGTGCGCAGCCATGCGGACGTGGTCGCACGGTTTGGCGGCGATGAGTTCTGCATCCTGATCAGCGTTCACCACCGCGACGAAGCGCGACACCTGGCCCAGCGCATCATGCAGAAGATGAAGGACCCGGTCGAACTCGCCGGCCGTCGTATGGTGATGACCACCAGCATCGGCATCAGCCTGTTTCCCGAGGATGGCCTGACCTGCGAAGAGCTGCTCAAAAACGCCGACCTGGCGCTGTACCAGTCCAAGGACATGGGACGCAATGGCCTGAACTTCTTCAGCTCCAACCTGAAGACCCGTGCCTTCCTCGAACTGCAATTGGAAGAAGAGCTACGCAGCGCCCTGCGCGCCCAGAACCAGTTGGTACTGTTCTACCAACCGATCTTTGACATGAAGCTGGGCAAAGTCACACGCCTGGAGGCCTTGGTGCGCTGGCAGCATCCGCAACACGGGCTGCTGACCCCAGACCGGTTTATCGGAATTGCCGAAAGCAACGGGCTGATCGCCGAACTCGACCACTGGGTCTTGCGCCAGGCCTGTCATGACTTGAGCCTGCTCTCCGACCGAGGCTATACCGAACTGACCATGACAGTGAATTGCTCGGCCCTGAACCTGGCCCGCGATGAGCTGGCGGATGAGATCGAAGATGCGCTGCGCTTCAGCGGGATCAGCGCCAACCGCCTGGAGCTGGAAGTGACCGAAAATGCCTTGATGGGCAATATCAGCAGCACCCTGGCCCTGCTGCGGCAAATCCGCGCGCTGGGCGTGTCGCTGGCCATCGACGACTTTGGCACCGGCTACTCCTCCCTCGCCTACCTCAAGCGCCTGCCGCTCAACACCCTGAAGATCGATCGCTCGTTTATCCAGGACATTCCCAAGTCGACCGCCGACATCGAGATCGTCCAAGCGATTATCGGCATGGCTCACACCCTGCACCTGCAGGTAGTGACCGAGGGAGTGGAAACCCAGGCTCAGTTCGAACTGCTGCTCAAACACGGCTGTGATTTCGTCCAGGGCTACCTGTTGAGCCCGGCGGTGGCCGCCAGTGAAATAATTGGCGCAATGCAAGATATCGACATACGCAATCCGCTCTACCCATTCAGCGTGGCGGGCACCAAGGACACTCGCCCGGCGAAAGAGTCCTCCCCAGGCCGCTCCGGATCCACCTCCATCGTCAGGCCAATTCGCTGACGTCGAATCTTTGGCATTTCGCCATCATTTACCTAAAGATCGCCGACAAACGGCCGATTCATCAGAGTCCGGCCAGGTTTTTCCTGAGCACACAGGGTCAGCCTGAGCGTTCCGGACAAGGACGCACTGTAAAGTCGCGAACTCCCATTCCGTGATGGCCATTTGATACTTTTCAGCCATCCTCCCAGGCACATGGCGCACAATGACTTCTAAAAATAACCCAGCCACCGTGGTATCCGATGTGTTGCTCCCAGCTCCTGCGGACAAGCCCTCAGGTTCAAAGTCATTGAGCACCGCCCGCCCGCTGGCTACCCAGCAATACCTGTACTTCACCGAAACCAATACCGACCGCATCCTCGATAACCTCGACGGCCTGCGCGACATGGTGTTCCCGCGCCCGCCTCACCTGGAAGGCGACAGCGAGCAGCACAGCGAGCAGGAATTCCCCTCGGTGTGCCTGATCGGCCTGGGCCGCTGCGGTTCGAACATCGCGCTGGACGTGGCGGAGCTGGTGTACAACGCGCGCAAGTTCTACCTCAACGAATTCAGCACCGAAGACAAATCCTTGGATAAGGGTTACAGCCCGGCCCAGTGGATTCGCAACAACCTGCGCCTGGGCGGCGGCAAGGCCAGCAAGCCGGTGTTCCTGGTGGAACCGCTGGTGATGCTCGGCGACCTGGACAAGGACATCGCCGGGCGTATCCGTTTCTCGCGCAAGGGCGAAAAAAGCGGCTTCCTGCGCGACTACAGCAAGATGAAAATCATGGACCTTTCCGAAGTCCATGCCGGTGGCGCCGGTAACGCGCCGATCCTCGGCCAGTACCTGGCCAAGATCATCCTCAACAAAGACACCCAGCGCTTTTCCAGCCCCGACTGGAAGATGATCCACTCGTACCTGATCGACTCCTGCGGCATCAAGGCCAACCAGTCGCGCCTGTACTTCTCGATCTTCAGCGCCGGCGGCGGTACCGGTTCGGGCATGGCCTCGGAATTCGGCCTGGCGCAGCAGCATTCGTACATGAACAAGACGTTCGACACCAAGCCCGCCGACGAGCACGACAGCAAGAGCGGTCACGCCTTCGTGTTCGAGCCGATCTTCACCAGCGGTATTTGCGTGCTGCCGAACATCTCCGACCACCGCAGCGAAATGTCCGAGGCGCTGCACATCAACGCCGGGCGACTGCTGTGCAAGTACCTGTCGGAAGAATGGGACTTCTCGTACAACTTCGACAATGAAGACAGCAGCGAAGCCAGCGTAAAGGGGCGTATCCGGCCGTGGAACGCGATGATGCTGATCTCCAACGACATCATGCGTTACGCCGAAGAGAGCGATGACGGCAATATCCAGAACATTGACGTCAATGCCATGGAAAAACACGCCAACCAGTACATTTCCCAGCAGATCTTCAACATCCTCACCGCCCAGGCCGTGACCACCGACTACGACCAGAACTACTTCCGTCGCGCCGGCATCGACATCGGCGAAACCATCCGCCTGGACGCAAATGATCTGTTCATGAGCCTGGCCGGGCCGGTGGCGATTGCCTACGCCGAATCCGTCGTACCGGAAACCCCGGCGCCGTCCAATGACAAGTTCAAAGTCTTCGAGAAAGAGCCCCAGCGCCTGAACATCGACGACCTGTTCTTCCGCTCCATCGACCTGCCGCATTTCAACAAGGTCACCCAGGCCATCGAAGGCATCAGCCTGTTGCCGATCGAGTCCAAGCGCTACAAGGCGTCCCTGGAGCAATACAAGAACTCCGGCTACGATGCGGCGGCGCTGCATGACCTGCACTTCTTCAAGAACTGCTCGTCGGTGGTGTCGATCGTCTCGCTGCCCAAGGACTACAAGCTGTCCTACATGGACCTGAACCGGCTCAAGACGCACCTCAACAGCCTGTTCCCCAACACCACCCTCAAGCGCTATGCCCTGGTGATCGGCGCGTCGGCCAACCTGTCGCTGACCACCCTGATCGCCAAGAGCCCGTGCCTGTCGGATGACTTCCTGACGCTGATCGTGGCTTTCATCAAGCGTTGCTTTGCGCGTAACCCGTACCGCTTCGACGACACCCTGGATAACTCGATCCTGGATTTCATCATCCACGAGGACTTCGACGAAGACCGCATCGACGAGCTGCTCAACGAGTTTGAAAACCCGGCGAAGATCCTCGATACCAACTGGTACGCGATCAAGCCGATGTATGAGAAGAAGTACCGCGAGTTGATCAACGACAAAGAGAAGTTCGTGTCGATCAATGACATTCGCCTGTCACGGGATTGTGTGAAGAAGGCGATCAAGTACCTGCGCGAGATTTATCGTCACAGGATCGGCAAGACCAAGGTTATCTCGTTGAACAACCATACCGGCAAGACCGGCTGACTTGAGGGGATGCCATCGCGGGCAGGCCCGCGATGGCGCTTTCAGTGACGACCAGATTCCACCTCATTGGCACACCCGGAAACAATTCCCCAGGCTTTCGGCGCGGCCTGAAACTGTTCCCGTGACGTGCACGTCACCCTTGGCTGTGACCTTTCTCCACGGCAAGATGCCATCACGCTGACAGCGGTTACTCCACTACACACTTCTTCGCGCGAAAAACACGCACCTTTTTCGTGCAGGCTTTTCTTACCCTGCCCTTTCCTGGATCAGAATCCACGGGGAAACCACCACCGCCCATAAGCTCGGATCGCGCTCCACCAGGTCCAATGCCCGCGGTGCAGACACTTCGCCAAGGCTGCCCGCGGCCAGCCAGGCAGCGACTTTGTCGCGATTGTCCTCGGCCATTCCCTCGGCGGCTTCGATCAAATCCAGGCTTGGGTCGACCCACAATAGGGCACCTTTGGCAAAGAACGGTTCAAGCTCTTTCCAGGAGATTTCGGCGGTTTCACCGAGCAGCTTGGCATAGAGGGTGCTAGGTTCTTGCGTCATGGGAGTTCACCTGAAGAAAAAATCGGCGCAATCATAACGTCACGCTTCAGGCAGAAAAACCCAGTTGCAAATGCGTTATCGATTGAAAGGGTCAGGAAAGCCAAGGAATGCGCGAGAGTCAGGCATTACCCCCGCCGCAATTCTGTCTTTTTCTTTCATTTAAGCGACACCCCCGGGGTTTGCCCCCGGCAGCCAGCTTTTCAAGCGATCAACCGGCGCTCTACACTGTACCGGTACAGTTGCCAGGCGGTTGCCGGGGGGATATCCGAGATATCCGATCCGGTTCAGCAGCTCACAAGGCCGCCAGAACTATAAAAAATACAACAGTAAGAGTGGAGCACTATGAATAAGGCTACTAAGCAGATTTCCAAACTGTTTGCCGCTATGGTCCTGGCTGGGGTTGCCGGCCATTCGTTCGCAGCCGACACCATCAAGATCGGCATCGCCGGTCCAAAGACTGGTCCTGTAACGCAATACGGCGACATGCAATTCATGGGTGCCAAGCAGGCCATCGCCGACATCAACGCCAAGGGCGGCGTCGACGGCAAGATGCTCGAAGCCAAGGAATACGACGACGCCTGCGATCCTAAACAAGCCGTGGCCGTAGCCAACAAAGTGGTCAACGACGGCGTCAAGTTCGTGGTCGGTCACCTCTGCTCCAGCTCCACTCAGCCAGCGTCCGACATTTATGAAGACGAAGGCGTGATCATGATTACCCCGGCAGCCACCAGCCCGGAAATCACCGCCCGTGGCTACAAGCTGATCTTCCGCACCATCGGCCTGGACAGCGCCCAGGGCCCGGCAGCCGGCAACTACATCGCTGACCACGTGAAGCCGAAAATCGTTGCCGTCCTGCATGACAAGCAGCAATACGGCGAAGGCATCGCCACCGCCGTCAAACAGACCCTAGAGAAGAAAGGCACCAAGGTTGCCGTCTTCGAAGGCCTGAACGCCGGCGACAAAGACTTCTCCTCGATCATCCAGAAGCTCAAGCAAGCCAACGTCGACTTCGTCTACTACGGCGGCTACCACCCGGAGCTGGGCCTGATCCTGCGCCAAGCCAAGGAAAAAGGCCTGAACGCCAAGTTCATGGGTCCGGAAGGTGTCGGCAACGACTCCATTTCGCAAATCGCCCAGGGCGCTTCCGAAGGCCTGCTGGTGACCTTGCCTAAATCCTTCGATACCGACCCGGCCAACAAGGCCATCGTTGAAGAGTTCGCCAAGAACAAGCAGGACCCAACCGGTCCGTTCGTGTTCCCGGCCTACTCGGCCATTGAAGTCATCGCCGGCGGCATCAAGGCCGCCAAGAGCGAAGACACCGCAAAAGTGGCCGAAGCCATCCACGCGGGCACCTTCAAGACCCCTACCGGCGAGCTGAGCTTCGACGCCAAGGGCGACCTGAAGGACTTCAAGTTCGTGGTCTACGAATGGCACTTCGGCAAACCAAAAACCGAAGTTTCCCCTCAGTAAGCCAGGCGTTACTGGTCCAACAAGCCCACTGTGAGAGCAGTGGGCTTTGTTTTACGAGGTTTATGGGCCTGTCACCCGCGATCCGGGCGCTGGCTCACCTGAAAATCTTAAAACCGTCACCAGCGGTTCGCTGGCAAACGCTTTGTGCAAATGTGCTCACAGAACACAGCACGGGGCCGGAACATGACTCCACCAGTGAAATGCGTATCGGGTTTTTAGGAGCGCTGTAATGCCTGAGATCTATCATTTTTTCCAACAGCTGGTTAATGGGCTGACCATTGGCAGCACCTATGCCTTGATAGCCATTGGCTACACAATGGTTTACGGCATCATTGGAATGATCAACTTCGCCCATGGCGAGGTATACATGATTGGTTCCTACGTGGCTTTCATTGCCCTCGCCGGGCTGGCCATGATGGGTATCCACTCCCTGCCGCTGTTGATGACCGCCGCGTTCCTGGCGTCGATCGTCGTAACCAGTGCCTATGGCTACAGTATCGAGCGCGTTGCCTACCGTCCCTTGCGTGGCAGCAACCGTTTGATCCCGCTGATTTCCGCCATCGGCATGTCGATTTTCCTGCAGAACACCGTATTGCTGTCCCAGGATTCCAAGGATAAATCCATCCCCAACCTGATCCCGGGGAGCTTCTCCTTCGGTCCGGGCGGTGCGGAAGAAGTGCTGATTTCCTACATGCAGATCCTGGTCTTCGTCGTCACCCTGGTGGCCATGCTGGGCCTGACCCTGTTCATCTCCCGCTCCCGTCTGGGGCGCGCCTGCCGGGCCTGCGCCGAAGACATCAAGATGGCCAACCTGTTGGGCATCAATACCAACAACATCATCGCCCTGACCTTCGTGATCGGTGCCGCACTGGCAGCCGTCGCGGCCGTACTGCTGAGCATGCAGTACGGCGTGATCAACCCCAACGCCGGGTTCCTGGTAGGCCTCAAGGCCTTTACCGCAGCGGTATTGGGCGGCATCGGCAGTATTCCGGGCGCAATGCTCGGCGGCCTGGTGCTGGGGGTGGCCGAGGCGTTTGGTGCCGATATTTTCGGCGACCAATACAAGGACGTCGTCGCGTTCGGCCTGTTGGTCCTGGTGCTGTTGTTCCGTCCGACCGGCATCCTGGGCCGTCCGGAGGTTGAGAAAGTATGAGCAGATATCTTAAATCGGCGTTTTTCAGCGCCTTGCTGGTGTGGGCGGTGGCCTTCCCGGTACTCGGTCTCAAGCTGAGCATTGTCGGCATCAACCTGGAAGTGCATGGCACCGGCCCCGTGACGCTGACCATCATCGCCCTGTGTTCGGTGCTGATGTTCCTGCGCGTGCTGTTCACCCAGCAGGTCGGCGCCCTGTTCAAGCGCAACCGTGGCCCGCTGGTCTCGCCCAAGGTCAGCCAATTCCTGACCCTGCCACGCACCCAGCGCTACATCATCATCGGCCTGATCGTGGCCGCGTTGATCTGGCCATTCTTCGGCTCGCGCGGTGCGGTCGACATTGCCACCCTGATCCTGATCTACGTGTTGCTGGGCCTGGGCCTGAACATCGTGGTGGGCCTGGCCGGCCTGCTCGACCTGGGTTATGTGGGCTTCTACGCCGTGGGTGCCTACACCTACGCGCTGCTGTCGCACTACCTGGGCTGGAGCTTCTGGATCTGCCTGCCGCTGGCCGGCATGGCGGCGGCCACGTTCGGCTTCCTGCTGGGCTTCCCGGTATTGCGCCTGCGTGGTGACTACCTGGCCATCGTGACCCTGGGCTTCGGGGAAATCATCCGTCTGTTCCTGCGTAACCTGACCGACATCACCGGTGGCCCCAACGGCATCAGCAGCATCCCCAAGCCGACGTTCTTCGGGCTGTCGTTCGACCGCACCGCTGCCGAAGGCATGCAGACGTTCCACGAGTACTTCGGGATCGACTACAACCCGGTGAGCAAAGTGGTGTTCCTGTACCTGGTGGCGCTGTTGCTGGCGCTGGCGGCACTGTTCGTGATCAACCGCTTGCTGCGCATGCCGATCGGCCGTGCCTGGGAAGCGTTGCGCGAAGATGAAATCGCGTGCCGTGCCCTGGGCCTGAACCCGACCATCATCAAGCTCTCCGCCTTTACCCTGGGTGCCGCGTTCGCCGGTTTTGCCGGCAGCTTCTTCGCCGCTCGCCAAGGCCTGGTGACCCCGGAGTCGTTCACCTTCATCGAGTCGGCGATCATCCTCGCCATCGTGGTGTTGGGTGGCATGGGCTCGCAGCTGGGCGTGATCCTGGCGGCGATCGTGATGATCCTGCTGCCGGAAATGATGCGTGAGTTCAGCGAATACCGCATGTTGATGTTCGGCGCCATGATGGTGCTGATGATGATCTGGCGACCTCAAGGCCTGCTGCCCATGCAACGTCCACACATGGAGCTGCGCAAATGAGCCGCGAGATCCTGAAAGTCGAAAACTTGAGCATGCGCTTCGGCGGCTTGCTGGCGGTCAACGGCGTCGCCCTGACCGTGAAAGAGAAACAGGTGGTTGCGCTGATCGGCCCCAACGGCGCCGGCAAGACCACGGTGTTCAACTGCCTCACCGGTTTCTACAAGCCGAGTGGCGGCAGCATCCTGCTGGACGGCCAGCCGATCCAGGGCCTGGCCGGTCACGAGATCGCCCGCAAGGGCGTGGTGCGCACCTTCCAGAACGTACGGCTGTTCAAGGACATGACGGCGGTCGAGAACCTGCTGATCGCCCAGCATCGTCACCTGAACACCAACTTCTTTGCGGGCCTGTTCAAGACCCCGGCGTTCCGCAAGAGCGAGCGCGAGGCCATGGAGTACGCTGCGTACTGGCTGGACAAGGTCAACCTCACCGAGTTCGCCAACCGCCCTGCCGGCACCCTGGCCTATGGTCAGCAACGTCGCCTGGAAATCGCCCGCTGCATGATGACCCGCCCGCGGATCCTGATGCTCGACGAACCGGCCGCCGGCCTGAACCCCAAGGAAACCGAAGACCTCAAGGCGCTGATCGGCGTGTTGCGTGAGGAAAACAACGCCACGGTGCTGTTGATCGAACACGACATGAAACTGGTCATGAGCATTTCCGACCATATCGTGGTGATCAACCAGGGCACGCCGCTGGCGGACGGGACGCCGGAGCAGATCCGTGACAATCCTGAAGTGATCAAAGCCTATCTGGGGGAAGCGTAAAATGCTGCAATTCGAAAACGTTTCCACTTTCTACGGCAAGATCCAGGCCCTGCACAGCGTCAACGTGGAAGTGCGCCAGGGTGAGATCGTCACGCTGATCGGCGCCAACGGCGCCGGCAAGTCGACCTTGCTGATGACCTTGTGCGGCTCGCCGCAGGCCCACAGCGGCAGCATCCGCTACATGGGTGAAGAGCTGGTGGGCCAGCAGTCGTCGCACATCATGCGCAAGAGCATTGCAGTGGTGCCGGAAGGCCGGCGGATATTCTCGCGCCTGACCGTGGAAGAAAACCTGGCCATGGGCGGGTTCTTCACCGACAAGGGCGACTACCAGGAGCAAATGGACAAGGTGCTGCACCTGTTCCCTCGCCTCAAGGAGCGCTTCAGCCAGCGCGGCGGCACCATGTCCGGCGGCGAGCAGCAAATGCTCGCCATCGGCCGGGCGCTGATGAGCAAGCCCAAGCTGTTGCTGTTGGACGAACCCTCCCTGGGCCTGGCACCCATCATCATCCAGCAGATCTTCGACATCATCGAACAACTGCGCAAGGACGGTGTAACGGTGTTCCTGGTGGAGCAAAACGCCAACCAGGCGCTGAAAATCGCCGACCGTGCCTACGTGCTGGAAAACGGCCGGGTGGTGATGCAGGGCACTGGCGAGCAGTTGCTGACCGATCCGAAGGTGCGTGAGGCGTACCTGGGCGGCTAAGAGACCGTTGCTGGATAAGCCGGATCTCATGTGGGAGGGAGCAAGTTCCCTCCCACATTTTTTTGCATTGTTTGAAATTATTTCGTCTGACCTTGTAACGAACATCCCCCTCCCGCCTCTAGTGGTGCAAGCAGGCATTCAAGCCTGCTCTTCAACCTACTGCTGGAGATCCACCATGACCACCAAACTGTCCGCCGCTAGCCTCGTCCTCGCCCTGAGCTCGGCCTTGAGCCTGTCCGCCCTGACCACCACCGCCCACGCTGCCGACGACATGCAGAAATGCTTCGGCGTCGCTGAAGCCGGCAAGAACGATTGCGCCGCCGGTGCCGGCACGTCCTGCGCCGGCACCTCGAAGACCAAGGATCAGGCCAACGCCTGGAAACTGGTCCCGGCCGGCACCTGCACCCAAACCCCAAGTTCCACCTCGCCGACCGGCTTCGGCCAGGAAGCCGCCTTCACCGCCAAGTCCTGACCCCTGCCTGGCCTGAGTACGGATGATGACGCTTTCACTCCTACCCGCAGTCTCACCGATTCAGATGCCCGGGCTCCCCTATCGGACCGGGCTGGGGCTGAAGCACGAGCACTTCAATGAAGTGCTCGATACTTCGCCCGACATCGGTTTTTTTGAAGTGCACGCCGAAAACTACATGGTGGCCGGCGGCCCGTTTCATCACTACCTGGGGTTGATTCGCGAACGTTACCCCCTGTCGTTGCACGGCGTGGGCCTGTCCATCGGTGGCGAAGGCCCGCTCAACCGTGAGCACCTGGGACGCTTGGCCGCACTGATCGAACGCTACCAACCCCACTCATTTTCGGAACACCTGGCCTGGTCCAGCCACGGCCCGGTGTTCCTCAACGACCTGCTGCCTCTGGCTTATGACGCCACCACCTTGAGTCGAGTGTGCGAGCACGTCGACCAGGTACAGAGCACCCTCAAGCGGCCGATGCTGCTGGAGACCCCATCGACCTACCTGCAGTTCCAGCGCTCGACCCTGGACGAGACCGACTTCATCAGCGAGATCATCCGCCGCACCGGCTGCGGCCTGCTGCTGGACGTGAACAACGTCTACGTGTCGTGCATCAACCACCAGCGCGACCCTCTGGCCTACATCCACGCCCTACCATTGCGCGCCGTGGGTGAGATTCATCTGGCCGGCTTCGCCGAAGACACCGACAGCCTGGGCGATCGCCTGCTGATCGATGACCACGGCGCCCCCATCGATAACGCGGTGTGGCTGCTGTACGAACACGTGCTCGCGCTGACGGGCCCGGTCGCAACCCTGATCGAGCGCGACAACCAAGTACCGGCCTTCAGCGTGCTATGCGCAGAAGCCCAGCAGGCTGAACGGTACTTATCGCAGGTCCACCCATGAGCCTTCACGACGCCTTTTCCAGCGCCTTGCTAGCGCCCGGCCAACCTTGCCCCGACGGCCTGTTCAGCAGCAACGGGGCCGACCCGGCCAGTCGTTTTGCGGTGTATCGCAACAATGTTCACAGTTCGTTGATCAATGTGCTGGCAACGGCTTTTCCCGTAACGGCGCAATTGGTCGGCGATGAATTTTTCCGCGCCATGGCCGGCATTTTCGTCCAGGCATCCCCGCCCGCCAGCCCGCTGATCAGCGAGTACGGCGGCACATTCGCCGACTTTATCCAAGGTTTTGAACCGGCCGCCAGCGTGCCCTACCTGGCCGATGTCGCCCGGTTGGAACGCTTGCGGGTTCGCGCTTATCACGCAGCTGATACAGCCGTGGTGGATCCGCAAGCCGTTCTGCAGCAACTGCAAGCCCACACGAAGCCGGGGGCGCTGCATCTGCAACTGCACCCGTGCGTTGGCACATTGAACTCCGCCTACGCAGTGGTTGCGGTATGGGCGGCCCACCAGACCGAGGGCGCCCTGGTCACTCTCGATCCCTGGCATGCCCAAGGCGCGCTGGTGTTGCGCCAAGGGTTGAGCGTCAAGGTCTTCGCCATCGACGGCGGCTCGGTCGCCTTTATCAATAGCCTGAAACAAGGCTCGGCACTGGAAATGGCCGTCGCCAATGCCCTCGAGGCCAGCGCCGAGTTCGACCTGCACCAATGCCTCACGCTGCTGATCAACCACGAAGCACTCACTCATCTGCTCCCAGAACAACAGGTATCACCATGAACACTTCCGCTTCGTGTCTGATCAAGCAGGCCATCGCGCTTTTCGAGAAAATCCCTTACAGCCTGATCGCGTTTATTGCGCGCTTCTCCATTGCGGCAGTGTTCTGGAAGTCCGGGCAAACCAAGGTCGAAGGCCTTGCCATTGACCTGATCAACGGCACGTTCAAATTCGGTACCCCCAAACTCGCCGCCTCGACATTGCCGCTGTTTCGCAGTGAATACCACGTGCCGTTGCTGTCGCCGGAAGTCGCCGCGCACATGGCGGCGTTTGCCGAGCACTTTTTCCCGGTGCTGATCCTGGTGGGCCTGGCCACGCGCTTCTCAGCCCTGGCCTTGATCGGCATGACCCTGGTCATTCAGTTGTTCGTGTACCCGGACGCCTACCCCACCCACGGCACCTGGATGGCGCTGCTGTTGCTGTTGGTCGCCAAAGGCCCGGGCAGCCTGTCCATCGACCACCTGATTGCGCGCCGCTACCGTTAAAGCCGATCCAGTGCCTCGCCGCTGCGCTTGAACCAGTCCACCAGGTAGTCGGCCAGTACCTGGGTCCGTCTCGGCAGGCCGCCTTGATAAGGATGGACCAGGTACATCGGCATACTCCGCGTCTGGTAATCACGCAGGAGCCAACGCAATCGGCCGTCAGCCAATTCCGTCGGCAGCACGTAGGACGGCAAGCGGGCGATACCGGCACCGACCAGGGCAGCCTTCTTCAGCAAGTTGTAATGGTTGGAGGCAAAGGTGCCGCTCACCCTCACCCGCAACAACTCGTGCTGCTGGTGATACAGCCATTCCTCGCGACCGCTGTAGTGGCTGTTGAGTAAACAGGGGTGCGCCGCAAGATCCCCAGGGGTCAGTGGCTCGCCATGTTGCTCCAGGTAAGCGGGACTGGCACAGGTCATCTCGTGCCAGGCCAGCAGCGGCCTGGCCACCAGACGCTCGTTTTCAATCGCCCCCGAACGCACCCCCAGGTCAAAGCCGTCTCGCGCCAGGTCTCGGTAGCTGTTGTTGAGCTCCAGCTCGATCTGCACCAGGGGATACTGCTTGGAAAACTCCAGCAACAAACCATCGAAGAAGGTTTCCCCTAATGAAACCGGAACTGTCATGCGCACCGGCCCGGCCAAATCGTCCTTGAGACGCGCCAATGCCTGACGGGCGCGATCCACCTGCACCACCAGCGCTTGCGCCTGGGGCAACAGCGCCGCACCGGCGGCGGTCAGGCTGAGCCTGCGTGTGGTGCGGTGCAGCAAGACCACGCTGAACTGTGCTTCCAAATGGCTGATGCGCTTGGACAGCTGGCCCTTGCTGCAACCCAGTTGCTCGGCCGCCACGGTAAAACTGCCGGCTTCAATCAGTACGGCGAAGGCCGCCAGGTCATCCATCTCGCTCATGGACTGTTTCCATTTGAAAACCAAAGGTTGCCTATTAGCACGTTTATCCGCTTAAAAAGCCACTCTAGACTTGATGCCTACCCCCCTACTGTAGGAGCGAGCTTGCTCACGAAAATCGTCAACGATAACGCGCTCAGCCTGGTACACAGCGGCGCTTTTGCGTTTTTCGCGGCAAGCCCGCTCCTACAGCTCCTGAGAAACCCAGAGGAACAGCACCATGAAAATCCTATTGATTGGCGCCAGTGGCACCGTCGGCTCGGCAGTCAAGGCCGAACTGGCCCAGCGTCACGAAGTGATCAGCATTGGCCGCAGCAGCGGCGACTTCCAGGTGGATATCAGCGACAGCACCTCGATCCGCAACCTGTTCGAGCAGACCGGCAAATTCGATGCACTTGTCTGCACTGCAGGCAACGTGAATTTCGTGGCGCTGGGGGATATGGGCGAAAGCGACTTTGAACTGGGCCTGCGTGACAAGCTGATGGGCCAGGTCAACCTACTGTTGATCGGCCGCGAGTATGCCAACGACGGCGCGTCGTTCACCTTCACCAGTGGCATTCTCAACCGTGACCCGATCCGTACTGGCGCTTCGGCTGCGCTGGTCAATGGCGCACTCGACGCGTTCATCAAAGCCGCGGCAATCGAATTGCCACGGGGGCTACGCATCAACTCCGTGAGCCCGACCGTGCTGGTGGAGGCCATGGGCAGCTACGCACCGTACTTCCGTGGCTATAAACCGGTTCCGGGGGCCGATGTGGCATTGGCCTATGCAAAAAGCGTGGAAGGCTTACAGACCGGCCAGACATTTATTGTTGGCTGAATGTAACCATTGTAAGAATTGCCTGAAGCAGGGCTGCGGGGTTGTGATGCAACGCCAGCCTGCGTAACGTGGCGGCACTTGTCTGGAGACCCGATCATGCGTGCCGCCCGTACCCTCGCCCTGTTTGCCTTGCTTCCTGTGTTCGCCGCTTGCCAGATGTTCGAAAACGAGCCGACCAAGCCGTCTACCGCCGGGTTGACCCGCATGCAGGGCGAACTCACGGCGGTAGGTAGCAAGCTGCTGTTCCAGCCGTGCGACGATAAACGCAACTATGTCGTCAACGACACCAGTGGCACCAGCATCCTGCAGGAAGCGGCGTCCCTGGCCGGCCAGCAAGGGGCATTGTTTGCCGATTTGCGTGGCAAGTTCTCGGGCGTCGCCAGCGGCACCCAGGGCAGCGTCGACCTGCAACAACTCTATCGCGTAGAGCGCTCGACCTCTGCCTGCACCGACCCGGACTTCAAGCGCATGACCCTGCGGGCCAACGGCCACAAGCCAGCCTGGGCCATGAACGTCACCGCCAAGGGCATGGTGCTCGAGCGTGAAGGCCAGCCGCCACTGGCGGTGCCTTATGTCGAAGAGCAGATCGGCGACGGCCGCTTCAACCTGATGACCGAAGCCAACAACCAGCACATCGAACTGTGGGTCGCGCCCCAGCGCTGCATCGACAGTGTCAGCGGCAGCCTGCAACACATGACGGCGGAGTTGCGCGTCAACGGCCAGGTACAGCGCGGTTGCGCCGCGTTTGGTGGTTCCCGGGACGACTGATTCGGCCCTGCGCTGTTTTAACCTGACGGAAAACCGCCATTGGGGCTTATAATCGCCGGTTTGCAAAACAGCCGGCCTCTTTGTCCGCCGCCTACCGGATCCCGTCATGTTACGAATCACCGAACTCAAGCTGCCCATCGACCATCCCGAAGAAGACCTGCGGCCTGCCATTGTGCAGCGCCTGGGCATCGCCAGTGATGACCTGCTCGATTTCACCCTGTTCAAACGCAGCTACGACGCGCGCAAGAAGTCGTCGGAGCTGTGCTTCATCTACACCATCGACCTCAATGTGAAGGGTGAGGCCGCCCTGCTGCTCAAGTTCGCCGATGACCGCAACGTCAACCCCGCGCCGGACGTCAGCTACAAGGTCGTGGGCCAGGCCCCGGAAGGCTTGGTCGAACGGCCTGTGGTCGTCGGTTTTGGCCCGTGCGGTATCTTCGCCGGACTGTTGCTGGCGCAGATGGGCTTCAAGCCGATCATCCTCGAACGCGGTAAGGAAGTACGCCAGCGCACCAAGGACACCTGGGGCCTGTGGCGCAAAAGCGTGCTCAACCCCGAGTCCAACGTGCAGTTCGGTGAAGGCGGCGCCGGGACCTTCTCCGACGGCAAGCTCTACAGTCAGATCAAGGACCCGAAATTCCACGGCCGCAAAGTCCTGCACGAGTTCGTCAAGGCCGGCGCGCCGGAAGAAATCCTCTACGTCAGCAAACCCCACATCGGTACCTTCCGCCTGACCGGCGTGGTGGAAAACATGCGCGAGCAGATCATCGCCCTGGGCGGTGAAGTGCGTTTCGAGCAACGGGTGACCGACGTACTGATCGAAGACGGCCAGTTGAATGGCGTGGTCATCGACGGTGGTGAGCAGATCCTCTCCAGGCATGTGATCCTGGCCCTCGGCCACAGCGCCCGCGACACCTTCCGCATGCTCCACGGCCGTGGCGTCTACATGGAAGCCAAACCGTTCTCGGTGGGGTTCCGGATCGAACACCCGCAATCGCTGATCGACGCCGCGCGCCTGGGCAAATATGCCGGGCACCCGAAGCTGGGCGCCGCCGACTACAAGCTGGTGCACCACGCCAAGAACGGCCGTTCGGTCTACAGCTTCTGCATGTGCCCGGGTGGCACCGTGGTGGCAGCGACCTCCGAGCCGAACCGTGTGGTGACCAACGGCATGAGCCAGTACTCGCGTAACGAGCGCAATGCCAACTCCGGCATCGTCGTCGGCATCACGCCGGAAGTGGATTACCCAGGCGGCCCGCTGGCGGGTATCGAGTTGCAGGAGCGCCTGGAGTCCCACGCCTACATCCTCGGCGGCAGCAACTACGAGGCTCCGGCACAGTTGGTCGGCGACTTTATCGCTGGCAAGCCGTCCACGGCGATCGGCAGTGTGGAACCGTCCTACAAGCCAGGGGTGGCCCTGGGTGACCTGGCCCTGGCCCTGCCGGACTTCGCCATCGAAGCGATCCGCGAAGCACTGCCGGCGTTCGAGAAGCAGATCAAGGGCTACTCGCTGCACGATGCCGTGTTGACCGGTATCGAGACGCGCACCTCGTCGCCGCTGCGGATTACCCGTGACGAATCGATGCAGAGCCTGAACGTGAAAGGTCTGTTCCCGGCCGGTGAAGGCGCTGGGTATGCGGGTGGGATTCTGTCGGCCGGTGTCGACGGGATTCGGATTGCCGAGGCGTTGGCGCGGGATATGCTCGGCATCGAGGCCTGAGAACAGCGCAAATTAAATGTGGGAGGCGGCTTGCCCCCTCCCACATTTGGTTTGCATCGGATCAGATATTTGCGCGCAGGATGCTGGCGGGTAATGGCTCGCCCTGCTCCACACTGGCCGCCACGGCCGCGATCAACCCCTCGAGCGCATAGCCCTGCCCCGCCAACCACGCCTGGTCGTAATAGGTCGTTGCATACCGCTCGCCCCCATCACACAAGATCGCCACGATCGAACCTGATTCCCCCATCGCTTTCATCTGCTGCGCCGCCATTAATGCGCCAATCAGGTTGGTCCCGCTGGAACCGCCGACTCGCCGCCCCAGGCGCTCAGCCAGGTAATGCATGGCCGCCAGCGACAGCGCATCCGGCACCTTGACCATCGCATCAATCACCTTGGGCAAAAACGACGCCTCGACCCGTGGCCGGCCAATGCCTTCGATCCGCGAACCACAGTCCAGGCGCAGGCTGGCGTCACCGCTCTGGTAGAAATCGAAAAACACCGAGCGCTCGGCATCGGCACACAACACGCGGGTACAGTGCTGGCGATAACGCACATAACGACCCAGGGTGGCGGTGGTGCCGCCGGTACCGGGGCTGGAAATCAACCAGCTCGGTTCCGGGTGACGCTCAAAGCGCATCTGCTGGAAGATCGACTCGGCGATGTTGTTGTTCGCCCGCCAGTCGGTGGCACGCTCGGCATAAGTGAACTGATCCATGAAATGACCGCCGCTTTCCTGGGCCAGGCGTTCGGACTCGGCGTAGATCTGCGTGGGATCCTGTACCAGATGGCTTTTGCCGCCGTAGAAGGCAATTTGCGCGATCTTTTCCTGGGACGTCGTGGCGGGCATCACCGCAATGAACGGCAGCCCGAGCAGCCGGGCAAAATACGCTTCGGAAATCGCCGTCGAGCCGCTGGATGCTTCAATCACCGGCGCGCCTGGCTTGAGCCAGCCATTGCACAGCGCATACAGGAACAGCGAACGGGCCAGCCGATGTTTCAGGCTGCCGGTGGGGTGGCTGGATTCATCCTTGAAGTACAACTCGATGCCCGGCAGGCCCGGCAGCGGTAACGGAATCAGATGCGTGTCAGCACTGCGTTGGAAGTCCGCTTCGATGATGCGAATGGCTTCGCGGGCCCAGGGACGGTGGTCGCTCATAAGGAAGAACTCTAAGGATTTCAGCACCGATCTTAGGATGTTTCCTACACTGCACACAGATACAGTGACGACTCAATTGGACACACAATTGCTAGGCTTTGGCGCTACGCCACCCTACACCATCTCTTATAACAAATAAGAATATAACTTTTGTTTTAACAACTAACGGTACGGGTTAGGGTACCCACCTATTGAACCTGGATTGGAGAGCATCCCTTGCCTCTGCGTAGCACTTTTACCCGTTTCTTCCAGCTGGAAGCCGCCAGCGGCCTGTTGTTGATCGCCGCTGCCGCCTTGGCGCTGATCATCAACAACTCTCCGTTGTCGCACCTGTATGGCGCGTTTCTCGACGTGCCGGTGGTGGCCCAGATTGGCGCGCTGCAAATCGCCAAGCCCGCACTGCTGTGGATCAACGATGGCCTGATGGCCCTGTTCTTCCTGCTGATCGGCCTGGAGGTCAAGCGCGAGCTGCTTGACGGCCACCTGTCCAAGCCTTCGCAAGTGGTGCTGCCAGGCGCAGCCGCCATCGGCGGCATGGTCGTGCCGGCGCTGATCTACTGGGCAATCAACAAGGACTACCCCGCCGCCCTCTCCGGCTGGGCAATCCCGATGGCCACCGACATCGCCTTCGCGTTGGGCGTCCTGGCACTGCTGGGCAAGCGGGTGCCGGTGTCGTTGAAGCTGTTCCTGATGACCCTGGCCATCATCGACGACCTGGGCGCGATCATTGTTATTGCAGTGTTCTATTCCGCCGACCTGTCCGGTGCGGCCCTGGCCGGCGCGGGCGCCTGCCTGGTTGCCTTGATTGCAATGAACCGCCTGGGCGTGATCAAGCTCGGGCCCTACCTGATCATCGGCCTGATCCTGTGGGTGTGCGTACTCAAGAGCGGCGTGCACGCCACCCTGGCCGGCGTGACCCTGGCGTTCTGCATCCCGATGCGCACCAGGAATGCCGAGCCCTCGCCGCTGCTTACACTGGAACACGCCCTGCATCCATGGGTGGCCTACGGCATCCTGCCGCTGTTCGCCTTCGCCAACGCCGGGGTGTCACTCACCGGGGTCAGCCTGGAAAGCTTCACCCACCACGTGCCGATGGGCATTGCCGCCGGCCTGCTGATCGGCAAGACCGTCGGCGTGTTCGGCCTCACCTGGCTGGCCATCAAGACCGGCCTCGCAGCACTGCCCAGCGGCGCCAACTGGGGCCAGGTCTTCGGCGTGGCGATCCTGTGCGGCATCGGCTTCACCATGAGCCTGTTCGTCGGCTCCCTGGCGTTTGTGCCGGGTGCCAGCGAGTTTGCCGGGGAGGATCGAATGGGGATTCTGACCGGATCGATACTTGCGGCGTGTATCGGGTACGTGGTGACGGCGATGGCGAGTCGCAAAAAAGCCTGAGCCGACTGAAACGCAGCCCATAAAAAACCCCAACCGGTCACCCGGTTGGGGTTTTCTTTTGCCTGCTGCTTACCGGTCAGCGAGTAACGCGGCTGGTGCCATCAACGGTCATGATGCGGACGCGATCACCGATGCGGAAGATTTCATTTTCCTGCACGGCTTGCACGTAGGCACGCATGCTGCCGTCGTCTTCGCGAACGGTGATTTCCACGCCCTGGGTGCGGGTCAGGCCTTCTTCGGTGGCCGAGCCCAGCAGGCCGCCAGCAACGGCGCCGATCACGGCAGTCACGATACTGCCACGGCCACCGCCGATGGCGCTGCCGCCCACACCACCGATGACCGCGCCGGCAGCGCCGCCGATTGGGGTCTTGGTGCCTTCGATTTTTACCGGACGCAGGGATTCAATGGTGCCCATGCGAACGGTCTGTACACGACGCGCTTCGTCACGGGAGTACGAGTCGCCGGTCAGACTCGAGGCGCAGCCACCCAGCAGCAACGACAGCGTGGTAAAGCAGGCAACCAGTAAAACGGACTTACGCATAGCATCAACTCCAAAGGACAGGTATTCATTAGACGCTGCAGCTTGACGCCTGTCACGACAAGCCCGGCAGGAAATTGCTTTCATTCAGCCTCAGTACAGACTGCCCGTAGCCAAAATACCGACCAACGGTAGCACTCTCATCGTAACCAGGAACTTCATGGACTATTTCATCATTGTAGTCACTACCGTCGCCGGCCTGTACTTCCATGGTTGGTTGTACCTGCGTATCCGACGCTGGATAGACCGCGACCTGGCACTGTCCCTCGCAGGCGACGACCTGCACAAGCGTGCCTATATGTTGCAACAACTGGAGCAGGCACGGGCGTCGAAGATCAAGCGAGGCGATTTGCCGCAGTGGCTGAAGAACGCCGCACAGCACTACACAGCCGAAGCCTCTTCAACAGAGACTTCGGTGTGATCGACATCATTCCAGTGGGGTGACGAAAGGTGCCGCTCAGGGCGCCAGGCGCTCGCGGGTCCATTCGGTCCCTTGCAGGCGGTAGTTCAGGCGGTCATGCAGGCGGCTGGCGCGGCCTTGCCAGAACTCGATGCGCTCCGGCAGCAGGCGATAGCCACCCCAATGCTCGGGGCAGTCGGGCTGGGTATCGCTGAAACGCTGTTCGGTGGCCTTGAGCAGGTCCTGCAGTTCTTCACGGTCACGAATGACCTGGCTCTGCGGGGAAGCCCAGGCGCCTAAACGACTGCCCAGGGGGCGGACCTGATAATAAGCGTCGGACTCCTCAGGGGTGACCTTGACCACCCTTCCTTCAATACGCACCTGGCGCTCCAGGGTCGGCCAGAAGAACGTCATGGCCGCAAACGGCCGCGCCGCAAGCTGTTCGCCCTTGGCGCTCTGATAGTTGGTGAAGAAGGTAAAGCCCTGCGCATCCAGGCCCTTGAGCAGCAGGATGCGGCAGTGCGGACGGCCGTCCTGGTCGACCGTAGCCAGGGTCATGGCATTGGCTTCCACCGGTGGCTGCTCGGTTTTCACCGCATCGGCAAACCACTGGTGGAATAACGCAAACGGTTCATTCGGGGCCTGGGCCTCGCTCAAACCGTCCCGTGTGTAGTCACGGCGCATATCGGCCAGTGCCTGGGTCATGCGGCTTTATCCTTGTGGTTCAGCGGATCAGTTTTTCGCCTGGTCATTCGCAGCCGGTGCGGCAGCCTTGGCTTTGGCCGGGGCCGGTTTCTTCGCAGCAGGCTTGGCCGGGGCTTTTTTAGCCGCGGGCTTGGCAGCAGCCTTTTTAGCCGCGGGTGCCTTTTTAGCCGGGGCCTTGGCGGCCGGGGCCGGGGCTGGAACGTTCTGCACCGCAACCATTTCGGCTACAGGCGGGGTCTTGCCCGATTGATACTTGCTCAACAGCGCCAGCATGGTCGTGCGCTGGGTGAACATGATTTCCATGCGGCGGTTCAGCGCGCGGCCCTGGGTGCTGTCGTTGGCGGCACGTGGCATCAGGTCACCCATGCCACGCAGCATCAGGCGGTCCTGTTTCAGGCCGCTGAGGCTGAAGATCGAGGCAATGGACTGCGCGCGTTCCTTGGTCAACGCCTGGCTGGCAGGCGCGGTACCGGTGGCATCCACGTGACCCAGCACCAGCACGGCGGTTTTTGGATCGGCTTCAACCGCCTTGGCGACGCGAGTGAACGGCCCCAGGGTAACCGGCAGCAGCATCGCCGGGCGTTTCGGGTTGTAAGAGCCGTCTACCGGAGCAATCACCACGAGTACGTTATCGCGACGTTCCAGTTGCAGGTTGCTGTCCTTGATGGCGGCGCGCAGGCGCGGCTCGTAGTCGTCCAACCAGGCCTGGGTGATTTTCGGGTCAGGCATTGGCACATTGGTCACGTCGACCTTGGCCAATGGCTTGGGTTTGCTTTCGAACGGCCACCACCAATGGGTTTCGCTGTCGGTCTTGGCGACGGCAGGCGCGGCATCTGGAGCCGGGGTCGCGGCCTTGAGGTCGGCTTTCAGGTCAGCCTTGGCATCAGCGGCCTTCTCGTCGGCGCTCTTGGAGGAGAACGGCCACCAGCTGGAACCGGTGTCAGCCTTGGCGGCCGGCGCTGGCGCGGAGGCGACAGGCGCAGCAGCAGCAGCTACAGGTGCGGCAGGCTTGGCGCCGGCAGCGGGCTTGGCATCCGGCTTGGCGTCGGTTTGGGTCACTGCGTCCTTGGTCGTGGCCTTATCCGATCCAAATGACCACCAATGCCCACCCTCGGCATCATTTTGTGGAGTTTGTGCGCAACCGGTAATAGTGAGGCAAAGCGCCAGTGCCAAGGACTTGTTCGATAACATGAGATATCCACAAAATGAGAAAAGAAACGGGGGTCTCGATGACCCGTTAAACAGACGCTTACAGAACATTAAAGTTACATCATTTCGTTCAGCGCCTTCTTATAGTTGCCTTTGTAACAAAAAAATGTGAAACGGCAAGGGGTTTACAGACAACCGGCCAATATTCCGACCAACTTCTGTGCCCGCGGGTCCATAAGTACATAAGGCCCCAATGTATTAGTCACGAAACCAAACGCTACATCATGCTCAGGATCGGCAAAACCCACCGAGCCGCCGGCGCCTGGATGCCCGAACGCACGGGCGCCAAGGCCAAATGTAGCATTGGGCAACTGTGGTTGATCCAACATGCAGCCCAGCCCGAAGCGGGTTTGTGTCAATAATGTTTTATCCGGCCCGATACTGTGTTCACGGGTCAATTCTTCGAGCATGTCGGCTTCCAACAAACTACCGTCCAACAAACCACTATAAAAACCCGCCAGACTACGCGCATTACCGTGACCATTTGCCGCCGGCTGCTGCATGCGTCGCCATTCAGGTTTATTAGTACTGGTGAGAATAGACGGCGGGTTGGCAAATGCCCGCGTCGTCATGGCGGTGGGCTCGCGCATCATTACTTGCAGTAAACGCTGCGCGGCTTCATCGCCCATATTGCCTTTGCTGCGCGCTATATGTGCAACACGATAAAACTCTTCGTCGGCCAGGCCCACGTGGAAGTCCAGCCCCAGCGGCCGTGCCACCCGCGCCACAATGGACTCACCCGGCCCACGCCCATCGGCGCGGCGCAGCAATTCGCCGACCAGCCAGCCGAAGGTGATCGCCTCGTAGCCATGGCCCTGGCCCGGCGTCCACCACGGGGCTTCGGCTGCCAGGGTGTCGACCATCAATTGCCAGTCGTACAAGGCTTCGGTGGGCAGCATCTCGCGGATTGCCGGCAACCCGGCCTGATGGCAGAGCAATTGGCGCAGCGTAATGTTTTCCTTGCCGGCAGCAGCGAACTCAGGCCAGTACCTGGCCACTGGCGCGTCCAATTGCAACTTGCCCTCGGCCACCAGTTGCAGGGCCGTGACAGCGGTGAAGGTCTTGGTGCAGGAAAACAGGTTGACGAGGGTGTCGCTGTGCCAGGCCTCGGTACCGTCCTTGTCGGCGGTACCGGCCCACAGGTCAACGACGGTTTCGCCGCCGACCTGGATGCAGAGCCCGGCGCCACGCTCCTGCGGGTCATCGAACAACGCGGCGAACGCTTCACGCACCGCTTCGAACTGGAGCTCGTAATGACCCTGAACCTGCACCTAAGCCCCCTAGGAAAACACCGTAAAAAGTGGCCGACATTGTTCCAGCCATTGTGGGATTTGTGAACCCGTCAACAATGAATCAATGACCATTTCCCGAATGCCCACCGGCGTGTCCGGCGCCCTGTCCCGGGCCTTTGCCCTCACGTCCAGGTTTGCTGCCTTCGCTTTCATGAACCGTGCTGGCGGCCTTGGCCTTTTCCGCTTCCTTGCCCAGTTGATCCACCGCCGCCAGGTTGCTTCTACGCACACTGTCGACGAACCCCTGGAACGGTACGTCAGTGATGCCCACCAGGCCAAAGTGGCCGTTTTCACCGTCCAGCAAACGGCCGGTCACCGGCTGGTCCAGGTACTGGAACCAGTGCACGCCGACAATGGAAGGCTCGGCCATGGCTTGCTTGAGGAAGTTGGCATATGCCACGCCACGCTCTTCTTCCCTAGGCAACTGGGTCACGCCGCCCCAGAACGGGCCACGGTCCGCAGAGCCGAAGTTGAATTCAGTGATCAACACCGGTTTGTCCAGGGCGCGCAGCGCGGCAAAGTCATAGCCGTCCTGGGGTTTGAGCGTGTACATGTTGAAGCTCAGCACATCGCAATACTGCGCGCACGACGCCACGGCTTCAGGCGTACTCACCGCATAACGCCCGCCCAGCAGCAGTTGGTTGGGTGCGTGCCATTTCAGCGAGTCGGAGATGGTCTTGAAGTAGGCATCGGCGAAGGTCTTCTGGAAGTATTTGAAGTCAGCTTCGATTTCCGGGTGTTCAGGGTTGGGCACCGGCGGCTCGAAGCCCGGATCTTCCATCAGCTCCCACCCCGCCAACTCGATGCCCCAGGCTTTCGACAGGCCTTGTTCGTTGCGGTACTTGTCACGCAATTGCTTGAGAAACGCGCGCTTGGCCGGTACGTCGGTGGTCATGCGCAAGGTGCCGTAGGCCAGGGCGTAGCGGGATTTCGGATCATCGCCGGGGCCGGCCCAGGCCAGTTCGTTATCGGCAAAGAAGCCGATCAGCCAAGGGTCGTCGCGGTGGTCGCGGGCGGCAATAGCCACCGCGCGCTCGGTCGCCATGGCGAAACGCGGATCGAACGGATCGGGCATGCCACCCCACCAGTCGGTACCGGTGCTGATGCTGGCGTAATCGCCGACAATCGACAACGGCAAGGTGTACGGCACACGATCGGCAGTGGCCAACGCGTCGTCGCTCCAGTTGCCCACGGTATTGAAACCCCAGGCTTGCAGGCGATCGAGGGTATGGGTCACCCAGCGTTTCTGGTCAAACCCTTCGCCGCCATAAGTGCGCTGCAGGTTGGCGCCGTAGAAATCGTACCAACGCCCGGCAGCAAAGCCACGACCTTCGCCCGCACCATTGCCGGTGCGGTTATCGCCGCTGCCGTAGTACTTGTCGAAGGGTTCGCCGGCCTTTGGCAGCGCCGCGAACATCCACTCACGACCGGCCACGTAGGTCTGGCTGTTGTCCGGGGCCACGGTATTGACACCCAGGGAATAGAACGGATGGCCTTCCGGGGTCACGAGGTACCAGCGACCGTCGCGCTTTTCGGTACGGAAAAAGCCACTGGCCTTGAACGCCGGCCCTTTGTTCCAGCCGCCGAATTTGTCCAATGCGGATTTATCACGCGCGGCCAGCCAGCCCTGCAGTTGGGTTTGTTCCTTTGCCGCGGCCGCCTTGAGCTGTTCGTCGCTGCTGACCTTTTCCGGCCAGCGCGCGCGGGTGGACTGGCCATAAGCATCCACCAGTTCGCTGTAGGCCGCCTTTAGCACCGGCTCGCTGTCCTGCACACCAAAGCGTTCCAGCAGGATGCTTTGCGCGGCGTTGGGCTTGATCATCGACAGGGTCACCGAGACCACCTGGCTACGGTCGATCTCGCCGGCGCTGCTGGCCAGCAACACACGCTGGCCATCCACGGTGATCGGCATCGGCGGGCCGGCCTTCATGCCCTGGCTCAACGGCGAGTTGGCTTGCAGCGGGATCAGCAAAGTCTGGGCGGGGCCGGCCGGCAGGTCGATGCGGCTGACCAGGGTCTTGCCATCGCTGCTCTGCACCTTGACGTAGAGGGTCAGCGCCCAGTCCATGGCACTCTGGATACGCAGGCTCATGGCGCCGGACTGCGACCAGTCCCAGGCACCGGCCTGTGGGCTGAGCACCAGGCTCGGCTCGGCGGCCGGGTTGAAGGTGATGCGACGCAACACCTCGCCTTCGGGGGTTTGTTCGGCGTTGTATTGCGGCAGGCTGGCGTCCTGGGTCGCCACCTTGACCACATCGGCAGGCCGGACGAAGTTGAACAATGTCTGTTGCCCCGCGGGCGCGGCCATCAAGGGCGCAGTGAACAGCAGGGCAAA
Organism: Pseudomonas sp. AM8; assembly: GCF_036346475.1. NCBI lineage: Bacteria > Pseudomonadati > Pseudomonadota > Gammaproteobacteria > Pseudomonadales > Pseudomonadaceae > Pseudomonas > Pseudomonas sp. AM8. The sequence continues at coordinate 342,203 of NZ_JAOTNX010000001.1, forward strand.
AAGGGCGGGCAGCGTGCGAATCATACGAACAAGGTTCTCCCAAACGGCCGGTAAATAGCCTGATGACATAAATCGATAGCAGTGAGATAGACCACGAAGTGGGCGAATTCGCCCACGAGGGCTTAAGAAATTTCGCGCCGGAACGGCGGCAACGCATTCAGGATCGCCTTGCCGTAGCGCTGGGTCACCAGGCGGCGGTCGAGCAAGGTGATGGTGCCCCGGTCTTCCTCGGTACGCAGCAAGCGACCGCAGGCCTGCACCAGCTTCAAGGAAGCATCCGGCACCGAAATCTCCATGAACGGGTTACCGCCCCGCGCTTCGATCCATTCGGCCAACGCGGCCTCGACCGGATCATCCGGCACCGAGAACGGGATCTTGGCGATCACCACGTGTTCGCAGTAGGCACCGGGCAAGTCCACGCCTTCGGCGAAACTCGCCAGGCCGAACAGCACGCTGGAATCCCCGCCATCGACCCGCGCCTTGTGCTTGTTCAGGGTTTCCTGCTTGGACAGGTTGCCCTGGATAAACACCTGCTTGCGCCAGTCGCGGTCGAGGCCGTCGAACACGTCCTGCATCTGTTTGCGCGACGAGAACAACACCAGGGTGCCGCGCGAACCTTCCACCAGGGAGGGCAGGTCGCGAATGATCGCCGCGGTGTGCGCCGGTGCATCCCGTGGGTCGGCCTTGAGATCGGGCACCCGCAGTACACCGGCGTCGGCATGGTGGAACGGGCTTGGCACCACCGCCGTGACGGCCTTTTTCGGCAGCCCCGCGCGCATGCGGAAGCGGTCGAAGGTGCCCAGGGCGGTCAGCGTGGCGGAGGTCACCAGGCAGCCATACGCCACGTTCCACAGGTTGCGGCGTAACATCTCGGCGGCAAGGATCGGGCTGGCGTTGACCTCGATATCAAACAACGCACCGCTTTCCGACAGGGTCAGCCAGCGGGCCATGGGCGGGTTGTCTTCCGGGTCTTCGACGGTAAAGGCCGTCCACAGCTCCCAGTTGCCCTGGGAACGGGACAACAGGCTGCCGAACAGCGGGTACCACTCTTCGGCCTGGTTGCTGGCGATGCCGATATTGACCTCACCGTCCATGCCTTCCTTGAGCAAGTCAGTCAGGCGGGTAAACAGGTCGGTAAGACGGGAAAAGCCTTTCTTCAGCTCGATGCCCATTTCGCGCATATGCTCGGGGATCATCCCACCGACAAAACGGTGGCGCGGGCGCTCACGGCCTTCCACATCTTCGCCGGGCTTGAAGTCGGCCACCTGTTCGCAGGCGCTGAACATGAACTGTTGCTGGGTCTTGATCTCCCGCGCCAGCTCCGGCACCTGTTCGATCAGCTTGCCCAAATCGCCGGGCAGCGGGTGCTGGGCGAGCAATTTGGTGAGATTCTTCGCGGTGGTTTCCAGCCAATCGGCGGTGGAGCGCAGGCGCGTGTAGTGGGCGAAGTGGCCGATAGCCTTGTCGGGCAGGTGATGGCCTTCGTCGAACACGTAAAGGGTGTCACGCGGGTCCGGCAACACGGCACCGCCGCCCAGGGCCAGGTCGGCCAGGACCATATCATGGTTGGTAACGATCACGTCGACCTTGCCCATGCCTTCGCGGGCCTTGTAGAAGGCGCACTGGCCAAAGTTGGGGCAATGGCGGTTGGTGCACTGGCTGTGGTCGGTGGTCAGGCGTGCCCAGTCGGCATCTTCGAGGGCGGTGGGCCAGCTGTCGCGGTCGCCGTCCCATTTATTGCCGGCCAGTTTCTCGATCATGCTGGTAAACAGCTTCTGGCTGACCTCATCCACTTCGATCTTGAAGCCTTCTTCCTCGAACAGCGACGCCGTGGCGGTTTGCGCGTGGCCTTCCTGCAGCAGCACGTCGAGCTTGGACAGGCACATGTAGCGGCCACGGCCCTTGGCCAGGGCGAAGGTGAAGTTCAGGCCGCTGTTGCGCATCAGGTCGGGCAGGTCTTTGTAGACGATCTGCTCCTGCAGGGCGACAGTGGCAGTGGCGATCACCAGGCGCTTGCCGGCGGCCTTCGCGGTCGGGATCGCAGCCAGGCTATAGGCCACGGTCTTGCCGGTACCGGTGCCGGCTTCGACGGCCACGACGGCGGGCTCACCTTCGCGGCGGCCTTCGTCATCGGTGTCGATATCCCCGAGGACCTTGGCCACTTCGGCGATCATCAGGCGTTGGCCGTAGCGCGGTTTCAAGCTCTTGGCTTCGAGAAAACGCGTGTAGGCGCCCTGGATCGTGGTTTTGAGTTCAGTGCTGATCATGGATAGTCGGGCGCAAAAAACGCTGGATAAATTTTCAGTGGTTCGGATCGGCAGCTATCATACCCCGCTAATTAATCCCGCGCAGAACGGAGTACCACAATGACCGCGTTTAGCCTCGTTTACACCCTGCATGTATTGGCCGCCCTGATCTGGGTCGGCGGCATGTTTTTCGCCTGGATGATCCTGCGCCCCGCCGCTATGGCGGCCCTTGAGGGCCCTGCCCGACTCAAGCTGTGGGCCAATGTGTTTCAACGTTTTTTCGTGTGGGTATGGGTGGCAGTGCTGGTTTTGCCGATCAGCGGCGTCGGCCTGCTGCACCTACGGTTCAGCGGGTTTGAAAGCGCACCGCGCTATGTGCAGGTGATGATGGGTTTGTATCTGGTGATGACGGCGTTGTTTATCCGCATCCAGGCGCTGAAGTTTCCGCAGCTGAAGGCGGCGGTGACGGCTGAGGATTGGCCGGCGGGTGCGGCTGCACTGGGGCAGATTCGCAAGCTGGTGGGGATCAACCTGATCGTGGGGTTGGTGGTGGTGGCGATTGCATCGGCTCGGCCGATGTTTTGAGTACAGCCACAAGCTGCAAGCTTGAAGCTTGAAGCTTGCAGCTCTTTAGAACTTAGAGCCGCTGAATAGTCACGGTACCCGCAGGCCCAGCTGGCCCCGGCAGCCCTTCCAACCCTGGGCGGCCCTTCTCGCCACCATCGGCGCGGTACACCAGGCAGCCTTTGGACTCCCCGCCTTTGCCCGGCTTGCCGGCCGTACCGGCCAAACCGCCAGCACCGCCATCCACCCAGACCTTGATGTGTTCCGCCGGGAAGTCCTTCGGCAATTCCACGCGAACCTGTGCACCCGCCCCACCCGGCAGGCCATCGCCGCCGTTATCGCCATTGAAACCGCGCCCCGCCGAGCCCCAGGTACACCCAGGATCCACGCCATTGGCGCCATCCAGCCCGGCATACCCTTGGGCACCGGCGCCGCCACGGGCATCCACCGAGAGTTCTTCAGCCGTCAGCGCGTTGATGCGCAAGGTCAGGTCACGCCCGGCCTTGGCCGGTTTTTCATGGGTACCGGGGGCACCGCGCGAGGTGATCTGGCTGCCATGCTCAAGGTGCGCATGCCGCACCTGCAATTGCAGCGCGGTATTGCCAGGAACAATCGCGATGCGTGCGTCGCGGCCCAGGTGCAGTTCATCCACCGTGACCTGGCTGATGGTGGCCGGAATCAGCAACGTGCCGTAGTCCGCCACGTCCAGGCGCTCCAGTTGCAACACACTGGTGCTGGAGGGAAGGCGCATCAATGAGTTCGTTTCGACACTGACGCTCTGGGCCAGGGCAACGGGGCTGACCAACAGGGCCAACAGAAAAACCTTACGCATCATGGGGCTCCTGAGTGTTTTCAAATTTTTCTTTGGACGCACAGTAACGACTTCTACAGGCGATTTGCCAGTGAAGGTTCAAAAAACTTGAGAGGGAGCGGTTCAAGCGAGGGTGGCCGGCAATGCCCCTGTGGATCCCACAGGGGCAAGGGCTGTCAGCGGTTGATCTGGATTTCCGTACGGCGGTTCAGGGCGCGGCCTTCAGCGGTCTTGTTGTCGGCGACCGGATGGCTTTCGCCCGCCCCGGTGACAGACACAAAGGCACTGCGGGGCACCCCGGCGCCGATCAGGTAATCGGTGACCGAATGGGCACGTTTTTCCGAGAGTTTCTGGTTGTAGGCGTCTTTACCGACGCTGTCGGTGTGACCACTGACCCGTAGCTGGGCGCTCGGGGCTTCCTGTTTCAGGCGCGTGGCAATGGTGTCGAGTTTGGTTTTATCCGCTGCCGTCAACTTGGCCGAGTCGAACTGGAAGTGCACATCGCGGATCACGATGGTTTCTTCCTTGACCACGACCACCTCCTCGACCACCGCCGCTGGCGGCGCCGGAGGGCAACCATTGGCGTCGACCTGCACACCTTTCGGGGTGCCCGGGCACTTGTCGCGGCTGTCCGGCACGCCATCGCCATCTTCGTCGCCATCGCCGTGCACCCAGCAATAGGCGCCGGCCATACCGCCGACCAGCAACGCGCCATAGCCTGCGTAGGCCGAGCTTTCAGTCGCACCGATCGCCGCACCGGTCACACCGCCAACAGCGGCACAGGTAGGCCAATCGGTTTTTTGCAAGCCTGCGCAACCTGTCAATACTCCGGTTAGCAGAACCAAGGGTAGAGCTGTCCGCATGATGCTCATCTGACTTTCTCCTGAGGGGATCGGCGGGGGCCGATGGGTGGAGTAAAGACCGCTCTTTTCAACTGCGCCACTACGCCAAGCCCCCGTATTCATTGGGGATCGCCGCCCACGTAGGACTTTTCGCAGCCACCCGCTCTAGGCCCGCACGCTCAGCCGCGCTAGTCTCTATGGTCCTGATGTGAGGATCTCTGATGACCGCTGGTATTTCTGCCCGTACTCCCCAGCAAGCGCTGGCCGCCTTGCTCGATCTGCACCAGCCCAAACGCCTGTTGCTGTTGGGTGCCAGCCAGTTCCCGGCGCTGGACGCCTTTAAGGACGCGCACCCTGACACCCAGGTGTTCTGCGCCGCGCCAGGGCCATTGCCGCAAGCGCTGGCGGCCCAGCGTTTTGACCTGGCGCTGGTGGTCGATTGCCTCGAGTACCTGCCAAAACCCCAAGGCCTGACCTTGCTCGGCGGCATCCGCAACCTCAACGCCAGCCGCATTGCGGTGCTGGTGGACCTGGGCGCCTGCGGCTGGAAGGAAACCGACTTTTTCTCCCTGGCCCTCCAGGCCGGCGAGCGTTTCCAGCGCGACGAGCAGGTGCTGACGCTGTTTACCTACGATCTGCTTGACTATAAACAGGTGCCGGACTGGCTCAACGCCCGTTTCTGGGCCAACCCGGAAAACTTCGGAAAGTATTGGTGGTAACCCGATGAGTACATCCATTTGCCCCTGCGGCAGTGGCAACCTGCTGGATGCCTGCTGCGGTCATTATCACGCCGGGCACCCGGCCCCCTGCGCCAGCGCCCTGATGCGTTCACGCTACAGCGCCTATGTGCTGGGCCTGGTGGATTATCTGGTCGCAACCACGTTGCCCGCGCAACAGGCCGGCCTGGACCGTGAGGCCATCGCCGCCTGGAGCGCCCAGAGCACCTGGCTCGGCCTGGAAGTTGAAAGTTCCGAGGTGTTCGGCGGCCAGCCGGAACACGCCTTCGTGACCTTCACCGCACGCTGGCATGACAGCACTGGCGAACATAGCCACCGCGAGCAGTCTTCTTTCGTACAGAATGAAGGGCGCTGGTACTTCATCGACCCCACGGTGGAAGTGAAAACCGGACGCAACGATGCGTGCCTTTGCGGCAGTGGGCAAAAATTCAAGAAGTGTTGTTCCAGCTATCTCTAACCACCACAGGACTCACGCCATGCTTCGGATCTGCAGCTTGATGCTGGCGTTAACCTTCGGCATGACCGGTTGCGCCTCCTGGTTCGAAGACGATTCGCCCCCGCCGCACGTTTCCCTGGTGAAAGTCGAAGTGGTGCGGGCCAAGCTGCTGGAGCAGAAATTCAAGCTGTACTTTCGCGTGGATAACCGCGACGACTCGGACCTGACCGTGCGTGGGCTGATCTACAAGGTCACCCTGGATGATTTTGTGCTCACCGAAGGCGAGTCCAATGAATGGCTGACGGTACCGCCCAAGGGCCATGCATTTTTCAAGGTGTCGGTGCGCACCAACCTCTGGCCGCAGATCCGCGATGTGGTGCAGATGCTGAAAAAACCCGACCAGCCTGTGCCGTATCGTCTGGAGGGTGAACTGAAAACCGGATTATTCATCGGTTATGACGTGCAGGTGAACCACAATGGCGAGATAATCCCCGGCGATTTTATTCCGGAGCGACATCGATGACTCAGCAACCCCATGTCCATGGTCCTGACTGCAACCACGATCACGATCACCATGATCACGACCACGGCCATGTCCACGGCCCGAACTGCGGCCACGCTCACCAGGAGCCGGTGCGCAATGCATTGAAGGACGTTGGTCGCAACGATCCTTGCCCGTGCGGCAGTGAGAAAAAATTCAAGAAGTGCCACGGGGCGTAAATCGCTCTGAAGGCCCCTGTGTGAGGGAGTTCGCTCCCTTCCACAGCTGCATCGCATTCCAAATCGAAAGCGTCTAAGGGTAGGCGCAAATGTTTGATTGAATTTTCCCCCTCCCACCTTTACCTATACCTACAGGCATTCGCTCAAGCATCACCACTTTTGGAGAGCTTCATGATCGACCTGTATTACTGGACCACCCCCAACGGTCACAAAGTATCGCTGTTCCTGGAAGAAGCCGGCCTGCCCTACAAAGTGCACCCGATCAACATTGGCCAGGGCGACCAGTTCAAGCCAGACTTCCTGAAGATTGCCCCCAACAACCGCATCCCGGCCATCGTCGATCAGAACCCGAGCGACGGCGGCGCGCCGATTTCGCTGTTTGAATCCGGCGCGATCCTACTGTACCTCGCGGAGAAAACCGGCCAGTTCATTCCAAAAGACCTACGCGGTCGCCAGGAAGCGCTGCAATGGTTGTTCTGGCAAATGGGCGGGCTCGGGCCGATGGCGGGCCAGAACCATCATTTCAGCCAGTTTGCCCCGGAGAAAATCCCCTACGCGATCAAGCGCTACGTAGATGAAACCGCACGCCTATACAGTGTGCTGGACCGCCGTTTGGCGGACCGTGCGTTCGTGGCGGGTGAGGACTACAGCATTGCCGATATGGCGATCTATCCGTGGATCGTTTCCCACAAGTGGCAGAGCCAGAGCCTGGAGGATTTCCCACACGTTCAGCGCTGGTTCAATAGCATCAAGGAACGGCCAGCGACGGTTCGGGCGTATGAATTAGTCCAAAAGGTCAATCCGCCTAAATCCTGACCTGAAGTCGTACGCGGTCAACAGGTGGGAGGGGCGATGCGACTCAAGATCTAACGGTTTACCCAAACTCCTGCTTGCGTCGTTTCACCGCGCTCACTAACGTAGCGCCTTTACTGACGCTACCCCCCGCAGGAGCTTTGCCATGGCCTCGCCAGCCCTCTCACATTTTCTTCCCCGGTTCGGCGTTGCCGCGGCAGTGGCCAGTGCATTAAGCCTGGCCGGTTGCCAGCTCCAGAGCACCCAGGACACCCTGCCGCCAGTGGCCGGCGTGCAGCCGATCAAGGGCCTCGCACAGAATATTTCGATACGCCGCAACGCCCAAGGCATGCCGCTGATCGAAAGCAATACCTTCCACGACGCACTGTTCAGCCTGGGTTATGTGCACGCCAGTGACCGCATCACCCAGATGGTCACCCTGCGCCTGCTGGCCCAGGGCCGCCTGGCTGAAATGTCCGGCCCTGAGGTGCTGGATGTGGACCGCTTCATGCGCGCGGTCAACCTGAAGAAAAGCGCCGGCGAGCTGTATAACGCCTCGTCGCCGCGCCTCAAGCGCTTCTTCGAAGTGTATGCCCGTGGCGTCAACGCCTACCTGTTCCGCTACCGCGACAAGCTGCCGCCGGATCTGGCCCAGACCGGCTACAAGCCTGAGTACTGGAAGCCGGAGGATTCGGCGCTGCTGTTCTGCCTGCTGAATTTCAGCGAGTCGGCCAACCTGCAGGAAGAGCTGGCGTCGTTGCTGCTGGCGCAAAAGGTCGGCGTGGACAAACTCGCCTGGCTGACACCGAGTGCGCCGGATGAGCCGATCCCCCTGGCCGAAGCCGAGAAACTCAAGGGCGTGAACCTCAGCCAGATCACCGGCCTGGCCGGGCTGGACACGGTCAGCCAGCAATTGAGCAGCCTCAACTCGCTGGCGGTTACCACGTCGAGCAACTGGGCCATCGGCCCGCAACGCAGTCGCAGCGGCAAGAGCCTGCTGGCAGGCGACCTCGCCGCCCAGCCGCAAGCACCGTCGCCGTGGAACTACGTGCAGATTCGCGCACCGAAATACCAGGCCGTCGGCGCCTCGATTGCCGGCCTGCCGACCCTGTTGTCCGGTTTCAACGGCAACGTGGCGTGGAGCATGAGCACGGTCAAGGGCGATACCCAGGACCTGTTCCTGGAGAAGGTCAAACGCCAGGGCAGCGCGCTGTACTACGAGAACAACGGAAAATGGCTGCCGGCAGCGGTGCGTAATGAAACCTTCTTCGTCAAGGGTCAACGCTCGATTCGCGAAGTGGTGTACGAAACCCGCCACGGCGCCCTGCTCAACAGCAGCCAGGCCCTGACCAGCGGTTTTGGCCTGGCCCTGCAAACCGCCGACTTCAAGGATGACAAGAGCCTCGACGCGTTCTTCGACCTGTCCCGCGCGCAAAACGCCGGCAAGGCCTCGGACGCAACCCGGAACATTCGCGCCATTGCCTTGAACATGGTCTTCGCCGACGCCGGCAGCATTGGCTGGCAGGTCACCGGCCGCTTCCCCAACCGCCGCGAAGGCGAAGGCCTGCTGCCCTCGCCCGGCTGGGATACGCGCTTTGACTGGGACGGTTACGCCGACGCGATGCTGCACCCCTATGACCAGGACCCGGCCCAAGGCTGGATCGGCACCGCCAACCAACGCACCGCGCCGCGCGGCTACGGCATGCAGTTGTCCAATTCCTGGGATGCGCCGGAGCGCAGCGAGCGCCTGGCGCAACTGGCCAATGCGGGCAAGCACGACAGCCGCAGCATGATCGCCATGCAATACGACCAGACCACCACCTTTGCCGCCAAGCTCAAGACCATGTTCCAGGCGCCGGGTATGGCCCAGCCATTGAAGCAGGCGATTGATGCGTTGCCGGCGGCCGACCAGGCCAAGGCACGGGAAGCACTGACGCGCCTGATGGCCTTCGACGGCCGCCTGGTGTCGACGTCCGCCGACGCGGCGCTCTACGAACTGTTTCTGCAGGAAAGCACCCGGCAGATATTCCTCGACGAACTGGGGCCGGAAAACAGCGCCAGTTGGAAAGCCTTTGTCAGCAACGCCAACCTGTCCTATGCCGCCCAGGCCGACCACCTGCTGGGCCGCGAAGACAGCCCGTTCTGGGACGACGTGCGCACCGCGCAGAAAGAAGACAAACCCGCCATCCTCGCCCGCAGCCTGGCCGCCGCGATCAGCGCTGGCGAGAGCCAACTGGGTGCTGACCACAAGACCTGGCAGTGGGGCAAGCTGCACAGCACCACCTGGAAAAACACCAGTGGCCAAGTAATTCGCGGCCCACTGGCGTCCGGTGGCGACCACAACACCTTGAACCCGGCACCGTACAGCTGGGGCCAGGACTTCAACACCACCCAGGTGCCGGCGCTGCGCATGATCGTCGACTTCGGCCAGGTGGAGCCGATGATGGGCCAGGGTGGCATCGGCCAATCCGGCAACCCGGCAAGCCCGAACTACGCCAACGGCATCGACCCGTCGCTCAAGGCGCAATACCTGAGCTTCCCGATGCAGCCGCAGAACTTCGAGAAGGTATATGGGAAGGCCAGGTTGACCCTGACCCCAGGCAAGTGACCTGACTTCCACCTGCTGAAACCGGATCCAAATGTGGGAGGGGGCTTGGTCAGTTAAGCGTGCATCGCCTCCTGTAGGAGCGAGCTTGCTCGCGAAAAACGTCAACGATAACGCGTGCTTCCTGAATGAACGCGGCGCCTGTGAGTTTTTCGCGAGCAAGCTCGCTCCTACAAAAAGCCATAACTAGGGCTTGCCCCGTCCCACATTTGGCCCACATGCATTCCGATAGAACTTCTGCGCTCGCCCCCGCCTCATACCTGATAAGCCCATCGCCCCGGTCAGCCCATGGACCTTGTCATCGCCCGGCCCGAAGGCCTCTACTGCCCCGCCGGAGATTTCTACATCGATCCTTGGCGCCCAGTGGAACGCTCCGTCATCACCCACGCCCACGGCGACCACGCCCGCACGGGCAATCAACACTACCTGGCTGCCGCCCCTGGCGAAGGCATCCTGCGCTCGCGCCTGGGCCAGGACATCAACCTGCAAACCCTGGCCTATGGCGAAAAACTCGTCCACCACGGCGTGACCCTGAGTTTTCACCCGGCCGGGCATGTACTCGGCTCGGCCCAGGTGCGCCTCGAGTACCAGGGCGAAGTCTGGGTGGCGTCCGGCGATTACAAAGTGGAACCGGACGGCACCTGCGCGCCTTTCGAACCGGTGCGTTGCCATACCTTTATCACCGAATCCACCTTCGGCCTGCCGATCTACCGCTGGCAGCCCCAGGCGCAGATCTTCGCCGGGATCAACGACTGGTGGCAGGCCAATATCGCCGCCGGCAAAGCCAGCGTGTTGTTCTGTTATTCCTTCGGCAAAGCCCAGCGCATCCTGCATGGTATCGACGCCAGCATCGGGCCGATCCTCAGCCATGGCGCGGTCGAGCCGCTGAACCGGGTTTATCGCGAGGCCGGCATTTATATCCCCGAAACCCTCTACGCCGGCGATTTCAAAAAGACCGACCCATTGCTGCGTCAGGCCCTGATCATCGCGCCGCCTTCCGCCGGTGGCAGCAGTTGGATCAAGCGCTTCGGCGACTACAGCGATGCCTTCGCCAGCGGCTGGATGCGCCTGCGCGGTACGCGGCGGCGACGCGGAGTGGACCGGGGCTTTGTGCTGTCGGATCATGCGGACTGGCCCGGGCTGCTGTGGGCGATCGAACAAACCAGCGCCGAACGGGTGATGGTCACCCACGGCTCCGTCGGCGTATTGGTACGCCACCTGCGGGAAAAAGGCCTGGATGCCCAGGGCTTCACCACCGAATACGGTGATGACGAAGAGGAGGCCACGGCATGAAAGCCTTCGCCGAGCTGTACGCCAACCTCGACGCCACCACCTCCAGCAATGCCAAGCTCGCGGCCCTGCAAGCCTACTTCCTGCAAGCGCCGCCTGAAGACGCTGCGTGGGCGGTGTATTTCCTGTCCGGCGGACGACCGCGGCAATTGGTACCGACGCGTCTGCTGCGGGACATGGCCACCGAAGCATCCGGCATCGAGCCGTGGCTGTTCGAAGAGAGCTACCAATCAGTAGGCGACCTGGCCGAGACGATTTCCCTGCTCCTGCCGGAATCCACCTACACCTCCGAGGACGGTCTCGCCGTATGGCTGGAAGAAAAACTCCTGCCGCTGCGTGGCCTGTCGCCCCTGGACCTGGCCGAACGGTTACCGGCGTTATGGGCGCAACTGGACCAGCCGAGTCTGATGGTGTGCGTCAAGTTGATCACCGGCAGCTTTCGCGTCGGCGTATCCAAACTGCTGGTCACCCGCGCCCTCGCCGCCATGGCCGACCTCGACAGCAAGCGCGTTGCACAGCGGCTGGTGGGCTACACCGATCTGTCCAACCGTCCGACAGCCGAGGGATACCTCAAGCTGATCGCTGCCGAATCATCCGACGAGCATGCACAACGGGGCGGACAGCCCTATCCGTTTTTTCTCGCCCACGGGTTGTCGCAGCCGGTGGAGCAGTTCGACACGTTGCTCGGCTCTCCCGCCGACTGGCAGGTGGAATGGAAGTGGGACGGCATTCGCGCGCAACTGGTTAAGCGTGAAGGCCGCCTGTGGATCTGGTCGCGGGGCGAAGAGCTGGTGACCGAGCGTTTCCCCGAACTGCACAGCCTGGTCAGTGGCCTGCCCGATGGCACGGTGATCGATGGCGAGATCGTCGTCTGGAAAGACGCGGTGCAACCCTTTGCCCTGCTGCAGCAGCGGATCGGCCGCAAGACCCTGAGCAAAAAAGTGCTCGACGATGCACCGGTCGCCGTCCTCGCCTATGACCTGCTGGAACACCAGGGCGACGACTGGCGCAACCACACCCAGGCCGAACGCCGCGCCCAGCTCGAACAGTTGATCACCCAGTGCAACCAACCGGTGCTGCTGCCCTCGCCACTGCTGACGGCCGCGACCTGGCAGGCCTTGGCCGAGCAACGTGAAGCGTCTCGCAGCCTCGGCGTGGAAGGCATGATGCTCAAGGATCGCCAGGGCCTCTACGGCGTGGGCCGCACCAAGGACATGGGCCTGTGGTGGAAGTGGAAAGTCGACCCCTTCAGTGTCGATGCGGTGTTGATCTACGCCCAACGCGGCCATGGCCGGCGCGCCAGCCTCTACAGCGACTACACCTTTGCCGTATGGGATGGCCCGCCCGGCAGTGAACGCACGCTGGTGCCCTTCGCCAAGGCCTATTCAGGGCTGACCGACGAAGAAATGCGCAAGGTCGACGCCATCGTGCGCAAGACCACCGTGGAGAAGTTCGGCCCGGTCAGCAGCGTGACGCCCAGCATGGTGTTCGAGCTGGGGTTTGAAGGCATTGCCCTGTCCAAGCGGCACAAGAGCGGGATTGCGGTGCGCTTTCCGCGGATGTTGCGTTGGCGCCAGGACAAGGCGGTGGATGAGGCGGATAACCTTGCCACCCTGCAGGACTTACTGGCCTGACCCAGAACACCGCCCCTCCACAATGGATCTCCAAATGTTCCGAAATAGTGCGTTCGATTTTCAATGCCCATTTTCGTGCATCTCCTACACTCATGACTCCCTTGTCCCACCTTTTAAAACGCTCATTCGGAACTATGGTGCAGAAATTGCTACTCGTGATCCGTCTGACACCGTTCAGTAACAGTCCTAAAACGCGCCACAAGCGCTTATCTTGGTTTCCAGGGATTAAATAATGAAAAAAGCATTGCTGACCCTTTCTGCACTGGCTCTGTGCATGGCCGCCGGTACCGCGTTGGCCAAGGAATACAAGGAACTGCGTTTTGGTGTCGATCCGTCCTACGCGCCGTTCGAATCCAAGGCGGCCGATGGCAGCCTGGTAGGCTTCGATATCGACCTGGGCAATGCGATCTGCGCCGAACTGAAAGTGAAGTGCAAGTGGGTCGAGAGTGACTTTGACGGCATGATTCCAGGCCTCAAAGCCAACAAGTTCGACGGAGTGATTTCGTCCATGACCGTGACCCCGGTGCGCGAGAAGGCCATCGACTTCTCCAGCGAACTGTTCTCCGGCCCGACCTCGCTGGTGTTCAAGAAAGGCGCGGGTTACTCGACGCCAGAGTCCCTCAAGGGCAAATCCGTGGGCTACGAGCAAGGCACCATCCAGGAAGCCTACGCCAAGGCCGTATTGGATAAAGCCGGTGTAACCACCAAGGCCTACGCCAACCAGGACCAGGTTTATGCCGACCTGACTTCCGGTCGTCTCGACGCTTCGGTGCAGGACATGCTGCAAGCCGAACTGGGCTTCTTGAAGTCCCCGGCCGGTGCCGGCTATGAAGTAAGCGCCGCCATCGATGACCCATTGCTGCCATCGAAAACCGCCGTCGGTATCAAAAAAGGTAACACTGAACTGAAGGCCCTTTTGGATAAAGGTATCAAAGCGTTACACGATGATGGCACCTACGCCACCATCCAGAAGAAACACTTTGGCGATCTGAACCTGTACAGCGGCAAATAATGCCTGGGGCGCCCCTCCTATGGAGGGGCGCTTTTTTATCGCCATAGGTCCTGATTTATGTTCGAAGAACTGTTGCAAACCCTCGGGCTGAGCGCACTCAGCTTGAAGGGTTTCGGCCCGTTGTTGCTGCAAGGCACCTGGATGACCATCAAGTTGTCGGTGCTGTCCCTGGCTGTCAGCGTATTGCTGGGCCTGCTTGGCGCCAGCGCCAAGCTTTCCAGCCTGCCCTTCCTGCGTATCCCCGCCCAGCTCTACACCACACTGATTCGCGGTGTACCCGACCTGGTGCTGATGCTGCTGATTTTCTACAGCCTGCAAACCTGGCTCACCGGCCTGACCGACTTCATGGAATGGGAATACATCGAGATCGACCCATTCAGCGCCGGGGTGATCACCCTGGGCTTTATCTACGGTGCTTATTTCACCGAGACGTTTCGTGGCGCGATCCTCGCCGTCCCCCGTGGCCAGCTGGAAGCCGCCACGGCCTATGGCCTCAAGCGCGGGCAACGCTTTCGCTACGTGACCTTCCCGCAGATGATGCGCTTTGCCCTGCCGGGTATCGGCAACAACTGGATGGTGATGCTCAAGGCCACGGCCCTGGTGTCGATCATCGGCCTGGCGGACCTGGTCAAGGCCGCCCAGGATGCCGGCAAAAGCACCTACCAACTGTTCTACTTCCTGGTACTCGCCGCGCTGATCTACCTGTTGATCACCAGCGCGTCCAACTTCGTCCTGCGTCGTCTTGAACGTCGCTACTCCGCAGGCTCACGGGAGGCGGTGCGATGATCGAACTCTTGCAGGAATACTGGCGCCCCTTCCTCTATAGCGACGGCCAGCACATCACCGGCCTGGCCATGACCCTGTGGTTGCTCAGCGCCGCCCTGGTCATCGGCTTTGTGGTGTCGATCCCGCTGTCCATCGCCCGTGTATCGCGCAACCCGCTGGTACGCTGGCCGGTGCAGTTCTACACCTACCTGTTCCGTGGCACGCCGCTCTATATCCAGTTGCTGATCTGCTACACCGGCATCTACAGCATTGCCGCCGTACGTGAACAGCCGCTGCTGGATGCGTTCTTTCGCGATGCGATGAACTGCACGATCCTGGCCTTCGCCCTCAACACCTGCGCCTACACCACGGAGATTTTCGCCGGGTCGATCCGCAGCATGGCCCACGGCGAAGTCGAGGCGGCCAAGGCCTACGGTTTAAGCGGCTGGAAGTTGTACGCCTACGTGATCATGCCGTCGGCGTTGCGCCGCTCGTTGCCCTACTACAGCAACGAAGTGATCTTGATGCTGCACTCGACCACGGTAGCGTTTACCGCGACGATCCCGGACATCCTCAAGGTGGCGCGTGACGCCAACTCGGCCACGTTCATGACGTTCCAATCATTCGGTATCGCCGCGCTGATCTACCTGACCGTGACCTTTGCCCTGGTCGGTCTGTTTCGTCTGGCGGAGCGCCGTTGGCTGGCGTTTCTCGGGCCCAGCCATTAAGGAGCCTTCATGCGTCATCAGGTACACGATCTGATCGCGCCGGTGCCAGGCACGGCGCGGCAGATTCACAGTTTCCACTTCGGCCCCGAACACGCCGAGGGCAAGGTCTACATCCAGTCATCGCTGCATGCCGATGAACTGCCGGGCATGCTGGTGGCCTGGCACCTGAAAGTGCGCCTGGCCGAGCTGGCGGCAGCCGGGCGGTTACTGAGCGAGATCGTGCTGGTGCCCATCGCCAATCCGGCAGGCCTGGAACAGGTGTTGATGGACACCCCGCTGGGCCGCTACGAGTTGGAAAGCGGGCAGAACTTCAATCGCCTGTTTGTCGACCTCAGCGATACCGTCGGCGATCAGGTCGAGGGCTCGCTCGGCGATAACCCGCAACAAAACGTCGAACTGATCCGCGCCGCCTTGAGCGCTGCCCTGGCCGTGCAAATCGCCGAGACCCAGTTGCACTCCCAACGCCTGGTGTTGCAACGCCTGGCCTGCGATGCCGACATGGTGCTGGACCTGCATTGCGACTTCGAAGCCGTGGCGCACCTGTACACCACGCCCGAAGCCTGGCCGCAGGTGGAGCCGCTGGCACGCTATATCGGCTCGGAGGCCAATCTGCTGGCTACCGACTCCGGCGGGCAGTCCTTCGATGAGTGTTTCACCCTGGTGTGGTGGCAGTTGCAGCAACGCTTTGGCGCGCGCTTCCCGATCCCCATGGGCAGTTTTTCGGTGACCGTCGAACTGCGTGGCCAGGGCGACGTCAACCATGGGTTGGCCGCCCTCGACTGCCAGGCAATCATCGACTACCTGATTCACTTCGGCGCGATTGCCGGCGACGCCGCACCGCTGCCCGAGCTGCCCTACCCCGCCACGCCGCTGGCGGGCGTCGAACCCGTGGCAACGCCGGTGGGCGGCCTGCTGGTGTTCAGCGCCCTGCCCGGTGAATACCTGGAAGCCGGGCAACTGATCGCCGAAATCATCGACCCCATTACCGACCGCGTAACGCCCGTGCACTGCCAGAAGGCCGGCCTGCTTTACGCCCGTTCGCTGCGCCGCATGGCCACTGCCGGGATGGTCGTCGGCCATGTCGCAGGCACCGAGGCCTACCGCAGCGGCTATCTACTTTCGCCTTGAGGATGCACGCCCCATGTACAAATTGACCGTTGAAGGCCTGCATAAAAGCTATGGCGACAATGAGGTGCTCAAAGGTGTCTCGCTCAAGGCCAGGACCGGTGATGTGATCAGCCTGATCGGCGCCAGCGGCTCGGGCAAAAGCACCTTTTTGCGCTGCATCAACTTCCTGGAAACCCCCAACGACGGCGCCATGACCCTCGACGGCCAGCCGATCCGCATGGTCAGCGACCGCCATGGCATGCGCGTGGCCGACGATTCCGAATTGCAGCGCCTGCGCACGCGGCTGGCGATGGTGTTCCAGCATTTCAACCTGTGGAGTCATATGAGCGTGCTGGAAAACATCACCATGGCCCCGCGCCGGGTGCTGGGTTGCAGCAAGAAGGACGCCGAAGACCGCGCCCGTCGCTACCTGGACAAGGTGGGTTTACCGGCACGGGTGGCGGACCAATACCCGGCGTTCCTGTCCGGTGGCCAGCAGCAACGGGTGGCCATCGCCCGTGCCCTGGCCATGGAGCCGGAGGTGATGCTGTTCGACGAACCCACCTCGGCCCTCGACCCGGAGTTGGTGGGTGAAGTGTTGAAGGTGATCCAGGGCCTGGCCGAGGAAGGCCGCACCATGATCATGGTGACCCACGAAATGAGCTTTGCACGCAAGGTATCCAGCCAGGTGCTGTTCTTGCACAAGGGCCTGGTGGAAGAGCAAGGCGCGCCGGAGGATGTGCTGGGCAATCCCAAGAGCGAGCGCCTGCAACAGTTCCTGAGCGGCAATTTGAAGTAAACCTTTGCGACGCCTGGAGGGTCTGTGGAATAGGCCCTCCAGAGCGTTCGCCGCCCCATGGCAAAACCCCTCGACTTCGCCAAAACGTGGTTTGCCGCCAAAGGCTGGAAGCCGTTCGCTTTCCAGAAAGACGTATGGACGGCGGTCAAGGACGGCCGCTCGGGCTTGCT
The DNA here is from genome assembly GCF_036346475.1 of Pseudomonas sp. AM8. Taxonomy (NCBI): domain Bacteria; kingdom Pseudomonadati; phylum Pseudomonadota; class Gammaproteobacteria; order Pseudomonadales; family Pseudomonadaceae; genus Pseudomonas; species Pseudomonas sp. AM8. The sequence continues at coordinate 359,461 of NZ_JAOTNX010000001.1, forward strand.
GCACGCCAGCACCGGCGCCGGAAAAACCTACGCCCTGTGGTTTGCCGCCCTCAACCGTTTCGCGATCACCCGCCCGCCCGCCACCGGTAAACGCAAACCGCCGGCTGAGCCACTGACCGTGCTGTGGATCACGCCCATGCGTGCGTTGGCCGCCGACACCGCACGCGCCCTCGAAGCGCCGCTCGAGGCCTTGCAGATTCCCTGGAGCGTCGGCCTGCGCACCGGCGATACCAGCAGCAGCGAGCGTGCCCGGCAAACCCGACGCCAGCCCACCGCCCTGGTCACCACCCCGGAAAGCCTGACCCTGATGCTCGCCCGCGCCGACAGCGAAACGAGTCTGGCGCACCTGCGCATGGTGGTGGTGGATGAATGGCATGAGTTGATCGGCAACAAGCGCGGCGTGCAGTTGCAACTGGCGTTGGCGCGGCTGCGGCGTTGGCATCCTGAACTGATGGTGTGGGGCATTTCGGCCACCCTCGGTAACCAGTCCCACGCCCTGGAAGTGCTGGTCCCACAAGGGGACGGGATTAATGTGCAGGGGCAAACGGCCAAGCAGTTGCGCGTCGACACCTTGCTGCCGCCCATCGCCGAGCGGTTTCCGTGGGCCGGGCATATCGGCTTGAAGATGCTGCCGCAGGTGGTGGCCGAGGTCGACGCCAGCAGCAGTTGCCTGGTGTTTACCAACACGCGGGCGCAGTCGGAAATCTGGTATCAGGCGCTGCTCGATGCACGCCCGGATTGGGCCGGGGTGATTGCCCTGCACCATGGTTCACTGGCCCGCGAGACCCGCGACTGGGTGGAGCGGGCGTTGAAAGACGGTCAGCTCAAGGCGGTGGTGTGCACATCCAGCCTGGACCTGGGGGTGGATTTCTTGCCGGTGGAGCGCGTGCTGCAAATCGGCTCGGCCAAAGGCGTGGCGCGCCTGATGCAACGCGCCGGGCGCTCCGGCCATGCACCCGGACGGCCGTCGCGGGTGACCCTGGTGCCGACCCACAGCCTGGAACTGGTGGAAGCCGCTGCGGCCCAGGACGCCATTGCAGAGCGGCGTATCGAAGCCCGCGAATCGCCCCACAAGCCGCTGGATGTGCTCGTACAACATTTGGTGAGCATGGCCCTGGGCGGTGGCTTTACGCCGCAGGCGCTGCTGGCGGAGGTCCGTGGCGCCTGGGCCTATCGCGACCTCAGCGAGGCCGATTGGGCCTGGGCCCTGGGCTTTGTACGGCATGGCGGCTTATCGCTGACCGCTTACCCGGATTACCGCCGCGTGGAGCCGGACGCGCACGGCATTTGGCGCGTCCCCGATGCCCGGCTTGCGCGCCGCCATCGCATGAGCGTGGGCACCATTGTCAGCGACGCCAGCATCCAGCTGAAATTCTGGAGCAAGGGCGGCGGTGGCAAGAACCTGGGCAGTGTTGAAGAAGGCTTTATTGCACGGCTCAAGCCGGGTGACGGCTTCTTGTTTGCCGGGCGCCTGCTGGAATTGGTGCGGGTGGAAAACATGACCGCCTATGTGCGCCGTAGCAGCGCCAAAAAAGCTGCAGTACCGCGCTGGAATGGCGGGCGCATGCCCCTTTCCAATGAGCTGGCCCAAGCCGTGGTGGAGCGCTTCGATGCGGCCGCGCACGGGGTCTACGAGGGGCCGGAAATGCGGGCTGTGCAAACCCTGCTGCAGACACAGTTGCGCTGGTCCGGCCTGCCGACGCGCGAGCACTTGCTGGCCGAAACCTTGAAATCGCGGGAGGGCTGGCACCTGTTCCTCTACCCGTTTGCCGGCCGCCAGGTGCACCTGGGACTGGCGAGTCTGCTGGCGTGGCGGGTCAGCCAGCAGCAGCCTGTGACCTTCTCGATTGCCGTCAACGATTACGGCTTGGAGTTGCTCAGCGCCACCGAGGTGGATTGGCCACGCTTACTGAATGGGGCGCTGCTGCGCCCGAAGCAGTTGCTGGCAGACGTGGCAGCCAGCCTGAACGCCGGGGAACTCGCCCTGCGCCGCTTTCGCGAGATTGCGCGTATCGCCGGACTGGTGTTTGCCGGTTACCCCGGCGCGCCGAAAAGCACGCGCCAGGTGCAGGCATCCAGCGGGTTGTTCTTTGAAGTGTTCAAGCAATATGACCCGCAAAACCTGTTGCTGGCCCAGGCGGGGGAAGAAGTTCTGCGTGATGAATTAGATATTCGTCGGCTGGAAGAGACCTTGCTTCGCCTCTCGGCGCTGACACTGGACGTGCATATGATCGAACGTCCTACGCCCCTGGCCTTCCCACTGCTGGTGGAACGGATGCGCGAAAGCATGAGTTCGGAAAAACTCTCGGAGCGCATTGCGCGGATGGTCAAGGACTTGGAAAAAGTCGCCGATAACGGCAAACCCTGATGGTGTGCTCAGTGACGCTGGAGAGCGAAGAGCTGTGGCTGTTGGCGGATAAGGCGCTCTACTGGCCCGCGCGCCAGTGCCTGCTGATCGCCGATGCACACTTTGGCAAGGCATCGGCCTATCGCAGCCTGGGCCAGCCGGTACCGCAAGGCACCACCACCGAAAACCTGCAGCGCCTGGATCGGCTGTTGGCGGCCGTACCGTGCGCCCAGGTGATCTTTCTCGGCGACTTCCTCCACGGGCCCGGCTCCCACGCCAGCGGCACCCTCAGCGCCTTGAGGGCCTGGCGAGCACGTCATTGCGACCTGTCGATGACCTTGATTCGCGGTAATCACGATAAACGCGCGGGCGACCCACCGGCTGACTTGAGGATCGATGTGGTTCCGGAGCCACTGCTGATGGGCCCTTTCGCCCTGCAACACGAACCGCACGCCCATGCCAGCCACCATGTGCTGGCGGGGCATGTGCACCCGGTGTATCGCTTGCGCGGCAAGGGCCGGCAGAGCCTGCGCCTGCCGTGTTTCCAGTTCGGCACGCGCGTCAGCCTGCTGCCGGCGTTTGGGGCGTTTACCGGGGGGCATACGGTGGAGCAGGACAATGACCGCCGAATCTTTGTTATCGGCGATCACCAGGTGTGGCAGGTTCGCTGACCGGCCTTGCGGGTATCAGGCGACCGGTGCGGGAGGCGGCTCGTCCGGAAGGGTCGGCTCACCGGGTTCGGTGGGCTGCTGTGGCCAATCTTCATCGGGTTGGCCGGGGATGCCGCCTGCATAGGCGGGATCAGCCATCAGGGACCAGGCCAGAACGCCAATCTGGTTGGGTTCAAGCCGGGCAAGTTCTGCGCTGATTCGCGGGTCAATCTTCATAAGGCACTCCTCAAGCGTGGCTCGGTGCGTTTTGCACGCACCGAGGCAGTACACCCAATAGAGTCACTTTCCGCGGACTAATTCCCTTTACGCGTAGGACCTTTCGATCAAGCGCGTGGCAAGGTGACGCCGCGCTGGCCCTGGTACTTGCCGGCGCGGTCTTTGTAGGACACTTCACAGGCCTCGTCAGACTGCAAGAACAGCATCTGCGCCACGCCTTCGTTGGCGTAGATTTTCGCCGGCAGGGTGGTGGTGTTGGAGAATTCCAGGGTCACGTGGCCTTCCCACTCAGGCTCAAGTGGCGTCACGTTGACGATAATGCCGCAGCGCGCGTAGGTGCTTTTACCCAGGCAGATGGTCAGCACGTCGCGGGGAATACGGAAGAATTCCACGGTGCGTGCCAGGGCAAAGGAGTTCGGCGGGATAATGCACACGTCGCTTTTCACATCGACGAAGCTCTTTTCGTCGAAGTTCTTCGGATCCACGATCGCCGAGTTGATGTTGGTGAACACCTTGAACTCGTCGGCGCAGCGCACATCGTAGCCGTAGCTGGAAACGCCGTACGAGATCACGCGGTCATCGCCTTCACCACGAATCTGACGCTCGACGAACGGTTCGATCATGCCGTGCTCTTGCGCCATGCGGCGAATCCACTTGTCCGATTTGATGCTCATGGCGGGTGTCCTGAATAGCGAGGTGGAAAAATTCTGTGGGGCATCTTACCGGGGCCGGCGTTGGGGTTCAAAGGGCGTCGGGCTTTTCTTGATGAACGCACCGGCTGCCATAAGGCGCGGCCAGCGGGGCCGGGCCCCGTATTGCCGCAACCGGTGTGTGTAAATACCACCGCCAGTCACGAAAATAGAGAAACCTTCGGAAATACCATTGGCACGTTCCGGAAAAAGGGTTAAGGTGGCGCCACTGTGCTGCTTGTGTCACTGAGAATCTCTACACGATATGTTGAATTTCGATCCAACCATCTCCAAGAATTTTTCCTGCTCTTTGCACTCAGTCTCGGCCAGGGCTTTTCCTGAGTCGCAGTTAACTTTGTCCAAGGAGATACACCATGTCTAATCGCCAAACTGGTACCGTTAAGTGGTTCAACGATGAAAAAGGCTTCGGCTTCATCACTCCACAATCCGGTGACGACCTGTTCGTTCACTTCAAAGCTATCCAATCCGACGGCTTCAAAAGCCTGAAAGAAGGCCAACAGGTTTCTTTCATCGCTACCCGCGGTCAGAAAGGCATGCAAGCTGAAGAAGTTCAAGTTATCTAACTTGTACTGACTCAGTCGAAAAGACCCCGCCCTTAAAAGCGGGGTTTTTTTATGCCTGGGATTTGGGCATACATGAATAAAATGTCGTGCGCAAAAAATGTGGGAGGGGGCTTGCTCCCGATAGCGGCGTGTCAGTCGATACATCCAGTGACTGAACTACCGCTATCGGGAGCAAGCCCCCTCCCACATTCAAGCATTCAAGCGGCGTCGTTATTGAAACAACGACTCACTCGACAAGCCATTCTTCTCCAGGATCTCGCGCAAGCGCTTGAGCCCTTCCACCTGGATCTGCCGCACCCGCTCACGGGTCAGGCCAATCTCCAGGCCTACGTCCTCCAGCGTGCTGCTCTCATGGCCACGCAGGCCGAAGCGGCGAATCACCACCTCACGCTGCTTGTCCGTGAGCTCCGACAGCCACTGGTCAATGCTTTGGGAAAGATCATCGTCCTGCAGCAGCTCGCAGGGATCCGTAGGACGATCATCCGTCAGGGTGTCCAGCAGGGTTTTATCCGAGTCCGGACCCAGCGAGACGTCGACCGAAGACACACGCTCGTTAAGACCCAGCATGCGCTTGACCTCCCCTACCGGTTTTTCCAGCAGGTTGGCGATTTCTTCGGGCGAGGGTTCATGATCGAGTTTTTGAGTGAGCTCACGTGCCGCCCGGAGGTAGACGTTGAGTTCCTTGACCACATGGATCGGCAACCGGATCGTGCGGGTCTGATTCATGATCGCCCGTTCGATGGTCTGGCGAATCCACCAGGTGGCATAGGTCGAGAAGCGGAAGCCCCGCTCAGGATCGAACTTCTCCACCGCCCGGATCAAGCCCAGGTTGCCCTCCTCGATCAGGTCCAACAAGGACAGCCCACGATTGACGTAGCGTCGGGCGATTTTCACCACTAGGCGCAGGTTGCTTTCAATCATGCGCTTGCGCCCAGCCGGATCACCCTTTTGCGACAAGCGCGCAAAATGGACTTCTTCTTCGGGAGTCAGCAGAGGGGAAAAGCCGATTTCATTGAGGTACAGCTGGGTCGCATCGAGCGCCCGCGTGTAATCAATGTATTTGTGTTGCTTTAACGCGGTGGAGTTCTTGGATTTGGTGCGAACTGAAGGTACAGCAGGTCCCTCATTCGACATCGATTCCGTAGCGATGCCGGTCTCCATAAGGAGAACCTCATCGTCGATGTCAAACTCCGGCGCTTCTTTACTGAGAGCCATTGTTATAGTCCTTTGGTGAGTTCGACCTCAAGCTCAAGCGACGCCTTTATCCTTGGCAACGCTGGAGCCTGTTCCTTCTACGTGAGGAACAGGCTGTGCAACATATCAACGACGGGGTAGGAATTGCAGTGGATCTACAGGCTTCCCTTGACGGCGAATCTCAAAGTGCAGTTTCACCCGGTCCGTACCAGTTGATCCCATTTCGGCAATTGTCTGTCCGACTTTGACCTGCTGCCCCTCCCGAACCAACAGCCTACGGTTGTGGCCGTAAGCACTGACGTAGGTATCGCTGTGTTTGATGATGACCAGCTCGCCGTAGCCCCGCAAACCACTCCCGGCGTACACCACCGTCCCATCAGACGCAGCTAAAACAGGCTGTCCCAAATCCCCGGCAATATCAATGCCTTTATTCAAACTGCCGTTTGAAGAGAATTTTCCAATTAACACTCCATTTGAGGGCCATCCCCAACCGGTCGGCGCAGGCCCTGCGGGGGGCAACGGCGCGGGTGCCGGCTTGTTCGCGACACTCGGCGAAGCGGTACCCGCAGGCCGGGTAATGATGGTGGTTTTGCTCGAAGACGACGGCGAAGATCCGGTGTTTGTCACAACTGCCGTAGGGGTAGAACCGGTGCGACCGTCAAAGCGAATCGTCTGACCCGGATGTATCGTGTAGGGCACAGGAATATTGTTACGGGCTGCAAGAGCCTTGTAGTCCCAGCCATAACGGAAGGCAATCGAGAACAAGGTGTCGCCCTTGCGCACGACATACTGCCCGGTGGTCACCGTCGGCTTTTGTGGTGCAGCGTTATTGCGGTCAACGACCCGTGCACCGCTGCTTGGCGAGCTGGAACACCCTACCAGAAGGGAACCAAAGACAAGGCCAAGCACCAGTCGCTGAAAACTTGTTTTACTCATACGCTGCGCAAGACCTGTGAGACTCACCCGCCGCTCCCTTTGTGGTGGCTGAACATGAATGCCTGTATCAGGCTTGAAATATGACGCAAGTATAACTGGGCATTGAAGTTTTACCGTCACGCGACTGAAACGAATCATTCTGCGCGTTGAATCGCCCCGCCTATCACGTTGACTTGATAGACCCCGCCGTAAGACACATCCTCACCAACAGAATTCACTGCCCGCGAAAAATGATCAGGCCAGCGGGCCATTGAGCAACGGCACGAAACGCACGGCGCCGAGTACATGCCGGGAAAAACCGTCGTCTTCACGGACAATAAGCATCAATTGTTGCACTTCACCGGACCCCACCGGAATGACCAGCCGCCCACCCGGGGCCAGTTGATCGAGCAGCGCCTGCGGCACATCGGTGGCCACGGCAGTGACGATAATCCCGTTGTAGGGCGCCAGCGCCGGCCAACCTTCCCAACCATCGCCCCAGCGGAATACCACGTTGCGCAGGTTCAGCTCCACCAGGCGTTCCTTGGCGCGGTCCTGCAGCACCTTGATGCGCTCCACCGAGAACACCCGCTCCACCAGTTGCGATAGCACCGCCGTCTGGTAGCCGGAACCGGTGCCGATCTCCAGCACCTTGTCCAACGGCCCCGCCGCCAGCAGCAGCTCGCTCATGCGCGCAACCATATAAGGCTGGGAGATGGTCTGGTTATGGCCGATGGGCAATGCCGTGTCTTCGTAGGCACGATGGGCCAAGGCTTCATCGACAAAGAGGTGGCGAGGCGTACGCCGGATCACTTCCAACACCTGGGCGTTGGAAAGCCCCTCTTCGTACAGGCGCTGGATCAAACGCTCACGGGTGCGCTGGGAGGTCATCCCGATGCCCCGGCGCAGCAGGTCGTCTTGTTCACGAGCCATCAGCGCAGCCCCTCCAGCCAGCCATCGAGACCACTGAAGGCATCACTGAAGGTGCGATCAAGTTGCAACGGGGTAATCGACACATAGCCTTGCATCACCGCGTGAAAGTCCGTGCCTGGGCCACCGTCTTCGGCATCGCCCGCTGCCGCGATCCAGTAGCCTTCCTTGCCACGCGGGTCGACGACCTTCAACGGCGCTGCCGCGCGGGCGCGATGGCCCAGGCGTGTAAGCTGGATACCGCGAATGTGGTCGAGGGGCAAATTGGGAATGTTGACGTTGAGCACCGTGCGCGGCGGCAGGTCCAGGGCGCCGTGGGCCTCCACCAGCTTGCGCGCGAAATAGGCCGCGGTGGGCAGGTTGTCCAGTTGACGCGATGCCAACGAAAACGCAAACGAGGTCCGGCCGAGGAAGCGTCCTTCAAGCGCCGCCGCCACCGTGCCGGAATACAGCACGTCGTCGCCAAGGTTGGCGCCGAGGTTGATGCCCGACACCACCAGGTCCGGCTCCTGGTCCAACAAACTGTTGATCGCCAGGTGCACGCAGTCGGTGGGGGTGCCGTTCACACTGATGAAGCCATTGGCCAGAACCTGCGGGTGCAGCGGACGGTCGAGCGTCAGCGAACTGCTGGCGCCGCTCTTGTCCTGGTCGGGGGCAACCACCACGCACTCGGCGTAATCCAGCAGCGCAGCATAGAGCGCGGCAAGACCGGGTGCGGTGGCACCGTCATCGTTTGATATCAGAATACGCATGGGCTGTCCGTCTGCCCCACCGGCACCAGATCAACAAGCTCGCGCACCAAGACAGTGGCGAAGCATCCGGCCGGCAGGACGAATTCCAATTGCAGAATGTCAGGCCCGGGATAATGCCACGTCAACCCGCCAATGGGCAGTCGCAGAATGCGACGTTCCTGGCTCATGCCGGCACTCACCAGCCAATCACGCAGGTCGGCTTCACCGGCGGCAACCGCCTGCTCCAACTCAAACGTGGCGCCTGTCGCCGGAGAATCACCCTCGCCCCACTGCGGCCCGGTGGGGTGCAGGTCCAGGATCGCCAGGCGCGGGTCGCTGCACTCAGCCTCCCCCGCCGGAAAAAAGCTGCGGCTGTCGGTAAACGCCAGCAGATCACCCACTTGCGCGCGCTGCCAGGAACCGTCGGCGACACGTGCCGCCAACACTTTGTTGAAGAGGAAGCTACGCGCGGTGGACAACAACCGCGAACGCACATTGCGTTGCTCCGGCAGGGCCTTGCGCGCGGCCCATTCGCGGGCGTCGACGACATTGCCACCGTTGTGGCCAAAACGCTGGGTGCCGAAATAGTTGGGAATGCCGTACTGGGCAATCAATTGCAGCCGCGCGTCGATGGCGGCGGTATCACCGGCCAATTGGGTCAGGCGCAAGGTAAAGCCGTTGGCCGAGTGCGCGCCACGTTGCAGCTTGCGCTTGTGGCGGGCGGTTTTCAGGATCCTGAGGGTGTCGTTTTCCGCAGCGCTCATGTCCGGATCGGCCTTGCCCGGCAGTTGTACGCTGAACCACTGGCGGGTCAACGCCTGACGGTCCTTGAGCCCGGCATAGCTGACGGTGCGCAACGGCACGCCAGCCGCCTTGGCGATACGCCGCGCGGCTTCCTCAGTATTGAGCCCGCGCTTCTCAACCCACAACCACAGGTGCTCGCCTTCGCCGGTAAGCGGAATATCGAGCACTTCGTCGACCTGGAAATCTTCAGCCGTGGCCTTCAGGACCGCGCTGCCCAGGGCCTCGCCATAGGCACGCGGGCCCAGCAGTTGCAGGTCGTTCATGCGCGCAGCAACAAGGCGACGGAGTGCACCGCGATGCCCTCTTCACGACCGGTGAACCCGAGTTTTTCGGTGGTGGTGGCTTTCACGTTGACTTGATCCAATTCAATTTGCAGGTCTGCGGCAATCAGTGCGCGCATGGATTCGATATGCGGGGCCATTTTCGGCGCCTGGGCCACGATGGTGTTATCGACATTGCCGACCTTCCAGCCCTTGGCATGGATCAGGCCGACCACATGGCGCAGCAGGACACGGCTGTCCGCGCCCTTGAAGGTGGGATCGGTATCCGGAAAGTGCTTGCCGATATCGCCCAGTGCCGCCGCGCCGAGCAAGGCGTCGCTCAAGGCATGCAGGACAACGTCGCCGTCGGAATGGGCCAGCAACCCATGGTGGTGCGCAATGCGCACGCCGCCCAGGGTGATGAAATCGCCTTCAGCGAAACGGTGCACATCGTAGCCGTGGCCAATACGCATAAAAAAACGCCCCGATTTAATTCAGGGCGTGATTCTACCTACTTTTGCCTCACATTAACCGAGCAAAGCACGACCATGATGTCGCAAATGGTCTTCGATGAAGCTGGCGATAAAGAAGTAGCTGTGGTCGTAGCCAGGCTGCAGGCGCAGTTCCAGCGGATGGCTGGCCGCCTTGGCCGCTTGCTGCAAGGCTTCGGGCTTGAGCTGCACGGCAAGGAAATCGTCGCGGTCGCCCTGGTCCACCAGCAACGGCAGCTTTTCCGAGGCTTCGCCGATCAGCACACAGGCATCCCATTCACGCCATTTGGCGCGCTCTTCACCCAGATAACGGGAGAAAGCTTTCTGGCCCCACGGGCAATCCATCGGATTATTGATCGGCGAAAACGCCGACACCGACAGGTAACGCCCAGGGTTGCGCAGGGCACACACCAACGCACCGTGGCCGCCCATGGAGTGGCCGCTGATACCCCGTTTGTCCGAAGCCGGGAAATGCGCTTCAACCAATGCCGGCAATTCCTGCACCACGTAGTCATGCATCCTGTAGTGCTTGGCCCAAGGTTCCTGGGTGGCATTCAGGTAGAAGCCAGCACCCAGGCCAAAATCCCAGGCGTTGTCCGGGTCGCCCGGCACACCGGGGCCACGGGGGCTGGTGTCGGGCGCGACAATGATAAGCCCCAGTTCTGCGGCCATGCGCTGAGCACCGGCTTTCTGCATGAAGTTCTCATCGGTGCAGGTCAAGCCGGACAGCCAGTACAGCACCGGCAATTTGCTGCCCTGCTCCGCTTGCGGCGGCAGGTAGACGGCGAAAGTCATGTCGCAGCCGAGCACGTGGGAACTGTGTTTGTAGCGTTTGTGCCAGCCGCCAAAACTCTTCTGGCAGGAGATATTTTCCAGGGTCATGGGAGTGCTCCCAGCTGCAAGTTGCAAGCCTCAAGCGGCAAGTAAGGCGTACACCCACTTGCTGCTGATAGCTTGCCGCTTGCCGCTGCTTCAAAAGTGAATGACGGTACGAATGCTCTTGCCTTCATGCATCAGGTCAAACGCTTTGTTGATGTCTTCCAGGCCCATGGTGTGGGTGATGAAAGTGTCCAGCGGAATCTCGCCGGTCTGGGCCATTTCCACGTAGCTTGGCAATTCAGTACGGCCGCGTACGCCACCGAACGCCGAGCCACGCCAGACGCGACCGGTCACCAGTTGGAATGGGCGGGTGGAGATTTCCTGGCCGGCACCGGCAACCCCGATGATCACCGATTCACCCCAACCCTTATGGCAGCACTCGAGCGCGGCACGCATCAGTTGCACGTTGCCGATGCACTCGAAGGAAAAGTCCACGCCGCCGTCAGTCAAATCGACAATCACGTCCTGGATCGGACGGTCATAGTCTTTCGGGTTGATGCAGTCGGTGGCGCCCAGTTGCTTGGCGATCTCGAACTTGGCCGGGTTGATGTCAATCGCAATGATACGGCCGGCCTTAGCCTTGACCGCACCGATCACGGCCGACAGGCCAATACCGCCAAGACCGAAGATCGCCACGGTGTCGCCCGGCTTGACCTTGGCGGTGTTGAGCACCGCACCGATGCCGGTGGTGACGCCACAGCCGAGCAGGCAGACCTTCTCCAGCGGCGCTTCTTTAGGAATCTTGGCGACGGAAATTTCCGGCAGCACGGTGTACTCGGAGAACGTCGAAGTCCCCATGTAGTGGAAAATCGGCTGCCCCTTGTAGGAAAAGCGCGTGGTGCCATCCGGCATCAGGCCTTTGCCTTGGGTGGAACGAATGGCCTGGCACAGGTTGGTCTTACCCGACAGGCAGAACTTGCACTTGCCGCACTCCGGGGTGTACAGCGGGATCACATGGTCGCCCACCGCCACCGAAGTCACGCCCTCGCCGATGGCTTCGACCACCGCACCGCCTTCATGGCCAAGGATGGACGGGAAGATGCCTTCCGGGTCGGCGCCGGACAGGGTGTAGGCGTCGGTATGGCAAACCCCGGAGGCGACCACACGTAACAGCACTTCGCCCGCCTTGGGCATGGCCACATCGACTTCCACGATCTCGAGGGGTTTCTTGGCTTCAAAGGCAACGGCAGCGCGGGACTTGATCATCCGGGTTTCTCCAGGGCGTTAAAAATGATGGAGAGAGTGTAAAACATGGCTCCATGATTAATAATCCAGGCAAAAGCAAAACTTTATTGCTGTACAGGGATAATCGCCATGCTGGAGAACCGCTGGGAAGGCATCGATGAATTCGTTGCCGTCGCCGAATGCAGCCAATTTACGGCGGCTGCCGAGCGGCTGGGTGTCTCTTCGTCCCACATCAGCCGCCAGGTGGCACGCCTGGAAGAGCGCCTGCAAACGCGGTTGCTGTATCGCAGTACCCGTAAGGTGACGCTGACTGAAGCGGGTCAGACCTTTCTGCAACATTGCCAGCGTCTACAGGACGGCCGCGAAGAAGCCCTGCGTGCGGTGGGTGACCTTGCCAGCGAGCCAAAAGGCATGTTGCGCATGACCTGCGCGGTGGCCTATGGCGAGCGTTTCATCGTGCCGCTGGTGACGCGGTTCATGGGCCTGTACCCGCAATTGCGGGTGGATATCGAACTGAGCAACCGCCAACTGGATCTGGTGCACGAAGGCCTCGACCTGGCGATTCGCCTGGGGCGCTTGCAGGATTCGCGTATGGTCGCCAGCCGCCTCGCACCTCGGCGTATGTACCTGTGCGCGTCGCCGTCCTACCTGGCCCGGTACGGACGGCCCCATAGCTTGTCGGAGTTGAGTCGGCATAACTGCCTGATCGGCAGCTCGGATATTTGGCAGCTGGCCCAGGACGGGCGCGAATTTTCCCAACGGGTACAGGGAAACTGGCGCTGTAACAGTGGGCAAGCGGTGCTGGATGCGGCGCTGCAAGGGGTGGGGTTGTGCCAACTGCCGGACTATTACGTGCTGGAGCATCTGCACAGCGGCGCGCTGGTGTCGCTGCTGGAGGCGCATCAGCCGCCGAATACGGCGGTGTGGGCGCTGTATCCGCAGCAGCGGCATTTGTCGCCGAAGGTCAGGAAGTTGGTGGACTTCCTGAAAGAGGGGTTGGCCGAACGGCCGGAGTACAGCGGTTGAGTATTGGGTGTCTAGGCGGGCCTCATCGCGGGCAAGCCCGGCTCCCACATTTGACCGAGCTGTCTGGGGAGAAGGTGATCGAATGTGGGAGCTGGCTTGCCTGCGATGAAGTCGACACGGTGCAATTGACTACCGGCGATTGGCCCACCGCAGTCGCAGCCACTCCAGGTCTTCCGGCCGGGTCACCTTGATATTGTCCGAGCGCCCTTCGATCAAGCGCGGCGCCTGCCCGGACCATTCCATGGCCGAGGCTTCATCGGTGATCACCGCATCGGCCACCAGGCTGTCAGCCAATGCGCGGTGCAAGGCCCCGAGGCGGAACATCTGCGGCGTATAGGCTTGCCAGATCAAGCTGCGGTCGACGGTTTCCACCACCCGCCCCAGCTTGTCGACGCGCTTGAGAGTATCGCGAGCCGGCACCGCCAGGAGGCCGCCTACCGGATCGTCCGCCAACTCGGCCAGCAACTTGTCGAGGTCATCACGGCTCAAATTAGGCCGCGCCGCATCATGCACCAACACCCAATCGTCATCGCCGGCGCCCAGGGCATTGAGTTGCAGCAGTGCATTGAGCACCGAACCCGAGCGCTCCGAACCACCGTCCGCACGTTGGATACGCGGGTCAGCGGCACACGCCAGGTCGGGCCAATACGGATCATCAGCAGCAAGACTGACCACCAACCCCTTGAGGCTGGGATGGTCGAGAAAACAGCCAAGGCTGTGTTCGAGAATAGTGCGCCCGCCCAATTGCAAGTACTGCTTGGGACGGTCCGCGGCCATCCGGGCACCGACGCCCGCGGCAGGTATCACGGCCCAGAAGGCCGGCAAACGGTAACTCATTGGGCCAACTGGTAGAGGGTTTCGCCCTCCTTGACCATGCCCAACTCATGACGGGCCCGTTCTTCAACGGTCTCGGTACCCTTTTTCAGCTCAAGCACTTCGGCATCGAGGACGCGGTTGCGCTCCAGCAGGCGTTCGTTCTCGGCGTGCTGGTCGGCAATTTGCTGGGTCAGGTCTTTTACCTGCGCAAAGCTGCCATTACCTACCCATAGGCGGTACTGCAGGCCAGCCAGCAACAAGAGCAAGACGAGGAACAACCAATTGGGACTGCGCATCGAATATCGGGTATCCAGTGGAAAAACACGCCATGCAAAACTTTTACAGCAACTGATAGCACGAAGCCTGGAAGAACCAGGCTTGTGCTTGATCGCCATCAGATTAGCGTCGAAACTCGCACCTTCGTGATCTTTCCGACGCAATCCACCGACTTTTTACCACTTACCGATCAGCCGCGAAACTCGCCGCGACCGTTGTACTTGGCTTTGCCGGCCAGTTGCTCTTCGATACGCAGCAATTGGTTGTACTTGGACACACGGTCGGAACGGCACAGGGAGCCGGTCTTGATCTGGCCCGCCGAAGTGCCCACGGCCAGGTCGGCGATGGTCGAGTCTTCGGTTTCGCCGGAGCGGTGCGAGATCACGGCGGTGTAGCCCGCAGCCTTGGCCATCTGGATGGCTTCCAGGGTTTCGGTCAGGGTGCCGATCTGGTTGAACTTGATCAGGATCGAGTTGGCGATCTTTTTGTCGATGCCTTCTTTCAGGATCTTGGTGTTGGTCACGAACAGGTCGTCACCCACCAGCTGGACTTTTTCGCCGATCTTGTCGGTGAGGATCTTCCAGCCATCCCAGTCGGACTCGTCCAGGCCGTCTTCGATCGAGATGATCGGGTAGCGCTGGGTCAGGCCCTTCAGGTAGTCGGCAAAGCCTTCGGAGTTGAACACCTGGCCTTCACCGGACAGGTTGTATTTGCCATCTTCGTAGAACTCGCTGGCAGCGCAGTCCAGGGCCAGGGTCACGTCGGTGCCCAGTGTGTAGCCGGCGTTGGCCACGGCTTCGGAGATCACTTTCAGTGCATCTTCGTTGGACGCCAGGTTCGGTGCGAAACCACCTTCGTCACCCACGGCAGTGCTCAGGCCACGAGCTTTCAGCACGGCTTTGAGGTGATGGAAAATCTCGGTGCCCATGCGCAGGCCTTCGGAGAAGGTCTTGGCGCCGACCGGCTGCACCATGAATTCCTGGATGTCGACGTTGTTATCGGCATGCTCGCCACCGTTGATGATGTTCATCATCGGAACCGGCATCGAGTAGACACCCGGCGTACCGTTCAGGTTGGCGATGTGGGCGTAAAGCGGCAGGTCCTGGTCCTGGGCGGCGGCCTTGGCAGCAGCCAGGGACACGGCGAGGATGGCGTTGGCGCCGAGGCTGCCTTTGTTTTCAGTGCCGTCGAGCTTGATCATCGCGTGGTCCAGGGCTTTCTGGTCCAGCGGGTCCTTGCCCAGCAGCAGGTCACGGATCGGGCCGTTGATGTTGGCTACAGCCTTGAGGACACCCTTGCCCAGGTAACGGCTCTTGTCGCCATCACGCAGTTCCAGCGCTTCGCGCGAACCTGTGGAGGCACCGGACGGCGCGCAGGCGCTGCCGATGATGCCGTTATCGAGAAGCACGTCGGCTTCGACGGTGGGGTTACCACGGGAGTCGAGAACTTCACGACCTTTGATGTCGACGATTTTTGCCATTGTTGTAAACACTCCAAAGTTGACGAAAACGACGCAGCTGAAGGAAATCTTTTGACCGACCGCAAGGGTGGAACAACGGGGCAGGCTTGCAGGCGACAAGGCTCAGGCCCGTAGGCCTGAGCGTAAAGCGTGGGAAAGTCTACCGGAGAATCAACGCTTACGCGGTCTCTACCGTCGGAAAACTCTTGACCAGTTCGTCCAACTGCTTGAGCTGGGCCAGGAATGGCTCCAGCTTGTCCAGGCGCAGGGCGCATGGGCCGTCGCATTTGGCGTTGTCCGGGTCCGGGTGGGCTTCGAGGAACAGGCCCGCCAGGGACTGGCTGATGCCGGCCTTGGCAAGGTCCAGTACCTGGGCACGGCGCCCACCGGCGGAATCGGCACGACCACCGGGCATTTGCAGCGCGTGGGTCACGTCGAAGAACACCGGGTATTCGAACTGTTTCATGATGCCGAAACCGAGCATGTCCACCACGAGGTTGTTGTAGCCGAAGCTCGAACCGCGCTCGCAGAGGATCAACTGGTCGTTACCCGCTTCCACGCACTTGTTCAGGATGTGTTTCATCTCCTGGGGCGCGAGGAACTGGGCTTTCTTGATATTGATCACCGCACCGGTCCTGGCCATCGCGACCACGAGGTCGGTCTGGCGCGACAGGAAGGCCGGCAGCTGGATGATGTCGCACACCTCGGCGACCACGGCAGCCTGTTCAGGCTCGTGGACGTCGGTGATGATCGGCACGCCGAAGGCTTGCTTGATGTCCTGGAAGATCCGCATGCCTTCTTCAAGGCCCGGGCCGCGATAGGAGGTCACGGACGAACGGTTGGCCTTGTCGAAGCTGGCCTTGAACACGTAAGGAATACCCAGTTTCTCGGTAACCTTGACGTACTCTTCACAGACCTGCATCGCCATGTCACGGCTTTCCAGCACGTTCATGCCGCCGAACAGCACCATGGGCTTGTCGTTGGCAATCTCGATGTCGCCTACGCGAATGATCTTCTGGGCCATCAGGTTTACGCCTTCTTCTGGTGCTGCGTCAGTGCAGCCTTGACGAAACCGCTGAACAACGGGTGACCGTCGCGCGGAGTCGAGGTGAACTCAGGGTGGAACTGGCAAGCGACGAACCATGGATGATCCGGGGCCTCGACCACTTCAACCAGCGCGCCATCACCGGAGCGACCGGAGATTTTCAGGCCAGCCTCTTTGATCTGCGGCAGCAGGTTGTTGTTCACTTCGTAGCGGTGACGGTGACGTTCGACGATCACGTCCTTGCCATAGCAGTCGTGAACCAGGGAACCCGGCTCCAGCAGGCAGTCTTGCGCGCCAAGGCGCATGGTGCCGCCCAGGTCGGAGCTTTCGGTACGGGTTTCGACGGCGCCGGTGGCGTCTTCCCACTCGGTGATCAGGCCCACGACCGGGTGGCCGCTCTTGCTGTCGAACTCGGTGGAGTTGGCGTCTTTCCAGCCCATCACGTTACGGGCGAACTCGATAACGGCCACTTGCATGCCCAGGCAGATGCCCAGGTACGGCACCTTGTTCTCGCGAGCGTACTGCACGGCAGTGATCTTGCCTTCCACGCCACGCAGGCCGAAACCGCCTGGAACGAGGATCGCATCGACACCTTCGAGCAGCGCGGTGCCCTGGTTCTCGATGTCTTCGGAATCGATGTAGCGCAGGTTGACCTTGGTACGGTTGCTGATACCCGCGTGGCTCATCGCTTCGATCAGCGACTTGTACGCGTCCAGCAGTTCCATGTACTTGCCGACCATGGCGATGGTGACTTCGTGCTCAGGGTTGAGCTTGGCGTCAACCACGGCTTCCCACTCGGACAGATCCGCGCCGTTGCACTGCAGGCCGAAACGCTCGACCACAAAATCATCCAGGCCTTGCGAATGCAGGATGCCCGGGATCTTGTAGATGGTGTCGGCGTCTTCCAGGGCGATCACCGCACGTTCTTCAACGTTGGTGAACTGTGCGATCTTGCGACGCGAGGAAATATCGATCGGGTGGTCGGAGCGGCACACCAGCACGTCCGGCTGCAGGCCGATGGAACGCAGTTCCTTGACCGAGTGCTGGGTAGGCTTGGTTTTGGTTTCGCCGGCGGTGGCGATGTAAGGCACCAACGTGAGGTGCATCAGCATCGCGCGCTTGGCGCCGACTTCGAAACGCAACTGGCGGATGGCTTCGAGGAACGGCTGGGATTCGATGTCACCCACGGTGCCACCGATCTCGACCATCGCCACGTCGGCATCGCCTGCACCCTTGATGATGCGGCGCTTGATTTCGTCGGTGATGTGCGGGATCACCTGGATGGTTGCACCCAGGTAGTCACCACGGCGCTCTTTGCGCAGCACGTGCTCGTAGACGCGGCCAGTGGTGAAGTTGTTGTTCTGGGTCATGGTCGTGCGGATGAACCGCTCGTAGTGGCCCAGGTCCAGATCGGTCTCGGCGCCGTCGTGTGTGACGAACACTTCACCGTGCTGGAACGGGCTCATGGTGCCCGGGTCGACGTTGATGTACGGGTCCAGCTTGAGCATGGTGACTTTAAGCCCCCGCGCCTCCAGGATGGCCGCCAATGAAGCGGAGGCAATGCCTTTCCCCAATGAAGAAACAACACCGCCCGTGACGAATATGTAGCGCGTCATGAAAAACCCTAGAAGTCTGCGTTAAAGCGGTCCGAGCCGCCGGGGAAAGCGAAGAGAGGCCGAAGCCCCCGATCACCTGCATTAATCACAGTGCACCTTTCAAAAAAACCGCCGCGTTGTGACAGACCAGCAGTGAAACTGCCGGTACGTTGATCGCTACACATTTTTTGGAATCGCCCAGCAAAGACTGCTTGGTAATCGGCAACTGCTGCGATTCAGGCGAATCCACAGAAGTTGTATCAAGAAGGGAGCGTAGTCTACCGGAAAGGCGCTATCAGCTCAAACCTTGATCGCAGCTCCGTGGCATCCAATGTAATTGCCAAGCTTCACTCGGTGCGGCCCAGAGTCCAGCGAGGAGGGGCACACCGAGCAATTGCTCGCCCTGATACAGCAGCGGCAATCTGCCACGGATGAAGCCCGGCACCCCCTGTTCATTAAGCAGGCGCTTCAAGTCACGCCGGCCTCGGCCTGGTAGTTCAAGCATTTCGCCGCCCTGGCGATAACGGACCTCCAGCGGGCCTTCGGGCACCTCGCCGCTCATTTCCAGCAGGCCATTACCGGGTAACTCTAGTGGCTTTTGCGGGTCAGGCCAGCTCACCGATGCGTGGGAAAACTCCGACCAGCCGCGAGGCAACCACCAGATGCGTGCGCCACAACGTTGCAAATCTCCATCAGCCAGACGCCATAAGGGCTGTGCGTCGCCCTTGGCGTCGCGCAGGGAATACCAGCCGGCCCAATGGTCGCTGTCGGGTAACCGGGTCAACGGCGCCAGCCAATGTCGCAGGACATTGCGCTGACGAGCATCGGAAAGTTCGCGCAGTGGACCAAGGACCAATGATGGCACCGCCAGCCAAGGAAACCGCGAAGGCTGATCGGCGGCTTGCAGGTCCATGCAGGCCAATTCACCCAGCAGCGCCTGGGCTTCACCGAGGTGGTCGGCAGTCCGGGCCAGACTGGAGATGGCTTGGGGCCAACGCGCCGTCAGCGTCGGGATCACGCGGTGACGCAGGTAATTACGGGAGAAACGTGGATCGGTGTTGGAAGGATCTTCAATCCACTTGAGTTGATGCTCATCGCCGTAGGCTTCCAGCTCGGCGCGCGAGACCTCCAGCAACGGCCGCACCAGGAAACCACCTGCCAACGGGCGATGCGCAGGCATTGCGGCGAGCCCTCGCACCCCGGCACCGCGCAGCAGGCGGAATAGCAGCGTTTCGGCTTGATCATCGCGATGCTGGCCGGTGAGTAACACTTCCCCTGCCCCGATCACCTCGGTAAACGCCCGGTAACGCGCATCACGCGCTGCACGCTCAAGACTGGCGCCGGGCTGCACGTGCACGCGCATGACTCGCAAGGGGACGCCCAGGCTGTCGCACACCGACTGGCAATGACCTGGCCAGGCGTCGGCGACAGCCTGCAGGCCATGATGGACATGGACAGCGCTTAGAGGCGGAACGGCTTCGGCGTTGGCCAGGAGATGCAGCAGGACAGTGGAATCAAGACCACCAGAGAAGGCGATATGCCAAGCCGGGGCGTTGCGCCAGGGGGCCAGGGCGTGCAGGAGCTTGGCGGATAAAGTCGGTTTCATCACAGGTTACCGCCGCAAATCTGGAATACCCAAGCCAAGCATACACAAAGCAAATGTGGGAGGGGGCTTGCCCCCCGATAGCGGTGCACCAGCCAGTGAATACAGTGACTGACACTCAGCAATCGGGGGCAAGCCCCCTCCCACATTAGTGCTGCTGCGACCTTAGAGACCGTAGCTCATCAGGCGCTCGTAGCGACGGGCCAGCAGCGCTTCGTTATCCAGCTTTTTGAGCATCGCCAGTTGCGAACCCAGTTCGGCACGGATCGTGGCAGCGGCGGCGGCCGGATCGCGGTGGGCGCCGCCCAATGGCTCGGCGATCACTTTGTCGACGATACCCAGGCCCTTGAGGCGATCGGCAGTGATGCCCATGGCTTCGGCAGCGTCCGGCGCCTTCTCTGCGGTTTTCCACAGGATCGAGGCGCAACCTTCCGGCGAGATCACCGCGTAGGTCGAATATTGCAGCATGTTCAGCTGATCGCAGACGCCAATGGCCAGTGCACCGCCGGAACCACCTTCACCAATCACGGTAGCGATGATCGGGGTTTTCAGGCGGGCCATCACTCGCAGGTTCCAGGCAATCGCTTCGCTCTGGTTGCGCTCTTCGGCATCGATACCCGGGTAAGCACCCGGGGTGTCGATGAAAGTCAGGATCGGCATCTTGAAGCGCTCGGCCATTTCCATCAGGCGGCACGCCTTGCGGTAGCCTTCCGGACGCGGCATGCCGAAGTTGCGGCGTACTTTCTCGCGCACTTCACGGCCTTTCTGGTGACCGATGACCATGACCGGCTGGTCGTCCAGGCGAGCGATACCGCCCACGATGGCCGCGTCGTCGGAGAAATGGCGGTCGCCGTGCAGCTCGTCGAACTCGGTGAAGATGTGCTGAATGTAGTCCAGGGTATACGGACGGCGCGGGTGGCGGGCCAGGCGCGCGATCTGCCAGCTGGTCAGCTTGCCGAAGATGTCTTCGGTGAGCGTGCTGCTCTTGTCTTGCAGGCGAGCGATCTCATCGCCGATATTCAGCGAATTGTCATTGCCGACCAGGCGCAGCTCTTCGATCTTGGCTTGCAGGTCAGCGATCGGCTGTTCGAAATCAAGAAAATTCGGGTTCATAAGCGTCCGTCTTGGGTCGACGGCCAAGCGTTGCCTGGCCAGCCGGTTGTCTATTCGCGCCCTACCTTAAGGGAGAGGCGCGTTTAGGTCGAGATTAAATGTTCAGCCGAGGTCAGGCGTTCTGACCGTCAACGGTATTGGAGGAAGACGTTGTCACGGCCGAACTGGTCACGCAAAGCTTGAATCAAGCCGTCAGCGGGATCAATTCGCCACGTCTCGCCAAACTGCAACATGGCCTTGGCGTCGTTGCCGGTGTACTCCATGGTCACCGGGCAGGCGCCACGATGACGCTTGAGCAGGTCACCCAACCAGCGTAGCTGATCGCCCTTGAGGGCTTCGGTCTTCACCTTCAGGCGCAGGCTTTCGGCCAGGTTGGTGCGCGCATCTTCCATGCTCATCACCCGCTTGATCCGCAGGCGCAAGCCGCCGGAGAAGTCATCGTTGCTGACCTCCCCTTCCACCACCACCATGGCGTCGGTTTGCAGCAGCGATTGCGCAGAGTGAAAGGCGTCGGCAAACAGCGACGCCTCGATCCGGCCCGAGCGGTCGTCGAGGGTGATAAAGCCCATCTTGTCGCCCTTTTTGTTTTTCATCACCCGCAGGGCGATGATCATGCCGGCGACGGTCTGGGTATCCCGCGCCGGTTTCAGGTCGATGATGCGTTGACGAGCGAAACGACGGATCTCGCCTTCATATTCGTCAATCGGGTGACCGGTGAGGTACAGGCCCAAGGTGTCTTTCTCACCCTTGAGGCGCTCCTTGAGGGTCAGTTCCTTGGCCTTGCGGTGGTTGGCGTACACATCCGCATCTTCTTCGACGAACAACCCGCCAAACAGGTCGGCGTGGCCGCTGTCGTGGGTGCGGGCGGTCTGTTCGGCGGCCTTGATCGCTTCTTCCATGGCGGTGAGCAGCACCGCGCGATTGCGATCGATATTCGCCTGATACGCCTTCGGCTCATCGTGGAAATACGGCCCGAGACGGTCGAGCGCACCGCTGCGGATCAGGCCATCGAGGGTACGTTTGTTGATGCGCTTGAGGTCAACCCGTGCGCAGAAGTCGAACAGATCCTTGAACGGCCCGTCCTGGCGCGCTTCGGTGATGGCTTCCACCGGGCCTTCGCCCACGCCCTTGATCGCGCCCAGGCCATAGATGATGCGACCTTCGTCGTTCACCGTGAACTTGAACTCCGAGGCGTTCACGTCCGGTGCGTCGAGGCGCAGCTTCATGGTGCGCACTTCCTCGATCAAGGTCACGACCTTGTCGGTGTTGTGCATATCCGCCGAGAGTACCGCAGCCATGAACGGCGCCGGGTAGTGGGCTTTCAGCCAGGCCGTCTGGTACGACACCAGTCCGTAGGCGGCGGAGTGGGATTTGTTGAAGCCATAACCGGCGAATTTTTCCACCAGGTCGAAAATGTTACCGGCCAGGTCGGCGTCGATATTGTTGGTGGCGCACCCTTCAATGAAACCGCCGCGTTGCTTGGCCATTTCCTCGGGCTTTTTCTTACCCATGGCCCGCCGCAGCATGTCCGCGCCACCGAGGGTGTAGCCGGCCATCACCTGGGCGATCTGCATCACCTGTTCCTGGTACAGGATGATGCCGTAGGTCGGCGCCAATACAGGCTTGAGGCCTTCGTACTGGTAATCGGAGTGCGGGTACGCCAACTCGGCACGGCCGTGCTTACGGTTGATGAAGTCATCCACCATGCCCGATTGCAGCGGGCCCGGACGGAACAGGGCCACCAGTGCGATCAAGTCTTCCAGGCAGTCGGGCTTGAGCTTTTTGATCAGCTCTTTCATGCCGCGGGACTCAAGCTGGAACACCGCCGTGGTTTCGGCTTTTTGCAGCAAGGTGTAGGTGGGCTTGTCGTCCAGCGGAATGAAGGCGATATCCAACGGCTCTTCGTTGACCTTGGCGCGGTCGCGGTTGATGGTCTTGAGCGCCCAGTCGATGATCGTCAGGGTGCGCAGGCCGAGGAAGTCGAACTTCACCAGGCCGGCCGCCTCCACATCGTCCTTGTCGAACTGGGTGACCAGGCCGCCGCCCTCTTCATCGCAATAGATAGGCGAAAAATCAGTCAGCTTGGTCGGCGCGATCACCACGCCACCGGCGTGCTTACCGACGTTACGCACCACGCCCTCGAGCTTGCGCGCCATCTCCCAGATTTCGGCGGCCTCTTCATCGACCTTGATGAAGTCGCGCAGGATCTCTTCCTGCTCGTAGGCTTTTTCCAGGGTCATGCCGACTTCGAACGGGATCATCTTCGACAGGCGGTCCGCCAGGCCGTAGGACTTTCCCTGCACCCGCGCTACGTCACGGATAACCGCCTTGGCCGCCATGGAACCGAAGGTGATGATCTGGCTCACGGCGTTGCGGCCGTATTTCTCGGCCACGTATTCGATCACACGGTCGCGGCCGTCCATGCAGAAGTCGACGTCGAAGTCGGGCATGGAGACCCGTTCCGGGTTCAGGAACCGTTCGAACAGCAGGTCATATTCCAGGGGGTCGAGGTCGGTGATCTTCTGTACATAGGCGACCAGCGAGCCGGCACCCGACCCCCGGCCCGGACCTACCGGCACGCCGTTGCTCTTGGCCCACTGGATAAAGTCCATCACGATCAGGAAGTAACCGGGGAACCCCATCTGGATGATGATATCCAGCTCGAAATTCAGCCGATCGACATAGACCTGGCGCTTGGCCTCGTAATCTTCGGTGGTGTCCTTGGGCAGCAGGACGGAGAGACGCTCCTCCAGACCATCAAACGACACCTTGCGGAAATACTCGTCGATGGTCATGCCATCGGGAATCGGGAAGTTGGGCAAAAAGTGCTTGCCCAGCTTCACTTCGATATTGCAGCGCTTGGCAATCTCGACGGAGTTTTCCAGGGCCTCGGGCAGGTCGCTGAACAGCTCGGCCATTTCGTCCGCGCTCTTGAGGTACTGCTCTTCGCTGTAGTTCTTGGAACGACGCGGGTCATCCAGGGCCCGGCCTTCACCGATGCACACGCGGGTTTCGTGGGCCTCGAAATCTTCCTTCTTGATAAAGCGCACATCGTTGGTCGCCACCAAGGGCGCGCCCAGCTTGTCGGCCAGGGCTACGGCGGCGTGCAGATGCTCTTCATCGTTGGGGCGGTTGGTGCGCTGGACTTCCAGGTAGAAACGGTCGGGGAAGACCTGCATCCACTCCCTCGCCAGCACTTCGGCTTCATGGGGATTGCCACCCAGCAGTGCGATACCGATCTCGCCCTCCTTGGCGGCCGACAGCATGATCAGGCCTTCGCTGGCCTCGGCGACCCATTCGCGCTCGATGATGATCGAGCCGTTGCGCTGGCCGTCGATAAAGCCACGGGAAATCAATTCGGTGAGGTTGCGATAACCCACGCCATTCATCGCCAGCAGGCTGATGCGGCTCAGGGGGTTATCCGGGTCTTTGTTGGACAGCCACAGGTCGGCGCCGCAGATCGGCTTGATGCCGGCGCCCATGGCGTTCTTGTAGAACTTGACCAGGGAGCACATGTTGTTCTGATCGGTAACCGCGACCGCAGGCATGTTCATGCCCACCAGGGTCTTGACCAGCGGTTTGATCCGTACCAGGCCGTCGACCAGGGAGTATTCAGTGTGCAGGCGCAGGTGAACGAATGAAGCCGGCATAGTGATCCTGTCCAGAAACTTAGAAACAACAAGGCCCGGGATTGTACCGGGCCTTGGCAAAAACATCAGCCTTGCGACTAAACCTCGCTGAGGTTCTCGCGCAGCTCATAAGCCTGGCGCACCGGGGCAAACGAGCGCCGATGGATCGGCGTTGGGCCGAGACGGGCCAGGGCTTCCAGATGAACGGGCGTCGGATAGCCTTTATGGCCCCCGATGCCGTAGCCGGGGTAAATCAATTCGAAGGCAGCCATTTCACGGTCTCGGCTGACCTTGGCCAGGATCGACGCGGCGGCAATGGCTGGAACCTTGCTATCGCCCTTGACCACCGCCTCAGCCGGCATCGCCAGCTTCGGGCAACGGTTGCCGTCGATCATCGCCAGTTTTGGCGTGATATGCAGGCCTTCAACGGCACGCTGCATGGCCAGCATCGTGGCGTGCAGGATGTTCAATTCGTCGATTTCTTCGACTTCGGCCCGGGCGATATGCCAGCTCAAGGCCTTTTCACAGATTTCGTCGTAGAGTTTTTCACGACGCGCTTCGGTGAGTTTTTTCGAGTCGTTGAGGCCCAGGATCGGGCGGTTCGGATCCAGGATCACGGCCGCCGTCACCACCGCGCCACACAGCGGGCCGCGCCCCACTTCGTCAACGCCGGCCACCAGTTCGTGGGTTTGGGCAACCAGGCTGAAATCCAGGCCTATTTGCGTGCTCATAAAGCTTCCTGTTTTTGGCCGATCAAGGTCAATACGGCGTCGGCCGCCTGGTTCGATGCATCACGGCGCAGGGTGCGGTGAATGTCGTCAAAACCGCGGGTCTGTTCTTCGCCGCCGTCGATCAAGGGTAGTAGGGTTTGCGCGAGGGCTTCGGGCGTTGCATCGTCCTGCAACAACTCCGGCACCAACAGACGCTGGGCCAGCAAGTTGGGCAAGGAGATGTAGGGACTTTTGACCATGCGCTTGAGAATCCAGAAAGTCAGTGGCGCCAGGCGATAGGCCACGACCATCGGGCGCTTGTAGAGCAGGGCCTCCAAGGTCGCGGTACCTGAAGCGATCAGCACCGCATCACAGGCCGCCAGGGCCAGGTGCGACCGACCGTCGAGCAGGGTCAATGGCAGATTGCGACCGACCAGCAGTGTCTCGATTTGTGCACGCCGTTGCGGGCTGGCGCAGGGCAACACGAACCGTACCCCGGGCTTCAAGGCTTGAAGGCGCTCGGCAGCATCGAAAAACACGCTGGCAAGACGGCCCACTTCGCCGCCTCGACTGCCCGGCATCAGCGCAACGAGCGGGCCTTCGGGCAACCCCAGTTCGGCACGCGCGGCTGCGCGGTCAGCCTGCAAAGGAATGCTGTCGGCCAGGGTATGCCCGACAAACCTTACCGGCACGCCCTTCTCCTCGTAGAACCTGGCTTCGAACGGCAACAGGGTCAACATCAGGTCGCAGCCTTCGCGGATCTTCAACACACGCTTCTGCCGCCACGCCCACACAGAGGGGCTGACGTAGTGCACGGTCTTGATCCCGGCCTGACGCAACTTGAGTTCGATATTGAGGGTGAAGTCCGGCGCATCGATGCCGATAAAGACATCGGGCTTTTCTTCGATCAACGTCTGGATCAGCAGCTTGCGACGAGCCAGGAGCTCACGCAGGCGACCCAGCACCTCGACCAGGCCCATGACCGACAGACGCTCCATAGGGAAGTACGACGTCAGGCCTTCGGCCTGCATCAGCGGGCCGCCGACGCCGATAAACTCCACCGCAGGGTGCCGGGCCTTGAGAGCCCGCATCAGACCTGCGCCCAAAATGTCGCCGGAAGCTTCTCCGGCCACCAGCGCGATACGCAGAGTAGCCATGATCAGCGGGTGATGCCGCGGGTCGACGCCTGGATCGAATCACGGAACACCGCGACTTCCGGAAACAACGCTGCCGGCTCGGCCAGTTGGATCAACGCCTGGTCCACCGTCAGCCCCTGACGGTAGACCACCTTGTAGGCGCGGCGCAGGGCGTGGATCGCCTCTTCGCTGAAGCCACGACGGCGCATGCCTTCGAAGTTCATGCTGCGAGCTTCGGCCGGGTTGCCGAACACCGTGACGAACGCCGGAACGTCCTTGCCGATGGCAGTGCCCATGCCGGAAAAGCTGTGGGCGCCGATATGGCAATACTGATGCACCAGGGTAAAACCGGACAGGATCGCCCAATCGTCAACGTGTACATGGCCAGCCAACGCGGTGTTGTTGACCAGGATGCAGTGGTTGCCGATCACGCTGTCATGACCGATATGGGCATAGGCCATGACCAGGTTGTGATCACCCAGCGTGGTCTCGGCACGATCCTGCACGGTGCCACGGTGAATGGTCACGCCTTCACGGATGATGTTGTGATCACCGATTACCAGGCGGGTTTCTTCACCCTTGTACTTCATGTCCGGGGTGTCTTCGCCTACCGAGGAAAACTGGTAGATGCGGTTATGTTTGCCAATGCGGGTCGGACCCTTGAGGATCACGTGCGGCCCGATGACAGTCCCCTCGCCGATTTCCACACCTGCGCCGATGATCGACCAGGGGCCGACCTCAACGTCGGCGGCCAGTACGGCCGACGGATCGATGATTGCGCGAGGGTCAATCAAACTCATAGTTTGCGTTCCGCACAGATGATCTCGGCAGAGCAAACCGGCTTGCCATCTACCGAGGCCTGGCATTCGAACTTCCAGATCTGGCGCTTGCAGCTGATGAACTTGGCTTCCAGGATCAACTGGTCACCCGGGGTAACCGGGTTGCGAAAGCGCAACTTGTCGGAGCCGACGAAATAGTAAAGCGTGCCGTCGGCAGGCTTGAGGTCGAGCATTTTGAAACCAAGGATACCGGCAGCCTGGGCCATTGCTTCGATGATCAATACGCCCGGCATGATGGGATGCGCGGGAAAGTGACCGTTGAAGAACGGTTCGTTGATGCTGACATTCTTGTAGGCACGAATGCGCTTTTCCTCAACATTGAGGTCCACTACACGGTCCACCAGCAGGAACGGGTAACGGTGAGGCAGGTATTCGCGAATCTCGTTGATGTCCATCATTTCGGGGGGAAGCCTGTAATAAAGATTGGGGGCGGGCGACTAAACGCACGCCCCGCTAGCAAATCAAGGAGGCAGTCTAGCGGCTGTGCACACTTGATATGGAAATGGTATCAGCCTTCTGATGAAGCATTACCGCCAGGGGTCACGTCCCCAACACGCTTTTCCAGCTGTTTGAGACGTCGAGCCATGTCGTCGAGCTGCCTCAAACGTGCTGCGCTCTTGCGCCATTCAGCTGCGGGCTGCATGGCGGTACCAGATGAGTAGGCCCCCGGTTCGGTAATCGAGTGGGTCACCATGGTCATGCCGGTGATGAAAACGTTGTCGCAAATATCGATATGCCCCACCAGCCCTACGCCACCGGCGAGCATGCAATGCTTGCCGATCCGGGTGCTGCCGGAAATGCCTACACACGCGGCCATGGCGGTGTGATCGCCAATCTGCACGTTGTGGGCGATCTGGATCTGGTTGTCGAGCTTCACGCCGTTACCGATCACGGTATCGGCCAGGGCCCCGCGATCGACCGCCGTGTTGACACCGATTTCCACGTCGTCGCCGATCAATACGCCGCCGACCTGGGCAATCTTGTGCCAGACGCCTTTCGAGTTGGCAAAGCCAAAGCCTTCACCGCCAATCACAGCACCCGACTGAATGACCACACGTTCACCGATACGCACGTCGTGGTACAGGGTCACGCGAGGTGCCAGCCAACCGTCGGCGCCGATTACACAGCGAGCGCCGATAAAGCAATGCGCGCCGACCGTTACACCGGCCGCGATGCGTGCACCGCTCTCGATCACCGCAAACGCACCGATGCTGGCCGCAGGGTCAACCTGGGCATCATCGGCGATAACCGCAGACGGATGAACACCACCTGCTGCCTTGGGCTTCGGGTCGAACAGATGCGACGCCTTTGCGTACGACAGGTAGGGGTCAGCCACTACCAGGGCATCCCCGGCATAACTCTCGGCGTCAGCGGCCTTCAGCAACACGGCTGCGGCCTGGCAGTCGACCAGGTATTTACGGTATTGGGGGTTTGCGAGGAAGCTCAACTGAGCTGGGCCAGCCTCCTGCAAGGTGGCTAGCCCAGTAATTTCCTTCTCCGGGGAACCACGCAAGGTGGCTCCCAGGAACTCGGCCAACTCGCCGAGCTTGATAGTCGCGGTCATGGCTTACTTCAGCTGGTTCATGCGCTCGATCACCTGACGGGTGATGTCGTATTGAGGCTTGACGTCAATCACTGCGCCACGCTCGAACACCAGGTCAAAGGCACCTTTCTTGATGACTTCTTCCACGGCGCTGTCGAGTTTAGGCTTCAGCTGTTTCAGCATTTCACGGTCGGCAACAGCCTTGGCTTCGTTCAGCTCCTTGGATTGGAACTGGTAGTCACGGGCCTTTTGCTTGAACTCAAGCTCCAGACGCTCGCGCTCGCCTTGCTGCATCTTGTCGCCACCCGCCACCAGACGGTCCTGGATACCCTTGGCGCTGCTTTCCAACGTCTTGAGCTTGGTCAGTTGCGGACCGAATTTTTTCTCGGCATCCACGGCGTATTTCTTGGCCGCATCGGATTCCAGCAGGGCCATCTGATAGTTCAGGACGGCGATTTTCATTTCGGCGAAGGCCGGGGTGGCTACCAGCACGGTGGCCAGCAGAACCAATTGAGTCAACTTACGCACGATGTACTCCTACAGAATCCGTTGTCGTTATCTTGGGTCAGACGCTTAGAACGTCTGGCCGAGGGAGAATTGGAAAATCTGGGTTTCAGCGTTATCCGGTTTCTTGATCGGCATGGCCAGAGCAAAGCTCAACGGGCCAAGCGCAGTCACCCAGGTCACACCGACACCCACCGAGCTCGCCAGGTTGCTGAGGCTCACGTCGTTGCACTCAGTCCGTGACTTCACGCCGCTTGGGTTGGTGATCTGTTCGCACTTGGAGTCGAAAACGTTACCCACATCCCAGAAGACCGAAGTACGCAGGGACCGCTGATCCTTGACGAACGGCAGCGGGAACAGGATTTCCGCACCACCCTGGATCAACACGTTACCACCGAATGGCAGCGGGTCGTTGTCGGAGTCAGCTACGGTGCCCTGGTTACCGGTCACACCAACGCCACGGCTCGGTGTACCACGTGGACCCAGGGTGCTGTCCTTGAAGCCCCGCACGGAGTTGAAGCCACCCGCGTAGTAGTTCTCGTAGAACGGCAGCCCACTGGTGGAACCATAACCGTCGCCATAACCCAGCTCGGTGTGCAGGCGCATGGTGTAGTTATCGCTCAGCGGCTGGAACAACTGGCCACGGTAATCGAGCTTGAAGAACGACAGGTCGCTGCCCGGCGTCGTTGCTTCCAGCGTCAGGCTCTGGGAATGGCCACGGGTGGCAAGCACGCCTTTGTTCAGGGTCGACTCGGACCAGCCGGCGGACGCCTTGAAGTTCAGGAACTTGTCGCCTTCCTTGCGAGTGAAGTCGAAGATCTCGTCCACGGTGTACACACCGGTCTTGATCTCATCCTGTTGCGCAGTCAGGCCGAAGGTCAGGCGCGAGGTCTCGCTGATCGGGTAACCGATGTTGGCGCCTACGCCCAGGCTGTCGATTGCATAGCTGGCTACGTCGACGTCAAGGTCTTTGTAGTCGGTGGTGCGATAGAAGGCGTTGTAGCCCAGGCTGACACCGTCCGCGGTCCAGTAGGGGTCGACATAACCGAAGTTATAACGGCTCTGGTATTCGCTTCGGGTCAGGCCGATGGACACCTTGTTACCGGTACCCAGGAAGTTGTTCTGGGTGATGGAACCACCGAGGATCAGGCCGGCACTCTGTGCGAAACCGACACTGGCGGTGATCGAACCCGACGCTTGCTCTTCCACGGCGTAGTTCACGTCAACCTGGTCATCCACACCCGGTACGGCTGGCGTTTCGACGTTCACTTCCTTGAAGAAGCCCAGGCGCTCAAGACGGGTCTTGGACTGGTCGATCAGGTAAGTCGATGCCCAGCCACCTTCCATCTGGCGCATTTCGCGGCGCAGCACTTCGTCCGCGGACTTGGTGTTGCCACGGAAGTTGATGCGGTTCACGTAGGCACGCTTGCCTGGGTCGACGACAAAGGTGATGTCCACGGTGTGGTCTTCATCGTGGGGGGTAGGCACGCCGTTGACGTTGGCGAAGGTATAGCCTTCGTTACCCAGGCGACGGGTGATCAGTTCGGACGTGGTGGTCATCAGCTTGCGCGAGAACACCTGGTCTTTCTGCACCAGCAACAGGGCCTTGACCTGGTCTTCAGGCACTTTCAAGTCGCCGCTGAGCTTCACGTCACGAACCTTGTACTTCTCGCCTTCGTTGACGTTGACAGTAATGTAGACGTGCTTCTTGTCCGGGGTGATGGACACCTGGGTCGAAGCGATATCCATGTTGATATAGCCACGGTCCAGGTAGTAGGAACGCAGGCGTTCCAGGTCACCGGAGAGTTTTTCGCGGGCGTACTTGTCATCGTTCTTGAAGAACGACAACCAGTTGGTGGTCTTGAGCTCGAACAGGTCGATCAGGTCTTCATCAGCGAACTTGGTGTTGCCCACCACGTTGATGTGCTGAATGGCCGCCACGGTACCTTCGTTGATGTTGACCTTGAGGCCGACACGGTTACGAGGCTGCGGCACGACTTCCGTTTCCACGGTCGCGGAGTAGCGACCCTGGGCAACGTACTGGCGCTGCAGTTCGTTACGCACACCTTCAAGGGTGGCGCGCTGGAAGATCTCGCCCTCGGCCAGGCCGGATTGCTTCAAGCCTTTCATCAGGTCTTCAGTGGAGATCGCCTTGTTGCCTTCGATCTCGATACTGGCGACGGAAGGTCGCTCGACGACGGTGATGACCAGGACGTTACCTTCGCGACCCAGTTGGATGTCTTGAAAGAACCCGGTTTTGAACAGCGCACGAGTGGATTCCACCAGGCGACGGTCATCAGCCTGTTCCCCGACGTTCAACGGCAAGGCACCAAAGACACTACCCGCGGAAACCCGCTGGAGGCCGTTGACGCGAATATCGGAGATGGTGAAGGACTCGGCGTGAACTTCGGCGATCATCAATACGGTGAGAACCGCAGTTAGCAGCAGACGTTTCATGAAGTCCTTTCTTATTCCAACTGGCAATAAACAAACTGCCGCAAAATGCGGCAGATTCGCAATTCAGCGAAGCGTTACAGTCGACCCAGATCGTTGACCAAGGCTAATAACATCACCCCGACCACCAAGCTGATACCGATCTGTATCCCCCAACCCTGCACCCGATCCGACAAGGGGCGACCACGCACCCACTCGACCAGATAAAACAACAGATGCCCCCCATCCAATACTGGAATGGGCAGCAAATTCAGAACACCCAGGCTGATACTCAGATAAGCCAGGAAATTCAGGAAATCCGCGACACCCGACTGGGCAGAAGCGCCCGCCACTTTAGCAATGGTTATCGGTCCACTCAAGTTTTTTACCGAGAGCTCGCCGAACAACATTTTCTTGAGGGATTCGAGGGTCAGCACACTCATGGTCCAGGTGCGTTTTGCACCCTCGCCAATGGCCGCCAGCGGCCCGAAACTGACCTCACGCACCATCGAGGGCGGCCACTCCGGACTCTTGACGCCTGCACCCAGGTAACCCCCGGCCGCCTTGGCTTCCCCACGTACCGCCAGGGTCACGGGGACGTCAATTTGAGCACCGTCACGCTCAATTTTCAGCACAATCCTTGTATCAGGGCGTACGCGCACCAGGTCGACTACCTGCTGCCACTCACCCAACGCCTGGCCATCGAGGGCCAGCAAGCGATCGCCGGTTTTCAGACCCGCGGCCTGGGCCGGACCCTTCGGATCCAGCTCGGCAAGCACTGGCGGCAGCGCAGGACGCCATGGACGGATGCCCAGGGACTTGATCGGATCAGGCTCGTCAGCGCCCTTGAGCCAATGGTCCAAGGCCAACGTGCGCGGGGTCTCGGCACTGGAATCCTGCTCACGCACCACGACGTTGACGGTGCCGCTTTCACCCAAACGACGTACCAGCTGCAAATTGACCGCGCCCCAACCCGTCGTCGGCTCACCATCAATGGAAACAATTTCCTGCCCTGCGACCAGACCTGCCTTGGCGGCGATACTGTCCGCCTCGACCGCGCCGATGACAGGACGCACCTGCTCGCTGCCGAGCATGGCCAGGACCCAGAAAAACAGCATCGCCAGGAGGAAGTTGGCGATCGGACCGGCCGCAACAATGGCGATACGCTGACGAACGGTCTTGCGATTGAAGGATTGGTCCAGCTGATCGGCCGGCACTTCGCCTTCACGCTCATCGAGCATCTTGACGTAGCCACCCAACGGGATGGCCGCGATCACGAACTCGGTGCCGTGCCGGTCGTGCCAGCGAACCAGCGGCATGCCGAAGCCGACGGAAAAGCGCAGTACCTTGACGCCGCAACGACGTGCCACCCAGAAGTGGCCGAATTCGTGGAAGGTAACCAGCACACCCAGAGCAACCAGGGTGCCGACAATCATGTAAAGCGCACTCATCTAATTTCTCCGCATTCCAATCCAGTGCCCCAAGGCTCAATCGCGCCCACAAGACTAACGCGCGTTGCGGTCCAACCATTGCTCGGCCAAGGCGCGCGCCTTGGTGTCCGCCTCGAATACCGCGCCGAGGTCGTTCACCGCGACCACGGGCTCAAGACTCAGGACGTCCTCGATGATACTCGCGATCTGCGGAAAGCGGATGCGCCGTTCGAGAAACGCCGCCACGGCCACTTCATTCGCCGCATTGAGCATCGCCGGCGCGCTGTTACCCGCCTCCGCGGCCTCACGTGCCAGACGCAGGCACGGAAAACGTTGCTCGTCCGGCGCCTCGAAGTCCAAGCGGGCAATGGCAAACAGATCCAGTGGCGCCACGCCGGAATCAATTCGCTCCGGCCAGGCCAGGGCATTGGCGATCGGGGTGCGCATATCCGGATTGCCCAATTGGGCCAATACCGAGCCATCCACGTAGTCGACCAGTGAATGAATCACACTTTGCGGGTGAATCACCACCTCGACCTGATCCGGTCGCGCATCGAACAACCAGCAGGCTTCGATCAACTCCAGGCCTTTATTCATCATGCTTGCCGAGTCCACGGAGATCTTGCGCCCCATCGACCAGTTAGGATGAGCGCACGCCTGGTCCGGAGACACCTGCTCCAACTGCCCCAAGGGAGTTTGCCGGAAAGGACCACCCGACGCGGTCAGCAGAATCCGACGCACACCCACCTGTCCCAGGCCGCGAGCAAAGTCGCCGGGCATGCATTGGAAGATCGCATTGTGTTCACTGTCGAGGGGCAGCAATACGGCGCCGCTCTTGCGCACCGCCTGCATGAAGAGCGCGCCGGACATCACCAGCGCTTCTTTGTTGGCCAGCAGGATCTTCTTGCCCGCATCCACGGCAGCCAAGGTCGGACGCAAGCCGGCGGCACCGACGATAGCGGCCACCACCGTATCCACCTCGGCATCGGCCGAGACCTGGCACAACCCCTCCTCCCCCACCAGCACCTGAGTGGCCAGCCCGGCAGCCCGCAGATCATCCTGCAGGCCCCGTGCAGCCGAACGCCCGGGCACGACAGCAAAGCGCGGCACGTGGCGCACGCACAGTGCCAGCAGTTCGCTGAGACGGGTGAACCCGGTCAGGGCAAACACTTGATAGCGGTCGGGATGACGAGCGATCACATCCAGGGTGCTCAACCCTACCGAGCCGGTTGCACCCAGCACGGTCACTTGTTGCAGGCGGCTCACGAAGCGGTCATCCACAACAGCACGGCAAAGATCGGGATGGCTGCGGTAAGGCTATCGATACGATCCAGCACCCCGCCATGACCCGGCAGCAGGTTGCTGCTGTCCTTGATCCCGGCCTGGCGCTTGAACATGCTTTCGGTGAGATCACCGACCACCGAGATAAATACGACGATGGCCGTGCCCAGCAGGGCCAGGAAGATTTCCTTCGCCGACCAGTCGCGCACCAGACCCACCACAAGCGTGATCACCAGCGTCAACGCCAGGCCGCCATACACGCCTTCCCAGCTCTTGCCCGGACTGACTGACGGCGCCAGCTTGCGCTTGCCGAATGCCCGGCCAGAGAAGTAGGCGCCGATGTCTGCACCCCAGACCAGCACCATCACCGCCATGATCAGCCAGTTACCCATCGGCGAATTCTTGATCTCCACCAGCCCTTGCCAGGCAGGCAACAGAATCAACAAGCCAATCACCAGCTTGCTGGCGACACTGGACCACTGGCCACTGCTGCGCGGAAAAGTCAGCACCAGGTAGGTCGCAAGCGCCCACCACAGCACCGCTGCCCCCAACACCCAGGGCACGATAATGCTCGACAGGGTATGCATCAGAAACAGCAGTACCGCCACCACGAGGGCATACGCCACACGCGGCAGCTGCGCATTGAAACCTGCCAATCGCGCCCATTCCCAGGCACCCAGGGTGACCACCAGGCCGATAAACAGCGCAAAGCCGGAGCCATCCAGCAGGAAAAACCCGCACAAGGCAATCGGCAACAGTATCAGTGCTGTGATGATTCGTTGTTTAAGCATTTAAACCCGGGCTCCAGCTTCGATCTGCTCACTCGTTTTACCGAAGCGACGCTGACGGGAAGCGAAATCGGCCAGCGCAGTGCGCATGGCATCGTGTTTGAAGTCCGGCCAGAACAGGTCGGAGAAGTACAGCTCGGTATAGGCCAATTGCCATAAGAGGAAATTGCTGATGCGATGCTCACCACCGGTACGGATACACAAGTCAGGCAACGGCAGGTCGCCGGTCACCAGGCAGGTCTGTAACAGTTCAGGCGTGATGTCGTCCGGCCGCAGATGACCGGCCTGCACTTCGCGGGCCAGTCGCTGCGCAGCCTGGGCAATGTCCCACTGGCCACCGTAATTGGCGGCGATTTGCAGCACAAAGCGGTCAGTGCCGGCAGTGATCGCCTCGGCTTCACGCATGGCCGCCTGCAGTTCCGGGTGAAAGCGCGAGCGGTCGCCGATGATGCGCAGGCTGATGTTGTTGTCATTCAGGCGCTTGGCCTCACGACGCAGGGCCTTGAAGAACAGATCCATCAAGGCACTGACTTCTTCGGCGGGCCGCTGCCAGTTTTCACTGGAGAACGCGAACAGGGTCAATACCTCGACCTTGGCCTCGGCACACACCTCGATCACGGCCCGTACCGCATCGACACCCGCCTTATGCCCGGCAACACCCGGCATAAAGCGCTTCTTCGCCCAGCGATTATTCCCATCCATGATGATCGCGACATGGCGCGGCACCACGGAGGGCACAGTCTGCTTGGTCTTTTCCATGAAGGCGTCCTGACCCCTTATACGGCCATCAGGTCCTTTTCTTTTTCTTCGGTTGCCTGGGTGATCTTCGCCTCGGCTTCCTTGGTCAGCTTGTCGATATCGGCGACGGCACGACGCTCTTCGTCTTCGCTGATTTCCTTGTCCTTGACCAACTTCTTCAGCTCGCCCAAGGCATCACGACGAATGTTACGCACTGCAACACGCGCATCTTCAGCCGCGCTGCGGGCCTGCTTGGTGAAGCCCTTGCGGGTTTCTTCAGTCAGGGCCGGCATGGAGATCAACAGCAACTCACCCAGGTTGGTCGGGTTGAGGTTCAGGCCGGCGCTCTGGATGGCCTTGTCGACTGCAGCGAGCATGTTGCGCTCGAAAGCCACGACCTGCAGGGTGCGCGAATCCTTTACGGTAACGTTGGCCACGCCGCTCAGCGGGGTATCAGCGCCGTAATAAGGCACCATCACGCTGCCCAGGATGCTCGGGTGCGCCTTGCCGGTACGAATCTGGCCAAATGCGTGGCTCAGAGACTCCAGGGATTTCTGCATACGCGCTTGGGCGTCTTTCTTGATTTCGTTGATCATTGTTGGCCTTCCTCGATCAGAGTCCCTTCCGCGCCGCCGTGTACGATATTCAGCAGGGCACCGGGCTTGTTCATGTTAAATACGCGCAGCGGCATCTTGTGGTCGCGGCACAGGCAAATAGCCGTCAGGTCCATCACGCCCAGCTTGCGATCCAGCACTTCATCGTAGGTCAGATGATCGAACTTCTCGGCATGCGGGTCTTTGAATGGGTCTGCGGTGTACACGCCATCTACCTTGGTCGCCTTGAGCACCACGTCGGCATCGATCTCGATGGCGCGCAGGCAAGCAGCCGAGTCCGTGGTGAAGAACGGGTTGCCGGTACCGGCAGCGAAGATCACCACCTCTTTGGCGTTCAGGTGGCGCATGGCTTTGCGACGATCATAGTGATCGGTCACACCCACCATGGAAATAGCCGACATCACGATAGCCGAGATATTGGCACGCTCCAGGGCGTCACGCATGGCCAGGGCGTTCATCACAGTGGCCAGCATGCCCATGTGGTCGCCGGTGACCCGATCCATGCCGGCCGCACTCAGTGCTGCGCCGCGGAACAGGTTACCGCCACCGATCACCAGGCCGACCTGTACGCCGATGCCGACCAACTGGCCGACTTCCAGCGCCATGCGGTCGAGTACCTTGGGGTCGATCCCGAACTCTTCCGAGCCCATCAGGGCCTCGCCGCTAAGCTTGAGTAGAATGCGTTTATAGCGAGCCTGATAACCACTGCCCTGCTGAGCCATTGCGAATCTCTCCTGCGGCGTATTTTTAAAAAATTCTTGGCGAGCCGTTTACGGCTTGCGTTCACTCTAGCTGGACGCTCTCACAGCGCCATCGGAACACGGCTTTGTAAGCCAGTTCCGAGGGTAAGCCAAATTAAATCGGCCTGCCCATTTGAAAAGAGGCTGCGCGCGTGAGCGGGCAGCCTCTTTCGGGCGACAGTTAAAAACTGTCTTATTGCTTGGCGGCAGCCAGCTGGGCAGCAACTTCTTCAGCGAAGTTGTCGACCGGCTTCTCGATGCCTTCGCCTACCTTGAAGTAAGTGAAGGAAACGATTTCAGCACCGGCTTTCTTGGCCAGTTCGCCAACCTTGACTTCAGGGTTCTTGACGAACGCCTGCTCAACCAGGCTTGCTTCGGCCAGGAACTTGCTGATACGGCCCTTGACCATGTTCTCAACAATGTTTTCTGGCTTGCCTTTGATTTTTTCTTCGTTCAGCTGCAGGAACACAGCTTTTTCACGCTCGATCGCTTCGGCAGAAACTTCCGAAGGCAGCAGGAACTCAGGGTTGCTGGCCGCTACGTGCATAGCGATGTCTTTGGCCAGCTCAACGTTGCCGCCCTTCAGGACCACTGCAACGCCGATCTTGTTGCCGTGCAGGTAACCACCGACAACATCACCTTCAACGCGTACCAGGCGACGGATGTTGACGTTTTCGCCAACCTTGCCGACCAGTACCAGGCGATCAGCTTCTTGAGCGGCGATCAGCGGAGCGACGTCAGTCAGCTTGTCGGCGAACGCTTTTTCAACGCTGGCAGCAACAAATGCCTTGAAGTCGTCCTGCAGGGCCAGGAAGTCGGTCTGGGAGTTCACTTCCAGCAGAACAGCAGATTTGCCGTCTTCTTTCAGAGCGATAGCGCCTTCAGCAGCCACGTTGCCTGCTTTCTTGGCAGCCTTGATGGCGCCGGAAGCACGCATGTCATCAATGGCTTTTTCGATGTCGCCGTCAGCCTTTTCCAGGGCTTTCTTGCAATCCATCATGCCTTCGCCGGTACGCTCACGCAGTTCTTTAACCAACGCTGCAGTAATTGCTGCCATTTTCAAATTCCTCTTGGATAGGTTTTCAACCATTCCACCCGATCGAACGGGGGATCAATTCTTCCCGAACCACCCTTGTTAGCCGCTGCACGTTACAGGTGATGTAGCTGCGCTGCTGACAAATGGTTTTCGAGGTGGCAAAAAGGGGGCCAAGCCCCCTTTTTGCTTACTGAGTCAACGCCAGGGCGTCAATTACTCAGCTGCGGCTACCGGAGCTTCTTCAACGAACTGCTCGGTGCCACCAGCAACGTGGTTGCGACCACGGATGACAGCGTCAGCCATCGAACCCATGTACAGCTGGATGGCGCGGATGGCGTCATCGTTGCCTGGGATGATGTAGTCAACGCCTTCCGGGCTGCTGTTGGTATCGACTACGCCGATAACAGGAATGCCCAGCTTGTTGGCTTCGGTGATCGCGATGCGCTCGTGATCAACGTCGATAACGAACAGTGCGTCAGGCAGACCGCCCATGTCCTTGATACCACCCAGGGAACGATCGAGCTTTTCCAGGTCACGAGTGCGCATCAGCGCTTCTTTCTTGGTCAGCTTGGCGAAAGTACCGTCTTCGGCCTGCACTTCAAGGTCACGCAGACGCTTGATGGAAGCACGGATGGTTTTGAAGTTGGTCAGCATGCCGCCCAACCAGCGGTGATCGACGTACGGCGAACCGCAACGTGCTGCTTCTTCAGCAACGATCTTACCAGCGGAACGCTTGGTGCCGACGAACAGGATCTTGTTTTTGCCCTGGGCCAGGCGCTCTACGAAAGTCAGAGCTTCGTTGAACATTGGCAGGGTTTTTTCAAGGTTGATGATGTGGATCTTGTTACGCGCGCCGAAAATGTACTTACCCATTTTCGGGTTCCAGTAACGGGTCTGGTGACCGAAGTGCACACCGGCCTTCAGCATATCGCGCATGTTGACTTGGGACATGATAGTTCCTTAATAAGTCGGGTTTGGCCTCCACGTATCCCAATGACCAACCAGCGGCATCAAGGCCTCCGGCACCCAGGTCATCGTGTCGACACGTGTGTGGATTTAAGCTTTTCGGGGTATCCCCGGAAAGCGGCGCATTTTATACCACACGAAGGGCGAAAACGAAACACGCAATCACATTTGGCGTGGGCGACGTGTACGCAACCCTTTGAATAGAGCCGATATAACCCCATTTGATAGAGAGAAGCGATCGTCGGGGGCTCATGATTTGCCGCCCGCGTCTGTTAGAATCGCGTTTTTTGGCGCTTGTGCGAACTCTGCAACCTTTTGTCGCACGCCCGTAAACCGTATTGATTTCAGCGCATCGCGCTAGAGAGAGCCTGTATGACCGTTAGTTTGAAAACCGCCGAAGACATCGCCGGCATGCGCATTGCCGGCAAACTGGCTGCCGACGTGCTGGAAATGATCGCCGAGCACGTCAAGCCCGGCGTTACCACGGAAACCCTGAACCAGATCTGCCACGACTATATAGTCAATGTGCAGGGCGCCATTCCTGCGCCGCTGAACTACAAGGGCTTCCCCAAGTCGATCTGTACTTCGGTCAATCACGTGGTCTGCCACGGGATTCCGGGCGACAAGCCGTTGAAGGACGGCGACACCCTGAACATCGACGTCACCGTGATCAAGGACCGCTACTTCGGCGACACCAGCCGCATGTTCCACGTCGGCACCGTGCCGGTGTGGGCCGAGCGCCTGTCCCAGGTCACCCAGGAATGCATGTACAAGGCCATCGAGATCGTCAAGCCTGGCTGCCGCCTGGGCGACATCGGTGAAGTGATCCAGAAGCACGCCGAAAAGAACGGTTTCTCGGTAGTGCGCGAATTCTGCGGCCACGGTATCGGTACGGTCTTCCACGAAGAACCGCAGATCCTGCACTACGGCCGCGCCGGCACCGGCATGGAGCTCAAGGCAGGCATGACCTTTACCATCGAGCCGATGATCAACCAGGGCAAGGCCGACACCAAGGTGCTGGGCGACGGCTGGACCGCCATCACCAAGGACCGCAAGCTCTCGGCCCAGTGGGAACACACCCTGCTGGTCACCGAGACCGGCTACGAGATCTTCACCCTGCGCGCCGACGACACGATCCCACGCGTTTCGGCGTGAAGGGCTGCCAAGGTTTTCCCAAACTGTGTTGTGACTGACTGATAGATAGAAAGGAAAGCCGATCAATGCCCCAGGTGGATCCCGAACTCTTCGATCGTGGCCAGTTCCAGGCCGAGCTGGCACTGAAGGCGAGCCCCATCGCCGCATTCAAAAAGGCGATCCGCCAGGCCCGCGAGGTGCTCGACGAGCGCTTTCGCAGCGGCCGGGACATCCGCCGGCTGATCGAAGACCGCGCCTGGTTCGTCGATAACATCCTGCAAAAAGCCTGGGAACAGTTCAGCTGGAGCGAAGACGCCGATATTGCCCTGGTAGCGGTCGGCGGCTACGGTCGTGGCGAGCTGCACCCGTACTCCGACATCGACCTGCTGATCCTGCTGGACAGCGCCGACCATGAGATCTTTCGCGACTCCATCGAGCGCTTTCTGACACTGCTGTGGGACATCGGCCTGGAAGTCGGCCAGAGCGTGCGCTCGGTGGATGAGTGCGCCGAAGAGGCCCGCGCCGACCTGACCGTCATCACCAACCTGATGGAAAGCCGCACCATCGCCGGCCCCGAGCGCCTGCGCCAGCGCATGCTCGAAGTCACCAGCACCGCACACATGTGGCCGAGCAAGGATTTCTTCCTGGCCAAGCGTGCCGAGCAGAAGGCCCGGCACCACAAGTACAACGACACCGAATACAACCTCGAACCCAACGTCAAAGGCTCGCCGGGCGGGTTGCGCGACATCCAGACGATTCTGTGGGTCGCACGTCGCCAATACGGCACCCTGAACCTGCGCGCCCTGGCCGGAGAAGGCTTCCTGGTAGAGAGCGAAAACACCCTGCTGGCGTCGTCCCAGGAATTCCTGTGGAAAGTGCGCTACGCCCTGCACATGCTCGCCGGGCGCTCCGAAGATCGCCTGCTGTTCGACCACCAGCGCTCCATCGCCACCCTGCTGGGGTTTGAAAGCGAAGACGCGAAGACCAGCATCGAAAGCTTCATGCAGCAGTACTACCGGGTGGTCATGAGCATTGCCCAGCTCAGCGACCTGATCATCCAGCATTTCGAAGAAGTGATCCTCGCTCCGGAAGACGAAGCACCGCCGCAGCCGATCAATTCGCGCTTCCAACTGCACGACGGCTATATCGAGGCACGCAACGACAACGTGTTCCGCCGCACTCCGTTCGCCATGCTGGAAATCTTCGTGCTGATGGCCCAGCAGCCGGAAATCAAGGGCGTACGCGCCGACACCATCCGCCTGCTGCGGGAAAACCGTCACCTGATCGACGACGACTTTCGCAACGACATTCGCAACACCAGCCTGTTTATCGAGCTGTTCAAGTGCAAGATCGGCATCCATCGCAACCTGCGGCGCATGAACCGCTATGGCATCCTCGGGCGTTACCTGCCGGAGTTCGGGTTTATCGTCGGGCAGATGCAGCACGACCTGTTCCACATCTACACCGTGGACGCCCACACCCTCAACCTGATCAAGCACTTGCGCAAGTTGCAGTACACCCAGGTATCAGAGAAATTCCCGCTGGCCAGCAAGCTCATGGCCAAGCTGCCCAAGCCGGAGTTGATCTACCTCGCCGGCCTGTACCACGACATCGGCAAGGGCCGGCATGGCGATCACTCGGAAATCGGCGCAGTCGATGCCGAGGCGTTCTGCCAACGCCACCAGCTGCCGTTGTGGGACAGCCGCCTGATCGTGTGGCTGGTGCAGAACCACCTGGTGATGTCGACCACTGCCCAGCGCAAGGACTTGTCCGACCCGCAGGTGATCCACGACTTCGCCGGGATCGTCGGCGATGAAACCCGCCTCGACTACCTGTACGTGCTGACCGTCTCCGACATCAACGCCACCAACCCGACCCTGTGGAACTCCTGGCGCGCCAGCCTGTTGCGCCAGCTCTACACCGAGACCAAGCGCGCGCTGCGCCGTGGCCTGGAAAACCCGGTGGACCGCGAAGAGCAGATCCGCCGCACACAAAGCGCCGCGCTGGACATCCTGGTGCGCGGCGGCAACGACCCGGACGACGTCGAGCAACTGTGGTCGCAACTGGGGGACGATTACTTCCTGCGCCACACCGCCGGCGATGTCGCCTGGCACAGTGACGCGATCCTGCAGCAGCCGGCCGATGGCGGCCCGCTGGTGTTGATCAAGGAAACCACCCAGCGCGAATTCGAAGGC
Organism: Pseudomonas sp. AM8; assembly: GCF_036346475.1. NCBI lineage: Bacteria > Pseudomonadati > Pseudomonadota > Gammaproteobacteria > Pseudomonadales > Pseudomonadaceae > Pseudomonas > Pseudomonas sp. AM8. The sequence goes on from NZ_JAOTNX010000001.1 coordinate 402,006, forward strand.
GGCACGCAGATCTTCATCTATGCACCCGACCAGCACGACTTCTTCGCCGTGACCGTGGCGGCCATGGACCAGCTCAACCTGAATATCCATGACGCCCGGGTCATCACCTCCAGCAGCCAGTTCACCCTCGACACCTATATCGTGCTCGACACCGAAGGCGAGTCCATCGGCGATAACCCGGCGCGGGTGAAAAAGATCCGCGAAGGCCTGACCGAAGCCCTGCGTAACCCCGACGACTACCCGACGATCATCCAGCGCCGGGTACCGCGTCAGCTCAAGCACTTTGCCTTTGCGCCCCAGGTGACCATTTCCAACGATGCACAGCGCCCGGTGACCGTACTGGAACTCAGCGCGCCGGACCGGCCAGGCCTGCTGGCGCGGATCGGCGGCATTTTCCTGGAATTCGATTTGTCACTGCAGAACGCCAAGATTGCGACCCTCGGCGAGCGGGTGGAGGACGTGTTCTTTATTACCGATGCCGATAACCAGCCGCTGTCCGACCCGGAGCTGTGCCTGCGCTTGCAGGCGGCGATCGTGCAGCAGTTGAGCGTGCCCCAGGAACCCGGTGTCGAGCTGACGCGCCTGACGATTTGATACCAGGAGCGGCCCACCGCTCCCTCCCAGTTTTTAACGCCTTGCACGAGATCCACCGATGAACAACGCCCTGAACCAGCTCCAGCCCTACCCGTTCGAAAAGCTGCGCGCCCTGCTGGGCAGCGTCACGCCGAACCCGGACAAGCGCCCGATCGCTTTGTCCATCGGCGAACCCAAGCACAAATCGCCGCAGTTCGTTGCCGATGCCCTGGCTAACAACCTCGACCAGATGGCGGTCTACCCCACCACCCTGGGCATCCCGGCCTTGCGCGAGGCCATCGGTGGCTGGTGCGAACGCCGCTTCGACGTCCCCAAGGGCTGGCTGGATCCGGCGCGCACTATCCTGCCGGTCAACGGCACCCGTGAAGCGTTGTTCGCCTTCACCCAGACCGTGGTCAACCGGGGCGATGACGCGCTGGTGGTCAGCCCGAACCCCTTCTACCAGATCTACGAAGGCGCCGCGTTCCTGGCCGGGGCCAAGCCGCACTACCTGCCATGCCTGGATGAAAACGGCTTCAACCCGGATTTCGACGCGGTATCGCCAGACATCTGGAAACGCTGCCAGATCCTGTTCCTGTGCTCCCCCGGCAACCCGACCGGTGCACTGATCCCGGTCGACACCCTGAAAAAACTCATCGCCCTGGCCGACGAATATGACTTCGTTATCGCCGCCGACGAGTGCTACAGCGAACTGTACTTCGACGAACAAACCCCGCCACCGGGCCTGCTCAGCGCGTGCGTCGAGCTGGGCCGCCAGGACTTCAAGCGTTGCGTGGTGTTCCACAGCCTGTCCAAGCGCTCCAACCTGCCAGGCCTGCGCTCCGGTTTTGTTGCTGGCGACGCCGAGATCCTCAAGGGTTTCCTGCTGTACCGCACTTACCATGGCTGTGCGATGCCGGTGCAAACCCAGCTGGCAAGCATCGCGGCCTGGCAGGACGAGGCCCATGTGCAGGCCAACCGCGACCTGTACCGCGAGAAGTTTGATGCCGTGCTGGCAATCCTCAAGCCGGTGCTGGACGTACAGGCCCCGGACGGCGGCTTCTACCTGTGGCCGAATGTGCAAGGCGATGATGCCGCGTTCTGCCGCGATTTGTTCGTGGAGGAACACGTGACCGTGGTGCCGGGTTCGTACCTCTCCCGGGAAGTGGATGGCGTGAACCCCGGCGCCGGGCGCGTACGCCTGGCGTTGGTTGCGCCGCTGGCCGAATGTGTGGAAGCGGCTGAGCGTATTCGGGACTTCATTCAGCGTCGTCGCTGATACCAAGGGCCGCTCGCGCGTTCCGGAGCGGCCAACTCAAAGAAAGATCAAGCAACCCTTTGAACGGGAACACGCCTGCGTCTTTCACCCACCAAAAGTAGCAGCCAACAATGATGCCAATGGCAGTCCGCGCCGTTCATGGCTGCCTGGCTTTTTACTTTTGATGGAGAGAAGACATGACCGTCTGCAACTTGCCTCCCGCTACTTCCCCATACAATACAGCCGCCTTTACGACGCCCGAATCAAATCCCACCCGGCATAAACGTGGCATCGCCACCCCCGACAAACTCTGGCCACAGCATTCAGTCCTGAAGATAGCGTTGCTGGATATGACGGACGCGCAGAAGACGCTGGTAAAAGCCAATATCAGAAAATGGACGCCTCACACAAACCTGCACTTCAAGTTCGTCGATACAGCGCAGGGCGATATCAGAATTACCGCAAACAACACGAGCACTGCAGGCTGGTCGTACGTTGGAACGGACGCCAAAAATATCTCCCCCTCTGAACCGACGATGAGTATTGGCTTCGGCAGTTCGCCGGAACGTGTTGAGGCGCAGGTGGTACATGAGTTTGGTCATGCGCTGGGGTTAAGGCATGAACACCAGCACCCGGATCGGACATTGGTATTTGATGACGATGAAGTTTACAAAGATTACGAATCCCGAAATAAAACAAGAGGTGACGCTTACCATGACATCCTCAAGAAATCACGCCGCAGCACCGTGAAAACTTCGCCTTACGATGACCAATCAATCATGCACTACAGTTTCTCCAGGCCGCGATTGAAAAGCCCAAGCGAAATTCCTAAACCGTTGCAATTATCAGAGGGCGATAAGCATTTTATTCAATCGCTTTATCCACAGGACAGTACGCCTGCGGGGCAACTCATTTATACGTTGATGAAGATATTAATCAAACCTGATCGCCCTCCCACTGCGTAATACCGCCGCTACTTCACGAGTCCCAAGTTCGCCTCACTCATATCCAACTCTGCCAGCACCTCTCGCAACACGTCATCACCAATCTGGTGATGACGGCTCAAGCTGTACAACTCCAACCGCTGCGCGCGCAGCGCCTTGAGCCGCAACCTTCGCTCTAGCTGATCCATTTGCTGCGCCAGCGCCTGGGCCTCGGCCGAGTCGTTGAACACCTCCAACTGATGGCGATATTCCGACATCAGGCGCGCCTTGAGTTCAGTGGCCAGCGCGGCCTGGGCGGCGTCCTGGGTTGTTGTTTCCACGGGCTCTTCCGCCTCCAGGGCATGGATAGCCGCCACTGCGGTTTTTTTCCAGGCCTCGCGCACTTCGTTATGGCGCTTTTCGTCCGGACTTTTTTCAACGCCCCGCAAGAGCAGCGGCAGGGCGATGCAGGCGGCGATCAGTGACAGCAGGATCACACCGGCCGCGATAAAGATCAGCAGGTCGCGCTCGGGGAAATCCTGGCCTGGCACCAGCAGCAATGGCACCGACATTACACCGGCCAGGGTCACCGCACCGCGCACACCGCCCACGGTCAACAGCCAGCAGGAACGCGCAGTGGGCACCAGGGTCAACTCACTTTTCCCACGCAGCCGCCGGAGCAAACCCGACAGCCTCCAGATGCTCTGCACCCAGATAAAACGCAGCACCACCAACACCAGGAAAATCGCAATCACATCCAGGCAGCGATACAACAAGGTGGGCCACAGCGTCGGCTCATGACTGGCCACGGCCTTGATGATGTCCGGCAATTGCAGGCCCAGCAGCAGGAAGATCAGGCCATTGAAGGCAAATTCCAGCAATGACCAGACGCTGCGATTGAGCAGGCGCGTGCTGGTCTGGCGAGGCAGCAGGTCGAGCCAGCTTTGCATCATGCCCGCCGCGACCGCCGACAAGATGCCCGAGGCGCCGAGCCGTTCGGCCAACACGTAGGCCGCAAACGGCAACAGCAACATGAACACCACATGCGTTGCCGGGTCGTCCCAGCCCCGGGCAATCATCCAGGCGCGCAGGCGGCCGACCAGCCAACTCAGCGCCACCCCCACCGCCAGGCCGCCCAAGGCCACCAAGACAAAGGTCAGGCTGGCATCGGCCAACGAGAACACACCGGTCAACGCGGCCGCCAAGGCGAACTTGAAGGTCACCAGGCCCGAGGCATCATTCATCAACGCTTCGCCCTGGAGCATATGCATCAGCGGCGTCGGCAAGCGGTTCTGGGCAATTGCCGACACGGCCACGGCATCTGTCGGCGACAACACGGCCGCGAGGGCGAAGGCCACCGGCAGCGGGATCGTCGGCAATAGCCAATGAATGAAGTAGCCAGCACCGACCACGGTGAACAGCACCAACCCGACGGCCAGCGTCAGGATCGGCCCACGCAGGCGCCACAATTCGCGCTTGGGCATGCGCCAGCCATCGGAGAACAGCAGCGGTGGCAGGAACAGAAACAGGAACAACTCCGGGTCCAGCGCCACGTGCAGCCCCAGCGTGGGCCAGGCCAGCAAGGCGCCGGCGGCAATCTGCACCAGGGGTAACGGCAGAGGGATGACACGCCCGACCAGACGCGAAACGCTGACCAGCATCAGCAGGATAAGAACGGTGTAGGCGGTTTGCATAACGCGGGTTTCCCGGACGATCGGCTTGCAACGACACACATCAGGCAACAACTGGCCGTTGAAGTGCCATATTACCCGGCTATCTTACCGGCCTATGCTGCGCGCTGGCTTTTGCACAAAAGTCGCACGGTGCTGACGAGCGGCACCCAAAATCTCTGGGCGTGGCATAATCCGTGATCTTTCATTTTCATTGGCACTTGCATCAGTAAAGCAGGGGGGGCAATTCCTTGACCGCTTCAAGCAAAACGTTGCACCTTTTCGGCATCAAAGCCTGCGACACCATGAAAAAGGCGCGCACCTGGCTCGATGAGCACGCGGTGAGCTATGCGTTCCACGACTACAAAACGGCCGGTATCGACCGCGAACACTTGACCCAATGGTGCAACGAGCACGGTTGGCAGGTGGTTTTGAACCGTGCGGGCACCACCTTTCGCAAACTCGAAGACGAACGCAAAGCCGATCTCGATCAGTCGAAAGCCATTGAATTGATGCTCGCGCAACCTTCGATGATCAAGCGCCCGGTGCTTGATCTCGGTGACAGAACCCTGATTGGCTTCAAGCCAGATAGTTATTCGGCGGCCCTCAAGTAGGCCAGCCCTTCCATTTTTGTAGAGGTAACAGCATGTCCAATTCCCTGTTCAGCCTGGGCTTCGGCGTCGGCACTCAGAACCGCCAAGGTGCTTGGCTGGAAGTGTTTTACGCACAACCCTTGCTCAATCCATCGGCTGAAATCGTTGCCGCCATCGCGCCGATCCTCGGCTACAGCGAAGGCAACCAGGCGATCACCTTCACCGTCGCCCAGGCCCTGCAACTGGCCGACGCGCTCAAAGGCGTCGACGCCACCCAAGCCGCCCTGCTGAGCCGCCTGGCTGAAAGCCACACACCGCTGGTCGCCACCTTGCTGGCCGAAGACGCCGCACTGACGTCCACCCCAGAGGCCTACCTCAAGCTGCACCTGCTGTCCCATCGCCTGGTCAAGCCACACGGCCTGAGCCTCGCCGGTGTGTTCCCGCAACTGCCGAACGTGGCCTGGACCAGCCAGGGCGCAATCGACATCAATGAGCTGGCCGAACGCCAACTGGAAGCCCGCCTGCGTGGCGAGTTGCTGGAAGTGTTCTCGGTGGACAAGTTCCCGAAAATGACCGACTACGTGGTACCGAGCGGCGTGCGTATCGCTGATGCCGCGCGTATTCGCCTCGGCGCCTATGTGGGCGAAGGCACCACCGTGATGCACGAAGGTTTCGTCAACTTCAACGCCGGCACCGAAGGCCCGGGCATGATCGAAGGCCGTGTATCGGCTGGCGTGTTCGTCGGCAAGGGTTCGGACTTGGGCGGCGGTTGCTCGACCATGGGCACCCTGTCGGGCGGCGGCAACATCGTGATCAAGGTCGGCGAAGGCTGCCTGATCGGCGCCAACGCCGGTATCGGTATCCCATTGGGCGACCGCAACACCGTGGAATCGGGCCTGTACGTCACCGCCGGCACCAAGGTTGCGCTGCTGGACGAGTCGAACCAACTGGTCAAGGTGGTCAAGGCGCGTGAGCTGGCCGGCCAACCGGACCTGCTGTTCCGCCGTAACTCCGAGACCGGTGCCGTGGAGTGCAAAACCCACAAATCGGCCATCGAACTGAACGAAGCGCTGCACGCTCACAACTAAGCAGCCACTCGATGCCACTGGCGGGCCCCGACCCTGGGGCTCGCTTATACGAGTCTTGAACACCATGCTTGTGCCCTCCCCCTGGCGCGCCGACTTTCCGGCCATCGCCACCCTGCAACGGCAAGACCAGACCTACCTGGACAACGCCGCGACGACGCAAAAACCCCAGGCCCTGCTGGATGCCATCAGCCATTACTACGCCAATGGCGCCGCCAATGTGCACCGTGCCCAGCATTTGCCGGGCGCCCATGCGACCCAGGCCTTCGAGGACAGTCGCAGCAAGGTTGCGCAGTGGTTGAATGCAGGTGACAGCGGGCAAATCGTGTTCACCCACGGCGCGACGTCAGCGCTGAACCTCCTGGCTTATGGCCTTGAGCACTTATTCAATGCGGGCGATGAGATTGTCATCAGCGCCCTGGAACACCACGCCAACCTGTTGCCGTGGCAGCAACTGGCCAAGCGTCGCGCGCTCACCCTGGTGGTATTGCCTCTCGACGATGACGGCGTGACCGACCTGCAAGCCGCCGCCGAGTTGATCGGCCCGCGTACGCGCCTGCTGGCCGTGAGCCAACTGTCCAACGTGCTTGGCACCTGGCAGCCGCTGCCGGCCTTGCTGGCGCTGGCCCAGGCCCACGGCGCCCTGACCGTGGTCGATGGCGCCCAAGGCATCGTCCACGGCCGCCACGACGTGCAGGCCCTGGGCTGCGACTTCTATGTATTTTCCAGCCATAAGCTGTACGGCCCGGACGGCGTCGGCGTGCTGTACGGCAGCCACGCAGCCCTGCATCACCTGCGCCATTGGCAATTCGGTGGCGAGATGGTGCAACAGGCCGACTACCACAGCGCCAGCTTCCGCCCGGCACCGCTGGGGTTCGAAGCCGGCACCCCGCCGATTGCCGGCGTGATCGGCCTGGGCGCGACCCTGGACTATCTGAGTTCGCTGGACCCACAGGCGATTCTCACCCATGAAGCGGCCCTGCATGACTACCTGTTACGCGGGCTGAACGCGCGCAATAGCGTCCGTGTGTTGGGGTCGCCGCAGGCGGCGCTGGTCAGTTTTGTGGTCGAAGGCGTGCACAACGCCGACCTCGCGCACCTGCTGACCGAACAAGGCATTGCCGTACGTGCCGGCCATCATTGCGCGATGCCGCTGCTCAAGGCGATGCACTTGTCGGGGGCGATCCGCGTCTCCCTGGCGCTGTATAACGATTCCGATGACCTGGAACGCTTCTTTGAAGCGCTGGACCGGGCGCTGGATATGCTGCGATGAGCCTGCCGGTGGTTGCAATTGCTGCGCTAGAAGCCTTCCAGTCAGTAGGCAGCTGGGAGCAACGCGCTCGAATGCTGATGCAGTGGGGTGAACGCCTGCCCGTATTGGCGGATGAGGAGAAGGTCGATGCCAACCTGGTGCAGGGCTGTGAGAGCCTGGTGTGGTTGGTGGGGCGCTTGCACGATGGCCACTGGCAGTTCGCCGCGAGCAGCGATGCGCGGATGATTCGTGGCTTGGTGGCATTGCTGCTGGCACGGGTCAATGGGCTGTCGGCGGACGAGTTGCAGGCGGTCGACTTGCCTGACTGGTTCAATCAGCTGGGGCTTTCCCGTCAACTGTCGCCGTCGCGCAGCAATGGGCTGAATGCAGTCCTGCAGCGCATGCGAACGCTAAGCCATACACAGGACTAAATGTGGGAGGGAGCAAGTCGAATCGTCGCACCGCCCCTCCCACATTTGAACCGTCTAAAGTTCTGAGACTCAGGTCGGTTTGACCCGTTCCGAGGGCCTGCGCACCCCGGCCACAATCTTGTCCACCGCCTTGGTCGCCGCGACCATGCCGAAGGTCGCCGTCACCATCATCACCGCGCCAAACCCGCCGGCGCAGTCCAGCTTCACCCCATCGCCGACAAAACTCTTCTGCAAGCAGATGCTGCCATCCGGCTTGGGGTAGCGCAGTTGCTCGGTGGAAAACACGCACGGCACGCTGTAATGACGGGTCACGGTGCGGGAAAAGCCGTAGTCACGGCGCAAGGTGGAGCGCACTTTCGACGCCAAAGGGTCATTAAAGGTGCGGTTCAGGTCGCACACCTGGATCAGCGTCGGGTCGATCTGCCCGCCGGCGCCGCCGGTGGTGATGATCTGGATCTTGCGGCGCTTGCACCAGGCGATCAGCGCGGCCTTGGCGTTGACGGCATCGATGCAGTCGATCACGCAATCGATGTTGGGCGTGATGTACTCCGCCATGGTGTCGCGGGTGACGAAATCCGCCACCGCATGCACCGTGCAATCCGGGTTGATCGCGCGCAGGCGCTCGGCCATCACCTCGACCTTGGGCTTGCCCACGGTGCTGTCCAAGGCGTGCAACTGGCGGTTGCTGTTGCTGACGCAGACGTCGTCCAGGTCGAACAGCGAAATCTCGCCCACTCCGCAACGGGCCATGGCTTCCGCCGCCCACGAACCGACGCCGCCGACGCCGACGATCGCCACATGGGCCGCTTTCAAGCGCTCCAGGCCTTCAATGCCATACAAGCGGGCGACGCCTGCAAACCGCGGATCTTCTGTACTCATGACCATTACCCCAAAAACCGGCGCGCATTATAGGGCTACGCAGCGACAAGTTTTAAGCTACAAGCTACAAGTTAAGAACTTAGATGTACTTTCGCTGCCCAATGTCCGGTTTTTCTCGGCTTGCTGTACGGTCAGGGAAAGGCCGGTGTAGGATGCGCGCCGTTCGGTGCAGGCCGACACCTCTTTTCGTTCCACACCCTTTGGAACCCGACATAACCATGGCATCGCGTAAATTTGGACTCAACCTGGTGATAGTGCTGGCAATTGCCGCGCTGTTCACCGGCTTCTGGGCGCTGATCAACCGCCCGGTCACTGCTCCCAACTGGCCCGAGCAGATCTCCGGTTTTTCCTACTCGCCGTTCCAGCAAGGCCAGTATCCGCAGAAAAACCAGTACCCCACCGACGAGCAGATGCGTCGCGATCTGGAGATCATGAGCAAGCTGACGGATAACATCCGCACCTACTCGGTCGACGGCACGCTGGGGGACATTCCCAAGCTGGCCGAAGAGTTCGGCCTGCGCGTAACCCTGGGGATCTGGATCAGCCCGGACCTGGAGCGTAACGAGCGCGAAGTCCAGCGGGCCATCGAGATCGCCAACAGCTCGCGCAGTGTCGTGCGGGTTGTGGTCGGTAACGAGGCGCTGTTCCGTGAAGAAATCACGCCTGAAGCCCTGATCGTGTTGCTGGACCGGGTACGCAGCGCCGTGAAAGTACCGGTGACGACCTCCGAGCAATGGCATATCTGGGAAAAGAACCCGCAACTGGCCAAGCACGTCGACCTGATCGCCGCGCACATCCTGCCGTTCTGGGAATACATCCCGATGGACAAGGCCGGCCAGTACGTACTCGACCGCGCCAGGGACCTGAAGAAACTGTTCCCGAAAAAGCCGCTGCTGCTGTCGGAAGTGGGCTGGCCAAGTAACGGCCGTATGCGCGGCGGGAATGAAACGTCCCCCGCAGACCAGGCCATTTACCTGCGTACGCTGGTGAACAAGCTGAACCGCCAGGGCTACAACTACTTCGTGATCGAGGCCTTCGACCAGCCGTGGAAGGTCAGCGACGAAGGCTCGGCCGGCGCGTATTGGGGCGTCTACAACGCCGCGCGCCAGCAGAAATTCAACTTCGAAGGGCCGGTGGTGGCAATCCCGCAGTGGCGCGTCCTGGCGATCGGCTCGGTGGTGCTCGCCTTGCTGTCCCTGACCCTGCTGATGATCGACGGCTCATCCCTGCGCCAGCGTGGCCGCACCTTCCTGACCTTTATCGCGTTCCTCTGCGGTTCCGTACTGGTGTGGATCGGCTACGACTACAGCCAGCAATACAGCACCTGGTTCAGCGTGACCGTCGGCATCTTGTTGGCCCTGGGCGCCCTGGGCGTGTTCATTGTGTTGCTGACCGAAGCCCACGAACTGGCGGAAGCGGTATGGACCCACAAGCGCCGGCGTGAATTCCTGCCGGTGGAAGGGGAATCGGACTACCGCCCGAAAGTGTCGATCCATGTGCCGTGCTACAACGAGCCGCCAGAGATGGTCAAACAGACCCTCGACGCCCTGGCGGCCCTCGATTACCCGGACTATGAAGTCCTGATCATCGACAACAACACCAAGGACCCGGCGGTATGGGAACCGGTGCGCGACTACTGCGAAACCCTGGGCCCGCGCTTCAAGTTCTTCCACGTCGCACCCCTGGCCGGTTTCAAGGGCGGTGCACTGAACTACCTGATCCCGCACACCGCCAAGGATGCCGAAGTGATCGCGGTGATCGACTCGGACTACTGCGTGTCGCCGAACTGGCTCAAGCACATGGTGCCGCACTTCGCCGACCCGAAAATCGCCGTGGTGCAGTCGCCGCAGGACTACCGCGATCAGAACGAAAGCACCTTCAAGAAGCTCTGCTACGCCGAATACAAAGGCTTCTTCCATATCGGTATGGTCACCCGTAACGACCGCGACGCGATCATCCAGCACGGCACCATGACCATGACCCGTCGCTCGGTGCTCGAGGAACTGGGCTGGGCCGACTGGTGCATCTGCGAAGACGCCGAACTCGGCCTGCGGGTATTCGAGAAAGGCCTGTCGGCGGCGTACTACCACGACAGCTACGGCAAGGGCCTGATGCCGGATACCTTTATCGACTTCAAGAAACAGCGTTTCCGCTGGGCCTATGGCGCGATCCAGATCATCAAGCGTCACACCGCCAGCCTGCTGCGCGGCAAAGACACCGAGCTGACCCGTGGCCAGCGCTACCACTTCCTCGCGGGCTGGTTGCCGTGGGTGGCGGACGGCATGAACATCTTCTTCACCGTCGGCGCGCTGTTGTGGTCGGCGGCGATGATCATCGTGCCGACGCGGGTCGACCCGCCGCTGTTGATTTTCGCGATCCCGCCGTTGGCGTTGTTCGTGTTCAAGGTGGGCAAGATCATCTTCCTCTACCGCCGCGCGGTAGGTGTGAACCTCAAGGATGCGTTCTGCGCCGCCCTGGCTGGCCTGGCGTTGTCCCACACCATCGCCAAGGCGGTGCTGTATGGCTTCTTCACCACCAGCATTCCGTTCTTTCGTACCCCGAAAAACGCGGATAACCACGGCTTCTGGGTAGCGATTTCCGAAGCCCGCGAAGAAATGTTCATCATGCTGCTGTTGTGGGGCGCGGCGCTGGGGATCTACCTTGTGCAGGGCCTGCCGAGCAATGACATACGTTTCTGGGTGGTGATGCTGCTGGTGCAATCGCTGCCGTATGTGGCGGCGTTGATCATGGCGTTCCTGTCGTCGCTGCCGAAACCAGCCGTGGCACCTGAGCCTGCACCCGTGGCTTAAAAACTTGCGCAATGCACTAAACGGCGGCCTCTGGCCGCCGTTTTGCTATAAGATAACGGCCGTTTTGTCCGCCCGCCCTGCTCTTCCAGACATGCTTCCCGGAGTTTTCCCATGACGGCCCATGCCGACCTTTCGCCGACCCTTCAACTTGCCATCGACCTGATCCGTCGCCCCTCGGTCACGCCGATCGACGCCGATTGCCAGAAGCTGATGATGCAGCGCCTGGGCGACGCCGGTTTTGCGCTGGAGCCGATGCGCATCGAGGACGTGGACAACTTCTGGGCAACCCATGGCAAGCACGATGGTCCGGTGCTGTGCTTCGCCGGCCACACCGACGTGGTTCCCACCGGTCCGGTGCAAGCCTGGCAGAACGACCCGTTCGACGCATTGATCGACGAAAACGGCATGCTCTGCGGGCGTGGCGCGGCCGACATGAAGGGCAGCCTGGCCGCCATGCTGGTGGCGGCCGAGCGCTTCGTCAGCGACTACCCGGACCACAAGGGCTCGGTCGCGTTCCTGATCACCAGCGATGAGGAAGGCCCGGCGCACCATGGCACCAAGGCCGTGATCGAACGCCTGGCCGCGCGCAAGGAGCGCCTGGACTGGTGCATCGTCGGCGAACCGTCGAGCACCACCCTGGTGGGTGACGTGGTCAAGAACGGCCGTCGCGGCTCCCTCGGTGCCACCCTGACCGTGCGCGGCGTACAGGGCCATGTGGCCTACCCGCACCTGGCGAAGAACCCGATCCACCTGGCCGCGCCGGCCCTGGCCGAACTGGCCGCCGAGCACTGGGACAACGGCAACGCCTTCTTCCCGCCGACCAGCTTCCAGATTTCCAACCTCAACTCTGGCACCGGCGCCACCAACGTGATTCCGGGTGACCTGACGGCGGTGTTCAACTTCCGTTTTTCCACCGAATCCACTGTCGAAGGCCTGCAACAGCGCGTTGCGGCGATTCTCGACAAGCATGGCCTGGACTGGCATGTGGAGTGGGCGCTGTCGGGCCTGCCGTTCCTCACCGAGCCGGGCGCGTTGCTCGATGCGGTGTCGGCCAGCATCAAGGCGATCACCGGGCGTGAGACCCAGGCCTCCACCAGTGGCGGTACCTCCGATGGGCGCTTCATCGCGACCCTTGGCACCCAGGTGGTCGAGTTGGGCCCGGTGAACGCGACAATCCACCAGGTCAACGAGCGGATCCTGGCCAGCGACCTCGACGTGCTGACCGAAATCTATTACCAGACCCTGATCAAGTTGCTCGCCTGATGCTGGCCTGCCCGATTTGCAGCGCCCCGCTCAACGCGGTGGACAATGGCGTGGCGTGCCCGGCCGGGCACCGTTTCGACCGCGCGCGCCAGGGTTACCTGAACCTGCTGCCGGTGCAGCACAAGAACAGCCGCGACCCGGGCGACAACCTGGCCATGGTCGAGGCGCGCCGTGACTTTCTCAACGCCGGGCACTACGCCCCGGTGGCCAAGCGCCTGGCCGAGCTGGCCGCCGAACGCGCACCTCAGCGCTGGGTGGACATCGGTTGCGGCGAGGGTTACTACACCGCGCAAATCGCCGCAGCCCTGCCCCATGCCGATGGCTACGCGCTGGACATTTCCAAGGAAGCGGTCAAGCGCGCGTGCAAACGCGACCCGGCGCTGACCTGGTTGATCGCCAGCATGGCCCGCGTGCCGTTGGCCGACGCCAGCTGCCAGTTCCTCGCCAGTGTGTTCAGCCCGTTGGATTGGCAAGAGGCCAGGCGCCTGCTCAGTCCCGGCGGCGGCCTGATGAAGGTCGGCCCGACCAGCGGCCACCTTATGGAACTGCGCGAGCGCCTGTACGACCAAGTGCGCGAGTACACCGACGACAAGCACCTGGCCCTGGTGCCGGACGGCATGAGCCTGGCCCACAGTGAAACCCTGGAATTCACCTTGAGCCTGGCCGAGCCCCGGGACCGCGCCAACCTGCTGGCCATGACCCCTCACGGCTGGCGCGCCAGTGCCGAGCGCCGTGCCGAGGTGATCGAGGCGGCCGAGCCGCTGCTGGTCACGGTGTCGATGCGCTACGATTATTTCGTGCTTCAATAACCGACTTTTAACCATCCGCGAATGGATTTTCGAATCCCGCAACGAGGAATATCCATGCGCCAACCCGATATCGAGATTTACCTGAAGGACGCCGACGTCGACTACAAAGCCATCGCCGCCTGGCTGGGCGCTGCCCTGGGCCCTTGCAGCGACTGGGTCCAACGTGGCCAGACCTACAAGTGCAAGGCCGGCAATGTGCCCGTCACCTGGCTGCCGAAAGCCGTAGGCAAGTGGAACAGCCTGTACCTGGAAAGTGACCAGACACCGTGGGAAGACGACATTGCCTGTGCCCGCGCTGCGTTTGCTGCGCTGAATGTTGAAGTACGTTGCGCACCGGGTAGCTGGATCGAGGAAGAAGGTGAGGAAAGCGCCGACACCTGGATCCGCATCAGCGCGGACGGTGAAGAGCAGATCACCTGGAAAACAGCTTAAAAAGCAGCTTCAAGCTGCAAGCTGCAAGTCATAGCGCTTGCAGCTTGTAGCTTGCCGCTCGGCCTACAGGCCGACCACATCCTCCGCCTGCAACCCCTTCTCGCCGCTTACCACGGCGTATTCCACCTGCTGGCCCTCGGCCAACGAACGGTGGCCGTCGCCGCGAATGGCGCGGTAGTGCACAAACACATCCTTGCCATCTTCACGCTGGATAAAGCCATAGCCCTTGGCGTCGTTGAACCACTTCACATTGCCTGTCTCGCGCGTTGCCATCTGTTCACTCCCACTTGATTGTTATTGTTGAGCCGATCGCGTTGAACTGCCGAGTATAAGACAGGCTCAAAAACGATCAACTCAAGTTTACATCGCTGCTTTTTTGCCGATTTTCGGCGAATACGGCACACTACCCGCCCGAGCGCCTGCTCGGTTTTTCCCACTTGAAGCAGCTCGCCTATGACCCGCTCCCCGTTCCGCCGTCTGGTGTTTGGCACCTTGCGCCGACTGTTGTACCTCTGGGTTCGCTCGGAGACGATCAACCAGTCGTCCCTTACCCTCAACCTGGACCGCAGCCGGCCGGTGTTTTACGTCCTGCAATCGCCCTCCCTCACCGAATTGGCCGTGGTCGATGCCGAGTGCACCAAGGCCGGCCTGCCGCGCCCGGTACTGCCGGTATCGGTAGGCCCGCTGATGGAACCCGCGGCGTTCTTCTACCTCACGCCCGAGCCGGACTGGCTGGGGCGCCAGGACAAGCGCGGCGCGCCGCCGACCCTGACCCGCCTGGTCAACACCCTCAGCGAACACGCCGAAGAGAATGCACAAATCATTCCGGTCAGCGTGTTCTGGGGACAAACCCCTGCGAGCGAGTCCAGCCCGTGGAAACTGCTGTTTGCCGACAGCTGGGCGGTCACTGGGCGTCTACGCCGGTTGTTGAGCATCCTGATCCTGGGGCGCAAGACCCGCGTGCAATTCTCCGCGCCCATCAACCTGCGTGAATTGATCGAGCACAATAAAGGCCACGAACGCACCGTGCGCATGGCCCAACGTATCCTGCGCGTGCACTTTCGTAACCTGAAGACGGCGGTGATCGGCCCCGATTTGTCCCACCGGCGCAATCTGGTGAAAGGCCTGGTCAACATGCCATTGGTGCGCCAGGCCATCCTTGACGAAGCCGAACGGGAAAAAATCAGCCCGGAAAAAGCCAAGGCCCTGGCCCTGCGCTACGGCAACGAGATCGCCTCGGACTACACCTACACCGCGATCCGCTTCCTGGAAGTGGTGTTGAGCTGGTTCTGGAACAAGATCTACGACGGCATCAAGGTCAATAACATCGAGGGCGTGCAACAGGTTGCCCAGGGCTACGAGGTAATTTATGTGCCTTGCCACCGCAGCCATATCGACTACCTGCTGCTGTCCTACCTGCTGTTCAAGAACGGCCTGACCCCGCCGCATATCGCCGCCGGCATCAACCTGAACATGCCGGTAATCGGCAGCCTGTTGCGCCGTGGCGGTGCGTTTTTCATGCGCCGCACCTTCAAGGGCAACCCGCTGTACACCTCGGTGTTCAACGAATACCTGCACACCTTGTTCACCAAGGGCTTCCCGGTGGAGTACTTCGTCGAAGGCGGGCGCTCACGCACCGGGCGCATGCTGCAGCCGAAGACCGGGATGCTGGCGATTACGCTGCGCAGTTTCCTGCGCTCCTCGCGCATGCCGATCGTGTTCGTGCCGGTGTATATCGGCTATGAGCGCGTGCTCGAAGGCCGCACCTACCTCGGCGAGCTGCGGGGTGCGAGCAAGAAGAAAGAGTCGATCTTCGATATTTTCAAAGTGGTCGGCGCGCTCAAGCAGCGCTTTGGCCAGGTCGCGGTCAACTTCGGCGAGCCGATCAAGCTGGCGGAGTTCCTCGACGCCGAGCAACCGGACTGGCGCGCCCAGGAACTGGGCCCGAACTACAAACCGGCCTGGCTCAACGAAACCACCAATCGCCTCGGCGAACAGGTGGCCCGCCACTTGAACGAAGCGGCCGCCGTGAACCCGGTGAACCTGGTGGCCCTGGCGCTGCTGTCGACCACGCGCCTGGCCCTGGATGAACAGGCCATGGCCCGCCAGTTGGACCTGTACCTGGCGCTGCTGCGCCGCGTGCCTTATTCGCCCCACACCACTTTGCCCGAAGGCGACGGCCTGGCGCTGATCAAGCACGTCAAGGACATGGACCTGCTGTCGGAACAGAGCGATGCCTTGGGCAAGATTCTGTACCTGGACGAGCAGAACGCCGTCCTGATGACCTACTACCGCAACAACGTACTGCACATCTTCGCCCTGCCGGCGCTGCTGGCCAGCTTCTTCCAGAGCAGCTCGCGGATGAGCCGCGAGCAGATCCTGCGCTATACCCACGCGCTGTACCCGTACCTGCAATCGGAGCTGTTTATCCGCTGGTCGCTGGAAGAGTTGGATACGGTGGTCGATCAATGGCTGGACGCGTTCGTCGAACAAGGCCTGCTGCGCTTCGAAAACAATGTGTTCCTGCGCCCGGCACCAAGCTCGCGACACTTCGTACTGCTGACCCTGCTGTCCAAGACCATCGCCCAGACCCTGCAACGCTTCTACATGGCGATCTCGCTGCTGCTCAACAGCGGCCAGAACAGCATCAGCGCCGAAGAACTGGAAGACCTGTGCACGATCATGGCCCAGCGCCTGTCGATCCTGCATGGCCTCAACGCCCCGGAGTTCTTCGACAAGAGCCTTTTCCGACATTTCATCCAGACCTTGCTGGAACAAGATGTGCTGCGTCGCGACGAGGCCGGCAAGTTGAGCTACCACGACCTGCTCGGCGAACTGGCCGAAGGCGCGGCCAAGCGCGTGTTGCCCGCGGAGATTCGCCTGTCGATCCGCCAGGTGGCCCTGCACCGTGTGGATGGCGCAGCCGAAGCGCCGGTGGAAGCGGAAGAAACACGCTAGATTGAACAAGGCGCCAGTTGGATGCTGGCGCCGTTGAAAAGGAGCTGCACCATGAAAAAGATCATTCTCCTGGGCCTCACCGCCCTGCTCGGAGCCTGCCAATCCATGCATCCAGCGCCCAAGGCCAGCCTCGACGGCGAGGTGTTCTACCTGCAACGCATTGCCCTGCCGCCCGCCGCCACCTTGAGCGTGAGCCTGCAGGACGTGTCCCTGGCGGATGCGCCTGCGGTGACGTTGGCCGAGCAGAAAGGCCCGGTCAAAGGCCAGGTGCCGCTGCCGTTTCACCTGACCTACGACCCCGCACAGGTCAAGCCAGGCCACAGTTATTCGGTGAGCGCTCGCATCGAGCTGGATGGCAAGCTACTGTTTATCACCACCGAACGGCACACGGTGCAGCTCAACGGCCAGGATCCACAGCCGCTGCGCGTGCGCGTGAACGCCGTAGCACCCTGAACTCGAACATAAGGACGCTCCCATGCTCCGCAACTCCCTTCGCCTCACTGCCCTGTGTGCCGGCCTGCTGTTCGGCGCCAATGCCATGGCCCTGGACCTCAGTAGCCTGTCCCAGGGCGACGCCAGCGGCGGCCTCAAGGACGCCCTGACCCAAGGCGCACAGATCGCCGTGAAACAACTGGGTGTACCCGGTGGTTTCAGCAACAACCCTGAAGTGAAGATCGGCCTGCCGGGCAAGCTGGGCAAAGTCGCCGACAAGCTGAAAATGTTCGGCATGGGTGACCAGGTCACGCAGTTGGAAGACAGCATGAACAAAGCCGCTGAAACCGCCGTGACCCAGGCCCAGCCGATCCTGGTCAATGCGGTGAAAAACATGAGCATGACCGACGCCAAGGGCATCCTCAGCGGCGGCCAGGACTCCGCCACCCAATACCTGAATAAAAGCAGCCGCGAAGCCATCCGCGCCAAGTTCCTGCCGATCGTCAAGGCCGCTACCGACAAGGTGGGCGTGGCCCAGCAGTACAACGCCCTGGCAGGCAAGGCCGCCGCATTTGGCGCCGTGGATGCCAAGAGCGCCAACGTCGAAAGCTACGTGACCGAACAGGCGCTGGATGGTTTGTTCAAGATGATTGCGCAGCAGGAAGAGACGATTCGCAAGAACCCGGCGGCTGCGGCGACCAGCCTGGCGAAGAAGGTGTTTGGCGCCTTGTAATAGCTGTGATGCCCACGTTTCAGCGAGACGTGGGCATTGGGAAGCCGCTCAATGAGAAGCCTTTAACCAGTTCTTTTGTATTTCTGCTTGATCTCGCATTGAAAAGAACCATTCGCGGCCAACCTTCTTTTTGACAAATATATTCAAGTCGACTAGACCGTTCAGCACGGCCGATGCCGTATTGTAAGAACAGCCTAGATTTTCCTTCACATTGACGGCTGTGAACTGTTTGGCGGTACCGCTCTTGGCGACCTGAAATACCGTCTTTTGTTTCTCATTCAGTTCCTTATAAAGTCCTGACTCCCATAACCAACGCTCAAACGCCTCGGCCTCTCGGACACTTATCTCGTAAGACTGCTTAAATCCATCAACTGCGCGTTGCACGATGGAGCACTGATAGTCGATGAAGTAAGTCAGATCGAGTTCATCCGTCTCCGTATACAGATAAGACATACCGTATTGAACAGCCGCATTCTTCAGCAAGACACTGATGGAGATATACCTGAATGCCGCGTAATCGCTTTTAAACATGAACCAATAAAACAACGCACGCGCAACACGACCATTGCCATCCCGAAAGGGATGCTCGTAACCCAAGGCAAAGTGCAGAGAAATGCCTTTGATCAGTGGATGCAGGTAGCGGGTGGCCGTAGCATCGTCGTGACAAGTATTGATCCAATCAGCCAACCGCTCCAGCCGAGTGATGATCCCTTCTGCGGGAGGTGGCGAATGCACAACATTGCCATCACCATCCTGGACAACCACCTCATCGTTTAAACGAAAGCTGCCAGGAGAATATTTATCATCGTCAATGCCCTGAACACCTACTTCGTGCATGTCCGCGATCAACTCCACACTTAGCGGCTCGTTTCTCTTATCCCAAGCGAAACGCATCATTCGGTAATTGCCGATGATCATTTTTTCATCTGGCGTTCTGGGCAGTCGCTCTCGCTTCAACATATCTTTTGCAACGAGCGTCGTGGTTGCCGCGCCCTCCAACTGGCTGCTACTGATGGCCTCATCTTCAATCAGGTCGTTGAGCAAATACTTTATATGAGCAGCCTTCCCGACCTTGCTGCTCATGTACTCAAGTGCGGCAGTCGAGGCATATCTGTCGACCGTGGAGACCACGCGTTGTGCGGTTGGCGTTAATACAAAGTTGCACCAGACCTCAGGCGTACCTACGGGCACTATTTTCTGATACAGACGGGAGCGCTCGTACTTTACGATCCCCCAGCATATCGCTTGATCCAAGTGCTGAGGAAAACGGTGGCGTAGCTGATCAAAGTGCAAATAGCGGCCCCGACTGTCTGTTGGCTGAGACAGCTTCATATAGTCAGATAGATGTTGAAGATGGGGCTCCTGGCCAATGAGAACAAAAACCCGTTCCGGCACCTTGGGTGGCAGTTTAATCATCAAAATCTCAATTTTTGATTTCTGAGACTTGAGTACAGCAGAAAACCCCACCTATCTCAATAACCACGAAAATTGAGACATGCCTTTCTTCAATGCAGTACCGACTCAGCCAATCGCCCCACCGTCAACGTTGCAAAGCCCCCCAAGGCCAGCGCCGTCGCACGGTTGATCTTCAAGGGTGTCAGCCAGGCTTTTTGCAGCCCTTCGAAGCGACTGCCGAATACGATCCACGCAGACCCTACCGGTATCACCACCAATGCCAGTGTGGCCATGAACCCGGCATAGCCTTGCCATGCGGCAAAGGTGCCGGCCGGCGCAATAAACGACACGATCAACAGCCCCTTGGGGTTCATCAGTGTCAACCAGAAAAAACTCCACCCACTGAGGCGGTCACGGCCAGGGTCGACGGTGCTGTTTTTGCGTTGCCAGAGCTTGTACGAGACATACAGCAGGTATCCGGCCGCCGCCAATTGCGTGAACTTCGACGCCCAAGGCGAATAGGCCGCCAGGTAGAGCAGTGCAACACCCCATATCGAAACCTGAAGCACGTAAGCCAGGCACTCGACAAATGCCAACCACCAGGACGCACGATAGCCAAACAATACGCCGGCACGAAACAGCAAGGTATTGGTGGGACCGGGGGCAAGCAGTAGCAACATCAGGGCTGGAATGCAGGCGAACATGCAGGTTTTCCTCAAGAGTGACGACCCAAAGTCGTTCCCCCCATCGAAACTGACGCGTCAACATGGATGGCCCGGCGACAGTGGCCATCATCAAACTCGCGAAGTCTACTGCAAGTACCCGCAAGATGCCCTCACCGGGAGGGCATGCAGATTCGTTCCAGCGGTTAAACCAGACAACTACAGGAAAGCGCCCACGACAAAAGTCGTCGTTGTTGCCACGCCATAACCAATACTCATGGGCGGCTCGGCCGAACGCATTGAACAAGGGAGTGGCCTCGCGGGACTGGGCTCAGGCCAGCAAGGGCTAGGCGGTTTTGCGTAGCAAGGCCGGGGCGGCGGCGGGCAAGGTCGGGGTGGCGGCTCTTGCGGGCAAGGACCGCTTACCGGGGGTCTTTGAGGCATCGACAGCGCAGAAAAAAAGCACTTGAAGGGGCAAAAAAACATAAAGTATTCCTTAAGTCCAAAGAGATGAGTCCATTTACCGTTGTCGTCAACAACTGACATCGACAAATCCATACCTGTGATCAGGTAGTCTCTAAGTGGCAGGAATGCAGGAAGCGTTCCCGGCTCCCGCCACCCGTTTCGACACTCAAATATTGGCCCTTACCCCTCTATGCCGCCTTCCGAACCTTGAACCACGCCGCGTAGAGCGCCGGCAAGAACAACAGGGTCAACGCCGTCGCCACGATCAAGCCACCCATGATCGCCACTGCCATCGGCCCGAAGAACACGCTGCGTGACAGCGGGATCATCGCCAGCACCGCCGCCAGGGCGGTCAGCACAATCGGGCGGAAACGCCGTACGGTGGCTTCGATAATTGCCTGCCACGGCGCCAGCCCGGCCTTGATGTCCTGTTCGATCTGGTCCACCAGGATCACCGAGTTGCGCATGATCATCCCAGACAACGCGATGGTCCCGAGCATGGCCACGAAGCCGAAGGGCTGGCGGAACACCAGCAGGAACAGCGTCACGCCAATCAGGCCCAACGGCGCGGTCAGAAACACCATCGCCGTGCGTGAGAAGCTGCGCAATTGCAGCATCAGCAAGGTCAGCACCACCACGATAAACAGCGGCACGCCGGCCTTCACCGAGTTCTGCCCGCGGGCGGAGTCTTCGACGGTGCCACCGACTTCCAGCAGGTAGCCATCCGGCAATTCGGCGCGCACACCCTCAAGGGTTGGCAGGATTTGCTGGACCAACGTTGCCGGTTGTTCCTTGCCGTAGATATCGGCGCGCACGGTCACCGTCGGCAAGCGGTTGCGGTGCCAGATAATGCCCTCTTCAAAGCCGTATTCGAGGGTGGCGATCTGCGACAGGGCCACGCTTTTACCGTTGTCGGTCGGTACCGCCAGGCTGGGCAGCAGCGACAACTCGGTGCGCTCGTGGACGGTGCCGCGCAGGAGAATTTCGATCAACTCGTTGTCCTCCCGATATTGACTGACGCTGGAACCGGTCAGTGAGCTTTGCAGGAATTTCGACAGGTTGGCGGTACTGACACCGAGGGCGCGGGCGCGGTCCTGGTCGATATTGAGGTAGACGATCTTGCTCGGCTCTTCCCAGTCCAGGTGCACATTGACCACATGGGTATTTTCGCGAACCTTGGCCGCGACTTTCCGCGCAAGGGCGCGGACTTCCTCGATGTGTTCGCCGGTTACGCGAAACTGCACCGGATAGCCCACGGGAGGGCCATTTTCCAGGCGGGTAACGCGTGAGCGCAGGTCGGGGAATTGTTCGTTGAGGGTTTCGATCAGCCAGGTGCGCAGGCTTTCGCGGCCCTCGATGGTCTTAGCCAACACCACGAACTGCGCAAAACTGGCCGCTGGCAGTTGCTGGTCCAGTGGCAGGTAGAAACGCGGCGAACCGGTGCCGACGTAGGCCACATAGTTATCAATGCCGGCGTGTTCCTTGAGCAAGGCTTCCAGGCGCTTGACCTGGTCGGCGGTGTTGCTCAGGGAAGCGCCTTCGGCCAGTTTCAGGTCGACCATCAGCTCCAGGCGGCCTGAGGCCGGGAAGAACTGTTGCGGCACAAAGCGAAACAACGCCACCGAGCCGATAAACAGCAGCAACGTCAGGACAATCACGGTTTTGCGCCGACGCACGCACCACTCCACCAAACGTCTTACACGTTGGTAGAACGGCGTGCCGTAGGGATCCGGGCCATCGATGCCATGTTTGGCCGCGTGAATCTTCGCCAGGTCCGGCAGGAGTTTCTCCCCTAGGTACGGCACAAACACCACGGCGGCGATCCATGAGGCGAGCAACGCGATCGTCACCACCTGGAAGATCGAGCGTGTGTATTCACCTGTGCTCGACTGCGCGGTGGCAATCGGCAGGAAGCCGGCCGCCGTGATCAGCGTGCCGGTGAGCATCGGGAAGGCGGTGCTGGTCCAGGCAAAACTGGCCGCCTTGAGCCGGTCGTAGCCCTGCTCCATTTTGATTGCCATCATTTCCACGGCAATGATCGCATCATCCACCAGCAAGCCAAGGGCCAGCACCAACGCACCGAGGGAAATCTTGTGCAGGCCGATGCCGAGGTAATACATGGTGGCAAAGGTCATCGCCAGCACCAGCGGAATCGCCAGTGCTACGACCATGCCAGTGCGTATGCCGAGGGAGAAGAAACTCACCAGCAAGACAATCGCCAATGCCTCGGCCAACACCTGCACGAATTCGCCGACACCGGTTTTCACCGCTGCCGGTTGGTCTGACACCTTGCGCAGCTCCATGCCCGCCGGAAGGTTCTTTTGCAAGCGTGCGAATTCGCCTTCGAGAGCCTTGCCCAGCACCAGGATGTCGCCACCGTCGCGCATGGCCACGGCCAGTCCGATAGCATCCGCCCCCATGTAACGCATGCGCGGCGCCGGTGGATCGTTGAAGCCGCGGTGAATATCGGCAACATCACCGATGCGGAAGGTTCGATCAGCGACACGAATAGGAAAGTCGCGGATTTCTTCCACCGTCTTGAAATTACCCGACACGCGCAGTTGCACGCGCTCGCTCGGGGTTTCAAAGAAGCCGGCAGTGGAGACCGCGTTCTGCTCCTGCAACGCCTGCTGCACAGCGGCCAACGGCAGGCCAAGGGTGGCGAGCTTGAGATTGGACAGCTCGATCCAGATCTTCTCATCCTGTAGGCCAAGTAACTCGACCTTGCCCACATCCGCCACCCGTTGCAGCTGAATCTGGATGCGGTCGGCGTAGTCCTTGAGTACGGCATAGTCGAAGCCGTCGCCGGTCAGGGCGTAGATATTGCCGAAGGTGGTACCGAACTCGTCGTTGAAAAACGGCCCCTGGATATCCGGCGGCAAGGTCTGCCGGATGTCGCTGATCTTCTTGCGCACCTGGTACCACAACTCAGGAATCTGCACAGAGTGCATGGAGTCGCGCGCAATGAAGGTGACGGTGGACTCGCCCGGGCGAGAGAAAGAGACAATGCGCTCGTATTCGCCGGTCTCCATCAGTTTTTTCTCGATACGCTCGGTGACCTGGCGCGAGACTTCCTGGGCCGTAGCGCCGGGCCAGTTGGTCTTGATCACCATGGCCTTGAAGGTAAACGGTGGATCTTCGCTTTGCCCCAGTTTGGTATAGGACAAAGTACCGACCACAGCCAGCAGGATCATCAGGAACAGTACAATCTGGCGGTTACGCAACGACCATTCGGAAAGATTGAAAGCCATCGGGGACTACTCCTTGGCCGCCAGGTTCACTATACGGTTGGAGCCATCCACCGCGCGCACTTGCTGGCCCTCGTGGAGCACATGCACGCCTGCTGCGACCACCCAGTCGTTGGGGGTCAAGCCTTCCAGCACCGGCACGGTTTTTTCGCCAAAGGCGCCGATGCGTACCGGCGTGCGCTTGAGGGTGTTGTCCGGCTGTACACGCCAGACGTAGGACGCACCGTTCTCCGCACTCAGGGCAGACAGCGGTACCGACAGCGGAACAACGCCGTCGGCCTGTATGAATACGCGAGCGCTTTGCCCCAGTTCCGCCGGGACTTTGCCGCCGGTGAAGGCAACGCGAGCGGCGAAGGTGCGTGATTTTGGATCAGCCGCAGGCGACAGTTCACGGATGCGCCCGGTGAAACGCTGGCCCGGCTGGCTCCACAATTCCACCGCGACCGGTTGACCGATCTTGAAGCGACCAAACCCTTGTTCGGGCAGGCTGATGAGCACTTCGCGCTCGCCATCGGTGGCCAGGGTGAACACGGTCTGGCCCGCGGAGACCACTTGGCCGACTTCCACCGCGCGCTTGGCGACAACGCCATCCTGCGGGGCGCGCAATACGGCGTAACCGGCCTGGTTACTGGCCACGTCGAACTCGGCCTTGATCTGCTTGAGGCGCGCTTCACCGGAACGGTAGAGGTTTTCGGAATTGTCGTACTGGGAACGGCTGACCATCTGACGGTCCATCAGGGTCTTGTAGCGATCACGCTCAGCGCGTACCAGGCGCAGGTTGGCCTCGGCAGCGGCGACCTGGGCACGGGCGGCCTCCAGTTGCAGGCGCACATCCTGAGGGTCAAGTTCCGCCAGCGCCTGGTTGGTCTTGACCCGCTCGCCCTCCTCCACCAGACGCTTGCTGACTTTGCCACCGATGCGAAAGGCCAGGTCCGGCTCATAGCGCGCGCGTACTTCACCGGGGTAGCTGTCCGTCGACTGCGCCGAGGGTTGCGGCTGCACCACCATGGCCGGGCGGACGGTGGTCTGGACCGCTTCTTCATGGCCGCAGGCGGCCAACAGGAAGACCAGGCAGACAGGCAACGCAAAGGGCAGGAAAGTGCTGCGCATGCTGAAGGACCTTTCGCAAATGGAGCTAGGAATAATTATACTTTCCGGTATGTTATTAATACCAAACTCGCCAGTCCAGTATTAAAGGTAGAAATGTCCGACAATCGTGTAAGCACCAATAGCCCCGGGCGTCCCAAGGACATGGCAAAACGCCAGGCTATCCTCTCGGCAGCGAAAATCCTGTTCTTGAGCAACGGCTACGCCAACACCAGCATGGATGCCGTGGCCCTTGAGGCCGGCGTATCGAAACTGACCGTCTACAGCCACTTCACCGACAAAGAAACCTTGTTCACCGCCGCCGTGGTGGCCAAGTGCGAGGAACAGTTGCCGGTGATGTACTTCGAACTGCCCGAAGGCATGCCGGTGGAAACGGTATTGTTGAATATCGCCCGGGGGTTCCATCGACTGATCAACAGTGAAGAGTCGGTTAACCTGCATCGCCTGATGATGACCACCGGCAATCAGGACGTGAAACTCTCACAGATCTTCTTCGAAGCCGGGCCCATGCGCATGCTCCAGGGCATGGAGCGCCTGCTCGGCAAGATCGACCAGAGCGGCGCGCTGAGCATCGACAGACCGCTTACGGCAGCCGAGCACTTCTTCTGCCTGCTCAAGGGCACCGCGAACTTCTGCCTGCTGTATGGCTGCGGCGGGCAACTGAGTGAGGAAGCCGCCGAAGCCCATGTGCAGGAGGTGGTGGGGTTGTTTATGCGGGCCTATAGGAGAGATGCGGCTGCAAGTGGTTAGCTGCAAGCAGCAAGTGAAAAGCGCTTTTGCTTGCAGCTTGTGGCTTGTGGCTTGTGGCTTAAGACTTGAGCGCTTTCTTGGGATAAATGTCATACCGGCTGGACTTGCCATCCAGCGCATGGCTCGGCTTGGGCCCTTCGATGCAGGGCGCCTTGCGCGGGCGCTTGACCACCACGCGGTGGCTGGCCAGGGCCAGGGCGGCGGCCAGCAGGGCCGGTGCATCCGGATCATCGCCCACCAGTGGCCGGAACAAGCGCATTTCTTTCTTCACCAGGGCGGTTTTCTCACGGTGGGGGAACATCGGGTCGAGGTAGATCACCTGGGGTGGCTCCCCTTGCCAATTGAGCATCACGTCAATGGAGTTGCCCTTGAGCAGCTTCATGCGCGCCACGATGGGCGCTACGTCAAAATCCTGCGTAGCGCGCGCCAGGCCATCCTCGAGCAAGGCACCGATCAGCGGTTGGCGCTCGATCAGGCTCATCTCGCAGCCCAGGCTGGCCAGCACGAACGCGTCCTTGCCCAGACCGGCCGTGGCGTCCAGCACACGGGGACGCACGCCTTGGGCAATGCCCACGGCCTTGGCGATCATCTGTCCGCTGCCGCCGCCATACAGCCGACGGTGAGCCGCGCCGCCTTCGACGAAGTCCACCCGCACCGGTCCCGGCGCGTCAGGTCCAAGCTGCTGCAGTTGCAGGCCGTGTTCCCCCACTTGCAGGGAAAAATCCGCATCCGCGAGCTGTAAAGGCAAGCCGAGCTGTGCAGCCCACTGCTCGGCCCGGGCCTGGAAACCTTCGCCCAAGGCCTCGACCTGGATGCGGCTGGCCGCTGGTTGTTCGCTCATCAATCGCTACGCTCAAAAATATTAAGGATCGGCAAACAACGGCCGATAAAAACAACAGTCAGGTATTTTGCCAGAGCTGAGCGTCGACCGAGAAAAATGTCAGACATTCTCCCCCTAACCATCGGTGTACTGCCGACCCATAACCACTACGGCCTGCGCAATACTCAAGCGCTGGCCGGGGTGAGCCATGTGTGGCAGGACTTCTTCGCCCGGGCGCTGGCCGAGCAGCTCGGTGAAACGCCGGACGCGCTCGCCGCCAAGGCGCCGGCACCGGCGGACCCGACGGTAGAGCCCAGCGCCGGTGCCGACCTGTTGTCGCAGATCCTCACGCAGCGTGAGTGCGACGTCAAAGACACCGAGATTGCGCCACCTGAACCACTGTTCCTGCCTATCGCCGAATTCGAAACCGAGTTGCTGCCACCGGCCGCCACGCCATTCCCACAGGAAGAAATCGTCGCGCAGCAGCGCCAGCAGAATTTCGAAAGCGCTTGGGTTCGCCCGATCGTCCTCACGGCCGGCCAGCCATTGCCTGAGCCCGGCCCGGCGCCGGAACCACGCCCTCTGCACTTGCCGATTGCCGAGTTCGAACTGGACCTGTTGCCACCACCCGCCACGCCTTACCCAACCGAAGAACTGCTGGCGCAACAGAAGGCGCTGGACTTCGACTACCACTGGGCACGCCCACTGATCACCCACAACCTGCGCCTGGCGGCCTAGCGACACACCCACCAACGCCCCATGTCCAGATGGAAATGGTTGCGGTGCGCGGCGTTGTAGTCCGGGCTCAACACCACATTGAAATCATCACAGGCGCCATCGCGCACCTGGCGCAGGAACCGCGCGCTGTCGCCCTCCCCGGACCAATCCTTGAGCACGCTGATACTGCGCCCATCCGCCAGGCGAAACCCGGCGATATCCAAGGCATTGGCCGACGCATGCTGGCTGAGCCGCCCTTCGGCACGGTTATACATGTTGCGACAGGCAAAGCTGCCCAGGTGATCGACCCGTGTCACCGCCTGGCCGAACACCGCCTGGGCTGCCGGTTGCAGGCTGTGACGCTCGAACAGGGCGAACGCCACGGCCAACGGGCAGCTGGCGAGAAAGCTGCTGCTTAATGCCACGTCTGCCCCCTGCACGCGCAAGGTATTGCGCAGAGGACAGGCAGCGTCGGCGGGCGTGTCAGCCTGATGGCTGACACGCAAACCAGAGGTTTTCAGCACTTGGTCGCACAGCACAGGGTCATCCTGCAGGCGCCCCAGCTTGTAGCGGGTCAACAGGTTAGGGCTGGACCTCACGTCCAGCGGCGACCAGGGGTTCCATTCTGCCGGCAATGGTAGCCAGCCACGCCATACACCCACGACAAATGCACCACCAAGCACCAGCAGAGCACCCAGCAGTTTGAAAAAACGCACGGCTCAGTCCTTGAAGAACTGATTGGCCTGGCTGAAGGGCATCGAGCGCTCGGTAAAGCTGAAGGTGCCCAGCTCATAGACTTCCTGGGCCGCTCGGTAGAATTCACCATAGGCCGCCAGTGCCATGGCCGAGCCCACGCTGATGCGCTTTACCCCCATCGCGCTCAATTGCGCCACGCTGAGTTTCAGGCCGCCGGACATCAACACGTTCACCGGCTTTGGCGCCACGGCCTTGACCACCGCCAGCACGTCCTCAGCACTGCGCAGGCCCGGCGCATAGAGCACGTCGGCGCCGGCTTCGGCGTAGGCCTGCAGGCGGCGAATAGTGTCGGGCAGATCCAGGCGACCATGCAGGAGGTTTTCCGCGCGGGCCGTCAGTGTGAAGGGGAATGGCAAGCTGCGGGCAGCGGCGACGGCGGCTTCCACGCGCTCTACGGAAAGGTCGAAGGGATAGATCGGGTCGACGGCAACGCCGGTGGCATCTTCGATAGAGCCCCCCACGATACCGCTGGCCGCCGCCCGCAAGATGGTTTCGGCACAGCC
This sequence comes from Pseudomonas sp. AM8, assembly GCF_036346475.1. Classification (NCBI taxonomy): domain Bacteria; kingdom Pseudomonadati; phylum Pseudomonadota; class Gammaproteobacteria; order Pseudomonadales; family Pseudomonadaceae; genus Pseudomonas; species Pseudomonas sp. AM8. The sequence goes on from NZ_JAOTNX010000001.1 coordinate 430,530, forward strand.
TTCAGGGGTATCGCTGAAGCCGTTTTCCAGGTCGGCCGCCACCGGCAGCGCGGTGGCCTTGGCGATCATGGCGGCATTGAGCAACGTGTCTTCAAGGGACAACGCGCCTTCCGCGTCCGGGCGCCCCAGGCTGAACGCATAACCCGCACTGGTCGTGGCAAGGGCTTCAGAGCCAAGGCTGGTGAGCATCACCGCGGAGCCGGCATCCCAAGGGTTAGGCATCACGAAGGCGCGGTCGCGCTCATGCAGGGACTTGAAGGTTTCGGCGCGAAGGGCTTGGGCATCCATGACTGACTCCTGGCGGGAAAAGGAGCCCTAGAGTAACCCCAGTTGTTCCGCTTCGGGTTGCCGATCCAACGTCGGCAGCGCCGGAAGGCCGGGCAGGCGCAGCATCAACTTGGCGTGGAAACGCAGGGCCAGTTGTGCGGCCAGGCGGTTGTCCGAGGTGTGCAGGAACACGTAGGGTGTGCGGCCTTCTTCGATCCAACCCGCGATTTTTTCCACCCACGGCACCAGGAACGGGTCATTGGCCTCAAGCTCCGGATGACCGATAAAACGCACTTGGGGAAACTGGGTCAGCGCTGCCGGACGGGGTGGCACCTTGGGCTTTTTCGATTGTGCGTGCAGTACCGCCGCCGAGGTCGACGTGCAACTGAACAACGCGCGCGGGTCGAGACAGATGCGCTCGACACCGCGATCACGCAACAAACGGTTGAGCGTGCGCTCGGCATCGCCCTTGGCGAAGAACTCAGGGTGGCGTACTTCCACCGCCATCGGGCGTTCCAGGCCATCGATAAAACCGGCCAGTTCAGCCAGGCGTTGCGGCGAAAAACTCGCCGACAGTTGCAGCCACAGCGGCGAAACACGTTCACCGAGCGGGCTCATCAAACCGACAAAACTTTCCGCGGCCGGCAATTGCTCGCGCAAGTCGCCACCGTGACTGATGTCACCGGGGAATTTGGCAGTGAAGCGAAAATCGTCGGGCATGATGTCGACCCAGCGCTGCACGGTAGCGGCCGAGGGGCGAGCGTAGAACGTGGTATTGCCCTCAACGGCGTTGAAGACCTGGGAATAAAGGGCAAGGTAATCGCTGGAGCGGGCGTCGACTGGGTACAGGTACTCGCGCCAGGCGTTTTCACTCCAGGACGGGCAGCCGAGGTAGTAAGGCAGGCGCATCAGATGTGGATGTCGAGACCCAGCACTTCCATATCCCATTCGACAAATCCGGCGGTGGTCAGGTAGCTGGCCAGGGCGGTGGCAACGCTTTTGCTCATGGAGCGCGGGAAGACCATGTCTTGCTGACGGGCGGGAACGCCGCTGATGCGGGCTTGTGAACTGGCCTGCGCATCGGATTGGACCTCAATGAAGTCCGGCGAATCCTCGACGGAGTCGTCCACCGTGGCGTTTGCCTTACGCGGCTTGCGCTTGATCGGGTACGACTGTGAGGAAAATCCATCTATACGCATAGGCGCGAACTCGCTATCAGTAATGGCATTTTGGCAGCACTGTCCGTCGCGCGCAAATGCTCTGGTGATAACTAGAACACATAATTTGAAAAAGGTTTAAAAACCCGGGCAAATTCTGACGATTGGCGACTTTTGCCTCAAATTGCCATCATTTTTGGCGTCAAATAATCCCTCTTTCCGCCTTGGTCTGCGCGACTTTATCGCGCAGGTAAACCGGTGCGGCCTGATCCGCAGGAATAGCCTCGCCACGTTCGAACGCAAAGCGCGCCAGGGTCAGCAGGTCTTCGGCGTGAGGCAACAGGGTGGCGTCCTGGCCAGCGGGTTGAACGCCGATACGCTCGCCATAACCCCAACCGGTGCCAGCGCCGAACCAGTCACCGCTGGCATCGCCCGGCAATACCGCCGATTCCGGTGGCTGCACCGCTTCCACGCCGACAAGGCGCATTTCGCCAGCCGTTTCGCGGTAGCAACCCCAATACACTTCGTCCATACGCGCATCGATCGCCGCCGCCACCTGCTGGGCGCCGTGTTCGCGCAAGGCACGTTGGGCCAGTACGGCAAGGTTGGAGACCGGCAGCACCGGGCATTCCAACGCAAAGGCCAGGCCCTGGACCACGCCAATGGCGATGCGCACCCCGGTGAACGCTCCCGGGCCACGGCCAAAGGCGATGGCATCCACGGCCGACAGGGTGGTGCCCGCGTCTTCAAGCAGCTGCTTGATCATCGGCAACAGCTTCTGCGCGTGCAGGCGCGGGATCACCTCGTAGTGGCTTGTGACCTTGCCATCGTGCAGCAAGGCAACGGAGCAAGCTTCAGTCGCGGTGTCCAGGGCCAGCAGGGTGCTCATCGGTATGGGTGTCCAAGTCGAAAAAAAGTGCGCCAGTATAAACAACAACGGCCCGCAAGCGGGCCGTTGTCTATCAGCCGATAAAGGATCAGCTCAATGCTTGCAGGACCTTGGCAGTGATGGCTTCTACCGAGCCGACGCCAGGGATATGGCTGTACTTCGGCTTGCCTTGGGCTGCGGACAGCTTCTGGTAGAAATCCACCAGCGGCTTGGTCTGGGAATGGTAGACCGACAGGCGATGACGCACGGTTTCTTCGGTGTCGTCCTTACGCTGCACCAGGTCTTCACCGGTGACATCGTCCTTGCCTTCAACTTTGGGCGGGTTGTAGACGGTGTGGTACACGCGGCCGGAGGCTTCGTGGACGCGACGACCGGCGATACGCTGGACGATTTCTTCATCTTCAACCGCGATTTCCACCACGGCGTCCAGCTCGACGCCGGCTTTCACCAGGGCTTCAGCCTGGGGAATGGTGCGTGGGAAACCATCGAACAGGAAGCCGTTCTTGCAGTCTTCCTGGCTGATGCGTTCCTTGACCAGGTTGATGATCAGGTCATCGGAGACCAGGCCACCGCTGTCCATCACGCTCTTGGCGATCAGGCCCAGCTCGGTGCCGGCCTTGACGGCAGCACGCAGCATGTCGCCGGTGGAGATTTGTGGAATGCCGAATTTTTCAGTGATGAACTTTGCCTGAGTACCTTTACCGGCCCCGGGAGCTCCCAGCAGAATGACGCGCATCGATGTGCTCCTCAATTTTTTATAGAGATGACGCTCGGATTCGCCGCGAGGGGCCAATCGCGTAAAAATATAGGGCTCATGAAAACATGGGCCCAGGCCGCCCAAACGGCCAAAGGCTGATCAAGATACACAGCGGGCCCTAACCACACAAGCCGCCAAAAGTCGCAGGAACCCGCGCCACGCGTACGTCATAGGTAGGGTGTGCCTGAGTGCAACCCGTGCTGTAAACGCCGACCACCCCTTTCAGGGCGGCCGTCGTGGTTTATCCGCAAGCCTTTGAGAACACGCAAAAAACCTCAGCCGGTGTTGCGCAGGCCGGCGGCAATACCGGCCACGGACACCAGCAACGCCTGTTCCAGAGGGCTGTCCTGCGCGGCTTCCTGGCGACGCGAGCGCGCCAGCAACTCGGCCTGCAACAGGTGCAAGGGATCGAGGTAGGTGTTGCGCAGGCGGATGAACTCCAGGGTGTCAGGGCTGTGGGCCAGCAGTTGCGACTGGCCGGTCAGGCCAAGCACCACGTCGCAGGCCTGCGACAATAGGTCGCGTAAGTGCGCCCCCAGTGGCAACAGGTCCGGCTGCACCAGGCGCTCGTCATACAGGCGCGCAATATCGGCATCGGCCTTGGCCAGGACCATTTCCAGCATATCGATGCGGGTGCGGAAGAACGGCCACTGTTCGCGCATCTGCCCCAGCAGTTCACCTTCGCCGCGCTCCAGGGCCTTGCTCAACGCGGCCTCCCAACCCAGCCAGGCCGGCAGCATCAGGCGAGTCTGGGTCCAACCGAAGATCCACGGAATGGCGCGCAGGCTTTCTATACCACCGGCGCGACGCTTGGCCGGGCGACTGCCCAGAGGTAGCCGGCCCAGCTCCTGCTCCGGGGTGGATTGGCGAAAATACTCGACGAATTGCGGATTTTCCCGCACCACCGCACGGTAAGCGCTGACGCCGTCGGCCGCCAATTCATCCATCAAATGGCGCCACGCCGGCTCCGGTGGCGGCGGTGGCAGCAATGTCGCTTCCAACACGGCGGCCAGGTAGAGATTGAGGTTCTGTTCAGCAATGTCCGGCAAGCCGAACTTGAAGCGAATCATCTCGCCTTGCTCGGTGGTACGGAAACGCCCCGCCACCGAACCCGGCGGTTGCGACAGGATCGCCGCGTGGGCCGGGCCGCCGCCACGCCCGACGGTGCCGCCGCGACCGTGGAACAGCAGCAATTCCACCTGTTGCTCACGGCAGATATCCACCAGCCGCTCCTGGGCCCGGTACTGCGCCCAGGCGGCGGCGGTGGTGCCGGCGTCCTTGGCCGAGTCGGAGTAGCCGATCATCACTTCCTGCGGGCCCTGCAAGCGCGCCCGGTAGCCTGGCAGCAGCAACAGTTGTTCGATCACGGGACCGGCGTTATCCAGGTCGGCCAGGGTTTCGAACAGCGGCATCACGCGCATCGGCCGTTGAACGCCCGACTCTTTAAGCAGCAGCTGCACCGCCAATACGTCCGACGCGGCACCGGCCATGGAAATGACATACGAGCCTAACGATGCGGCAGGCGCGGCGGCCACTTCCTTGCAGGTATTGAGCACTTCGGCCGTATCGGCCGATGGCTTGAAATAGCCCGGCAACAGCGGTCGACGGTTGGCCAGCTCCTTCATCAGGAAGCTGATGCGCATGTCTTCGTTCCAGTCCTCGTAACGGCCCAGGCCCAGGTAATCGGTGATTTCAGTCATCGCCGCCGAATGACGACTGGAATCCTGGCGCACATCCAGGCGCACCAGAAATAGACCAAAGGTTACGGCCCGGCGCAGGCAATCGAGCAGCGGGCCGTCGGCGATCACGCCCATGCCGCACGCGTGCAACGACTGGTAGCACAGCTCCAGTGGCTCGAGCAGATCGCGGTTGTTCTGCAACACCTCGGCAGGCGCCGGCGTGCTGCTGCTCAACGCGGTATGGGCCCATTGGCGCGTGGCGCGCAGGCGTTCGCGCAGTTGCTTGAGCAGGGCACGATAAGGTTCGACGCTGTCGCCGACCTTGGCCTGCAACGCCGGGCTGGCCTGTTGCATCGACAGTTCGGAGGCCAGGTGGTCGATATCGCGCAGGTACAGGTCGGCCGCCATCCAGCGCGCCAGCAGCAACACCTCGCGGGTGACCGGCGCGGTGACATTCGGGTTGCCGTCACGGTCGCCGCCCATCCACGACGCAAAGCGGATCGGCGCGGCTTCCAGCGGCAAACGCAGGCCCGTCGCCGCGTGTAACGCCTGGTCGGCCTTGCGCAAGTAATTGGGGATGGCGTGCCACAACGAATGCTCGATCACCGCGAAGCCCCACTTGGCTTCATCCACCGGGGTGGGCCGAGTGCGGCGGATTTCTTCGGTGTGCCAGGCTTCGGCGATCAAGCGCTGCAGGCGCTGGCGGATCTGCTCGCGCTCAGCGCTGGTGAGGTCGCGATGATCCTGCAGCGCCAGTTGCGCGGCGATGGCGTCGTATTTCTGGATCAGGGTGCGGCGTGCCACTTCGGTGGGGTGGGCGGTGAGGACCAGTTCGATGTCCAGGCGCCCCAACTGGCGGGCGAGGGACTCATTGCTGTGGCCCTCGCCCTGCAGGCGAGCCAGTAACTCCGGCAATACGCGGGACTCGAACGGCGCCGGTTGCGACTCGTCGCGCCGGTGAATCAACTGATACTGCTCGGCGATATTGGCCAGGTTGAGGAACTGGTTGAAGGCCCGCGCCACCGGCAGCAGTTCGTTTTCCTGCAACTGATTGAGGCTGGCGCTCAGTTCATCACCCGCGGCTTTGTCCGGGGCGGCTCCGCGGCGGTCGGCCTTGGCGCCTTTGCGGATCTGTTCGATCTTGGCGAGAAAATCATCGCCGTACTGCTCTCGAATGGTGTTGCCCAACAGTTCACCGAGCAGGTGAACATCCTCACGCAAGCGTGCATCGATATCACTCATCAGCCAATCTCCAGCCAGAAATCCGGGACGCGCAGGTGTGTCAGAGTGCCGCCGGCATCGTTTTATGACAAGACTTTAAACCTTGTGACTTGCAGCTAGTCTCAAGTGTGAGCCGCCGCGTTTATCCACGCGCACGGCTGGTCACTCATCACCGCCTGCCACCGCAGGCTTTATTGAGGTTGCCATGAAAATTCGAGAACTGGCCCAGCATTGGGAAGAGAACGCCAAGGGTCGCCTGACCAAGACCGAGTACGCCATCCATCTGGATGTGGAGGCTGCTGCACGGCTGGCAGCCATCGCCGAGATGTACCCTAAGCGCCACACCGAAGAACTGCTCGGCGAGCTGATCGGTGCCGCCCTTGAGGAGCTGGAAGCCAGCTTTCCCTACATCAAGGGACAACAGGTCATCGCCACCGATGAAGAGGGCGACCCGCTCTATGAGGACGTCGGGCCAACGCCGCGGTTCCTGACCTTGTCCCGTCGCTATCTGCATGATTTGTCTGCCAGTGCCGACGACCAAAAGCACTGACGGACTCGATTGACACCCATCTGAACCCCGTATTCCGGGCCTCTGCCGAGGCTCGGAGTACCCCTGCACGTGGCAAAAGTTCCAACTTTTTACCCTGACCAATCAGTCAGATATTTTTTTAGGCAAATCGCCATCTCTTCTGAACTTTTGAAAAAAGCCTCCGGTCACAGCCAGTAAGCCATCACTTGGAACGGCCGTTTGAAAGGGCCTGTCGCGCTTTACCGCCGCGCCCCAAGCCGTTCACCGACTGCGATGGATTTTGATGTTTTTAGGAGCTATCCAATGGAGTTGAAGACGATGAAGACCAGCACTGCCAAATCCACGTTTAACCACCTGCGCGGGCTTAAATTGGCCGCGCTGGCAATCGGCACCAGCTTCGTTTTGGCTGGCTGCGCCGGCAACCCGCCAACCGAGCAGTACGCGGTGACTCAGTCCGCGGTCAACAGCGCAGTGAGCGCCGGCGGTACCGAGTACGCAGCAGTTGAAATGAAATCGGCCCAGGACAAGCTCAAGCAAGCCGAAATCGCCATGCACGACAAGAATTATGACGAGGCGCGTCGCCTGGCCGAACAGGCTGAATGGGATGCTCGCGTTGCAGAGCGCAAGTCCCAGGCGGCCAAGGCCGAACAGGCTGTGAAGGATTCCCAGAAAGCTGTTCAGGAGCTGCGTCAGGAAGGTATGCGCCCGGCTGCTATCCAGCAGAAATAAAGCGCCGCGCCTGATTGCACTGCACCCGATATCGAATTGAAAGGACGACACGACTATGCGTAAACAATTGATGATCCCTGCCCTGCTGGCGATGAGCGTTGCCCTGGCGGCCTGCTCTACCCCGCCCAACGCAAACCTGGAAAACGCACGGACCAACTTCTCGTCCCTGCAAACCAACCCGCAAGCCACCAAGCTTGCCGCGCTGGAAACCAAGGACGCCAGCGATTGGCTGGACAAGGCTGACAAGGCCTACCGCGACAAGGAAGACCAGAAGAAGGTCGATCAACTGGCCTACCTGACCAACCAGCGCGTTGAAGTGGCCAAAGACACCATCGTGCTGCGCGAATCCGAAGCCAAGCTGAAAAACGCCGGCGACGAACGCGCCCGTGCCCTGCTCGAGGCCCGTGATGCGCAGATCAAGCAGCTGCAGGACAGCTTGAACGCCAAGCAAACCGAGCGCGGTACTCTGGTGACCTTTGGCGACGTGCTGTTTGCCACCAACAAGGCCGACCTGAAGTCCAGCGGCCTGGTCAACATCAATAAGCTGGCGCAGTTCCTTCAGGAAAACCCGGATCGCCAGGTGATCGTTGAAGGTTACACGGACAGCACAGGCAGCGATGCCTACAACCAGAGCCTGTCGGAGCGACGTGCCGCTTCTGTGCAGGTTGCGCTGATCAAGATGGGCGTTGACCCACGCCGCATCGTGACCACCGGCTATGGCAAGGAATACCCGGTTGCCGACAACGGCAGCGTCTCGGGCCGTGCCATGAACCGCCGCGTTGAAGTGACCATCTCCAACGATAACCAGCCGGTCAAGCCACGCTCGTCCGTCGCCAACTGATTGATTGATGCTGGATAAGAAAACCCACCTTATGGTGGGTTTTTTTTGGGCTCGCCGAATTGGACAGGACGGTTTGTGTCCTCCGCTGGCAGCTCAATCTTCGGGGCATGGGCCTGTTTCGGCAAATGCTCCATCAGTTGCTTTTTCTGCTCCCGAGCTTGCTGCCGTTCCAGATCCTCATGGCACCTGACCATATCCCGCATGTTGCGTAATGCCGGACTTTCAGGAGCTGCAGGATTTGCAGGATTTGAAAAAATAGATATCGCCACTTTCTCGGCCCTGAAGTGTGTAAGTTACACCGCTTTCTGTGGCGTCTTGCGCGATATGGTTCCAAATAAATCCCGCCCCCCTGTGGACATTGAGCGGGCCGTGGCTAACCTGACCCCGGATACACAAAAACCCGCCTATGGCAGGCGGGTTTTTCCACGGGTGGGCAATCAGGTGTTGATCGAGCCCCCCCCCTGATAGTCGGGTTGCGGAATCTGGCCATTGCCCTGGCCGCCTTCGCCGCCTTGGCCGCCCTGTGCACCTTGTTGCTGCAGTTGTGCAAGCAGCTTCTTCAGTAGCTCCTTCAGGTCCTCGAGACTCTCTCCGCCGCCGGCCCCACCGCTTCCCTGCCCACCCTGGGAGCCTTGTGACTCCATTTGGTTAATTTTGCTTTTTACGTCATCAATCTGTTGGTTGAGGTCTCCCTGGGAGCTCCCGCCGGCGCCATAGCTGCCCGTATTCACTGGAGACTGTGTTCCGCTGATGCTTGTCATAAATGTCGACTCCACAATAACTAACGAAAAGGACCGATCAGTCACACCGATCAGTCCATAGTCTGTGGCGGGCAAATAGAGATGGTTCCGGCCTGGGAAGACTCGGACCTGCACCAAGGGACGAATCCCCAGGCTGAGTGGCGTTTTCCCACGGACTCGACGCGCTGGCTTACTGCTGCAGTTGCGGGGTTTCCTGGCCCATGCAACGCACCGCCTGCTTTTTGTTGTTGACCAACACTCCACTCAAGCCTTTTTGTTCGGTATCGAACATGACCAGCACACCATCGACGCACTGTGCCACTTGAGCGGCCGGGGTCAGGGAGATCTTGTAGTCCTCGCCCGGCACGGTCTTGAGCATGGTGAAGTCGCTGAGCAGCAACGCATCCTCAGGCTTGGCGAAGTGCAAATAGCCGTAGTACCACAGGCAGCCGACGGTGCCGATGATGGTGCCGATACCGGTGAGGATCAGCGGGATCATGTTGCGTTCTTCACTCATTGCGGGCTCTCTGATGGATCAACTTTAGGAATGGGGTAATTCGGAATCTCGCCCAGGCGGCGCAGGCCGTTGAAGTGCTGCGGGTCGTCCAGATAGCGCAGCATCACGGTTTGCCAAGTCTTGTCGGCAAAGGTCTGCACATGGCCGCCGCGGGTCAACTGCAATACCCGTGGCGGCGGCGCGGCCTGATACAGGCGGATACCGTTGGCCACGGGCACGATCGGGTCATCCAGGCTGTGGAACAGCAATTTCGGCACGCCGGTCAGTTGCGGCATGGCGTTGATCGCGCTGTCGGCGTCGGGCACCAGCCAAGACAAGGGCACCTGGAAGGGCCATGTTAACCAGGAGGTGCTCAGGGCGAATTGTCCTACGTCACGATAACTGGCCGGCACGCCGTCCAGTACCAGGGCCTTGAGTTGGACTTGACGCTGCGGGTGTTCCGCCAGGTAATGCACCGCCAGCGCACCACCGAGGCTTTGACCGAGGACGATCAACGGCTGGCCCTGGGTTTCGGGCGCCTGGTCGAGCCAGTTGAACGCCGCGTCCACGTCCTGATAGATCGCTGGCAGCGAGGGCTTGCCTGCCGACAGCCCGTAACCGCGATAGTCCAGCAGCAGTACCTGGTAGCCCTGCTCCGGCAACCACCAGCTGCCGCCCAGGTGCCAGGCCAGGTTACCGCCGTTGCCGTGCAGGTGCAGCACCGTGCCCTTGAGAGGTACGCCGGGTTTGGCCGGCAGCCACCAGGCATGCAGCTTGACGCCGTCGGCGGTGGTGAGGGTGACATCACGGTATTGCAAGTGCGCTTTTTCGGGCGTGAATGGCAGGCCGGGTTCGGGGTAGAACAGCAGCGAGCTGCAACCGTTCAATGTGAGTAGCAGGCACAGAATGCCGAGGATTCTCATCCGTTGAAGCCTCGTGAATAACAACGTTTAAAGGATATTGGAGTAATCCGCCTCGATCCGGTCCAGGCTCAAGTGGTTGAGGAAGTTGGAGAAACACATCCACGCCGCCAGTGCATTCATGTCGCGGAACTGCTCCGGCAGGTACTTGGGCGGCACCACCAGGCCTTCGTCCACCAGTTGGCGCAAGGTGCGCATGTCTTCCAGGGTGGTCTTGCCGCAGAACAGCAGCGGCACTTGCTCCAGCTTGCCTTTGCGCACGGCCAGCTGGATGTAGTTGTAGACCATGATAAAGCCCTTGAGGTAGGACAGATCCTTGGTAAACGGCAGGCCGTTCGGCACCGAGCCACGGAATACCCGGCTGGCGTTGCCATAACTTTCGGCCATTTCAAAGCCTTGCTCGCGGAAGAACTCGAACACCTGCAGGAAGTCGGCACCCTCTTCCACCATGTGGATCGCACGGGTGCGGTTGGTCAGCTTGCGCAAGCGGCTCGGGTAGGAGGCGAACGTAATGATCTCCATGAGGATCGCCAGGCCTTCCTGGGTCACGGTGGACGACGGCGGGCCCTTGGACAGGAACGTGCAGATCGGCTGGTTCTGGCCGTTGAGCGTGGTACCGACATGCACCAGGCCTTCGTGGACTTCCAGCGCACGCACGTCGCGGTCGTTGAACATCGCGTCGGCGCGGATCTTGATGTAGTCGGCTCCCGCTGCGGCATCGGCAACGATGCCGTCGGACTCAAACACCCGGATGGTCTCTTCGGCTTCGCCAAATACCTTGTTCAGGCGGGTTTGCAGCAGGGCCACGGCGTCCTTGGCGGTCAGGGTCTTGGCTTCGTCCTTGAGGTCGCCACGGCCGTCGATATTGTTCAGGTAGTCGGAGAGCATCAGGCCCAGGTCAGCCAGGGTCGGGTCGCCGGCGTGGAAGGCGTCGGAGGCGGCGCCGTACAGCTCCTGGGAAATCAGGCCGAAGTCCTCGGTGCCGCGGGCTTCGAGCATGCGCACCACCATGCGGTATTCGCGGCACATGCGGCGCATGATCTGCCCCACCGGGCTGAACTGGCCGAGGCGGCGAGTGATGTCGCGTTCGATGTTCTGGAATTCCAGCTTTACCGCACTGGAGTCGAACGACAGCGGCCGGTTCAGGTAATAGTCGCGATCCACGGCGGGCATGGCCTTGCCCTTGGCCTTGAGGAATCCCTGGCGAATGTTGTCGTCCCACTTCACGGCGTCGAGGACGCGAATCGGTGTTTGCGCCAGCACAATGCGATCGGACAAGCTGCGTATCGTCTGCTGGTAATCGTCCACCCGGTGCTTCCTCTTTAAACGTTATTTGCCCGCACGCTGGTAGCGCACGGCTTCAACGAACACATCGGCATTGGCCGGATCATCCAGGTAGGCAAACACCTGGCTCATGGAACTGTCGACCCGTACGCCGGCGCCTTCGACGGTATCCACGCTGCTGCCCTGCAGCACCTGTTGCCCGATGGCCTGGTGAATCTGTTCGAGGTCGAGGTTATAGACCACCAATTCGTGCTTATCGTCGAACTCGAACCCCGCCAGGAAGTAATGCCCTCCGAACCGGGCCGGCAACGGTGCCGACAGGTACCAGCGGTTGCCATGACGCGAAACGGTAAACAGGTACTCATCGCGCTGGGCCGGCGTGGCTTTAGGGTAGCTCACCGCCTTGTAGCGGTGCTCACCGGCACGGCTGATGCGCAGATTGAGCGGTTCGCCCCAGGCATTCCTGCTGGTCCAATGGCCCAGCAACTCATCCGGTGCCGCCTCATGGGCGGGCAACGGGTCCTTGAACGTGACCAGGCAACCGCTGAGCAACAGGAACGACAAGGCGATTACCGCCACACGCCAGGTTTTCATTGGACTCCCCCGGTGTCAGACCGAGGCCAACACCAAATGCATGTAACGCTTGAGGATCTCAAGCATCTCTTCACCGGTCAGAGGCTCTGCGCCGCCCAGCAGGCCCTGATATTCCATCCGACTGATAATCGCCGTCAACACCTTGGCGTCCTGTTGCGGCTCGCGGGAGCCCAATACCTGGAAAAACTGCCCCGTGCCCTGCAACAGGATCTGCTGGTGGGAACGCACCAGCTCAGCCAGGCGCGGGTTGAGCAAGGCTTCCTGGCGAAAGGCCTGTTCGGCCATCAAATGCTCGCGGCGGTTGGTCAACTGGCGCAGCACATAGTCGGCGGTCAGCCGCGCGATGTCATCGGCCAGTTGCGAGCGCGATTCCGGGCTGCCATCGCCATAGGCGACCATCTCACGCAGCAGGCCTTCGTTACGCACCCATAGCTTGCCCATGAAGGCGGCGCTGCGTTCAACGTACTGGGCGAAGGTATCGGTGAGCAGGTCATCGATGTCCTTGAAGTAATAGGTAGTGGCTGACAACGGCACACCGGCCTCGGCCGCCACGGCCCGATGGCGCACGGCCCGCACGCCATCGCGCACCACGATGCGCATGGCTGCATCGAGAATGTCTTGCCTGCGTTGCTCGCTGCCCCGACGGCTGGCCTTACGGCCCTGGTACTGGACGCTTTCAGCCACGGCAGCGGCAATGCCGGCGGCACCTTCTTGAGCGGTTACGCGGTTCACGACACACATCCTTGAATAGATCAAAACCTGGCGCTGTTTGCTTGACGCTTAAAAACGCCACATAAAAAAGCCGCCTTATAAAAGGCGGCTTCGGATTTCGCTACATTTACGCTTGTGGCCGCATGTGCGGGAACAAGATCACATCGCGGATCGACGGCGAGTTGGTCAACAACATCACCAGGCGGTCGATGCCGATACCTTCACCGGCCGTTGGCGGCATGCCGTATTCCAGGGCACGTACGAAGTCGGCGTCGTAGTGCATGGCTTCGTCGTCGCCAGCGTCCTTGTCGGCCACCTGGGCCATGAAGCGCTCGGCCTGGTCTTCGGCATCGTTAAGCTCGGAGTAGGCGTTGGCGATTTCGCGGCCGCCGATGAACAGCTCGAAACGGTCGGTGACGTTCGGGTTGTCGTCGTTGCGACGGGCCAGCGGCGACACTTCGAACGGGTACTGGGTAATGAAGTGCGGCTGTTCCAGCTTGTGCTCCACCAGCTCTTCGAAAATCATCACCTGCAGTTTGCCCAGGCCTTCGAAACCGAGCACCTTGGCACCGGCTTTCTTGGCGATGGCGCGGGCCTTGTCGATGTCGTTGAGGTCGTCTGCGGTCAACTCAGGGTTGTACTTGAGGATCGAGTCGAACACCGACAGGCGCACGAACGGCTCGCCGAAGTGGAACACCTTGTCGCCGTACGGCACGTCGGTAGTCCCGAGGACAAGCTGCGCCAGCTCGCGGAACAGTTCCTCGGTGAGGTCCATGTTGTCTTCGTAGTCGGCGTAGGCCTGGTAGAACTCCAACATGGTGAATTCCGGGTTGTGCCGGGTCGAGACGCCTTCGTTACGGAAGTTGCGGTTGATCTCGAACACCTTCTCGAAGCCACCGACCACAAGACGCTTGAGGTACAACTCAGGCGCGATACGCAGGAACATTTCCAGGTCCAGTGCGTTGTGGTGGGTTTCGAACGGCTTGGCTGCGGCACCACCCGGGATGGTCTGCAACATCGGGGTTTCCACTTCCAGGAAGTCACGCTGCATCAGGAAGCTGCGGATGTGCGCGATGACCTGCGAACGCACGCGGAAGGTCTGGCGCACGTCTTCGTTGACGATCAGGTCAACGTAGCGCTGGCGGTAACGCTGCTCGGTGTCGGTCAGGCCGTGGTGCTTGTCCGGCAACGGGCGCAGGGACTTGGTCAGCAGGCGCACGCTGGTCATTTCCACGTACAGGTCGCCCTTGCCGGAACGGGCCAGGGTGCCTTCGGCGGCGATGATGTCGCCCATATCCCAGGTTTTCACCGAGGCCAGGGTTTCTTCGGACAGGGTTTTGCGGTTGACGTAGACCTGGATACGCCCGGTCATGTCCTGGATCACCATGAACGAGCCACGGTTGAGCATGATGCGACCTGCCACCTTGACCGGGATCGCCGCTTCTGCCAGCTCTTCCTTGGTCTTGTCCGCGTACTGCTTCTGCAAGGCATCGCAGTAGTTGTCGCGACGGAAGTCGTTGGGGAAGGCATTGCCCTTGGCGCGCTCGGCAGCCAGCTTTTCCTTGCGCAGGGCGATCAGGGAGTTTTCTTCCTGTTGCAGGGCTTGCGGGTCGAGTTGTTGGTCGCTCATGTCTTTAAATTTTCCATCAGGTTCGTTGTCCCAGGCGTAGGCCGGGGATCGCCGGCAAGGACTAGGCGTCCCCCCGGTTCCTACAAGGGGTTACAGGCCAGATTTCAGGCTGGCTTCCAGGTATTCGTCAATGTCACCGTCGAGCACCTTGTCGCAGTCGCTGCGTTCGATGTTAGTGCGCAGATCCTTGATCCGCGACGCATCGAGCACATAAGAGCGGATCTGGTGACCCCAGCCGATATCCGACTTGGTGTCTTCCAGGGCCTGGGAAGCGGCGTTGCGCTTCTGCATTTCCTGCTCGTACAACTTGGCCCGCAGCATTTTCATGGCGGTGTCCTTGTTCGCGTGCTGGGAACGTTCGTTCTGGCAGCTCACCACGGTGTTGGTCGGTACGTGGGTAATACGTACGGCCGAGTCGGTGGTGTTTACGTGCTGGCCACCGGCACCGGAGGAGCGGTAGGTGTCGATACGCAGGTCGGCCGGGTTGATCTCGATTTCCACCTTGTCATCGATCTCGGGCGAGACGAACACCGCAGAGAACGAGGTGTGGCGACGGTTGCCGGAGTCGAACGGGCTCTTGCGCACCAGGCGGTGTACGCCGATCTCGGTACGCAGCCAGCCAAAGGCGTATTCACCCTTGATGTGCACGGTCGCGCCCTTGATGCCGGCGACTTCACCAGCCGACAGTTCCATGATGGTGGCGTCGAAACCGCGTTTGTCGGCCCAGCGCAGGTACATGCGCAGCAGGATGTTGGCCCAGTCCTGGGCTTCGGTGCCGCCGGAACCGGCCTGGATGTCCAGGTAGGCGTTGTTCGGGTCCATTTCGTGGCTGAACATGCGACGGAATTCAAGCTTGGCGAGGTTTTCCTCGAGACGGGCCAGCTCGGCGACGACATCGCCCACTGCGCCTTCGTCGTTTTCCTCGACGGCCATGTCCAGCAGGTCGCGGCAATCGGCCAGGCCGGTATTCAGTTCGTCGAGGGTGTCGACGATCTGCGCCAGCGCAGCGCGCTCGCGCCCCAGTTCCTGGGCGTATTCAGGTTTGTTCCAGACACTCGGATCTTCAAGCTCGCGATTGACTTCGGTCAGGCGCTCATGCTTTTGATCGTAGTCAAAGATACCCCCGAATAGTTTCGGAGCGCTCGGACAGGTCCTTGATGGTGTTAAGGATCGGGTTGATTTCCATGGCGGGCAGCACTCGTTGGCGAACTTTTGAAAGCCGGCGAGTATAACGGCAAACGGGGGGGAGCGGCAGCCCGCCTGGCGAAAAGGCAGACTACGCAGGGTTAAATGTGGGAGGGGGCAAGCCCCCTCCCACATTTTGATCTGTTGCGGCCTCGAGTCACTCGATGCCGACCAGGTTTCGCCCGTTGTGCTTGGCCGTATACAAGCCCTTGTCCGCCGCCATGATCAACTGGCGGCAATCGGTACCCTGCACCGGCGTCATGGTCGACAGCCCGATGCTGATGGTCAGGCTCGAGCCTTCCGCCGGGGCGATATGCGGGATTTTCAGTGCGGCGACGGCCATGCGCAGCTTTTCCGCCACCAGGCGTGCCCCACCCGGCGAGGTGTTCGGCAACACCAGGGCAAACTCTTCGCCGCCGTAGCGTGCCGGCAGGTCCGAGGGGCGGCTGCTGGCTTCGCGGATGGTGTTGGCGACCTTGCGCAAGGCTTCATCACCCTCGACGTGGCCAAAGCTGTCGTTGTAGGTCTTGAAGAAATCCACGTCGATCATCAGCAATGACAGCTGGGTCTGGTCACGCATGGCGCGGCGCCATTCCAGCTCCAGGTATTCGTCGAAGTGGCGGCGGTTGGACAGCCCGGTCAGGCCATCGGAGTTCATCAGCCGTTGCAGCACCAGGTTGGTGTCCAGCAGCTGTTGCTGGCTGACCCGCAGCGCACGGTAGGCGGCATCGCGCTGCAACAGGGTCATGTAGGAACGCGAGTGATAGCGGATGCGCGCCACCAGTTCGATGTTGTCCGGCAGCTTGACCAGGTAATCGTTGGCCCCCGCCGAGAACGCCGCGCTCTTGATCAGTGGGTCTTCCTTGGTGGAAAGCACGATGATCGGGATGTTCTGCGTGGCCGGGTGGTTGCGGTATTCGCGCACCAGGGTCAAGCCGTCGAGGCCCGGCATCACCAGGTCCTGCAGGATCACCGTGGGCTTGATGCGGATGGCCTGGGCAATCGCCTGGTGCGGGTCGGCACAGAAGTGGAAGTCGATGTTTTCTTCGTGGGCCAGGCCGCGCCGGACGGCTTCGCCGATCATGGCCTGGTCGTCGACCAGCAACACCATGGCGGCGTTTTCGTCGGTCTTGATGTCGTCGATCTGTAAATCATTCATGTGCAGTCACCTGAATTACTGCCTGCAAGCCAACACCGCGGAAGGTCATGATCATTTTGCAAAGACCTCCAGCAATCGGGGCGCAATTCTATCCAGTGGGCGAATTTCGACAGCAGCATCAATCGCCGCCGCCGCTTTGGGCATGCCATACACCGCCGAGCTTTGCTGATCCTGGGCGATGGTCAAATAACCTTGTTCACGCATTAGCTTGAGCCCCTGGGCCCCGTCACGCCCCATACCCGTCAGCAGTACGCCGACGGCATCGCCATTCCAGTGGCTGGCCACGCTTTCGAAAAACACGTCGATCGAAGGCCGGTAAATCTCGTTCACCGGCTCTGCGGTATAGGCTAGCGTGCCATTCTTCAATAAACGAATGTGGTGATTGGTGCCGGCCAGCAGCACCACTCCGCTTTGCGGCGGTTCGCCTTCGCGGGCCAGGCGTACCGGCAGGCCGGAGGCGCTGCTCAGCCACTCGGCCATGCCGGCGGCGAAGACCTGATCCACATGCTGCACCAGCACAATGGCGGCGGCAAAGTCCCGGGGCAACCCCTTGAGCAGGGTTTCCAGGGCAGCCGGGCCACCCGCCGAAGAACCGATCGCCACCAGGCTCTGGCGTTCGCCGGTGCTGCGCTCCGGGGTGGTTTCGGCGCGCACACGGCTGCCGCGCTGGCCGATCAGCCAGCCGATGTTGAGGATCTTGCGCAGCAACGGCGCCGCCGCATCCTTGGGGTTGCCCACGCCGAGCGCCGGCGTATCCACCACATCCAGGGCGCCGTGGCCCATGGCTTCGAACACCCGGCTCACATTGGCCTGGCGGTCGACGGTCACCAGCAGGATCGCGCACGGGGTCTCGGCCATGATCTGCCGCGTGGCCTCCACGCCGTCCATCACCGGCATGATCAGGTCCATCAGGATCAGGTCCGGGGTCAATTCGGCGCAGCGCTGCACCGCCTCCAGGCCATTGCTGGCCACCCACACCACCTGGTGCATGGGCTCGAAGCTCAAGGCACGGCGCAGGGCCTCCACGGCCAGGGGCATGTCATTGACGATCGCAATCCTCATGACCGCGCGCCTCCGATCAGCTCCACCACGGCATCCAGCAGCGCGTCATCGTGGAAGCTGGCCTTGGCCAGATAATAATCCGCCCCAGCGTCCAGCCCGCGACGGCGGTCTTCTTCACGGTCTTTGTACGACACCACCATCACCGGCAACGATTGCAGGCGACTGTCACGGCGCAGGAGTGTGACCAATTCAATACCGTCCATACGAGGCATATCGATATCAGTGATAAGCAGGTCGAAATCTTCGGAGCGCAAGGCGTTCCAGCCGTCCATGCCGTCGACCGCGACGGCCACTTCGTACCCGCGATTGAGCAATAACTTGCGTTGCAACTCCCGCACAGTGAGCGAGTCGTCCACCACCAGTACCCGCTTGCGCGGTGCCTCGGTGGCCTGCTGGCTGCGCCGGGCGATGCGTTCCAGGCGCCCGGTGTTGAGCAGCTTGTCCACCGAGCGCAGCATATCTTCCACATCGACGATCAATACCACCGAGCCGTCGTCCAGCAAGGCACCGGCGGAAATATCCTGGACCTTGCCCAGGCGATCATCCAGCGGCAACACCACCAGGGTGCGTTCGCCGATAAAGCGTTCCACGGCGATCCCGTAAACCGCATCGCGCTCGCGGATCACCACCACCTTCAAGGTTTCGTCATTGCTCTGCCCCAATGGGCGCTGCAACAGCTGGCTGGCGGCGACCAGGCCCACATGCCGACCTTCATGCCAGAAATGCTGGCGGCCTTCCAACTGCACAATGTCGTCGGGTGCCAGGTCGCACATGCGCTCGATATGCGCCAGCGGGAACGCATAGGCTTCCTCGCCGACTTCCACCACCAGGCTGCGCACCACCGACAGGGTCAGCGGCACCTCCAGGTGGAAGCGACTGCCCTGTCCTGCCGTCTGCTCCAGCACCACCGCGCCGCGCAGTTGGCGAACCATATGCTGCACCGCATCCAGCCCGACACCGCGCCCGGACACTTCGGTGACCTTGTCGCGCAAGCTGAACCCCGGCAGGAACAGGAACGTCAGCAGTTCCTCTTCACTCAGGTTCAGGGCCGTCTCCCAGGTTGAAAGATGCCGATCGACGATGGTGCCGCGCAGGCGCTCCAGGTCGACGCCATTGCCGTCGTCACTCAGCTCCAGCACCAGCAGGCCGGCCTGATGGGACGCGCGCAGGCGGATCAGGCCTTCGGCAGGTTTGCCTGCCAGCAGGCGTTGCTCGGGCATTTCGATGCCGTGGTCGACGGCATTGCGCAATAGATGGGTGAGTGGCGCTTCGAGCTTTTCCAGCACGTCGCGATCGACCTGGGTCTTTTCTCCCTCGATCTCCAGGCGCACTTGCTTGCCCAGGCTGCGGCCGAGGTCGCGCACCATGCGCACCTGACCGGCCAGCACGTCGGCAAACGGGCGCATGCGACAGGCCAGCGCAGTGTCGTAGAGCACCTGGGCACGCTGGCCGGCCTGCCAGCCAAACTCATCCAGCTCGGCGGTCTTTTCCGCCAGCAGCGCCTGGGCTTCGCTCAGCAGGCGGCGGGTATCGGCCAGGGCTTCCTCGGCTTCGAGGCTCAAACCCAGGGTCTTGAGCTGGCCATCCAGGGTATCCAGGGCGCGTACGCTCTGGCTTTGAATCCGTTTGAGACGCTGCATGCTGGCCAGGTAGGGCTTGAGCCGCTGGGTTTCCACCAGAGACTTGCTCGAGAGGTCCAACAGGCTGTTCAAGCGCTCGGCGGTCACGCGCAATACGCGTTCGCCACCTTCAGTCATGCGCCGGCCCTGACGCGGCGGATCACTGGCGACGTGCGGTGCGGGCTCAGGCTCCGGCGGCAGCTCTTCGATGAGCGGCGCCGGGGCGGGCTCAGGCGCAGCGGGCAGCGGCGCGACGTAGGCACTGGGCTGGGATGGATCCAGCAGGCGCTCCATCAACGCCACATAGGCATCGATGTCCGCCGTGCCGACATCGTTGCCAGGGGTGGCGATACGCATCAGCAAGTCGGTGCCTTGCAGCAACGCGTCGATATGTTCGGGTTGCAGGTACAGGCGGCGTTCCTGGGCGCTGACCAGGCAATCCTCCATGACATGGGCCACGCTGACCCCGGCGTCCACCCCGACGATGCGCGCCGCGCCCTTGAGCGAATGCGCGGCACGCATGCAGGCTTCAAGCTGGTCGGCCTGGGTAGGGTTGCGCTCCAGGGCCAGCAGGCCCGCGCTCAGCACCTGGGTCTGGGCATCGGCTTCCAGGCTGAACAGCTCCAGCAGCGAGGCGTCGCGCATCTGGTCGGGGGTCATGTGAGGCTCCGGGTCACGGCGGACAACAATTGCGCCTCGTCCAGCCACCGCAGGCTACGGCCTTTCCACTGCAACACACCCTGGGTGTAGCGCGCGCTGGCCTGGGTACCCGAGGCCGACGCCGCCTTCAGGGTGCGCTCATCGATGGCATGGATGCCATCCACTTCGTCCACCGGCACCACCACCGGGCCATCCTGCGCGGCGATGATCAGCATGCGCGGCATGATCCGCCCACCGCTGGCGCCCTGATGGGTTGTTTCCAGGCCAAGCAACTCCACCAGCGACAGGCACGCCACCAGCGCACCACGCACATTGGCCACACCGAGCAAGGCACGGGAGCGCTGGTGCGGCAGCGAGTGAATCGGTTGCAACGGCGCCACCTCCACCAGGCAGCGGGTGGCGATGCCCAGCCATTCCTCGCCGAGGCGGAACACCAACAGCGAGCGGGTGACGATCTTTTCGTCAACCTCGGCAGCCGCCACCGGACGACGGTCCTCCTGCTGCAAGGCATAGCGGTCCAGCAAGCGCGTGGCGGCAGCCGAGTACACCGAACAGTTACGGCAGTGGATATGCTCCACAAGCAACGGGCACGACTTGTCGCCATGGATACCGATACGGTTCCAGCAGTCGTCGATGGCTTGGGTGTCGGCCAGGGTCAGGTCCAGGCCTGCGGTGTTGAGCGCCTCGGTGCTACTCATCGTTTGGACTCACTGTCTGCTCGCTCGCTGCGGGCGGCCCGCGCCTGTAAACGGCGCGCCCCCGCACTGTCGCCCTGGGACTCGAGCAAGGCGGCCAGGTGCATCAAGGCCTGCGGGTGCTGGGGTTCCAGGTACAAGGCTTTACGATAAAACCCCTGGGCTTCCAGGGCGCTGCCGGCCACGTCGCTGAGCAACCCCAGCCAGTAGAACACCTGGGCGGCCGGCGGGTGACTGTTCAGATACTGCTCGCAGGCGGCGCGGGCCTCGGCACTTTTGCCTTCGTTGGCCAGGCTGGCGATGCGGCTGAGCAAGGTGCCCGCATCGGAGGGCGGCGCCTTGATCGGCCCCGCCTGGGTGCTTGCCGTGCTGAACGGTCGCGGCTTGACCGGGACCGGCGCGGCGCTGCGCGGTGGCGTCGGCATGGGCACGAATACCGGCTCAGGCTTCACCGGTTCGGCATGCCGGCTGAAGGCAAATGACTGCGGCACCCCAATCGAGCGCATGCCGTGGCGCCCCAGCAAGCTGCCCTCGGCGGGACCGATAAACAGCACGCCGTCCACATGGGTCAGGCCCTTGAGCACATCGAAGACTTGTTTCTGGGTCGGCTGGTCAAAGTAGATCAGCAGGTTGCGGCAAAACACGAAATCGTAGCTCGCCTCGTTCGCCAGCAGCGTCGGGTCGAGCAGGTTGCCGACTTGCAGGCGCACCTGTTCGCGCACGCGGTCGGCGATGTGGAACCCGTCGCCGTATTCCGTGAAGTGGCGGTCGCGAAAGGCAGTATCGCCACCGCGAAACGAGTTCTTGCCATACACCCCACGCCGGGCGCGCTCCACCGACAGCAGGCTGACATCCAGGCCCAGGACCTTGAACTGGTGCGGCGCCAGCCCGGCATCCAGCAAGGCCATGGCAATGGAATAGGGTTCTTCGCCGGTGGAACACGGCAGGCTGAGAATGCGCAGGGCGCGCATCTGCTTGATCTCGGCCAGGCGTGCAAGCGCCAGTCGGGCCAGGGTCGCAAAGGATTCGGGGTAACGGAAAAACCAGGTCTCGGGGACGATCACGGCTTCGATCAGCGCGTGTTGCTCGTCCTCGGAGCTTTGCAGGTGCTGCCAGTACTGCCCTGGCGTTTGCGCCTGCACGGCCTGGCTGCGCTGGCGTACGGCGCGCTCGATGATGGCCTCGCCGACCGACGCGACGTCCAGGCCGATACGTTCTTTCAAGAAGGCAAAGAAACGCGGGTCGTTGCTCATAGGCTCAGCTCGGCAGAAAACAACAGGGCGCGCACATCATCGGTGAGCACGTCATTCACGCCAATCCACTGCATCAGGCCCAGGGCATCCTCACGCACCGGCCCCAGGTACCGCGCCTGGCGGTTATCCAGGCCGTAAGGCTGGAATTCGGCCGGGTCGCACCGCAGGGTGTCCGTGGCCTGCTCGAGGATCAGCCCGAGCCAGCGCGATTCGACCCAGGTGTGCGGCTGGTAATTGACCAGCACCAGGCGCGTACTCGTACGCGCCTGGGCCGCTGTGCCGAAGGTCAGCGCACTCAGGTCGATGACCGGCACCAACGCCCCGCGATGGGCAAAGATGCCCGCCACCCACAGTGGCGCGTGGGCGATAGGCTTGAGCGGCAGGCGTGGCAACACCTCGGCCACCTCCGTGGCCTTGAGCGCAAAGCGTTCGCTGCCGATGTGAAACACCAGGAACAAGGCTTTTTTCGCTGCCGGAACGGCGCCGCGTTTAGCCGCAAGGTCGCTCATCAGACTTTGAAACGCGACACGCCGCTGCGCAGACCCACCGCAACCTGGCTCAGTTCATCGATGGCAAAGCTGGCCTGGCGCAGGGACTCCACCGTCTGGCTGCTGGCATCGCCCAGTTGCACCAGGGCATGGTTGATCTGCTCGGCGCCGGTGGCCTGGGCCTGCATGCCTTCGTTGACCATCAACACCCGCGGCGCCAGGGCCTGTACCTGATGGATGATCTGCGACAGCTGCTCGCCTACTTGCTGCACTTCGAACATGCCTCGACGGACTTCTTCGGAGAACTTGTCCATGCCCATCACGCCCGCCGAAACCGCTGACTGGATTTCACGCACCATCTGCTCGATGTCGTAGGTGGCCACGGCGGTCTGGTCGGCCAGGCGCCGCACTTCGGTGGCCACCACGGCAAAACCGCGCCCATATTCACCGGCCTTTTCGGCTTCGATGGCGGCATTCAGGGACAGCAGGTTGGTCTGGTCGGCGACCTTGACGATGGTCACCACCACCTGGTTGATATTGCCGGCCTTCTCATTGAGGATCGCCAGCTTGGCGTTCACCAGGTCGGCGGCGCCCATCACCGAGTGCATGGTTTCTTCCATGCGCGCCAGGCCTTGCTGGCCGGAACCGGCGGCCACCGAGGCCTGGTCGGCGGCGGTGGACACTTCGGTCATGGTGCGAACCAGATCCTTGGAAGTGGCAGCGATCTCCCGTGAAGTGGCACCGATCTCAGTGGTGGTGGCCGCGGTTTCAGTGGCAGTGGCCTGTTGCTGCTTGGAGGTGGCCGCAATCTCGGTGACCGAGGTGGTGACCTGCACCGAAGAGCGCTGGGCCTGGGACACCAGGGCCGTGAGCTCGGTCATCATGTCGTTGAAGCCGGTTTCCACCGCACCGAACTCGTCCTTGCGCTCCAGGTTCAAGCGTTTGCTCAGGTCACCGGTGCGCATGGTCTGGAGGATCTCGACGATGCGTTGCATCGGCGCCATGATCGCGCGCATCAGCAGCAGGCCACACAGGCCGGCGGCGAGAATGGCCACGGCCAGCGACAGGAACATGCTGACCTTGGCCGAGGCAACGGCGTCGTCAATGGCGGCCGTTGCCCTGTCGGACACGGCCTTGTTTTCCGTGATGATGTCATTGAGCTTCATGCGCCCTTCGGTCCAGATCGGCGTCAATTGCTCTTCCAGCAGCTCGCGGGCGGCCGGCAGGTCATTGGCTTCGACGCGCTCAAGCACCTCGGCCAGGACCTTGTTGTAATTGATGTGGGCGGCCTTGAAGTTATCGAACTCCATGCGATCGGCCTGGCTATGCACGGTTTTTTCGTAATTGGCCATCTGCTGTTCGATACGCGCCTCGAAGGCCTTGTAATCCGACTTATCGCTATTGGTGAAGGTTTTATCCTCGCGCAGGCCAATGATATCGATGGTCTGCAAATAGCTGTCGACCCACGCGCTGCGGATCATCGAACTGAGGTAAACCCCCGGCACCGCGTCATCACGCACCGATTCCTGGCTGGCTTCGATCTTCAGCAACCGTGAGTAGGACACCACAACCATCAGCAGCATGATCGCGATAATGACCGCAAAGCTCGCCAAAATCCGCTGGCGCAAGGTCCAATTCTTCACAGTGTTTCCTCGAAGGGCCATTCAAATGGAGGGGAGTATAGCTGAGCAGAAGCCCTCATTTATCAATGGGTTTTGGTGTTGTGCCGACATATATGCAAAAACACCTGTGGGAGGGGGCTTGCCCCCGATTGCGGTGGAACAGCTGCAAATACTCCAACTGGTCTACCGCTATCGGGGCAAGCCCCCTCCCACATTGCGTACACTCGTCGGTTATTGGTTAAGCCGTACCTGCTTTTCCAGTTCCAGCTTCAAGCCCGGCTCGAGCTTGAGTTGGCGGGCCAATTCGTCCAGATACGCCTTTTCCATAAAGTTCTCCTCGTCCACCAGCATCACGCTGGCGATGTACATCTCGGCAGCCATTTCCGGGGTGCCGGCGGCGCGGGCGACGTCGGCCGGGTCCAGCGGCTTGTTCAATTCGGCGTGCAGCCAGCTTTGCAGTTCGCGGTCGTTGTCCAGCTTGGTGAATTCACCTTCGATCAGTGCGCGTTCACGCTCATCCACATGGCCGTCGGCCTTGGCGGCGGCGACCAATGCCTTGAGGATCCCCTGGCTGTGCTGCTCGACCTGGGCCGGTGGCAGGCGGTCGATGGTTTGCGGTTCGCCCTGAGGCGCGTTGGCCTGCTTGGCCTGCCAGTTGCCGTAGGCTTTGTAGGCAATCACGCCCAACGCGGCCAGCCCGCCATAGGTCAGGGCCTTGCCGCCAAACTTGCGCGCCTTCTTGTTGCCCAGCAACAGGCCCATCGCCCCCGCCGCCAGGGCGCCACCGCCCGCACCGCCGAGCAGGCTGCCCAGACCGCCGCCGCCGAGCAGCCCGCCGAGGGCGCCTTTATCGTCCTGCTTGCGCTGGCCGCCGGTTTTGTTCTGCAACATGTCCTGGCCGGACTTGAGCAACTGATCGAGCAATCCACGGGTATTCATTCGTAGCCTCCAGACACTAGGGTTCATAGGACCAATAGGCCCTCAGCGTAAAACTAAGTGCCAAAAAGCCGCGATCTAGAGTGCTTCCAGATGTAACGCCGCTGCCCTTCGCTTAAATCGATATACACTCGGGTAAATCTATAAAAACACCCCACTGGTAATTCCAGCATGATGACCTTGCGTCAAATCCGGCATTTTATCGCCGTGGCCGAGACCGGTTCGATCTCCGCCGCCGCGCAGACCGCGTTCATTTCCCAGTCCACCCTGACCCTGGCGATCCAGCAACTGGAGCAGGAAATCGGCGTCACCCTGTTCAACCGCCATGCCAAGGGCATGACCCTCACGCACCAGGGCCACCAGTTCCTGCGCCAGGCGCACTTGATCCTCGCCACCGTCGACAATGCCAAGCGCAGCCTGCAACAGAGCACCGACCAGGTCGCCGGGCAGTTGATCATCGGCGTGACCAGCCTGGTCGCCGGCTACTACCTGGCGGATTTGCTTACCCGCTTCCAGCGCGCCTACCCCAACGTGGAGATCCGCGTGATGGAAGACGAACGCCCATATATCGAGCATTTGCTGGTCAGCGGCGAGATCGATGTGGGCGTACTGATCCTCTCCAACCTGGAAGACCGCCACGCCCTGCAGACCGAAGTCCTCACCCACTCGCCCCACCGCCTGTGGCTACCGGCGCAACACCCGCTGCTGGAGCACGACAGCATCAACCTCGCCGACGTGGCAAGCGAGCCGTTGATTCAGCTGAACGTCGACGAAATGGGGCATAACGCCCAGCGCCTGTGGGCCGCTGCCGGCCTGCAACCGCGCGTGACCCTGCGCACCGCCTCCACCGAGGCCGTGCGCAGCCTGGTGGCCGCGGGCCTGGGCGTGTCGATCCAGCCGGACATGACCTACCGCCCCTGGTCCCTGGAGGGCGACATTATTGAAGCGCGGCCGATTGCCGACCTCAGCCAGACCCTGGACGTCGGCCTGGCCTGGCGTCGAGGCACCGCGCGACCGGCCTTGGTGGATCCGTTCCTCACCGTTGCGCGGGAACAACCACACCTGCGCAAGCCATCTATTTAATCGAATGCTGCATTCAGTATTTAGTATTTGTTGACCTCACGCCTGGCCTCTAGTCTCTGTTTATTCATAGGAGAAGGTCATGCGCCTTGTAAGAGAACGCCCATGACCACACAAGAAAAGAGATCACGAAAAATGTCCGGCGCGCCAACCCCGCTGCTCACTGCGTTGCTGATCGACGGCGAACTGGTCCAGGGCCAGGGCGTTGCCGAGCCGATCCTCAACCCGGCCACCAGCGAAGTGCTCACCCAGATCGCCGAAGCCAGCACCGAGCAGGTCGAAAGTGCGATCCTCGCCGCACACCGCGCTTTTGCCGGCTGGTCGCGGACCACGCCGCAACAACGCTCCAACATCCTGCTGGGCATCGCGGACGCCATCGAGAAACACGCCGACTATCTGGCCCGCCTGGAATCGCTTAACTGCGGCAAGCCGTTGCACCTGGCGCGCCAGGACGACTTGAGCGCCACCATCGATGTGTTCCGCTTCTTCGCCGGCGCCGTGCGCTGCCAGACCGGCCAGCTCAGCGGCGAATACCTGCCGGGCTACACCAGCATGGTGCGCCGCGATCCGATTGGCGTGGTGGCCTCGATTGCGCCGTGGAACTACCCGCTGATGATGGCCGCGTGGAAGATCGCCCCGGCGCTGGCGGCCGGTAATACCTTGGTGTTCAAGCCGTCGGAACACACGCCGCTGTCGATCCTCGCATTGGCCCCGGTCCTGAAGGACGTGTTACCACGCGGGGTCATCAACATTCTGTGCGGTGGCGGTGAAGGCGTCGGCAGCCATTTGGTCAGCCACCCCAAGGTGCGCATGGTCTCGCTGACCGGCGACATCGTCACCGGCCAGAAAATCCTGCAGGCTGCCTCCAAGACCCTCAAACGCACACACCTGGAATTGGGCGGCAAGGCGCCGGTGATCGTGTGCAACGACGCCGATCTGCAAGCCGTGGTCGAAGGCGTACGTGCCTACGGTTACTACAACGCCGGCCAGGACTGCACCGCGGCGTGCCGCATCTATGCCCAGGCGGGCATCCACGACAAATTGGTCGCCGAGCTGGGCGCAGCCGTCAGCAGCCTGCGCTTCGCCGGCAAGCGCGATGCCGATAATGAACTCGGCCCGCTGATCAGCACACGCCAGCGCGACCGCGTGGCCAGCTTTGTCGAGCGCGCCCTGGGCCAGCCGCATATCGAGCGGGTCACCGGCGCGGCCGTGCATTCCGGGGCCGGCTTCTATTACCAGCCGACGCTGCTCGCCGGTTGCAAGCAGAACGATGAAATCGTCCAGCGCGAAGTGTTCGGCCCGGTGGTCACCGTGACCCGCTTCGACGAACTGGAACAGGCGGTGGACTGGGCCAACGATTCCGAATACGGCCTGGCCTCCTCCGTCTGGACCCAGAACCTGGACAAGGCCATGCAGGTCGCCGCGCGCCTGCAATACGGCTGCACCTGGATCAACAGCCATTTCATGCTGGTCAGCGAAATGCCCCACGGCGGCTTGAAGCGCTCGGGGTATGGGAAAGATCTGTCCAGCGATTCGCTACAGGACTACAGCGTGGTGCGCCACATCATGGCCCGCCACGGCCAGCATCTTTAAAACAACAACTAAGCTCATGCGTTACGGCTTCACACACTGCCCCGACCATAATTAAAGAAGAGGGAACCCCCATGTCTGCGCATAAGACCGCACTGCTCAGTGCCTTGACCACCGCGCTGCTGGCCAGCGTCAGTATCCAGGCCGCCGAACCGCTCAAGGCGGTGGGCGCTGGTGAAGGCCAGTTGGATATCGTCGCCTGGCCCGGCTATATCGAACGTGGCGAAAGCGACAAGGCCTACGACTGGGTCACAGGTTTCGAGAAGGAAACCGGCTGCAAGGTCAACGTGAAAACCGCCGCCACCTCTGACGAAATGGTCAGTTTGATGGCCAAGGGCGGTTATGACCTGGTCACCGCGTCCGGGGATGCGTCGCTGCGGTTGATCGTTGGCAAGCGTGTGCAACCAATCAACACGGCGTTGATCCCCAACTGGAAGAACATCGACCCGCGCCTCAAGGATGCGCCGTGGTACGTGGTGGGCCAGCAGACCTACGGCACCCCGTACCAGTGGGGGCCGAACGTGCTGATGTACAACACCACCGTGTTCAAGACCGCGCCCACCAGCTGGAATGTGCTGTTCGATGCGCAGAACCTGCCGGACGGCAAGCCGAACAAAGGTCGCGTGCAGGCCTATGACGGTCCGATCTACATCGCCGATGCGGCGCTGTACCTCAAGAGCACCCAGCCGGAACTGGGGATCCAGAGCCCCTATGAACTGACCGAAACCCAGTACAAGGCCGTGCTCGACCTGTTGCGCGCGCAGCAGCCGTTGATCCACCGCTACTGGCATGACACCACCGTGCAAATGAGCGACTTCAAGAACGAAGGCGTGGTGGCCTCCAGCGCCTGGCCGTATCAGGTCAACGGCCTGCAGAACGAGAAGCAGCCGATTGCTTCGACCATTCCCAAGGAAGGCGCCACCGGCTGGGCCGACACCACCATGTTGCACAGCGAGGCCAAGCACCCGAATTGCGCCTACAAGTGGATGGACTGGTCGCTGCAGCCGAAAGTCCAGGGCGATGTCGCCGCCTGGTTCGGCTCGCTGCCGGCGGTGCCCGCAGCCTGCAAGGAAAGCGAACTGCTCGGCGCCGAGGGTTGCAAGACCAACGGCTTCGACCAGTTCGACAAGATCGCCTTCTGGAAAACCCCGCAGGCCGAGGGCGGCAAGTTCGTGCCGTACAGCCGCTGGACCCAGGACTACATCGCGATCATGGGCGGGCGCTAAGCCATCTGACCCTCAGGGGCCGCTTCGCGGCCCACCGCAGCCTCGTGCCTCGGCAGCTGCTACGGATCTTTACTGCTCCTACACCGTTGGTAGGAGCTGTCGAGTGAAACGAGGCTGCGATTTCTGAGCACCTCCTACGATTTTATTTTTATCCAAAACGCGCCTTTTTGGAGCACCGCACCATGACGCTTGCAGTCCAATTCACCCACGTTTCCCGTCAGTTCGGCGAAGTGAAGGCCGTTGACCGGGTTTCCATCGATATCCAGGACGGCGAGTTCTTTTCCATGCTCGGCCCATCCGGCTCGGGCAAGACCACCTGCCTGCGCCTGATCGCCGGTTTCGAGCAACCGAGCGCAGGCTCGATCCGCATTCATGGCGAGGAAGCCGCTGGCTTGCCGCCGTATCAGCGTGACGTAAACACGGTATTCCAGGATTACGCACTGTTCCCCCATATGAACGTGCGCGACAACGTCGCCTATGGCCTCAAGGTCAAAGGCGTGGGCAAGACCGAACGCCTCAACCGCGCCGAAGAAGCCTTGGGGATGGTCGCCCTCGATGGCTACGGCGAGCGCAAGCCGGTACAGCTCTCCGGCGGCCAACGCCAACGAGTGGCCTTGGCCCGTGCCCTGGTCAATCGCCCCCGCGTGTTGCTGCTCGATGAACCCTTGGGCGCCCTCGACCTCAAGCTGCGCGAACAGATGCAAAGCGAGCTGAAGAAGCTGCAACGCCAGCTCGGCATCACCTTTATCTTCGTCACCCACGACCAGACCGAAGCGCTGTCGATGTCCGACCGTGTGGCGGTGTTCAACAAGGGCCGTATCGAACAGGTCGACACCCCGCGCAACCTGTATATGAAACCGGCCACCGCGTTCGTCGCCGAGTTCGTCGGCACCTCCAACGTGATTCGCGGCGAGTTGGCCCAGCGCCTCAGCGGCAGTGCGCAGCCGTTTTCGATTCGCCCGGAACACGTACGGTTTGCCGAGGGCCCGCTGGGCGCCGGCGAAGTGGAAATCAGCGGCCTGCTGCACGACATCCAGTACCAGGGCAGCGCCACCCGCTATGAACTGAAACTGGAAAACGGCCAGGCGCTGAACATCAGCCAGGCCAACAACCAGTGGCTGGACATCAGCAGCGGCCATCAGGTCGGCCAGTCCATCACCGCCCGCTGGGCGCGAGAAGCCATGACGCCGCTGACTGACCGCGCAGGCGAGGTGTGACATGAGCCTGGCCCTTTCCCAACCGCCGATGCGCAGGTTTTCCAACCTGCTGTACCGCAAGCCCAACCTGTACCTGGCGATGCTGCTGGTTCCGCCGCTGATCTGGTTCGGCGCGATCTACCTGGGTTCGTTGCTGACCCTGCTATGGCAAGGCTTCTATACCTTTGACGACTTCACCATGGCGGTCACCCCGGACCTGACCCTGGCCAACTTCGCCGCGCTGTTCCAGCCTTCGAACTTCGACATCATCCTGCGCACCCTGGGCATGGCGATCGTGGTGTCGATCGCCAGCGCCATCGTCGCCTTCCCGATCGCCTACTACATGGCGCGCTACACCACGGGCAAGACCAAGGCGTTCTTCTATATCGCGGTGATGATGCCGATGTGGGCCAGCTACATCGTCAAGGCGTATGCCTGGACGTTGCTGCTGGCCAAAGGTGGAGTGGCGCAGTGGTTCGTGCAGCACCTGGGCCTGGAACCGGTATTGCAGTTCGTGCTGGGCATTCCCGGCGTGGGCGGCAGCACCTTGAGCACCTCGCACCTGGGGCGTTTCATGGTGTTCGTCTATATCTGGCTGCCCTTTATGATCCTGCCGATCCAGGCGTCCCTGGAGCGCTTGCCGCCGTCGCTGCTGCAAGCCTCCGCCGACCTCGGCGCCAAGCCGCGCCAGACCTTCATGCAGGTGATCCTGCCACTGTCGGTGCCGGGGATTGCCGCCGGTTCGATCTTCACGTTTTCGCTGACCCTGGGCGATTTCATCGTGCCGCAACTGGTGGGCCCGCCGGGTTACTTCGTCGGCGGCATGGTCTACGCCCAGCAAGGTGCCATCGGCAATATGCCCATGGCCGCGGCGTTCACCCTGGTGCCGATCGTGCTGATCGCGGTTTACCTGTCCATCGTCAAACGCCTGGGGGCCTTCGATGCACTCTGAGAAATCATCATTAGGCTTGAAGATCGCAGCCTGGGGCGGGTTGGTATTCCTGCACTTCCCGATCCTGATCATCTTCCTCTACGCCTTCAACACCGAAGAAGCCGCGTTCAGCTTTCCGCCCCAGGGCTTTACCCTGAAGTGGTTCAGCGTGGCCTTCGCCCGGCCGGATGTGCTGGAAGCGATCAAGCTGTCGCTGCAGATCGCCGCCATCGCCACCCTGATTGCCATGGTGCTGGGCACCCTGGCCTCGGCGGCGCTGTATCGCCGCGAGTTCTTTGGCAAGCAAGGCGTGTCGCTGATGTTGATCCTGCCGATTGCGCTGCCGGGGATCATCACCGGTATTGCGTTGCTGGCGACCTTCAAGACCCTGGGCATCGAGCCGGGGATGTTCACCATCATCGTCGGCCACGCGACGTTCTGCGTGGTGATCGTCTACAACAACGTCATCGCACGCCTGCGCCGCACATCCCACAGCCTGATCGAAGCTTCGATGGACCTGGGCGCCGACGGCTGGCAGACCTTCCGCTACATCATCATGCCCAACCTCGGCTCGGCGCTGCTGGCCGGCGGCATGCTGGCGTTTGCGCTGTCGTTCGACGAAATCATCGTCACCACTTTCACCGCCGGCCACGAACGTACGTTGCCGCTGTGGTTGCTCAACCAATTGAGCCGGCCACGGGATGTGCCGGTGACCAATGTGGTCGCGATGCTGGTGATGCTGGTGACGATGTTCCCGATCCTGGGCGCCTATTACCTGACCCGCGGCGGTGAAAGCGTGGCCGGGAGTGGTGGTAAATAATTTTTTATTGAAGACACCGAGCCCTCTCCCACATTCAGAGCCGGTTTATTCAGTGACATAACGATCGCTTTTTGGAGGACTGAACCATGCAAACCAAACTCTTGATCAACGGCCACCTCGTCGAAGGCGAAGGCCCGGCGCAAGCGGTGTTCAACCCGGCATTGGGCCGCGTGCTGGTGGAAATCAAAGAAGCCAGCGAAGCCCAGGTCGACGCCGCCGTGCGCGCCGCCGATGCGGCCTTCGAAGGCTGGTCGCAAACCGCGCCCAAGGATCGCTCGCTGTTGCTGCTGAAACTGGCCGACGTGATCGAAGCCCACGGCGAAGAACTGGCCAAGCTGGAATCGGACAACTGCGGCAAGCCCTACAGCGCCGCGCTGAACGACGAGATCCCGGCGATTGCCGACGTGTTCCGCTTCTTCGCTGGCGCCAGCCGTTGCATGAGCGGTTCGGCCGGCGGTGAATACTTGCCCGGCCACACCTCGATGATCCGTCGCGACCCGGTGGGCGTGATCGCGTCCATCGCGCCGTGGAACTACCCACTGATGATGGTCGCCTGGAAAATCGCACCGGCCCTGGCCGCGGGCAATACCGTGGTGCTCAAGCCGTCGGAGCAAACCCCGCTGACCGCGTTGCGGATGGTCGAGTTGGCGTCGGAGATTTTCCCGGCCGGAGTACTCAACCTGGTGTTCGGCCGTGGGCCTACCGTGGGCAGTCCGCTGGTGAACCACCCGAAAGTGCGCATGGTGTCGCTGACCGGTTCCATCGCCACCGGTGCGAATATCATCTCCAGCACCGCCGACAGCGTGAAGCGCATGCATATGGAGCTGGGCGGCAAGGCGCCTGTGATCATCTTCAACGATGCGGATATCGATGCAGCGGTGGAAGGCATTCGTACCTTTGGCTTCTACAATGCCGGCCAGGACTGCACCGCAGCGTGCCGGATTTATGCGCAGGCGGACATCTACGACGCCTTTGTGGAGAAACTCGGCGCGGCGGTCGCCAGCATCAAATACGGCTTGCAGGATGACCCGGCCACTGAGCTGGGCCCGTTGATCACTGCGCAACACCGCGACCGGGTTGCCGGGTTTGTCGAACGCGCCGTGGCGCAGCCGCATATCCGCCTGGTCACCGGTGGCAAGGCGGTGGAAGGCAATGGCTTCTTCTTTGAGCCGACCGTGCTCGCCGATGCGCAACAGGACGATGAAATCGTGCGCCGCGAGGTGTTCGGGCCGGTGGTGTCGGTAACCAAATTCACCGATGAGGCGCAGGTACTGGGCTGGGCCAATGATTCGGACTACGGGTTGGCGTCATCGGTATGGACCGCCGACGTAGGACGCGCCCACCGCCTGGCCGCGCGTTTGCAGTACGGCTGCACCTGGGTAAACACCCATTTCATGCTCGTCAGCGAAATGCCTCACGGTGGTCAGAAACTGTCGGGGTATGGCAAGGATATGTCCATGTATGGCTTGGAGGACTACACCACGGTTCGGCATGTGATGTTCAAGCACTGATCGCCCAAGTGCCGTAACGCTTTATTGTAGGAGCGAGCTTGCTCGCGAAGAACGCAAGCGCACCGCGGTTAGTCAGAATGTCCGCGTTATCGTTGACGTTCTTCGCGAGCAAGCTCGCTCCTACATTTGGATCTTCATAATTCGTGGGTAATGTGTTCGCTCACAGCGTCGGAAATGTCTTGTCGCATTTGCAATGCAATCACCCCGCCATCAATCAATTTTCCTACGTCATCGAACCGCTTAAGCTATCCGGCGTCTGTTTAATGTCCGTTGTGTTTGGCCGAAGGCATGTCCGAACCGTAATTTCTGATCCAGCACGTGCCAGGAACGGCGCGGGATTTGCTCACGACAGGTTGTCTCTATGCACCGCAGGAATTTGCTCAAAGCCTCCATGGCCATTGCGGCCTACACCGGTTTATCGGCCAGCGGCCTGCTTGCCGCGCAGGCCTGGGCCGGGAACCGTGCCGCCGATGGCAAGGCCGTGGCGTTCGACTTTGAAACGCTCAAGGCCCAAGCCAAACAACTCGCCGGAACCGCGTATAAAGACACCAAACAAGTGCTGCCGCCCACCCTGGCGACCATGACCCCGCAGAATTTCAACGCCATCGGCTACGACGGCAACCATTCGCTGTGGAAGGAATTGAACGGCCAGCTCGACGTGCAGTTCTTCCACGTCGGCATGGGCTTCAAGACGCCGGTGCGCATGCACAGCGTCGACCCCAAGACCCGTGAAGCCCGTGAAGTGCATTTCCGCCCTTCGCTGTTCAATTATGAAAAAACCACCGTCGACACCAAACAGCTGACCGGCGACCTGGGTTTCTCCGGCTTCAAGTTGTTCAAGGCGCCGGAACTGGATCGCCATGACGTGCTGTCGTTTCTCGGCGCCAGCTACTTCCGCGCGGTGGATTCCACCGGCCAGTACGGCCTCTCCGCCCGTGGCCTGGCGATTGATACCTACGCGAAGAAACGCGAGGAGTTCCCCGACTTCACGCAGTTCTGGTTCGAGACCCCGGATAAGAACGCGACCCGCTTTGTGGTCTACGCCCTGCTCGACTCGCCGAGCGCCACCGGCGCCTATCGCTTCGATATCGACTGCCAGGCCAACCAAGTGGTGATGGCCATCGACGCCAACATCAATGCCCGCACCGCCATCGAACAGTTGGGCATCGCCGCCATGACCAGCATGTTCAGTTGCGGCACCCACGAGCGGCGCATGTGCGACACCATCCACCCACAGATCCACGACTCGGACCGCCTGGCGATGTGGCGGGGTAATGGCGAGTGGATTTGCCGCCCGTTGAATAACCCGGCCAAGCTGCAGTTCAATGCGTTCGCCGACACCGACCCGAAAGGTTTCGGCCTGGTGCAGACCGACCATGAGTTCGCGAGCTACCAGGATACCGTCGACTGGTACAGCAAGCGTCCAAGCCTGTGGGTCGAACCGACCACCGCCTGGGGGGAAGGCTCGATCGACCTGTTGGAAATCCCCACCACCGGTGAGACCCTGGACAACATCGTGGCCTTCTGGACCCCGAAAAAGCCGGTGGCGGCCGGCGATTCACTCAACTATGGCTACAAGCTGTACTGGAGCGCCCTGCCCCCGGTCAGCACGCCGCTGGCGCAAGTCGATGCGACCCGTTCCGGCATGGGCGGCTTTACCGAAGGTTGGGCGCCGGGCGAGCACTACCCGCCAGTGTGGGCGCGCCGCTTTGCCGTGGACTTCAAGGGCGGCGGCCTGGACCGTTTGCCGGCCGGCACCGGGATCGAGCCGGTGGTGACCTGCTCCCACGGCGAAGTGAAGGATTTCAGCGTGCTGGTGCTCGACAACATCAAGGGTTACCGCATCCTGTTCGACTGGTACCCGACCAGCGACAGCGTGGAGCCGGTGGAACTGCGGCTGTTTATTCGCACCCAGGACCGCACCCTGAGTGAAACCTGGTTGTATCAGTACTTCCCGCCGGCGCCGGAGCAGCGCAAGTACACCTGATCCAGATCGTTCCCACGCTCGCGTGGGAACGATCCTTCAGCACGGCATCAGAACCGCGACACACTCTTCATCGCTCCAATCAGATAGCGCATCGCCACCTGATCGTTTTCGGTCAGGGCGCGATACTGCGCCAGTAATTCGGCTTCGTCCGAACTCAACCTGCGGCCACGCAAGGACACCCTGCGGGTAAAAAAAGACACCACCGCACCCGCTACACCATAGGACTTGGCCATGGACTGTTTCTCCTGATATCGATCAAAAACTCCTGTGCCCACAAACCGTTTCCCGGGGAGCGCAATGCCTCTCTGTACAAACAGACTGACTCCCTGGGCCAGAAATCAGTCGTACCCTAAGCGTAGAAACAATCTCGTTACGTGTGGGATTTTTTTAGAGCATTCACTTAAAAAATCACTTCGGTAACAAATACCTACAACCCCATCCCACAGCAGCAGGCAAAAAAAACCCACCGGTTCAAGGTGGGTTTCGAGGGCGCCGACGCAGGATCAATCCCTCAAGTCAGACTCATGAATCGGTTGGTCCCGATGGGTCGCTCGTTGGTACTGAGCCGGCCAAATGGCTTTGCGCCCGCCCAGATCATCATCGGCATGCAACGGCCAGTAAGGGTCACGCAGCAGTTCACGCGCCAGGAAGATGATGTCGGCCTGGCAGGTACGCAGGATGTGTTCGGCCTGAGCCGGCTCGGTGATCATGCCGACGGTGCCGGTGGCGATGCCCGATTCCTTGCGTACACGCTCGGCAAAGCGCGTCTGGTAACCGGGGCCGGTGGGGATTTCGGCGTTGGCGGCAGTGCCGCCGGAAGACACGTCGATCAGGTCCACGCCCAGATCTTTGAGACGGCGCGCGAGCTCCACGGTTTCATCAGGGTTCCAGCCGTCTTCCACCCAGTCGGTGGCCGACACTCGCACGAACAGCGGCAGCTCCTGGGGCCAGGCTTCGCGCACCGCCTGGGTCACTTGCAGCACCAGGCGGATACGGTTCTCGAAGGAGCCGCCGTACTGGTCCTGACGCTGGTTGCTGATGGGCGAGAGGAATTGATGCAGCAGGTAACCATGGGCGGCGTGGATTTCCACCACTTCAAAACCGGCGGTCAGGGCGCGCCTGGCGGCGGCGACAAAGTCGGCGATCACTTGCTGGATCTGCGCCTCATCCAAAGGCTTGGGTTGGGTGTGCTGCGGGTCAAAGGCAATCGGCGACGGCCCCACCGGCACCCAGCCACCGTCTTGCGGCTTGACGCTGCCGTGCTTGCCGATCCATGGCCGGTGGGTGCTGGCCTTGCGCCCGGCATGGGCCAGCTGGATGCCCGCCACCGCGCCCTGGGCGGCGATAAACCGTGTGATGCGCCGCAGGGGTTCGATCTGTTCGTCGTTCCACAGGCCCAGGTCTTCGGCCGTGATGCGGCCATCGGCGGTTACGGCGGTGGCTTCGGTGAATATCAGCCCGGCGCCACCGACCGCGCGGCTGCCGAGGTGGACCAGGTGCCAGTCGTTGGCCAGGCCATCGACACTTGAGTACTGACACATCGGCGACACGGCGATGCGGTTGAGCAGGGTCAATTGGCGCAGGGTATAGGGTTCGAGCAGCTGACTCATGGCGCACCTCTTCTTGGCTTTTGGGCACTTTTGTAGGAGCGAGCTTGCTCGCGAAGGCCTCATAGGCGCCGCGTTTATCCAGGATTAACGCGTTACCGTGACGTTTTTCGCGGGCAAGGACTAGGCGTCCCCCCGCTCCTACACAACAGTGCTTAGAGCCTAGTCGACAACCGTGGATTGCACAGGGTTCAGACGTAAAGCGGGAGCCGATTGCCGGCTCCCGTACCGCGCAGGCTTACATTTCGACCTGGGTGCCCAATTCGATCACTCGGTTGACCGGGAGCTTGAAGAACCGCAGGTTGCCGTTGGCGTTCTTGAGCATGAATGCAAACAACGCTTCGCGCCAACGGGCCATGCCCTTGATGCGGGAGGCGATGACGGTTTCACGGCTGAGGAAGTACGTGGTGCGCATCGGACTGAAATCCAGGCCGTCCAAATGGCACAGCTTCAAGGCTTCGGGGACATCCGGCTCATCGGTAAAGCCGAAGTGCAGGATCACGCGAAAGAACCCTTCGCCGTAGGAATCCACCTCGAAGCGCCGTGAGGCCGGGACACGCGGGATATCTTCGTAGACCACCGTCAGCAATACCACCTGCTCATGCAGCACCTGGTTATGCAACAGGTTGTGCAACAGCGCATGGGGCACGGCGTCCGGGCGCGCGGTAAGGAACACGGCGGTACCCTGCACGCGATGCGGCGGCTGCACGCGGATGCTGCTGATGAAGATCGGCAACGGCAGGCCACCTTCGTCGAGGCGGTCCACCAGCAATTGCTTGCCGCGCTTCCAGGTGGTCATCAGCACGAACAGCACAATCCCCGCCAATACCGGGAAGGCGCCACCCTGGATGATCTTCGGCACGTTGGCCGCGAAGTACAGCCCGTCCACCAACAGGCAGCAGACCAGGACCGGTACGGCCAGAATCGGTGGCCATTTCCACAGCAACAGCATGACTGCCGACACCAGGATGGTGGTCATCAGCATGGTCCCCGTCACCGCCACGCCGTAGGCCGACGCCAGTGCGTTGGAGGACTCGAAACCCAGCACCAGCAGGATCACGCCGACCATCAGCGACCAGTTCACCGCACCGATATAGATCTGGCCCTGTTCGGCGCTTGAGGTGTGCTGGATATGCATACGCGGGATATAACCCAACTGGATCGCCTGGCGCGTCAACGAAAACGCACCGG
Source organism: Pseudomonas sp. AM8 (assembly GCF_036346475.1). Classification (NCBI taxonomy): domain Bacteria; kingdom Pseudomonadati; phylum Pseudomonadota; class Gammaproteobacteria; order Pseudomonadales; family Pseudomonadaceae; genus Pseudomonas; species Pseudomonas sp. AM8. The sequence continues at coordinate 468,792 of NZ_JAOTNX010000001.1, forward strand.
AAATCACCGCCTGGGACGCAATCACCGTGGCCAGGGTGGACAACACCACCAGCGGGATCAGCGCCCAACTTGGCGCCAGCAGGTAGAACGGGTTGCGTGCGGCTTCCGGGTCGCCCAGCAGCATGGCGCCCTGGCCGAAATAATTGAGCACCAACGCCGGCAACACCAGGATGAACCAGGCGCGGGCGATGGGTTTGCGGCCGAAGTGGCCCATGTCGGCATACAGCGCCTCGGCACCGGTCAACGCCAGCACTACCGCACCGAGGATCGCCACGCCAATGCCAGGGTGGGCCTCGAAGAAACGCACGCCCCACATCGGGTTCAGGGCATTGAGCACTTCAGGGTGCAGGGTAATGCCATACACACCGAGGCCACCCAGCACCAGGAACCAGGTCACCATCACCGGCCCGAACAGCTTGCCGATGCGGTCGGTACCGTGCTTCTGGATCAGGAACAGCGCCACCAGCACCACCAGGGCGATCGGCACCACCCATTTTTCCAAGCCGTCGAACGCCAGCTCCAGGCCTTCAATGGCCGACAGCACCGAAATCGCCGGGGTAATCATGCTGTCGCCATAGAACAGCGCAGCACCGCACAGGCCGCACACCACGAGGAAACTGCGCAACTTCTTGCGCTCCCCCGCCGCCCTTCGCGCCAACGCGGTCAGGGCCATGATGCCGCCTTCGCCCTGGTTATCGGCGCGCAGCACGAACAGCATGTACTTGATCGACACCACCCAGATCAACGACCAGAAGATCAGCGCCAGGATCCCCAGCACACCGTCATGGTTGACCTGCACCCCATAACCGCCGTTGAACACCTCTTTGAGGGTATAGAGCGGGCTGGTACCGATATCGCCGTAAACCACCCCGACCGCTGCCACCAGCATGCCGATCGGCTTTGCGTTGGAATGCTCGGCACCTGCTGCCTGACTACTTGCCTGACCCATCAACCACTCCTGCCCTTTGACCTGAGGTCTCTTATAAACAGCGCGTCTAAGCTGACCCTAGCATGCGCTGTTTTACTTCTCGTAACAGACGTTTTATTGACCCAAGGGTTTTCCCCGTGCGCAACGGCGCGAAGCATAGCGCAGCAGTCGTCGTATTTCCCTGCATAAAGCTGGAGTCTTTTTGCCTGCATTGACGTCATTTAGTTCCAACGCTAGGTTTTTCGCTTTTTACGGACTTCGCGATTTCCGACGCATGGGTTGCATAGCGGCGTGCTGGGAACAAAAAGCGTTTGATCAAATTTTATGGGCTGTCTCATACTCTGGCTGTAGCCACAACGTAGCTACAACTTTGAGAGGGAGTCATGATATGCCTGCATTACTGAAGACTACTGACGTGCGATGCCGCATCGATGAGGATTTGAAGGAGCGTGCCACTGCTGTGCTCAATGCCTGTGGGCTTAGCCTCAGTGACGCCATGCGTCTTTTCCTCCGCCAGGTCGTGACAACACAGGGAATACCGTTTGAGGTGCGGGTTCCTTCGCAGAAGACCGCTCGTGCCATGGCACAAGCGCATGCGATACGTCGCCAGTTTGACTCGATCGACGACATGCTAAGGGACACTGATGGCGAAACAGGAGAAGAAACAAAAGCGCGCTGACCTGCCAAACCAATGCGCGCAGACGCCTGAGTTTAAAAAGTCTGGGAACGCTACAAGCGTGCCGGGCGTCGGGATATGAATGAGTTCCGGGTGGTGATGGTGATGCTTTTTTTAGGCGAACAACTACCCGCCGAGTATCGAGACCATGCGCTTACCGGGAATTGGGACGGTTTCAGAGAGTGCCATATCGGCGGTGATTTTCTGATGATTTATGAACAATCGCGGGCTGACCTGATCACCTTTGTGGACTTGGGGAGTCACGCGGAATTGTTCGCGTAGTGATTGGCGAATCGAATGACGCAGCACTCGTCGCATTTCCCTGCATAAAGCTGGTCAAGTGCGTTGCCCGTCGCTAGAATTGCGCACTTTTTGATCAGAGGCGCAGCAAGCGCCCGTCCGCAGCCCTGTCGTGCCCGACTGGCGGCGTCATTCAATACCGAGGTTAGACATGTCCACCACCATCGCAAAAGCCAACCCCAAGGTTGGCTTTGTTTCCCTGGGTTGCCCGAAGGCTCTGGTCGATTCCGAACGCATCCTCACGCAACTGCGCATGGAAGGCTATGACGTGGTGTCCACTTACCAGGACGCCGATGTGGTGGTGGTCAACACCTGCGGCTTTATCGACTCGGCCAAGGCAGAGTCCCTGGAAGTGATCGGCGAAGCCATCAAGGAAAACGGCAAGGTCATCGTGACCGGCTGCATGGGTGTGGAAGAAGGCAATATCCGCAACGTGCACCCCAGCGTACTGGCCGTGACCGGCCCGCAGCAGTACGAGCAGGTGGTCAATGCCGTGCACGACGTGGTGCCGCCGCGCCAGGATCACAACCCGCTGATCGACCTGGTACCGCCTCAAGGCATCAAGCTGACCCCGCGTCACTATGCGTACCTGAAGATTTCCGAAGGCTGCAACCACAGCTGCAGCTTCTGCATCATCCCGTCGATGCGCGGCAAGCTGGTCAGCCGTCCGGTGGGTGACGTACTCGACGAGGCCCAGCGCCTGGTCAAATCCGGCGTCAAGGAGCTGCTGGTGATCTCCCAGGACACCAGCGCCTACGGCGTCGACGTGAAATACCGCACCGGCTTCTGGAACGGCGCGCCGGTGAAAACCCGCATGACCGAGCTCTGCGAAGCCCTCAGCAGCCTGGGCGTGTGGGTGCGCCTGCACTACGTCTACCCGTACCCGCACGTGGACGAGCTGATCCCGTTGATGGCCGCCGGCAAGATCCTGCCGTACCTGGACATCCCGTTCCAGCACGCCAGCCCGAAAGTGCTCAAGGCCATGAAACGCCCGGCCTTCGAAGACAAGACCCTGGCGCGCATCAAGAACTGGCGCGAGATCTGCCCCGAGCTGATCATCCGTTCGACCTTCATCGTCGGCTTCCCCGGCGAAACCGAAGAAGACTTCCAGTACCTGCTGGACTGGCTGACCGAAGCGCAACTGGACCGTGTGGGTTGCTTCCAGTACTCGCCCGTGGAAGGTGCCCCGGCCAACCTGCTGGACCTGGCCGTGGTCCCGGATGACGTCAAGCAGGACCGTTGGGAGCGCTTCATGGCGCACCAACAGGCAATCAGCTCGGCGCGCCTGCAACTGCGTATCGGCAAGGAAATCGAAGTGCTGATCGACGAAGTCGACGAGCAAGGCGCAGTCGGCCGTTGCTTCTTCGATGCACCGGAAATCGACGGTAACGTGTTTATCGACGATGCCAGCGGCTTGAAGCCGGGTGACAAGGTCTGGTGCACCGTGACCGACGCCGATGAGTACGATCTGTGGGCTGAAAAGCGCGACTGATCGAAAAAACTTGAAAAGCCCTGCTTCTGGACAAGATGCGGGGCTTTTTTAGGTCTATCGTTTTGCCCATCAGCGCCAATCATCGCAAGGGGCAGCGGGCATGCGTCAGCATTCGGTTATCCACACACCTAAAGCCAGCGACTACGCGGAGTTGGCGCGCATCTGGGAGGCCTCGGTGCGGGCCACCCATGATTTTTTGCCGGACAGTTACATCATATTGCTGAAAAACCTGCTGCTGACCCGCTACCTGGATTCGGTGATGCTGATCTGCACCAAAGACGCACGCCAGCGTATTACCGGGTTTGCCGGGGTGGCGTGCGGTAAGGTGGAGATGCTGTTTATCGACCCGCAATACCGCGGGCAAGGCCTCGGCCGGCAGTTGCTGCGTTATGCAATCGAGCGCATGAACGCCGACGAACTCGACGTTAACGAGCAGAATCCCCAAGCCTTGGGGTTCTATTTCAAGCAGGGTTTCGAAGTGGTCGGACGCACCGAGCATGACGGCCTGGGCCAGCCCTATCCGTTGCTGCACCTGCGCCTGCGCCAGCAACAACAAAACGCCCGTCAGGGCTAAATGAAATGGGGCCGGGATTAACCGCGCCCACACAGGTACAATAGCCGCCCCCTTTTGTTACGGCCCTTGTCATGACTGACCCCATACGCCTCTCCAAACGCCTTATCGAACTGGTCGGTTGCTCCCGTCGGGAGGCTGAGCTGTTTATCGAAGGCGGCTGGGTCTCGGTGGACGGTGAAGTGATCGACGAGCCGCAATTCAAGATCACCACCCAGAAGGTCGAACTGGACCCGGAGGCCAAGGCCACTGCGCCAGAGCCGGTGACCATCCTGTTCCACGCCCCGGTTGGTGTCGATGCCGAGACGGCAATGGCCTCGATCAGCGCCGAAACCCTCTCGGAGGAACACCGCTTCAGCAAGCGTCCGCTCAAGGGCCACTTCCTGCGCCTGACCGCCAGCGCCGACCTGCAGGCCAAGGCCAGCGGCCTGCTGGTGTTTACCCAGGACTGGAAGATCCTGCGCAAGTTGACCGCCGATGCCGCCAAGATCGAGCAGGAATACGTGGTGGAGGTTGAAGGCGACATGGTTGCCCACGGCCTCAACCGCCTGAACCACGGCCTGACCTACAAAGGCAAAGAGCTGCCAGCCGTAAAAGCCAGCTGGCAGAACGAAAATCGCCTGCGATTTGCGATGAAAAACCCGCAACCAGGCGTGATCGCCCTGTTCTGCGAAGCCGTTGGCCTGAAAGTCGTCGCTATCCGCCGCATTCGCATCGGCGGCGTGTCCATCGGCAAAGTGCCGGTTGGCCAATGGCGTTATCTGTCCGGCAAAGAAAAGTTCTAAACAGCCTCCCCCTTTCCAGGCACCGCCCCACCCGGCGGCGCCCACCGTTGAAAACCAGGATTGCCCACCATGATTCACAACGACGTACTGCGCAGCGTGCGCTACATGCTCGACATCAGCGACAACAAGATGGTCGAGCTTATCAAGCTCGGCGGCATGGACGTGACCAAGGAAGACCTGCTGACCTACCTCAAGAAAGACGAGGAAGAAGGCTTTGTGTTCTGTCCGGATGAGGTCATGGCCCACTTCCTCGATGGCCTGGTGATCTTCAAGCGCGGCAAGGACGAAAGCCGTCCGCCGCAGCCGATCGAAACCCCTGTGACCAACAACATCATCCTCAAGAAACTGCGTGTGGCCTTCGAACTGAAGGAGGACGACATGCACGCCATCCTCAAGGCTGCCGAATTCCCGGTGTCCAAGCCTGAGCTGAGCGCGCTGTTCCGCAAGTTCGGCCACACCAACTACCGCACCTGTGGCGACCAGTTGCTGCGTAACTTCCTCAAGGGCCTGACGCTGCGCGTCAGAGCATAAGAACAGCCATAAGCTTCAAGCTGCAAGTTAAAAGCTTGTGGCTTGCGGCTTGCAACTTGAGGCTCCAGTAATGGCCTACCAGGTCTCGCCCGTCGGTTTCGTACGCTCCTGCTTCAAGGAGAAGTTCGCCATTCCGCGCCAACCGCAACTGGCGCCTGCCGCGCGGGGCGTGCTGGAGTTGGTGGCGCCGTTCGACCAGGGCGAGGCGGTACAGGGCCTGGAGCAGGTCAGCCATGTGTGGCTGTTGTTTCTGTTCCACCAGGCCCTGGAGGACAAGCCCCGCCTGAAAGTGCGCCCGCCCCGCCTGGGCGGCAACACGTCCATGGGCGTGTTTGCGACCCGCGCGACTCATCGGCCCAACGGGATTGGCCAGTCAGTGGTCAAGCTGGACAAGGTGGAGCCAGGCCGGCTGTGGATCTCCGGGATCGATTTGCTCGATGGCACCCCGGTATTGGATATCAAGCCGTATGTGCCCTACGCCGACATCATCGACACAGCCACCAACAGCATCGCCAGTGGTGCGCCGCAGCTGATTCCCGTGCAGTGGCTGAAGAGCGCACTGCAGCAGGCACAAGGCCATGCCCAGCGCCTTGGGGAGCCGTTGGTGGAGTTGATCGATCAGTGTCTGGCACAGGATCCACGGCCGGCGTACCAGACGCCAGGGCCTGAACGCGAATACGGGGCGCAGTTCTGGGATGTGGATGTGCGCTGGCACTATCCAGAGGCTGGGATGATTTGTGTGTTGGAAGTGGTGCCAGCGGGATAAACCGGAAACCCAATGTGGGAGGGGGCTTGCTCCCGATGGCGGTGGATCAGTCAACGTGTATATCGACTGACCCATCGCCATCGGGAGCAAGCCCCCTCCCACATTTTTTACCGCAGTTATTTCTCGACGAACGCGCGCTCGATCAAGTAATCACCCGGCTCACGCATGCGTGGCGAAACTTTCAGGCCGAAGCTGTTCAGTACTTCGCTGGTCTCGTCCAACATGCTTGGGCTGCCGCACAACATGGCGCGGTCGTCCTCGGGGTTGATCGGTGGCAGGCCGATGTCGCTGAACAGCTTGCCGCTGCGCATCAGGTCGGTCAGGCGGCCTTCGTTTTCGAACGGCTCGCGGGTCACGGTCGGGTAGTAGATCAGCTTCTCACGCAGGGCCTCGCCGAAGAATTCGTTCTGCGGCAGGTGCTCGGTGATGAATTCGCGGTAAGCGACTTCGTTGACGTAGCGCACGCCGTGGCACAGGATCACTTTTTCAAAGCGCTCGTAGGTTTCCGGGTCCTGGATCACGCTCATGAACGGAGCAAGGCCAGTACCGGTGCTGAGCAGGTAGAGGTGTTTGCCCGGCTTCAAATCGTCAAGCACCAGGGTGCCTGTCGGTTTTTTGCTGATGATGATCTCGTCGCCTTCCTTCAAGTGCTGCAATTGGGAAGTCAGCGGGCCATCCGGCACCTTGATGCTGAAGAACTCCAGATGCTCTTCCCAGTTCGGGCTGGCAATGGAGTAAGCGCGCATGAGCGGGCGGCCGTTGGGCTGTTGCAGGCCGATCATCACGAACTGACCGTTCTCGAAGCGCAGGCCCGGATCGCGGGTGCACTTGAAGCTGAACAGAGTGTCGTTCCAGTGATGAACACTGAGGACACGCTCGTGGTTCATGTTGCTCATGTACGGGGGACTCCTGGAAATGGGTCTGCGCCAAAGATGAAGTGCGCAATTGCACAGCATTCTAATGGCGGCGACAATATCTGTTAACTGGATTATTAAGATAAGGGTTATCGGTTATATCGATATGCGATTTACTCTCCGTCAACTGCAAGTCTTCGTCGCCGTCGCCCAGCAGGAAAGCGTCTCTCGCGCTGCTGGCCTTCTGGCCTTATCTCAATCCGCCGCCAGCACCTCGATTACGGAGCTGGAGCGTCAATCCAGCTGCCAATTATTCGACCGTGCCGGTAAACGCCTGAGTCTCAACGCCTTGGGCCATCAGCTGTTGCCCCAAGCGGTGGCGCTGTTGGACCAGGCCAAGGAGATCGAAGACCTGCTCAACGGTAAGTCCGGCTTCGGCTCCCTGGCGGTCGGCGCTACCCTGACCATTGGCAATTACCTGGCCACCCTGCTGATCGGCAGCTTCATGCAGCAGCACCCCGAAAGCCAGGTGAAGCTGCATGTGCAGAACACTGCCAATATCGTGCACCAAGTTGCGCACTACGAAATTGACCTGGGTCTAATCGAAGGCGACTGCAGCCACCCGGATATCGAGGTGCAAACCTGGGTGGAAGATGAGCTGGTGGTGTTTTGTGCACCTCAGCACCCCCTGGCCAAGCGCGGCGTGGCCACCCTGGAAGAATTGACCCATGAGGCCTGGATCCTGCGGGAACAAGGCTCCGGCACCCGCCTGACCTTTGACCAGGCCATGCGCCATCACCGCAGCGCGCTGAATATCCGCCTGGAGCTGGAGCACACCGAGGCGATCAAACGGGCGGTGGAATCGGGTTTGGGCATTGGGTGTATTTCTCGGCTGGCGCTGCGCGATGCATTTCGCCGTGGCAGCCTGGTGCCGGTAGAAACCCCGGACCTGGACCTGGCCCGACAGTTCTACTTCATTTGGCATAAACAGAAATACCAGACCTCCGCGATGCGGGAGTTCCTGGAGCTGTGCCGCGCCTTCACTGCCGGGGTTCAGCGCAGCGACGAGATCGTGCTGCCGAGCATTGCCTGATCGTCAGATCAGAATCACTGCCCACACCAGGGTGATCATGGTCAGTGCCACGAATTGCGCGGCGCTGCCCATGTCCTTGGCGTTTTTCGACAGGGGGTGGCGATCGAGGGAAATACGGTCGATCGCCGCTTCTACCGCCGAATTGAGCAATTCAACGATCAAGGCCAACAGGCACACCGCAATCAGCAGCGCGCGCTCAACACGGCTGACGTGCAGGAAAAAACTCAGCGGGATCAGGATGACGTTCAACAAGACCAGTTGACGGAACGCCGCCTCACCGGTGAAAGCCGCGCGCAGGCCATCCAGGGAATAGCCCCCTGCATTGAAGATACGTTTGAGACCGGTTTGACCCTTGAAAGGCGACATAGACGTAGGCAACTGAACCAAAGGAGTGGGGAAACTAGATCACGCAAAGTCAAAAAAGCGTGAATCGGTAACAACTTAATGCTGAGCAATTGACTCAAGTTGTTGCAAGAGCAGCGCCGCCTGGGTCCGCGTACGCACCCCCAATTTGCGAAAGATTGCCGTGACATGAGCCTTGATGGTCGCTTCCGACACACTCAGCTCATAGGCGATCTGCTTGTTCAGCAAACCTTCGCAGACCATGGTCAGCACTCGAAACTGCTGGGGTGTCAGGCTGGCCAAGCCATCACGGGCGGCCTTGGCTTCGTCGGACACGTTGATGTGTTCAAACGCTTGCGGCGGCCAGGACACATCACCGTCCAACACTGCGCGCACGGCCTTCTGAATATCTTCCATCGCGCTGGACTTTGGAATGAAGCCGCTGGCGCCAAACTCCTTGGAACGCACCACCACGTCGGCATCCTCCTGGGCAGAGACCATCACCACGGGGATCTGCGGGTATTGCCCACGCAGGAGCACCAGCCCCGAAAAACCGTAGGCGCCGGGCATGTTCAGGTCGAGCAGCACCAGGTCCCAATCGGATTTTTCGGTAAGGCGGGCTTCCAGCTCGGCAATGCTGGCCACTTCAACCAGGCGCACGTCCGGGCCAAGGCCCAGGGTCACGGCCTGATGCAGCGCACTGCGAAACAGCGGGTGGTCATCGGCTATCAGGATTTCGTATGTGGCCATTGATTAAATGATCCTGTTTTTTATGGCAGCCCCGATGGGTTCGGGGTTCACCAATACACAAGGCGACGGCCAGGCAGCCATCGCCACAGGGTACGTTCAACGTCAAAAGCACTTGGAACGACGTCGAAAACTCACGGTTGCACCCCAATCGGCGCTCAGCATGCCCAGCGCAGCCTGGGGGGTCAAGCACTACGCCCATGGGCATTTTAGCGGCATGCAGGTTTACGGTGCCATCATGCAAACGTCGTCTGGCTATAGCGTGGCTATATAGGGTGCAAGACGAGTATGGACGCTGTCGGTCGGGTCCAATGGCAGCTGGAACTTGGCGGCCAGGTAATGGGTGCTGAATACGTCGAGGTAGGCGTCCAGCACTTCGCTGGCAGCGGTGTCATCGGCCAGTTCCAGGCACAGGGCGGCGACTTCGGCGGTGCAGAAATGGTCATCACGCTTGGAGCGGCGCAGTTTGTAGCGCGAAAGCTGCTCAGGCGCCAGGCTCAATACCGGCAGATACTCCAGATAGGGACTCTTGCGGAACATCTTGCGCGCTTCGCTCCAGGTGCCATCCAGCAGGATGAACAGCGGGCGCCTGCCTTCTGCCACCGTCACGGTACTGACGACACGCTCGGGCGCCACGAATTCGCCGGGGAACACGATGTAGGGCTGCCACTGCGGGTCAGCGAGCAGGGTGAGCAAATCCGGGTCGACTTCGGTACGCGACCAGGCGAATGCCGTGGTGTCCTCGACCACGTCGGCGATCAGCCAGCCGGTGTTGCTGGGTTTCATCGGTTCGACATCGTGCATCAGCAGGCACATGGCGGACCTGGCCGCGACCTGGGGGCGCCAGGCGCACAGGCAATACTCGGGGATGACCCGGCAGCCGGGGCAGCGTTCGGCACGTGAGCCTCGATTGACGAAGGGCTTGATCGCGCGTGCCAGGCGCTGTGTGCGCAGGCGGGAGACGGCATGGCTCATCGGATGCGCCGTACAGAGGGGTAGATCGACACGGAGAAAACTCGTGGAAGGCTGAAGTGACCGCAGTTTACCAGCGATACGCCTGGCTGTAGTGGCAAGGGGTCACCTATAATTGCGCGCCACTGAACGCACAGCGCAGTGGCTGGTCTATGCACCAGTAACCGAATCAGGAGAGTTTCATGCTGCGTTCCATGCTGCGTCTTGCCGCCCCATCCATCGCACTTGCGCTGGTACTGCCCGTGGGCGCCCAGGCGGCCTCGCTGCTGGAGGCCCAAATGAACCGGAAGCTGCAAAGCGTCGCGACTGAAAGCAACAAGGACCTGCCCCGGGAAATCGACGAAAAAACCCTGGAAGTGGCCTACACCGTTGAGGGCATGCAACTGATTGATCACCTCAGCGTATTGCCTGATCGCGCCGAACAGATGCGCGCCAACCCCAAGGCGGTGTACTTCCAGCTGGGGCAAAGCGTGTGCCTGAACAAAGGTTATCGCGAGCTGATGGCCAAGGGCGCAGTGATGCGCTATGAAATCACCGAGAACAAGACCAATCGTCCTGTGGCATCGGTGAAATTCGTGGAAGCGGATTGCCCGGCACCGGCTGCCGCCAAGAAGAAAAAGTAATCGTCGCTTGCCCTTCGCGCGCTGCTGTCCAGTAGCGCGCACTCCCCTGCTTCATTTCCCTGCAGGCGGCTAAACTCCCTGCTGAGTGACCAATAAGCGGTTGCCAGCCAAGGGTTTTTCGGCCCATGATCAAGTCATCCCGACCGCCCGTTCATCACGGCTTCCACGCCGTTCTGTAACATTTCCAGGGCAAAAGAGGGTTGCCCTCCTGCGACGTGCAGTGCAAAGGTTTTTTAAATCACAAGGAACATACAGAGCCCGTTTGCTGCCTGGCGAACACGTGCAATGCCTTGGTATGCAGCGACACATGCAGTGTCGTGGCCCCCGGACGAATCTCTCGCCGTTGGCCCAGCCTCTGTGAAGAAGGAGAAGTTGAATGCCTTACGAACCGAATGACCGCCTGCTCCGGCATTTTGAAGAAAACGGGGCCGACCTTACGCAACAGGTTGAAGCTCAGCTCCAGCAGATCGCCCCCAACAGCCCGAATATCCCCCTGTATCGCGACATGATCCTGACCGTGCTGCGCATGGCCCAGGACGACCGCAACCGCTGGAACGCCAAGATCACCTTGCAAGCCATTCGCGAACTGGACCACGCCTTCCGCGTACTCGAACAGTTCAAGGGGCGCCGCAAGGTCACGGTGTTCGGCTCGGCACGCACCCCGGTGGAAAGCCCACTGTACGCCTTGGCCCGTGAGGTGGGTGCCGCACTGGCCCGTTCGGACCTGATGGTAATCACCGGTGGTGGCGGCGGCATCATGGCGGCGGCCCACGAAGGGGCAGGCCTGGAACACAGCCTGGGGTTCAATATCACCCTGCCGTTTGAACAGCATGCCAACCCGACCATCGATGGCACCGAGAACCTGCTGTCCTTCCACTTCTTCTTTACCCGCAAGCTGTTCTTCGTCAAGGAAGCCGATGCGCTGGTGTTGTGCCCGGGTGGTTTCGGCACCCTGGATGAAGCCCTGGAAGTATTGACCCTGATCCAGACCGGCAAAAGCCCGCTGGTGCCGGTAGTGTTGCTGGATGCGCCCGGTGGCGGTTTCTGGCAAGGCGCCCTGGACTTTATCCGTAGCCAGCTGGAAGCCAATCGCTACATCCTGCCCACCGACCTCAAGCTGGTACGCCTGGTGTACAGCGCTGAAGAGGCAGTGGAAGAGATCAATCAGTTCTATGCCAACTTCCATTCCACGCGCTGGTTGAAACGTGAGTTTGTGGTGCGCATGAATCACCCGCTCAGCGATCGAGCGCTGGCTCATTTGCAGAGTGAATTTGCCAGCCTGCGGTTGAGCGGAGAATTCCAGCAGCTTGCCTATACCGGTGAGGAGCATGATGAGCCGAAGTTCAGCCATTTGACGCGGTTGGTGTTCAACTTCAATGGCCGCGACCAGGGCCGGTTACGGGAGCTGGTGGATTACATCAACTTGCCGGAGAACTGGGCGCAGGCTCAGGGGAAGACGCAACAGCGGGTAGCGCCGCAGCCGGCGTGAAATCCAGAAACGCAGGATCCAGAAACGCAAAAAGGCCCGCTATTTTCATAGCGGGCCTTTTTTGGGGGCTTCAGGTTTGGTGTTTCAGGTTTAGATCGAAGGTGAGGCTATTGGGGCTGCTTCGCAGCCCAGCGCGGGGCAAGCCCGCTCACCACAAGCAAGCCCGCTCACCACAAGCAAGCCCGCTCGCCATAACAAGCCCATTCACCACACAACAAGGCCGTTCACCGCACAACAAGGTGTTCAGTCATCCATGTCTCGGCCACTTAATAAGCGGCTGATCATTTCCATCGAAAAACCGCGATAACTCAAGAAGCGTCCCTGCTTGGCGCGTTCCCTGGCATCAATGGGGAGATGACCCGAGAATTTGCGGCGCCAGGTGTCCTCCAACTGCGCCTGCCAACTGATACCGCACTCACGCAAGGCAAGGTCGATATCGGCGCGCTGTAAACCGCGCTGGCTCAGCTCTTCGCGAATACGCGCCGGGCCATAGCCGGACCGGGCTCGGTAGGAGACAAAACTTTCGAGATAACGGGATTCCGAAAGCAGCCCCTCTTCCGTCAACCGGTCAAGGGCGGTTTCGATCATCTCAGGTTCCGCACCGCGCTGACGCAGTTTACGCGTCAGCTCGACTCGACCATGCTCGCGGCGAGCGAGCAGGTCCATTGCGGTGCGCCGAACGGCGACAAGTGTATCCAGTACAACGGTCATCGTTTATTTCAGATGTCAGTGTCGGCTTCTTCTACTTCTTCAACCGGCTCGCGGTTGGCGGCAGCTTTCACGTCTGGTGTTGGGGTCAGCAGTTTGTCGCGGATCTGCTTCTCAAGCGTGGCAGCGATGTCCGGGTTGTCCGCCAGGAACTTGGCCGAGTTGGCCTTGCCCTGACCGATCTTGCTGCCATTGTAGGCATACCAGGCACCGGACTTTTCGACGAAGCCGTGCAGCACGCCCAGGTCGATCATCTCGCCGTTCAGGTAGATACCCTTGCCGTAGAGAATCTGGAACTCAGCCTGGCGGAAAGGCGGAGCCACTTTGTTTTTCACGACCTTGACGCGGGTTTCGCTACCCACAACCTCGTCACCCTCTTTCACCGCGCCGGTACGGCGGATGTCCAGGCGGACCGACGCGTAGAACTTCAGCGCGTTACCACCGGTGGTGGTTTCCGGGCTGCCAAACATCACGCCGATCTTCATGCGGATCTGGTTGATGAAGATCACCAGGCAGTTGGCGTTCTTGATGTTACCGGTGATTTTACGCAGCGCCTGGGACATCAGGCGGGCTTGCAGGCCCACATGCATGTCGCCCATTTCGCCTTCGATTTCAGCCTTGGGTACCAGGGCTGCCACGGAGTCGACCACGATCACGTCGATGGCGTTGGAGCGCACCAGCATGTCGGTGATTTCCAGGGCTTGCTCACCGGTGTCCGGCTGGGACACCAGCAGGTCATCAACGTTGACGCCCAGCTTGCCGGCGTATTCAGGATCCAGGGCGTGCTCGGCGTCGACGAACGCGCAGGTGGCGCCCATTTTTTGCGCCTGGGCAATCACCGACAGGGTCAGGGTGGTTTTACCGGAAGATTCAGGACCGTAGATTTCAACGATACGACCTTTTGGCAGGCCGCCAATGCCGAGCGCGATGTCCAGACCCAGAGAGCCAGTGGAAATAGCCGGGATCGCCTGACGGTCGTGATCGCCCATACGCATTACGGCACCCTTGCCGAATTGACGTTCGATCTGACCCAGGGCCGCAGCCAAGGCTTTCTTCTTGTTGTCGTCCATTAAAGTCCTCACGTAATCAATAAGGCCTGACGGCCAACACCTGTATAAGTAGACAGTATTGTTCCACAAAGATCAGAGATCGCCTACCCCTGATTTTCTATTTCTGCTGCAGCTCGTCGCAACAAGCCCTCCAAGGCGGCCTTCACCGTTTGTCGGCGGACCTCATCGCGGTTACCAGGGAAGTGCGCAAGCTCGGCCGTGACCTCATCGCCAACACCAAAGGCCAGCCACACAGTACCCACCGGTTTATCCGCCGAACCACCATCGGGCCCCGCCACACCGCTGACCGCCACGGCAAAGCGCGCCAGGCTTTTCTCCTGGGCGCCGCGCACCATGGCCTCCACCACTTCCTGGCTGACCGCCCCTACCTTTGGAAACAAGGTTTCCGGCACATTCAACTGCCGGGTCTTCTGCCGATTGGAATAGGTGACATACCCCGCCTCGAACCAGGCCGAACTCCCCGGGATCCGCGTAATGGCCTCGGCGATACCGCCACCGGTACAGGATTCGGCCGTGGTGACGTGGGCATTGAGCATCTGCAGGCGGCGGCCCAGGTCAGCGGCAAGTTGAGTGATTTCCTTCACGACGGTCTCCAGAAGTGGGCGGGGGTTTGCCTACCCTACAGGAGCAAATCGCTCATGCAAGCGACAGACTGGAACAAGAGATTAGCGGGCGACAGCGCGCACATACGCCTGGCAAGCGCGCAAGGCGATCAGTCCTTGGTCGCCGGCATCGGTGATGCCGATAATTCGCTGAGCATGCGCCGGGTCAAGTCGGGCTCGTGCGGCTGCATGAACCAGGCCGCCGGTGGTGGTGGTACTTGGCACTGCGCAGCCATCGGCGGCTTCGGTGGCGTCGAGAAGGACTGACAACCGCACATCAGCAGTGGCCAGACGGTCGCGCAGAGCAGCCTGGTTACGTTGGGCATCGCTCAACTCCCGAGCATGGTGTTGGTCGCTGGCAATGAGCTGTTGCTCCAGGGCCAGCCGTTTGTCCTGTTCAGCCTGTTGTTGATGCAAGGCCGCCTGGCTTTGCTGGCTGAGCGCCTGTGCATGGGCAGAAGCCTGGCGCTCAAGCTGTACCCCCAAGCGCCAGGCCTGGACCTGCCAGGTCACCGCCACCAACAGGCAAGCACCGATCAGTTGGTAGGCCCCTAGGAAACGCATAACACCGCCTTCGCCCGCGCCCACAGCCGCAAGCGATCCTCCAGCCCATTCAGCCCGCCATTGATACGCCGTGTAATGGTGGTGAACTGGTCCTTGTCGGCCAGCTCATTCAGGCCATTGACCTGCCAGAACCAGGCGGCCGACTCAGCCGCCCCTTGCGGTTGCTCCAGCAACATCGGCTCCCGTAAAAGACGATCATCACCAAACAGCGCCTGGCTGCATGCCAGGTAATTGCGCCGACCGGTGATCTGGATCAGTCCTCGGCCACGGTACAACTGGCCATCGCCATCCGCTTCGGGGCTATTGCCCAGGCGCGCGGCCAGGCTGCCGGTGTCGTATTTGCTCAGGTAGTAATCGCTGCCCAGTTCACGGACGTAACGCAGTTCGGCGGATTCGTGGCCAATCTGGGCGAGGAAGGCGGCGATGCGCTTCGCACAGTTGATCTCGAAACGAACGAAAGCCGCATTCAAGGGCATTAAAAAAACGCCCGCTCTAAGGCGGGCATCCGGCATAACGTCAAGCAGCTGGGGGAGTGTTATCACCATTGGTTTTACTCTCGAAAAGTAACTATATCGACAACCCACCGGCCGTGATCGAACTGCGGTATCCCGTCGCCGGATCGCCGACATGAACCACCTGCTTTATCGACCAGCGCCCCTGCATATAGGACGGCCAGCTCTCATCCAGCACTAACAGGCCTTCCGCGGCCAACAATGGATTGCCCGGGCAATCGATCAGCAACTTCAAATTTTCACGCCCCACACGACGCAGTTCACCTTCGGCAACGGCGCGGGCTTCGGCTTCGTTCTGGTAGCGTTGGCGCAAGGTTTTGAACGGTGCATTCCCCACCTGGACGACGCGCTGCTTGCCGGCGGAGACATCCCACCAACTGGCACGGCAGCCTTGGTATTTCGAGCGGGATTTTTCGTCGAGCTTGGCGGTGATGAAGCTCTGTTCATCGGGGCGATTGTCATCCGTCACGGACAGCTTCACTTCCGGCAACAGCTGGCCGGAGAGCGATTTGGCTTGGCCGGCTTCGGCCAATACATAGAGTTCGTTAAACGGTTTAGTGACCGCACTATAGAGGCGGGCAAGGCGCGAAATGAGCGCCATGTCACTTTCGTTGGACTGGTCGATGTGCGCGATCGCAATCCCCTCCAGCGCCGGCGCCACTCGCGGTGAATAGCCGTGACGACTGACCAGTTGGCGAAACAGCGCGCCCAGGGTGGTCGGACCGTAACTGGCGGATCGACGCTGGCGATAACCCGTTGCATCGACCACGCTGAAGGGCGCTGCGGTGGCCACTATCATCAAGCGCATGGGAAACAGCACCGGGGTGCGCTGGGTGACGACAAACTCGCCCTTTTCCACCAACCCCGATTCCAGGTAACCGGCACGCAAGCCGATCCTGCCGTTCAGCGTGGGCAGGCCGTCCAGGCCCTCGATATTGAGGGTCAGCTCCAGCCGGTCGGTCTCAATGCCCGCGGCGTCGGTGTGGCTCCAGCGCATCAGGCGTTGATTGAGCAGCGCCGCGTTGGCGCCATAAAACTCCACGATAGGCGTAAATCCCTGTGCCATGCCGCCTCCTTAATCCCAGGCCAAAACGGGTCGCACAGCCCCCGGCCGAGCGTGCATTTCAGGTACGATCACCCACACGCCGGCCGGTAGCACCGGGCCATATTCGGCAAGCTCGGGGTTCAGGCGCCAAAGGGTTTCTTCCGCCGTGTCGTCGCAACGGCCTACCTCGCGATAAAGCAACAGGTTGACCGAATCACCGGCAATACTTCGTACTCTACGCATTGGCGAACTCCTCCAACTCCAGCGTCCAGGCCATGACCATGGCGGTGCCGTCATCGATGACATTGCTCTGGGTTTCCACAATCGAATTGATCCGCCACAAGCCCCAGTTACGGCCGATGCCGTCAACCAGGGGCAACGGCGCCCGCGCATTTTGCAGCGCGCGCAATTGGTCCAGGCGCTGCATGCCTACGCCGTACATGGCCGTGCCGCTGAATGTGAGTTTTTCCAGCTTCTGACCGCTCTGCCGCGACTGCGACTTGCTGGCAATAATCGCCAGGTCACTCCAGCCGCCGTCGCTGGCACGGACCAACGAGGAATAGGCAAACCCTCGAGACAAGCCGAAAATAAAGTCGCCGAGCACCATTTGTTGTCGCATCAGTCACCTCCAGGAGAATCGGCCAGTGCCGCATTGCGTCGGATGCCGAGGGCGTCGCTGAGCATCGGCAGACACTGAAATTGCAGCGCCTGGATCACCTGGTTGACGACCTGCTGGGCATCGGCGGGGTTTACACCGGTGATCTGGATGCTCGGGGCGAGGGTCACTTGCACGTTGTCCGTGCGCGCACCGCTGAGTTCCTTGCTCACCGCACCAGGCGTTGGCAGGCGATCACTTGAGCCGAGCAATTGGTTACCGAGCCAGGCTCCCGCCTCACTGCCCAGCAAACCACCGATTGCACCACCGACAGCAGTACCAACACCGGGAAAAACCATTGTGCCAATGGCCGCACCTGCGGAGGCACCGGCCCAGGCGCCACCGGCGGTGCTGAGGCCTGAGCCGACGGCTTTTGCGTCACCATTGCGGACACCTTGGATCACGTCAGTGGCGACGGCGGCATATTTCAGAGGGCCAAGTCGGCGAACGCCGGTTGACTCAAGTTTGGCAAGTACTCCGGTTAGTCCACTGGCGGGGATATTCGACGAACTGGGCACTGCACCCACGAAGGACTGCAAGCCTTGCAAGGGGGCTCCCGAATGAAAGCCCATTTGCGAGCCCCCTACCCAGTTACCAGTGCGTTCGGACACACGACGAAGCGGTGAGCCGCGCCCACCGATTTTTTTACGGCCTTTGATCATCTTGCCAATCTTGTCGATAGCAAGATCAATAAGTTTATCCGCGGCTTTGCTCTTGGCAGAGTCCCATAACGTGTCCAAGGCCGACTTGCCCACGTCGGCAGAAGGATCGGCAGGCGGCGCCTTCGGCTCATTTTTCAACGCGCCCGCGGCGACATCGACCTCTCTCGGTGCCAAAGAATTGCTGTTGATGAACAACGTACTATTAAGCGTTTCCAACGTCTCACGCAGCCGCACTTGCTCCTGCGTCAGAGCATTGATATCCACACTCAGCGTGGCCAACGTAGAGCCGAGCATAAACTGCGGGTGCGATGCAGCCTCCAGGCTTACAGGCGCCACAGCACGTGTGGAAAACGGGGCGAGTGCATTGCCCAGATCCGCCTCGCCGAACATCCAGCGCAGGTCTTCCTGGGCGAGCTTGATCCCGTATTTAGTCTCTTGCATCCCGCTCTACTCCTGTTTAACGCCAAGCCGAGTGATCGCGATGTCGTAGCGGCGTAATGCTTTTGCGGCGTCCCAAGCAAGGATCTCCGCTTCATTGACCGAATACACCAGCGGCACCACATCGAGGATTACATCGATGTCGCGTTGCGAAAGAAGGCCGCCGGTTGATTTAAAAAATCGTCGATACGCTCCTGCAGCTGCGTCCAGTCGGGCACGGTCAGGCCGGCCAGGTCGGGGATCATCAAGCCGGTGCAATGCGCAGTGATGAACTCGGCGCGCTCTTTGTTGGTGGGGAGTTTTTTCATCACCTTGGTGGCGCGCAGGGCGGGCATTTCCAGGGGCAGAACGGTGAGGCTGCGACCCGCAGCCTCGAGGGGCAGCAGCAATTGGACCGGCTGGTCGTGGGCCGATTGCTCAGCCTCACCGAGGAAAAAGGACGCAGGGCGCGTCGACATCTCATGTACGTATTGGGCGATGGTCACGTAGTCCGGGCGCTTGAGCTGGTCGAGTTCTTTTTCCGACAGGCCGGTGGCGAGTTTCGCCAGTTCGAAAAACTGGTCGTCCTCGTCATCACCGGCCCGGGCCAGCGTTTCTTTTTGCGCGGCGTAGTACAGCGGCTTGAGTTGCACCTGCTGGATCGTCGCGCCGGTGTCGGCGGTGATCGGAGACAGCAGGAGGTGCAGCGGTGGCATCCAGGCCATGGGGCAATTCCTTGATCAAATAAGGGGCGAGCACGCCCGCCCCCGGGGAGTTACGGCATCAGCACCGCGCGGCGGGCATCGCCGAGGATGTCTACACCATTGAGCACGAACTTCTGGGTGCGCACGTCGATGTCAATGACCGGGATGCCGTTTTCCAGGCGGTTGTAAGTGCGGCAGGAAAGCTCAAGCGTGGTGAGAGCCTTGTCGCCCATCTTCAACTTGGCTTCGACCAGGGATTTCAGCTTGCCGCCGACCGTGTGATAGGTGAAGTAGGTCTTGCCGTCCTGATCCTGGCCGGCTTCCCGCACGTTCAGCAGGATGTCATCACCCAGGCGTACGCCCAGGGCCAGCATGATTTCCGGGCCGGCACCTTGCAGCACCAGAGTGGCATTGAGCACCTTGCCGCTCTTGGCCATTTCCTCGGCGATAAAGCGCCCGCCGGACATGGGCTCCATGTCGAATTCAATCTTCGGCGGAGTGAATTCCTCAACCGTCGCGGACAACGGCAGGCCTTGAAGGGTGGCCGCAATGGCCTGTCTGACTCGGTTGGTAAACATTAGAGAACGTCCTCCAGGAACTGCTCGATGATTTCATCGCGGGCGTTGAGTTGATAAATCATGTGTTCGTTCGGCGCATAGCGGCCGTAATCGATGACGATGAACCAGGTGCCGTTCTTGTACTTCTCGACACTGTTGAGCTCCGGGTGCAGGTACACGCTGCCGCCGGGAATGGTTTCGTCGGCGACCAGGGTTTGCAGCCAGTCGTTGATACGCTTGACCTCCTGGTCCATGAAGGACTTGGTGAGGTTCTTGGCCATGGCTTTCTGGCCCGCCTTGACCAGCTTGCGGCTGATGGCATCTTCCAGGCCGACATAGCTGATGAACTTGCCGGTGATGGAGCGATTACCCAACAGCGAGAAACCGCCGAGGATGGTGCGGGCGTAGTAGCTCACGCCGTAACGGTTGAGCAGGTCGCCTTCGGTGGAGGTGTCGAGGATGTTGTACTCGACCACCCGGGAAACGTCCTCGGCGAACGTCACCTGGTTGCCTGGGCTTTCCCATTGCTTGACCTTGGCCAGCGCAGCGATCGCCAGGGACGACGGCGCAAGGAACACGTTTTTCTTCGCCGCCTTGGAGTACACCGACGGCATGTTGTGCACCAGCAGGCAACGGTCGAAACCAAGCTCGGCACCGCCCAGTTCACCGCTGTAGGTCACCTGGTCGGACACAGCCGCGTCCTTGCCATCCAGCACCACACGGGCCTTGATACGCTTGCCGAAGGCCGCGAACTCACCCGCCACAGCCTTGGTACCGGTGAAGCCAGGGGCGCCGATGATGGTCAGGTCTTCCGGCACGCTGGCCAGTGCCGCCAGTCCCAACTTGCGACCGGTGACCGGCTCGTTGCCGCCGATTACATTGTTGAGGGTGTCCGCCGGGGTGGCGCCCTCTTCCACGATCACCACGTAGACCGGCACCTTGACCACTTTGAGGATCTGGTAGACCGCGTGGAACAGCGTGCCAGACTCCGCGCCGGTAGGGTCCAGCAGCGCCTGGGTGGTGAAACTGTTGATACGGAACGGCGCGTTTTTCGGGATCGACGCATGGGCATTCGGCGCGGTGCCGACCAGGCCGATCACGTTGTCGCCAAGGCCGCCCATGGCCTCGGGGGATTCGGTGGCATTGACGGTGATGCCGTTGTGCTCGAAGTTCAGAACCTCAGCCATGGTTAGTCAGCCTTCTTGGTGGTGGCCTTTTTGGCCGGGGTGGCGTTGAGGACGCTGGTCAGTTCCAGGCGGCCGGCGGTGCGCAGGGCGGATGCTTCGACGTCCAGCAGGTCCAGTTCCTCGCCGACGGTGGACCAATGGCCGGCACCGGTGGGGAATGGGATGAGGACGGTGTAGGTTTGGCGGTGGGTCATAGGTAGGATCTCCAGGCGAAAAAAAACCGCTCAGCGCGGCAGGTATTCAGAGAGGGAATGAAAACGCCCCGGCGGTGCGGGGCGTTATTCAGTTTGGTT
This sequence comes from Pseudomonas sp. AM8, assembly GCF_036346475.1. Taxonomy (NCBI): domain Bacteria; kingdom Pseudomonadati; phylum Pseudomonadota; class Gammaproteobacteria; order Pseudomonadales; family Pseudomonadaceae; genus Pseudomonas; species Pseudomonas sp. AM8. The sequence continues at coordinate 489,937 of NZ_JAOTNX010000001.1, forward strand.
GGCGATCCAGGTCGGGCTTAGGGGCCTATGCTCAATATCCGGGAAATTCGGCGATTGTGGCCAGTCGCGCAGGGCTTGCATGTACAACAACAACTCTTCGAACTGTGCATCGGACAACGCTGTATCAAAGCCAATTTCCTTCTGGTCACGGTGGCGCTCGCGCAACCATATGACGGCGGCCAACTCAGTATCGCGCCTCTCACGTTCGAACCTTGCGGGGTCCTCAAGAGGAACAATTTTGGGATGTTTGGATAGCACCCCGTCATCGCTAAAGTGCCATGTATAGCCAATGTTCTGTGTGACTTCATACCAACGCTCGGCATCAATCAAGACGGCACCTGATGGGATTTCATGCACGCCCTCAATCAAGTGCGCAATCACTTCTCGAGCGTCATTCAAAGCTAGGTATTTACGCATAACGCCCCCTCAGTAACCAAAGCAAAAGAAATAGTAAGGATTTGGTGTTCCCGAAGTATCCGGCGTGTAGTGCGGGCGATTGTTGATAGTGATCTGACTTAGCGTTGTCGATACGGTGGCCGAGTTGTTACCTTGGGCGCGACGAAAAGCCCCTGGGCAGATCGCGGCCGTAGGGAAAGGTACGGTGTAATTAAATGTAGCCGCTGTAGCGTTAGGGATATCGGGGGTGGATCCCCATTGAATAATCCATCCTCCTAGCCAGGTTGGGAAAATAATCGCTCCATTGACCCCCTTAATGAATTGAAAGCCGAAGCGCAGCTTCTTCGGCGTTACGATGGTGGCGTCATCGAGCCCAGCGTCCGTCATCGGCTGCGTTGCGATCTTGGCCGTGCCTTGATTGTTTTCGGTGGCTTGCGTTGCCAACAGTGCTAGCGCTGCAATATCGATATTTCCCTGATTGATGGGGGCGCTCCAGGCTTTGATGCACCACATCACCGCGAGGTTGCGCGGGCGGGTTTCAGACGCCACACGTGGCGTACCATGCACATCATCACTGACAATGAATCCGCCGGTCAGCGACCAACTATCGACTGAAACAACTGTGGCGTCCCAGTCCAATGGAATTGCCGGAGTTGTGCCACCAGCGCCGTTGAAACACGGCACCCCACGCAGATCTTTAAATCGAGCGGGGTCATTTTTCGAATAGGCGATCGAACCAGCAGGAGTGAACCCCTGGAATGCATCGAGTTGAGAGGAGCAGATCATTCGCCCAGCATCAACTCCCCGCCCATGATCCCAACCCCGCAAAAACTCCCCACGCGACTCCGGCAGCCGGAAATTCCCCACCCCTTCATCCCCCTTATTGAACGCCGCCCCCAGAAACTTCGCCAAATCGGGATAGGCCGAGGCACTCTTCACGCTGCCATCAATTTCCAGGAATCCCACCGGAACATTGTCAACCGGAAACGCAACCATGGACCCCACCGGCAGCGCCGAGGACTGAGCAATCATCGCCTCAATCTCAGCCTTGGAATACGTCCCCTTCGCCAGGTAGTCCATCACCCAAGCCCGAGTTGCCTTCACCACCGTGTCATCAATCAACAACGTCACGATCGACGCATTACTGGTCTCAAAGATTGAGCGAATATAAAACTCTTTCCCCGATCCCGATGTCGCCAGCACCGGTTTATACGACTCCGGATATTTAACGACGGCATACAAGATCCCGGTGTCCGTCCACAGTCCGGCTTCCCGCACATACCAGCCGCCGACATCCGATGGAATGGTGACTTCGGCCATCAGCCAGTTGACGTTTTTCTCGTCCTGGAACAGCGCATTCAGCGGCCCGCGCCAGACTTCGCGCTTGAGCGCCTTGGCGTTGGCGTCGGGGTTGTAGACAGCACCGTTGCCGTCACCGACGGAAATCTGCGCCAGTTTGATCGGCACGCCAGCCGCCTTGCAGGCGGTTTCGTAGGCGATCCCCGCATTCGTGAGCAGGGTGTAATAGTCAGCCATTTAGTGCTCCTGTGGATAAAGGGTGGTGGTTTCGACGGTGTACAGACCGGCCGCCACAAAGGCGCGGCCCGAGGCCTCGACGCCCGCCAGCACGTTTGGGTAGATCGTGGTCAGTTCGCCGCACAGCGTGGCGGCGCCAATGCTGTGGCGGCCGAAGGCGCTCAGGCCCACGGAGATCGACAGGATGTCGCGTTCGCTTTTGGCATCGGCCAGGCGGCGGTCGAGTCGGGCATCGATGGCTTCGCTGTAGGGCAATTCGGTCCAGGCCCGTACGACAAAGCTGTAGGGCACGCCCGGCGGTTTCTGCGCATACCAGGCAAGCACTTCAGGGCTGAGTTGCAGGCCCTTGGCGGCATTTTCCAAGGCCTGGCGGGTGCCGGCCCGGCGCGCGGTGGGCCAGGCAAGTTTGACGGTCAGGCGCTTCTCGACCTCAGGGGCTGTGGCGCTCCACTCGTTGACCGCCCGGTCCGCCGCCAGGTAGGGCAAGAACGCCGCGGGTGTACGATCCGGGTCCATCAGTTCGGGAAACGGTGGGGTAACCCGCTCCAGCAACGTGCCAAACCCCAGATCCAAAGCCTTCTCCAGCGGTGAGCTGTTGGCGGGCAACAAACTCGCTTTGGGTTCACTCATAGCGTGCGCACCTCCACCTCGACGCCCGTGCAATACGGGGCCTGGAATGCCGTGCTGATGATCGGCGCCAGCGGCTCGAGGATCTGCAGCTGCGCGGCACCGGCGCTGTGGATCGCATAGTCGATCCAACTTGGGTCTACGCGGCCTTCCAGGCGATGGCAGGACTCTGCATAGTCTTGCAGCAATTTCTGCGCGGCGACTTGGGTGAGTCCGGAATCCGGACCGGCGTTGATCCTGGCCACCACGCGAATTTTGTAAGGCAGGATTTGCGCGCCTTGGACGGTGACCAGGTCGGTCTCAGGGCGTACATCGGGCCGTGCGAAATGTCGCCGTACGCCGTCAAGCAAATCGGCGGACGGCGTGCCATCTCCTTCCCTTGAAAGCACGGTGACCATTACTTCGCCAGGCGCCGTGCGCCGTCCGTTGCCATCCTTGACCTGGGCCGCGTAGCCGTCCGGATCGAAGGTGTAGCTGACGGTCACCACGCCCGGTGTGGCGCTTTGCACCTTGACCGACGGCCGCTCGCCGAGGGTGAAGACTTCACGGCGATACTGCATCCGCGAACCCGCCGCCGGCGCATGGGGTGCCAGGTAATAGCGCAGGCGCGCGTCGTCGTCGCTTTCCAGGGTGGGTGGCACCGGTGGGAAAGCCGCCGGGTCGCCGGGGTCGAGCACTTGGCGTTCCAGGCCCATATCGGCCAGGCGTGCATCCAGGTTGCTGCCGGTGGCCCACCACGCCAGCATCTGCTTGATGCGGGCGTTATATTTGCGTTCGTGGGTTTGCAGGCGTACGCAAAACGCTTCCAGGGCCAGGGTCAACAGCTCGCTTTCGTTGTCGAGACTGACCTTGAGTCTGGCCGCGCTGTGCGGCGCGCGGATGGCGACGTAGTCGACGACAAACGCCTTGAACTCCGCCAGCAGTGGTTCGAACTCATCGACCGCGATAATCGCCGGCTCCGCCAGTTGGTTCTGGCCTGGGATCAGCATACTCATGTCACGACCTCGAAGGATTGTTGTCGGTTTTTCCAGGTGCCGGCAAAACGCAGCAATAACCCGGCGCCCTGGCGGGTGGCGACGATGACCTGGGGCTGGAAGTCGACAATGCCGTTCTGGCTGTTGTAGAACGCTTGCGCGGCGTGGCTTTGGGCGAGGATCAACAGGTCATCGCCAAGGTTCTGGCCGAGCAGTTGCGGGATCATCGAGCCGTACAACGGGCGCTTCTGGCGAGTGCCCAAGGGGGTGGTCAGCGCTCGGGTGGCACGCTGTACGAATTGCAGCCAGTCATCGACGGCTGCCCCGGTGTTCCTATCGATTCCGATCATGGCAAATCCTTATGCGCGGCTGATCACGCGGCCCTGGTGATCCACCAGCGGGCCGCTCAAATGCACACCGGCGGCATCCAGCGAGAGGCCGGTGGTGCCGAGTTGCAGGGTGATGCCCTGGGCGCTCAGGGTCAGGCTGGCAGCACCGACCTTGACGTCGACCTGTTCGCGGGATCCGCTGAACATGGTTGGGCCGTTAATCCAGTTGAAGGTGTGGCTGGCATCGTCGTAGTCGCTTTGGGTGCCATCCTGATGGCGCCGCCGGGTCAGCGAGGCCACGCTGGACACCGGTGGAAACAGACTACTGTTCAGCCCGAACAGCGCCACAGACTGCATGCCCCCTTCCCCACCGCCGTAGTTGAGCAACAGGCATTGCTCGCCCACCGACGGAATACGGGTTTCGGTCTGCGCACCGGCGCTGGGGTTGAAGAACCGAATCGCCGGGGTAAGCAACTCACCATGGCTGACCTTGCAGGTATTGCTGGCAGCGTCGACCTCCTGGCACACGCCAATGCGGCAGAAACTGTCCGCGCGTCGATACAGGTCTTCGAGCTGGGCTTCCATTTCCGCCAGGCGCTCGACAATCGGCCCCAGTTGCATGCGTAACAATGCGTCGAACATGGACTACTCCTGCAGGGGCCGATATTGATCCGGATCGTCGATGTCCGAGACTTCCCAGGTGCGGGCAAACAGCGGTGTGCCGGTGGGGTCTTCGAGCAACGACGGGCCGAGATAGAGGGTTTGGGTGAAGGACACGGTCCAGGTGTCGTAGTCCGTTTCGGCGCTGGCGAGCCCAGAGGGCGCCGCGGCGACGGCCGTGGGTAAATCGCACTGGTCCGACGGCAGGCCCCAGCGGTTATCCAGGGCCAGGTCCATCAATTGGCTGGCCAGGTCGCACGCGTCAAAAGGCGCCGCCGCGCTGGCGACCGTAACCCTGAGTGATACCGACAAGGCATGCGCCTTGCGCCCTTCACGGGAACGCACACCGGGGCCGTTGCGTTCCACGCTGATCAGCACGCCAGTGTGATCCCCGGCGCCGCCAACGTCCTGGTGGTTGCCTACCTGTAATTGTGGGAAGGCACGCTTCAGCGCCCCCTCAATGGCTACAGGCAGTTGGGAGGGTTTTTCGATAAGTGTCATCAGTTGCGTCCTTGCAGCAGTTACTGCTGATCCGAGCGGGATGTCGGCGCTTCGTTGACCCCGATGCGCTTGGCCGCCCAGCGTTCATAAAGGCCGATGGCGACGTCTGCGCCGGCCATGGCCGTCAGGCAACCAATGGCGCCGGCGGTCCAGATCGACATGCCGGCGGCGTAGCACAGCATCAATGCCGAAACCCCGCAGACCATGCACGCCCCGGACCGCAGGGCCAGACGCCGGACCAGCGACCAACCGCGGGCACCCTCCTTGTCGGCACGCCACATTTCGCCGGATACGCCGCCAATCAGCGCCAGTGCGATCACCAGCCAGATAGGCATTTCCGCTAACGCTTGCTGCTCGTTTGTCATGTCACGCCTCCTGGCTGAGCAATGCCGGCAACGCACCGGCTTTTGGGTAAATCCATGTATAGGTAGGCATTCCAAAAAGCCCGGTTGCCCAGGCTTTTCAGTAATGCGGTCCAGCGTCGATCTTTCGGCGCTACTGGCGCGGTACGGATCTTTCCTCGATGTTTTTCCGACCACGATCCCTGTCTGCCGGATAACTGCTTCTGGTGCTTTACGCTGCACACCCGGGTCAGTTGCCAACCCTCTGAACCGTTAAGGCCGGTTCATCGCTGCCTGTTGCTGAAGCGGTGTCACTAAAGAGCGTCGGCATCCTTGCCGGTGTTGCCTGGCATCCCTGCCATCGCTCTGATGGCGTCCTTGCCGATGTTGCGTGCCTTCCTTGTCTTCCTTGGCAGCATCCTTGCCGCCTCCACCAGGCCTTGTTGGCTGGCTTGAGATGAAGGATATGCATTTATGCATATACAGTCAATGCACAAATGCATTTATTTCACCATTATAATGCACTGATGCATTTCATGCCTTGCGGGCAAAGGGTTTGGCGATTTTCCACGGGCGAAAAAAAGCCCGCTCGATGGCGGGCTCTCTCTTACGCAAGGAGGTTAACGGGCGTACATCCCCCACCAGAACACATGACCGAGGATGCTGATCTGCTCATCCTGGATATCCTGGAAGCTGTAGTCCTCATCCGGGTGTTCATCGCGATTGAAACTGCGCAGGCGAATCCCGGAAGGCAGGCGATAGAGCTGTTTAACCCGCAGCTGGCCATTGTGATTGATGGCATACAAGTCGCCATCGACGATGTCGCCGATGCCACTTTTGCCAGCATTCACGCCGACCGTCGCGCCGTCGCGCAGTACCGGCAACATACTGTTGCCGCGCACCGTCACACACTTGGCCTGGTCGAACTGCACACCGTTATGTCGCAGGCTGCGCTTTCCAAAACGCAGGCTGGCCTTCTCGCTTTCCTCGATGACGAATCTTCCTGATCCAGCAGCCAATTCAACCTCGCGCAGAAAGGGGATCGACACCTCGTCATCATTAACGGGGGTGTCATCGTCCCACAGGCTTATATCCTTGAGTTCCGAATGCGTCGGGTCGCGCCCGTCATCGCGCAAAGCCCCCACCGCCGCACGCCCGCGCAGTTGATCGGTGCTGACGCGGAAGTACTCGGCGATACGCGAGATGTGTTTATCCGACGGATCAACGATCTTGCCGCTGAGAATCCGGGACAACGTGGATTGAGGCACGCCAGTACGCCGGTGAAGCTCCGTGGGGGAGATCCGGTCGCGGTCCAGCAGTTCTCTTAAGACGATAGAAACGTTGCGTTTTTGCATAGCGGCGATAGTGACGGGAGTTTTTGGGGTTGGCAAATGCTAATTTGCATCATTCATGCATTAATTATGCACTCGCAATACCTTTCAGTGGACCTGCTTCAATCGAAAGCGCATCTTCAGCGCGGGATTCATTGTGCTCGGCAGCGCCTTATATCTGCAAAGGGACCGCCTCTGCTATCGTGCGGCTTCTCACAGAAATGGAAGCATCGAAGAATGGGCTCATGGAAGACGCTGGCGATCGCTGCCGTGGCAGTGATCGGCAACCCGGTAGCGGCGGCTGAAAACGCCAACCCTTTCGATAAAGCGCTGATGTACACGACGTTCGTGCCCACCATCCTGATTGGGGGAGCCAGCGTTCTCACGACCGATGCGCCAAAGCTTTTCACATCCTCCAAAACCGATGCCCTCGCCTTTATCGGTTCGGACGGCGAGATCCGCGGTGCTGAGTTCGAACAGGCATCTCGGTACTATCGCGCGACCTACGCCTCGCCTCTTATGTCCGACATGCAACTGGCCAAGGCGATCGCCTCATCGTACTGAGGGAGGCATTTTCGGCTGCGCGCCAATAGCGACACGTCCCTGCGCATTTAAACAAATGCGCCATCCCACTTTGCGTTTTACCTATCCGTTTGCGACCTGCGAAGGGCCGACCTCGCGTGTTAACCTTGCAGCCATTGCAAAATCAGCAGGGCCGAGCGCCCCACCTTTGCCCCACTCCTTTCAACGAATTTGCCTATTATCCAATGAGTAAAAACACGTCCGATCTGTCCTCCCACACCCCGATGATGCAGCAGTATGGGCTTGGTTTGGTCTTGGGCCTTATGCTACGGGGCCCTCCGCTTAAACCTGTCTAAAACCCTATCGTCATTCTTGGAGCTTTAAGCCCAATGAAACCGACTTTGCTCAAGGTAGTATTAGACAGAAAACCACCCTTCCCGGCGTCCTGCCGACGAACACCACTCCCAAATCCGACACGCCTCGATTACTGTGCGCACATACAGTATTTGAGTTTCGAAATATGAACGTTGACATGGATACCGATGACTGGCTTAGCTGCCCCACGCCCCTGGAAATGTACCAGCACCAGTGCGCCCTGCTCGAGGACGAGCTCGTCCAGACCGAGGCGATGCTGCGAAAGGCCCGGGCCAATGTGGCCGGCCTGGTGCAGATGAATGACCTGCTCGCCACCGGCAAAGCAGCGGCAGAGACCCGGTTGAAGGAAGCCATTGAGCGCATATCGGCATTGAGCGGTGAGGCACCTGACAACGTGAGTTTTCGACCGATCGACCTAGTCACGGGTCAGCGCGACCACCTGCTCAGGGAGAACCAGCGATTGCTGGGCGAGCTGCGCGAACTCAAGGAGGCTTCATCGGCAGCGCCTACTCCGCAAGCGCTTTGAGACGTTGCTCAGTAGCCGAGTCAAATATCACGTAAAGCCGGTCTATTGTCGCCTCTGTCAGCGCGCGGGCCGACTCCAGGCCCAGCACGAAGCCCTCGGCCCGAGCGCCCGCCTTCGCCGCAACAATCATCGAGTCCGCCCGGGCAATCTGCGCCAGCAGCTTGTCAGCCTCGCGCTCGATCTTTGGGCTGAGCGTCATACCTTCCATGTCGGATCCTCGCTGGACAAAGTGGAAGGATAGCCCAGCCAGCCTCACGGCACGACCAATGGTCGGTCTGTTAGCCAAGCACCTTCAGCGCCTTTTCATACAGAGCCTTCCGATCAGCTAGCCCGTTCACCCCACCATTAATGCGGCGAGTGATTTTCACGAACTCCCCCTGGTCAGCGAGCGTGTTCAGCCCCCTGGTGGACCAGAACCAGGCCGCTGACATCGCGGCGTGCTGCGGTAGCTCCAGAAGTTCGGGCTTATTGATCAGATCCAAGCCAAGGGCCTCACCGCACGCGGCATTGTTCGTCCTGCCGGTGATCTGGATCAGTCCACGCCCACGGTACTTATAGCCGTCACCCTTGACCGTGTTGCCAAGATCGGCGCGGCCTTCGTAGCCCGCCTGTTGCGCCGTGGGCCCCCAGATCTCGCGCAACCAACGAAAATGGCCTGACTCATGTCCCACCTGGGCGATGAAGGCAGCAGCCCGAAGCGAGCCGACAATGCCGTAACGGTTCATGGCCGTGTTCAGGGCAGGAACAAAAACGCCGGCACTGCGGCCGGCGTTCGGGAGTACTTGCAGCAGCTGCTGCTCTGTGATCGGCATGGCCTTCTCCAGACAATAAAAAACCCGCTCATGGCGGGCTTAACGAGATTATTCTTTTTCAGCTACTGTAAAAACGTATGCGTTTTCCCTTTGAAAAAAATGGCAACTCAGAAATCCTCTTTCCAATCTTTCCGAATGGTACTTCAATAGCATGGTAGGTGATCAGAGAAATAAAAATAGACGCTCCAGCAACCACAATAAACGAGATAGCTTTATGATTAGTAAAAGCATCAGGCGAAAAGCGTTCTAGAAGCCTAATAACTGGCACATGAGACAAATACAGCCCATAACTTATTGAACCCAACCCAACAACTAACTTACTTTCAAAAATAAGATTATACACTTTGCTTTTCGATGTTCCGAAAGCCAAAACAACAAAAGCGAGGCAGGACATATATATAAAGTCCCCCTGAGTGAAGTACGTAATCAAACCAGGCCTGACTATGTAAACAGCTATAGACACAAGAGCCGCCAGCAAGACAGTATCGCCAATTAAGCTTGTTTTTGGTAGTTCAGGCCGCAACCTGTACGCCGCTATACCAAGACAAAAAGAAAACAAAAACGGGATAGGGCTCCAGTAGACAGCGAGTTCTGCATCCTCAGGTTGCATGGGTAGCACGCTTGAGTGCTTATCTACAAAGAGATATAGGGCAGCGCTTAAAACAACCATTATGGCCATTGATTGCTTTGTTCGACATAGAAAAAGAAGCAACGGAACGAACAAGTACCAGAAAACCTCTATTGATATAGACCACTCCACTCCAAGTATAGTGTTTGCCACTCGATAATCGAAAACACTTAGAAAACTAAGATGCATAATTATATTATAAAAATCAACAGAAACCCCAAAGCGCTCCTGCCAAAATGAGGCGGTCACGGAAAGAGAAATCGCAAGAAAGATCCAGAAATAATACAGAGGGGCAATCCTCCATATTCTTTTATTAAAATATTCAGGAAATCCATTCGATGAATTAAACGACTGTGCAACACTGAATCCAGATATTACGAAAAAAACATATACCCCGGATCGCCCTAGCGTTACCAGCGTGTTTCCTGCTTCGCCAAGCTCTCTTAAGCCTGCGCCGCCTGCATGAACGAGAATAACAGCCATAGCCGCAAAAGCTCTCATCCCCGTGATAAAATCAGTGTCTCCGTATGACTTTGAAGGCCAAATCATCCCTGCCGCCCATTATTTTAAGTTGCGCATATCTTATACCAAACCGCGCGCGTATGGCGATTGTCATAGGCGCGCGGTTTCTGTGGATCAATTCGGCGGGCTGGGCCAGTCGATTTCCCCGGGAAAGCCTGGTTGTGCTGAGGTACGGTTAACTGCGACCCGGTACTGCTTCCATAGTTTAAGAAGTGTGGTGTCAGAATCTGATGCGTCACCCAGATCAACAGCGTCTTGGAGTGGGTTGATCCGAAGTGTAGCCAGAGCTAACAGTTCATCCCGCTTTGAATTTGCTACTGAAAGCAGTTCTTCTGCTGTTGGCGGTAATGCAACCGGATCGGGTGGCAAATCCGACGTATATGTTTCGGTTTTAGGGTCAGGAAAAAGTTTCGATGCGTCGTCAGGGTCTGGGGATGGACCATCAACCGACCGATAACCCTGACCATCCTTCCTAACTGCGTAGCCACTCATAAGTTGTCCTCCCAGCCGTCAGCAAGCAGAGTAACGGTGCTGGAGTTTGATAGATAGTAAATGTTTGCCCCTTCAAGAGGCACACTTCCGCGTCTCATATCATATGGAGAAGCATTTGTCGGAGTAGTCAATACTACAGGAGCGAAAGAAGTAGCAAAGGTTGGTGGAGTTCCTGCGGTGAGCGCGCCATAACTCGTATTTGGCGCAACGGCTCCAACGACATTATTCGCATTAGAGGAATGCAACCTAAGCATGATTACCGAAGCCGTAGGAGGACAGTGTTGCGCTACGGACGTAGCGACATAGGCTCCGGAAGTAGTGCCTGAGGCAATGGCCCTTGGAGAGGCATAGTTTGTCCCGGCAGCGACACGGAAATATCCATTTCTACCATATTGCAAGCTTGAAAACGGGTATTTGTTAGCGGTTGCATCAGTCAAGAACCATCCAACCCTCGCTCTATGGGTGTAACCCGCCGGCAATGATGGTGAAATCGCAGAGAGCGATAAAAGGCTAGAGACAGTTGTGCCATTCCAAATAACCCAAACTGAGTACCAAGTTGACGCTGTTTGGGACCCAGGCGAGCCGACGTCGAGACCGTTAACCCCAGCAACTGCAAAGCTAGGGGTCAGATTTACTGATCTCAGCGTTTGGTATCCGCCCGCTCCATTTCCGACGCACAGTTCGTCAGCAACAACCGAACAGACAGGCCCCAAGCCAGAAGCGGAAACTGCAAGATTTTTAAATGCGCCTTGAACTGATCCAGAGCCTGCGGAAAGTAACTGGTCAAGCAGGACGAAGTCGGTACCGTCGTAAACCACATCAGATATCTGATCGGCAAAAAAAACAGCGGCAACCTTGGCTCCTGTGGCGTCATACTGCTTCAAGTTCTTGGCGCCCTTGGCGGACACGTTCAGCGTAGGGTTCAGCCCTGAGTTCACAGGGAACTTCACAGTGAAACGCTGATTCGTTGCGTAAGCAGATATCGCTGGCGATGGCGTTAGGGTCAGCACCGTGGCAGTGCCAGCAGCGGAGAACGCCGTGGCCTTCTGAACTTGGAGTAGCTTGTAGAGCGACTGCAGGAGTTGGTCCTGGGTGCCTTTTACAGGCGTGACTCCGCCGGCGGACAGGACGCTCATCACCTCCTCCTGGACATCATTCAGCCAGTCGTCCGTTACAACTGTCGCCTGAATACCGCCAACAGGATCGCCCTCGGTGAACTTGTTATCGACCGTGGCCCCAGGGCCATCAATTCTGTGCATGCGTCATTCTCCGTAGGCGAATAGCGCAATCGTATGCGCCGGTTTCAATTGATTAATTTTGCATTCGAGGGTGTCGTTACCCCAGGTGCGCAGCCTCTCTCCTGCGGCCGAAACCCCTGCGCGGAACGAAATAACCGATGTTTCAGGAGCACGGATCAGCCAGGTGAAAACCCAGTCGCCGTTGGTAAGCGCATCGCCTGCGCGCGAAAGGCCTGCCCGGAACGGCCGGTACGTTTCGATGGTCACCGTGTAGCCGAGTACACCCGCCAATTCGATGAAGTAAGCCGCCGACTGCCCGCCAGTGCTGGATAGCTTCGCCAGCAAGGCGTTCTTCCGGCCTTGCAGCGTTTCTTCTAGAACGCCTGAGCATTTGTCGGGGAGGCCTGCGACCCTCTCCCAGTCGCTCAGCATCTCGCTGGTGGTGGATGGGTTGGCCTCCATTGGAAGCGCTTCGCCCCGGTCATCTACCCGAGCCAGTTCAATTGACATGCCGTCAAGCAGGCTGTGAAGCGTGGTACCAGATTCCCGAGGGAATGCTTGTCCAGGAGGCAGCAGCGTTTTCAGCTGCTCCAGGTAGTCGGCAGCTGTCGGCATTACGCCTCCTTAAAAGCTGGAGAAGGTTATGGTGCCGGGCACTGCCATGTGTCCGGTGGCGTGCGCAACGTCCGCAGTTGGGGCCGTAATCTGGTTGTCCGCTTCACCAGCGGCGATAGAAACAGCTTCGCGGAGCCGACTTATGTAGATGGGGCTGCCAGGTTTCGAGTCGCGGACAATCAGGTCGGCGACCTCTGCTCGCACCGCGGCCTGGACGGCCGCTGTGTTCGGCGAAAGCTTCACCGCCAAATTGAGTGGATCGGCCACAGGAGCCGCGACAAACACCTCGGCGGTCACCGGTGCCCGCGCATCAATGTAGGCCTGAACCTCTGCGACCTTCGCCGCGTCCGGGATGATGTCGGCCTCACCATCACAAACGAACAAGACCGTTACAGTCCCGGCGCCCATCTGAAGTGGGTAAACCCATACCCGGGTGACGCCTGGCACCTCAAGAGCCCAAAGCTCATAGTCTGAGGCTGCACCGCCGTGTGGCGGCTGCCTGATACGCTTCAGTAACCGACTGAGCAACTGGGCGTCCGTCTCAACATCAAGACCGCCATCAATGTCAGTGGCCGCAGAGCCGGTCGATTGAACGCCAGCTACCGGAGACAACAGAAACAGTGGCGTTCCGGCCGGCGCATCGCCAGCGGCACCAGCCTCTACGGCGACAACAGTAGGCTGGAGCGTGATATCAGTGAAGACCGCATCAGCCAGGACGCGGTACTGCACGCCATCTTGCCGCTGAAGGATCGTTCCGGCTGGGAGTGTTGAGCCGATTGCGCCGGTAAGCAGCGCGGCGCCGGTCGAATAATCAGCGGCCTTGCGGAAAACTTTCCAGATCGCTGCCCAGCGCTCGAGGTATTCCTTCTCGGCAGTGTCGATGATCGCCTGCTTGGCCGCCCACTCAAGGAAGCCGTAGAGCATGTGCACTGCGCCAGCCTCAGAGCGGGAGAGGATCCCCAGCAACGAGCGGCGCAGCACTGCGCTTTGGACGCCGGTCACGCGGCCGCTGATGTCGGTGGTAACCCGGTCAATAAGCTCAGGCAAGGTTGGTCTAGCAAATGGCATCAGGCAGTCCTCTTGCCGGCCTGGGCCGACCATTCATAGTTGTATCGGTAGCGAACGGCCGGGCCGGTCGGGCGATAGATGTCGATAACAAGCAGCATCACGCCGCGCGAGTGATATGACGCGGCGACCTCGATCGTCGTGGCCACCACGTCATCAATCATCCAGGCCAAGGCGTCACGGCAATACTGCTCAGCTCGGCTAAGCGTTTGGGGCAGTTCTTTCTCCCTGGCAAGTAGCCAGAGCAGCGAGCCCGTCTGGTCGGTCGCCGAGACATTTGTGATATCACCCCAGTAACCTCGCAAATCGTCCTGCTCATATTCGGGCGGGATCTGCTCAGCACTGGCGCGGCGATCGGTGAATAGACTGATGATCACGGCAGTTTCAAGACCGTCATCGCGCTCAAGGTCGAAACCAAACAGCACCAGGTCACCGCCGAACTCGGTCATTACCATTGCGGCGTCAGCCATTAAATGGGCGCTCCCGTGTTCGCAGGTCCAGACAACACGCCACCGTGCTGGTGAGTGCTGCCGATGTTCTTGCCGTTGTTTGTAACGGTGCCGGTGGAATCGATATTCCCCTGGATTTTTACGTTACCGACCATCTCAATCTCTCCGATCATCTTGATGGTCGGGGCTTGAACCTCCGCATGCTGAACGGCCGTGACCTTGACCATGTCGCGCAGCAGCTCGACCTTGTTGCCAAGGTCGTCGTACATCGCGACCTCTCCAGCCTGCAGGACGAGCCGGTAGCGGCGATCATCGACGGCGAGGACTATGCCCTGCTCGCGATTACCACCAATGAAGGCCACGGCCACATCACCACCTTTTGCGTGGCTGGTGAATCCGTAGTTCTGCATGTGTTCGATATCGTCTCGCAGCTCGTCCTTGAGCAACTCCACCTGCAACTGCTGCCGTCCGTTCGTGTCGGTGACCCGGCGCACAACACCACGGGCAAACATCATCATCACGCGGTTGCTGAGATCGCGAATTGGGTTACCCATCTTTTTTGTCCTCTTCCCCGATGGCTTCCGCCCAAATATTCCGACCGCCCTTTTTCCCTGCCTTGGCTTTCTTCGAATCAGGAGGCTCCGGCGAAAAGGCTTGCGGGCTGACGATGTCGAGCTTGGTAGTGGTACCGCCCTCCCCACGCTCGTAGGTGGCCTGCCGAATAATCATTTGCCCATCCATGCGCAACCATGGCGACCTGACCTGCACCAGCATTCCTGGCTCCCAGATTGGCCCGCCCGGGCTTTGCCGCCAGCCCTGGACGGTTATGGACGCGGAAGCTGATTTTCCCAGCCGGCTGTTGGCCTCCCAGGTAGCTCGCTCTTGGGCGCTGCCGTTCGATCCACCGGACTCAGCGACGATCAGCATCGGTCGATAACGCCTGACTCCGCTGTCGCTTGCCCCGCCCTCGACATGCGCCTCAGTGCCTCCATCACTGTTTGGGTTGTATCCAGCCTGCCCTTTAACCAAGTAATTGCGGAAACGCTGGCTGTGATCGATGCTTCCGGTGGCACTGAGGATGTTTTCACCCTGAACCAGTCCAACGGTGGCCCGCTTGTTACCCGCCCGGGTGATCAGTAGGCCGCCGGCGCCATCCGGCGTCAGCAATAGGCGCCTCTGCTTGGCGTAACGCTCAATTGCTTCGAACGCTGTTTCGCCCTGCTGCAGTTTGCAGACCGTGAATGGAGCGCCCACCGGTACATCAGCCGAAACGCCGACGCCGAATGGCTGGGCCAAGACCTGGGCGAAGCGCAATAGGTCAATGTTCTTCCACTCGTCCGGCGTGTGCACGGCACTACAGTCGATTAGGTCCGATGTCCGGTCGCGCCCTTGGATATTGATGGTGTGGTCATTCGCGCTGAACGAAGGCTTGAAGATGTCGACATAGCCCACCACCATCGTTATTCCGCCGAGACGGACCTCGCACTTATCGCCTGGGAGAATGGGCCAGGGCTCTACTTGAGCGCCCCTGCCCTCTTGCCCTTCCCAGCGCTCCGTAAGGGTCACAGTGAAGGCGCCAGAGGACGCATCAACGGCGCGCGTTACTCCAACCTGGGTCCACCCCGCGTAATTCATGCCGTTGACCAGCAGTTCAAGGTCATCCATTTGCAAGAACCTCAAGCTGTTGGCCGCCGATCAGGAAGCCTGGGCGGCGCGGGTCGTTGCGCAACACAATATCCTCGGCCCTGCTGGCGTCACCGTAGAGCTGGTATGCAACAACGAGAGACGGCAGCGTCTGCCTGGGCGAGAATGTCGCGAGCCTGGGCAAGTCCTGCTCAGGATCCGGAACGGCCTGAACCACGGCGGTCCTTAAATCGGTAACCGCGACATACACCAGGTCGTTACTTGTCGACTCGCTCTCTTCGTCCAACCTGTCAGAAAGCTCAGTGCGCACCGCAATGGCCGCCTCGTAGCTATCGTATTTAGTCGGTTCGGAGGTTGTTTTCGTGCCGCCGTTGGAGACGTCCTCAGTTGCCTGCGTGACCACTGCGGCGACAGCTGCCTCAGAAATTGCGGCCTGACGAACGAGCGCGGAAACGGCGCTGGTATTCCTCACGACCTGCTGACGGCTCGGCGTAGCAGAAGAGGATGTATCGTCGGAGGTTGGGAAATACTGGCTGTACAGACTCATCAGCATTCCAAACGCGCTGCCGCCGAACGCTGACCGGATGCTGCTGATAGCGTCAACGACCTGGCCAGCGAACTCGAACGGGGCCTGGATAAGATTGAACGCATCAGATCCGATGCCTTTGACCTTGTCGTAGTAGTCGGATACTGCCTGTATGTCGCTTGAAACGATGAACTCAGGCGAGCTCAAAAAATCGCTCAACCCTTTTATCTGCGTAGTGGCCGCCTCGGCTACGAACGACGGGTAACCCTTGGTGAGGAAGTCTGCAACGAAGTTTTCCTTGCTGGCTTCGGTGACCTCGCCCGCCTTTGCGCTGATCGCATTGACGCTGTCGACCTTGGCAGACGGGTAAGACGCCTCGCCGGCCTCGAGGAAAGTCATCGAGATCGTGCATTTACCCCCCTCGTCCGACGACTCGCTGACGGTGAGCCCCCGGCAGACGACAGTCAGCTCACCCCGGTACGGGTGAACCAACACACCAGGGCCCGCTTGTTCGCAGACCTTGATCAGCTCTTCACGGGCGACATCGTATTCCTTTCCCAGCAGGTAGCCGGTGATACTGAATTCACGAGACTTTCGGCCCAGGTCTTCGGTATAGGGAATATCGCGCTGGGCCGCCTCGTGTACTGCCTGGCGCCGGCCGTGACTGCTGTCTGCCGTAGCCACAAAAAAGCCCACGCCGCGAAAGGTCGCGGCGCGGTAGTTGTCTCGCCAAGCCATAGGGAACTCCGGTTACGGGGCCATCATCGAGTAACCGATGTCGGTATCGAATGTCGCTCCCTGGCTGCCCTCGGTTTTCACCTTGGACCCTGCTGGGACGTTGTTCAGGTCGACCTGCACCCTTACTGCTTGCTCAGGCGGGGCCATCTGCTGAACAGCGTCCCGGCCGATCTGCGCAGCGCGCCGACCAAGGTCGGTATCTGCACCGCCTGTGGATGCAGAGGGCGATCCGCCTTCAGCACCACCACTGACCCCGGCACCATCAATGCCAAGCAACTTCTTAGCCCAGTCGGGCAATCCGTTCTTGATGGCGGCAACAGCCTCGGTGATCTTGCTGCCGAGGATTGCGCCCAGGTCCCAGCCCGTCAGGTACTTGATCAGGCCGTTGAAGCCTTCCATCATCAAAGTGATGGGGTTGTATTCCTTCCATAGCTTCCAGATACCGTTGATTATTCCGTCACTGAAGGCCGCCTTGACGCCCGCCCATTTCTCTTCGAAGAACCCGACGATGTTGTCCCAGTTCTTGTAGATGACGTAGGCCGCAGCGCCGATGGCCACGATCGCCGCCAGGAACCAGCCGACCGGCGTGAGAGTGATAGCCAACCCGAGCCCCTTCAGGGCCAGCGCCAGGTTCAGCACCGCCATCAGGAAGCCACCGCCGATGTACAACCCGAGCGCCGTGAATATCAGGTTCGCCGTGCCGAATGTGTCGGAAAGCGAGCCGAATATCTCGATCACCGGCTGAACACCGTCGTACAGGTCACCAAGAAAGCCAGTGACTCGTTCGATGTTCCCAGGCAGGTTTTCGGCGAACGCCGTGGCGAATGCTTCAATTTGTGGGCGGTACTTGACGATCGTCTCAATCAACCGCTTGCCCAGCATATTCAACTGCGGTACCAGGGAGCTACCGATGCTATTGCTGACACCGCCGAGTGCCGCATGGATAGTGTCAAGCGTATCTCCGAAATCCTCGCCTTCACGAACCGCGCTGTCAGAAATGACGACGCCGAGGCGGCGCGCCTCGTCTGACATTTCCTTGAGTCCCGCACTACCACCGCGAATCAACGGCAAAAGCTCTGTAGCGCTCTTGCCGAAGATCTTCACCGCCGCCTGCGCTTGTAGGGACGGGTCTTTGATCTTCGAGATTCGATCAACGAAGGTGTCGAACAAAGCATCTGAGCTTTTCAGCTTGCCGGACGAATCCTTGATATTGATGCCCAGGCCTTTGAACATTTGCGAAAGCTCTTTCGAGCCCGCCGTTGCTGCGCCGATGTTGATTTGCATCTTCTGCAGCGCACCGCCCAGTGTTTCCGCTGACGATCCGCTGAGCTTCGCAGCGAAGCTGAGCTCCTGGAATCGCTCGCGGCTGATGCCGGTACGCTCGGCAGTATCACCAATTGCGCCGGTTGCATCAGCGAAACCCTGGAAAAACATGTTCAGCGCTGCGCCTGTGATTCCCAGCGTGGCCCCGAGCCCCAGCAGCTTCCGGGTGCTTGAAGCAACCGCACTACCCACGCCGCCGATCGCACCGCCTACGTTCTTCAGGCTGTTCGCGAAAATCGGCAGGCCGGTACGATCAAGCGCACCTGCAATGCCAGCGCTCGCCGCTTTGACCTTGCCGAATATCCCACGCAACGGCGCGGTGATCTTGTCCACGGCGGCGATGATGACGTTTAGGGAGTATCCTTTGTCTGCCATCCAACCCACTCCTCGGTGCGCTCAAGCCACCAATTCAGCTCGTCGAAATCCATTTCCATGACTTCCGACGGCTGAACACTCATAACTTTGACGACGACGGTTACGCCTCCTTCCCACCCCCGAGGTGCTTCAGCAAAAAATCCCGGGCCTCGCCGATGACGGCGGCTTGATCGTCCTCGCTCAGCTCGTCGAGCAACGCAGGAGGATGGCCAACCATCTTGGCCCCGAGGTCAATCAGGGTGGCGAAGTCCATGTCCGCGCCGCCGTTGCCCTTGCCATCCGAGGTGATACGCAACGCATGGCCGCGCAGGTATTTCAGCTTGCGGGTCACGGTCAGCTCAGTGAACGTGTCCTTGCCGAACGTGATTTGCTCGGCGAGTTGAATCGTCTTTTCCTTTGCCATTACGAGATTTCCTCGGCAGAGATGCCTTCGAAGCGGCAAGCGATGTTGCCTTCTTCGGTGTTGCCGGTGCCCTCGCCTGCGTACCAGGCCTCACTCAGGGTGATGACCTTGCCGTTGGCGAGTTCCAGCGTGATGGTTGCGTCATCGAGCGTGACCAGGTCTTCGAGACTCAGCTCGTTGCGATCAGTGATCTCACCCTCAATAAATGGAATCTGAGGGGTTTCCTTGTAGCCGTGGACAACGTCGGAGCCCACCACGCCTTCGCGCTTGGGCTTGCCGAGGTTGTAAGTGAAAGCGCCCTTGGCGAAGTAAATGTCGCCGTTGACCTTTAAGGCGATGAGTCCGCCAATACGGTTTTTTCCTGCCATGTTCTTTCTCCTGGCAATCGCCGTTACAGGCGGAACTGAATTTTGTTGGCGACGATTCGCAGCTGGTTGACCAGGTCAGGCGGGATCAGCAGATCCAGGCGATTTGGGTCGCTCTCGTTACGCTCGGCGATCAGGTTGGCCTTGAAGTCTTCCATGTTCTCCACCAGCCCCAGACGCTCCCACTCACGGAACTTCGAGACCGCCTCGGCCTTCATCACCACCGGTGTTACCACTGGCTGCCCGACGCCGTAGCGCGTGCCATCGTTGGCAAGCTTGTGCCGCGGGTACTTGCGCAGAATGTAGTCGCGCCAGTCGTGGCGGATGTACATCAGGGTGAACAGCGTTTCGCTGTCCAGGTAGCTGATGTCAGTGCCGCCGGCGGTGTTGGTTTTGTAGGTGGTGATCAGGCGCTCAACGACCATGGTGCCGTCGTTATTGACCTTGCTGGTCGCGATACCGTCGAACAACAACAGGTTCCGTTCCTGGTTGGTGAACTTGTCCGCCGTTGCAGGCGCCAGGCACCATGCGTACTGAAGATTCTGGATTGGCCGGGCCGGATCGATGGCGGCGTACAGGGCCGCAATGGCCATGGTCTCCGCGGCCTTCTCGTACGTCGGCATCGGCTCGTCGTTGGCCATCATGATGACCAGGTGCTGACTGTTGTGGCTGTCGCCAAGGGTTCCAAGGGAGCCTTGAGTGCCGCGGGCCGCTGTGAAGGCGTGGGCCTCGATTTCACGATCCCAGGCAAAGCGGCTGTTCAGTTCAGTCTTCACCGTCGCCAGGGTGGCTGCGTCGGTATATGCCAGCCCCCATACTTGGAACCACTCATCACCCAGAGCCGCCAGCGCCGAACCCAGTTCTGGGTTTCCAGAGCCGCCGGTGAAAGCGCTGATGGTGACCGCGACCCCGGAAGGCAGTACCTGGCCGGTGTAGTAGTTCACACGGGCGTTCAAGCTGTTGCCGGCCTCGCCTTTGTGGCGGCTGGTCAGCGTAACGGTGCCTGTCGCGGCGGTGGCCGTTACTGGCATGTCATCTGCGGCCGTGATTGCCGCGACCACAGATGCCGCGATGACGGTTGCGGTGTCGGCACTGATCACGCCGACAGAAACGCGGCGCCCGGCGATCATCAGCTCAATGGTGCCGGATGCTGTGGCGGGGCCGGTGAACGCCAGCGTGGCGGCTGCTGCTACGCCTGCTGGATTATCAACAACCGGCATCACTTGCAGCTCGGTATAGGTATCGATCGCCATCGCCGCGCGAACCATGCCAGCCAGCATCGAACCCTTCCCGAACTGAACATCTGCCTGGGCCGGGCTGGTGATGCGGATCAGGGTGTTGGCAGCGGCAGCGCCGGCGGCCAGCTTCTGACCAATCAGCAGGCGACGGTAGCTGACCGGCTGAGGGCCACGCACCGCCTTGCTGTTGTCGATCTCGCTGTAGACACCAGGCTTGCGAAGCGCGCCGGCACCAGGAATCGTATCCATTCCGATGGTCATTGTTTTTCACCCTTGGTTTCGGCCGGTACTACAGCCTCTTTGATGACGACGTCACCGGCCTTTTCCTTGCGGATCCAGTAACTGTTGAGTTCAACAGGCAAGCCTTCTGGCTTGATCTGCTCATAGGTGTCGGGGTGACGCACCAGGCGGCCCTCGGCCGGTTTCACGAGCACGCGCGTGGTCATGGATTCAGGTCCTCGATGATGGTTTTTGCGCGATCAGCCGGATTCGGCTGCGCGTTGCCCAGGCTGTATTCAGTCTTAACCGACTTCAGGTCTGGCAGGCTTTGGTTGAACAGGTCGTCGGGGTGACGATCAAAATATTCAGCGTCGAAGATGAGGCGGCACGCGCCCGTCAGGTGCTCCGACTGGTCCAGCAGAACCATGCGCGAGCGCACGTACTGCAGGTCATTCACCGTATCGCCGAGCGTGTCGTCCATGAGCAAGAGGCGCTCTACCTGGCGAGCCAGGGTGTCGAGAGTGTCATCCAGCGCATCGTTTCCTTCGGCGTGAATTTCAACCACCAGCTCTACCCTGCGCCTGTATTCCCTGGGCGCCTGGTTAAATATCTCTGCCGATTCGTCCATGGTGAAAACGATGATCGCCGGTAACTCGCTCTGCCATCCGTTGGAAATGAGCGGGGCCACGCGGCTGGCATAGACACTGGCCCCCGCATTAGTGGCACCCAGCAGCACCGCAACGGCCTGTTTGCGGATCAGTTCTCGTGGGTGAGCCATATTCAAACCTTGCGAAGGAACAAAGTTACGCCCGCCACTCCGTCGGCTTGCACGTCGTGGATCTTGTACAAAACGCCACGCGCCTGGGCGCGATCCCGGTTCGTAGGCTCGTTCGGCAAGTCAATCACTCGAACCCCGAGGGTGGGGTTGTTAGAAGACACCGGCGCGCCCGTCTCAGGATCGACGGTAACGTGGGCACTATCGAACACCGCCTGCGCCAGCGGCACACCAGGCGCAACACCATCGGTCAGCCAGTACACAGCGCCCAATGGATCAAGCGCTGCTGGCGGCTCACTGAAGGCGCGGATCGAAACGCCGAGCATGCGCTGGGCCATTGAGGCCCAGCCCATTTACGCCACCGCCGCCGGCGCGGATACGCCGTTGAGGCGGCAGGCGCCAGTCGCGGATGGGTTGACCTCCACTTCGGTAGCCAGGCCGACCAGTACGAGACCAGTAGCGGACACGTTGGTCAGCGCGCGGCTGGTGGTGTTCATGAACACCAGGTCACCAACAGCCCATGCCTGCGCGCTGATTTTTGTCAAATCGAACACGCCAGTGGTCTTGAGTACGACCGGCGCGCCGGCGACTTCCGTGGTAGCCGCAACACCGATGATCGCGCCCACCTTGTAGAGCTCGCCCGAGACGGTCCCGCCAGCAGGTGCCAGAACAGGCAAGCAATCGCCTGGTTGGATATAAGTCTTCATGCATGGTCCCCTTTAGAGACAGAAACTGGAAAACGAAAAGGGCGCCACTTGACGCCCTTTGGGGTTGGATAGAACAGCGGGCTTACGCTCCCGGATTCTTGTAGGTGCCCCGCCAGTCAATCCAGGCAGCACCGAAGACCAGTCGAGCTTTGACTTCCATACCGTCGACTTCGAAACCTTCACGGGTTTCGGTGAAAACGCCAGGCTCGCCTTCCAGGTAGGCATACTCGAACGTATCGATCAGACCGGCCTCGGTGAACAAGAACCACTGATTGCCGGTGATCCGGCCATCGACAATAACAATCAGCGAAGTGTTACGGACATCGTTGATGTCGGCGTTCTTCGCTGGCACGTAATTGGAGCTGGTGAACTGGAACGCTTCCAACTCTTTGTCTGGACCAACAACCAGATAGCGCGGCTCAACGTTCAGAAATGCGCCAGCCTTGGATTTCTGCTTGCGCATCGCTGCGCGCGCCGCGCCCAAGGTGGTCGTGTTGATCGCACCACCACTGGCGGCAAGGTTGCCGTGGTCAGCGACGTAGATGGCCTTGCCATCGGTAAAGTTCGGGTTGCTGAGGATCAGATTCCAAACCACGTTGGATTCCGTTTCGGCAGCCGCCAAGCCGTAGGCGCGGGGAATCCGGGTAAGTGCCCCCAGATCATCGTTGATTACAGCTTCCCAGGTAATGGCAATAATTTTGCCGAACTTCGCGACGCGGATCGGAGCGCCGTCCTCCTCGAGCTTGCCGTACTTGTACTCGCCGTGCTCCTTAACCTCTTCCAGTGCTGAGATGTCACCCAGAGCTGCGCGAGTAGTAGCGCGGAAATCCGGAACGGTGGTCATCTGACCGAGCGGGCGCCAGGTTTGCGGGGCCTGGGCGTAAGCATCTCGGAGGGTTCGCGTCACGCCACCACCGAGCAAGATCGGGAAATCGCTGGTGGTATGCATGCCGGCGGCACGCATTGCAGTGCGATCGCAGCCGAGAGCCGCCCGTGCTACTTCTTGAGGAAGCATGCCGCGAGCATTGCCGCCGACAGTCTCCACACATTCACGCGCCAGATCGAGCAAACGCATACCGCGGAACTCACGCGCACCCTCGATCAAGGCGATCGTCGGGTTGCAACGATTGAGCAGGGCATTTTGCATAGCGTCGCGCTTTGCCGTCAGAACAGCCTGATCCAAACCGCTTACGATAGTTGGCTGGCTGTTGCGGGTGTTTGGCTGATCTTTGTTCTGGCGCTCGGCCACAGCATCGATCAGCGCAGCGCTTGCATCGCTCACGGAAACCCCACGGGCGATCAAGTCCTCGACGACGGTTTCGTCATTGAGGCCAACCTTGCGGGCCATGGTGCGAATCGTCAGGCTGCGCTTACGCTCTTCTTCAGCCGATTCACGGCGAAGCTTCTCGTCGGCCGCGCGCTTCTCTTCTTCGGTCATTGCAACTTCCTCTTGGATAATAGGCACGGCGGCCGGTTCTACGATCGGCTCAACTGCCGACCGAACTTCAAAAATTGTTTGGAATCGTTGGCCTTCGTACTCGGCCGGGGTTTTGGCGCTGCGCACTTTTGCGCCGTCATCGAAACCGATCGGGACGAGAGATAGTTCCAAAGGCTCCCAATCGACAGCGCGGTAAGTGGGGAGCTTGTCGTCTTCCTCCTCCACGACTTCGTACCGGTGCACCGCATAGCCGACGCTGATGTTTCGAAGGATGCCGTCAACAACGTCCTTGAAGACCACGTCAGCGTCCTCACGCTTGCTGAACCTGACCAGAGCATGACCTTCGCCACCATCGAGCCAGGCTCGCTCTACCACGGCGAGTACCGCACTCAGCTGGTACTGGTTGTGGGTGTCGAGCAGTGGCGCGCCGTTGTTGAGCCGATCAAGGCGGACCGCCCCCTCGCTGACATCAAGCTCTTCCATGTAGCTGCCGACATCCCAAGACCAGCGCCGCCCTTTGGCGCCAGTAGTCCAGGTCAGTTCGACGGTTCGCGCGTCAATATCGACCGAGCCAGGCCGCACGGCAGCACGCAGGCTGAGCATCGGCGTCTCATGTGTCTTTCGTGTCATCACCTGATTCGGAGTTGGCATCGTCTGGTTTCTCTTCGTTTGATGGTGGCTGACTCGGCGAACCTGCGGCCGCTACTCGGCGCGGGTCGCAGTCCAGCACCAACCCGTACTTGTCGATCATGTCGTTTGCTTTTTTGATTTGTTCGGCGTGCCGCTTGGGGTCGGTGATACCTAGCTCGCGCAGCGCGTCAGGCCAAGTGGTGAGGCCGTTACGCACGCGGGTGATCACGTTTTCCGTTTCTGATTTTGGATCAACCATGTCTCGGCGTGGTGGAACCCAGTAAGCCTTGACGTCATCCATGACTCCGCCAGGGAGCAGCACCTGCGCCTCCATGAACCATCGCCAAACCTGATCACACAACTGCGGGATCAGCATGCGCCACTGCCAAACGTCTACGCGGCGAGCGAAGTTCAACCACCCCATACGACCGCTGGAAAAGTTGACTCCTTTGAGGTCGCCGGTGAGCAGCTCGTAGGGAACGCCGAGACCCACAGCAATTGCGTGAAGGGCCTGCAATGAATAAGGCGCATAGCCGTTGAAAGTCGGCGGTGTACCGAAACTCACCTCCTCCCCAGTCGACAGTTCCTGAAGCATTCCAGGCTCCATGCGGTCAATCAGTGGCGGGCGTTTCGTGGTGCCATGAGGGCTGTTGTCTGGGTCTTTGGTTATGAATCCAGCGAAGCAGGCCGCTATCTTTGCCTGCTCCATCACCGCATCTTCCATTTCATCAAAGTTGCGCATGCGCTGAATCACCGGCGCCAGCCAGGTGTAGCCTCGGGCCTGCCCCGGTCTCTTCCGGAAGAACACATGAATCACGTCTTCCGCGGGAACTCGACGAGATTGGAGCGAACCCCAAGCAACGTTTGCTCCTGGGTGTTCATCAAACAACCAATAGGCGACTCGCTTACCAAGTGCGTCGAACTCGATCCCTTGAATAATGCGGTTGAGCCCAACTATGGCGGCCTTCGACTCGTCGAGAAAATCGGCCTCAAGTACCTGAAGCTGGACCGGAACCGGCAGACCATCGGAGCTGAACCGGCGCCTGCGGCGAATTAAGCACTCGCCACTTTCTGCGACCGCCTCCATGATCATGTGCTGCAGGCCGTAGAAATCCTCCAGCCCATCAGCATCGCAGGCGGTCGTCTCTGCCCACGCCTGCCAAAGGTCCATCAGCTTCACGCCGTCTCGATCACGCTTGGCCAACGGCAGCGGAACTATCCCCGCCCCGACCACGTTATCGGCAATACCGGTGATGGCACGCTCGGCAAAAGGGTTGTTCCTGCGCTGGTCCCGCGCGCGGTTACGGAGATTGGCCAACGCCGGCGCATTCTCGGCGTTGGCGTCTGTGCCGCTGGTACGCCATCCATCATTCCTCCGCCCGCCCGCCGCACCCTCAAAGCGACGCTTGATCACGTCCATGGTCATTTCAGTGCGGAGCTTTTTAAGGCGCGCATCTGATCGCTTGGCGGCGTACCCAGGAAACAGGCTGTCGAGCATGCTCATGGGCAGTATCCTTTCGAAAACGAGGTATAACGGCGACCGCCGTCGTTACATGCATTCAGCCCCAGCTCGGTTGCCATCAGCTTGAGGATCCGGATCATCTCGTCGAGTGACCGGTAGGTAACGCTTTTGTCGGCGTAGCGGACGGACAGCGCGCCTTCGGCGATGGCCGCCTGCAAGGCCTGGTACTGCTCGATTGTGAAAGCCATAAGTCTCGCTACCAGAATGTGGATTTCTTCCTAGGCCGCTCTTCCGTGTCGGGTTCATTGCCGCCAGTGACGGCAGAAACCAGAAGATCAAGATCAAGCCCAAACCGTTGCTGGCAGATGCGCAGGGCGGCGAGCGCGTACACGAAGCAGTCGAGGGCCTCGTTTCGGCGGCCACCGCTGTCCCAGCGCATCACGCGCTTGCCTTTGGATATGGCTGCTTTTTTCTTTTCAGAGGTGAGCTGCTTGACCTCCGACTCGTCGCAGATCACGTCATTGGCCGGCAGGTGAACCACCCCGGGCTGAGACACGCCAGCCTGAGAGGCAGCTGTATCGACCGGCAAACCCATGCGGCTGTAGAGCAACTCTTTGGCGTTGTCGGTACCAACCTCGGTGAGGAATACCTTGTGCACCTTGTTCTTCGTGCGCGGGAAGTTCGCGATCGGCTTGCCGTAGATGGTCGCGCCACGAATTGGCACTACCCAATGCACGCCGTGCTTACGGCTTTCGGCGTACACCTCGTCCGCATAGTGGCCGCCGGCATCCCACGTCCAGCGCTCAACCTTCATCACGGTACCGTCCACACGAGTGAACTGCCTGTGCAGCTCAAGCCCCACCTTGCGGCGAAGTTCTTCGCTGGCCGGATCGCCCATCAGAATGAAACGATGGACCAGCCATGCCTCCTCGCCTGGGCCGAACGCCCAGACACGCCCCTCGAAACGGTCGTCCTGGGTATCGATGCCACCAACAAGAACAAGCCCAAGGGCCGGAACCTGCGGATAGACTTCGCGGCGCCCGTACAGAACTTCGGAGTCGAGCTTCTCGCCCTGGTCGTCGTCCCAAGTTTCGCCGCGCGTGGTGTTCATGAAGGTGATCAGCTTTGAGACATCGCCTTTCACCTTCAGCCACTCTTCCGCCAGGCTGAGCCAGGTACTCCAGGTGCTGTAAATCGCCCAGATGCTGAAGCTGACGGAGCGCGGGGTGCGCATAATTTCGCCGTCAACCCCAAACCAGTCCATCCCGTCACGGGTCCAGATGCCGGTATGCTCGCAGATCCAGCGACCGGTCTTCGACGCCTCGACCATCTCGTTGTGCCAGATCACGCAGGCTGCGTGCTCGCACAAGTACCAAGCTTTTTCCGCCTCGCCGAGTGCGTTCTTTTCCCACTTCAGGCCGAATTCGCAATCCTTGCCGCCCCACTTGAGCGTCTGCTCTTGGTGGCAGTGCGGGCAGTCGATATGAAACTTCAGCAGGTATGGCGACTCCTCGACCGCCTTGGTGATCTGGCAGGAGCCGACACGCTTAGGCGTTGAGCCACGAATCGACTTAGGGTAGATCGCACCGTTGAGACGCTTATCACCCAAAGTGATTGGCGAGCCCTCACCTTCGACGCTCTCGTCGAAGTTGGACAGCTCGTCGTAGATCACCTCGTCGGCTGACTTCTCGCGGTAGTTGCGCGAAGCCTTGCCGCCGCGGATCCAGAGCGTGCGTCGGTTGGCGAATATCTTTTGGTCGAGTGTGTTGTCGCTGTGCTTGCGGCCGAACCACGGGGCCAGGTCGCCCACTACAGGTACGTCGCGGATCATGCCGTTGACGTGGCTCTTGCTGATGTCCTCAGCGTCCGGGTCAGTCGGGCTCCACATCATCACGTTGCGGCGCTTGTGCTGAATCTTGTAACCGATGTTCGCCATCAACAACTTGGTGTAACCGATCCGCGCCGACTTGATGAAGTTGACGACGTTGATCAGGTCATTGCCCATGCTGTTCAGGATCGCAACCTGGAACGGCTCGGTCGTCCACTTGCCCTCGTTGTAGGAGGACTCAGCCGACATGTAGAAATTCTTGTCCGCCCACTCTACGGCGGTTTGCGGTGGTTCTTTGTAGAGCGCCTGTAGTCCTAGCTTGATCGACTTGCGCAGATCATTCAGCCACGGACTCAGCGTACTCATCTAATAATTCCGGAAGTTGCTCGCCAAAGCTGGCGGCAATATTTCGAGCAAGCGCAATCTCCCGCTCGACCGACTCGATGATGCGAGGGTCAACCTCCGGGTGGCGTCGAGTGACGGTCTTGCCGACGGTGTCCAGTTTCGAGCCGATCTGAGCGGCGATTTTTGCCAGGGCAAATGTGGCGAATGGAACAGGTACGAGCTGCTTGTCGAGCACCAGGTTCTTCTTCTCCTGGGCGATGCGCTGAGCGGCGGTGAGGCCGCGGCGCTCTTCGAGCAGCTTGTACTCAATCAGCGGATCGAGACCTTCGGTTCCATCCCCCGTCGGTTGTTGTTTCCGCTGCGCATGTTCAACGCGGTTTTCCACCACGTTCTGCACGGTATAGAACGCCTCTCGACCGATGCGGGCGACAGGCGCAACTCCCCATTTGTCAAAGGCTTGCGGGGAAATCCCGAGGCTCGAAGCCATCTCGGATTTGTTCAACCACCCGCGCTGTTTGGTTGTTTCGTTTTTGGCCATGATTAAACAACAACCAACCGTGGGAAAAAGGTCATACATATTTGGCGCGCGGGGCCCGAATTACCCGCATGGGGCTGGGGGCCGGGGAAGGACCCAAAGGGGGGGGTGGGTGCACCATCCAGGGGCGCCCACCGCCGTCCATTCAAGAACTCCTATCGTTTCGTCGCCAGTGCCGTGTCCATTGCGCTTTGGAACTCACGAACCCTGTTCGCTTTCACGATGTTGTCGGCGATCTTGTAGAACGGGAGGATGACTCGGTAGCCAGGCTCCCCATCACTGAAGATGAACACCGGCCGAACCGCATCACCCCACGCCGTCTTCTTCCGCTCCCAAACACCTTGGGTGCCGTCGACTTCGCCGGCGAAATACTTCTGGGCATTACCCTTACGCTTACTGCGTTTGCTGCCCGTAGCGTTGGCCTGCACACCACTAACAGTCTCGGCCGCACCAAGGCCCGACAGTATCTTCATGATCGTGCCGCGGGGAACGTTGCCGAACTGATTGAGTGCTGATGCTGCTGGAAGTGCGTACTGCCCAGGCTTCATGATCCCCTTTGCGATCAGTGCTTTCTCGAACCGCTTATGAGGTCGACGTCCACCCTTCACTGCTTGCTGCAGGTAGGTGTCAGCCGGAACGCCTGATGTCCACGCGTCCTTGAAGAACGTTCGGGCTTCTGGCTTACCCGGCTTGGCTGGTTTCACGTAAAGACTATTCAGGGTCGTTGTAGTAGGCCTATCAATGCGGGCCTTCAATACCGACAACTCCCCCTTCTTTACGAGCACGGCCAGGCGCGTAGCCATCAACGCAAAGGCGAAGGGCAACTGCTTTTCACCAACCGTGCGCAACGCCTTCGAAAGCTCTTCGATGTTTGTTCGAGCGTCGATCTGAAGCATCTGAGGTCACCGTGGCTGACTACTTGCTCTGGCTGCGCTTGATCTGGGCGTCTACCTGGTCGGCGCACGTGTCGAGCAAGTTGATTGCCCTGTCCTTCAGCTCCCACACATCGCCATTCAGGCGAAGGTCGGCGGTATCCTCATCAATGCGTTCGCACGGGATCAGTTCAGGGGCTTCCAGCCTTACGGCCTGGGTCTTTGTCACTACCACCGGCTTTGCCGCGCAGGCCGTCAGGCAAAGGCTGAGCAGCCCAATCACGAACAGGCTTGCTGTTGCGCTTGAGGTCTTCAAAGTTCTTCTCCGCCTTTTTCGCCTTGTCCTGGCTGGCCTTAAGGCGCTTTGCCAGGTCGGCCTGATATTCGGCATTGCGCTTTGCTTCAGCGCGCAGGGTGGTGATGGTGGCCTGGCTCTCGGTGTTGGCCTTGATGGCCTCGTCCTTTGCCTGGGTCTCGAC
Source organism: Pseudomonas sp. AM8 (assembly GCF_036346475.1). Taxonomy (NCBI): domain Bacteria; kingdom Pseudomonadati; phylum Pseudomonadota; class Gammaproteobacteria; order Pseudomonadales; family Pseudomonadaceae; genus Pseudomonas; species Pseudomonas sp. AM8. The sequence continues at coordinate 519,778 of NZ_JAOTNX010000001.1, forward strand.
GAGCTTCTCTTCGCGAAGATCCTCGACCCGCAGCTGTTGAATGCCAACCAACAGAAGGCCCACCAGCGCGATGATGATTGCCGCAGCGATCGCCTTCATGCCGAGTCCACCTTCTTGCCCAGGAAGCGAATGATCATGTCCCTGATCGCAGTCACGCCGATGAAGCCAATTGCCCCACCGGCCGCTACTGAAAGGCTCGGCGGCCAGGTCATCCACTCAATAATGCTGCTGGCCGACAGGCTGAGAGCACCACAAATCAGCGCCTCCAAGATGATCCGCCACTTGTTTGGCTCTTTCGCTTCGTACAACACCCGAAGAAGAGTAATCGTGACGGCCATGATTGCGCCCTGCCATAGCGGGTTCGAGAGGGCCAGCCAGATCTGGGCCCACGTGTCTGGCTTGTCTGGCATGGGTGGCATCCGGATTTCCTCCCTCTCGGGGAGATTGATAAATCCGGCCCCATCAGCACTCCCGGCCATAGCAACGGGTGTGGTGGAGCCGAAAACGAAAAAGCCCCGGCAAATGCCGAGGCTCGTAATTGGTGCAGATGGCCGGTGCTGATCCCCGGCTTGCGGCCCCCGTGGCATCTGGTGGCCGGGGTCATCGCGCTTTCTCATTCTGCCTTGCTGCGCATCAGCAATCCGCGCATTCATCTGCATTACAGAAAGCAAAAAGCCCAACTCAGGGTCGGGCTTTGCTCGCGGAAAAACCGCAAAGTAACGAGAAATCTATATGCAGGGACCGGGGCTGTCAAGCAGCCTGACGACGAATATCTAATGCCCCATCGATCCAGGCGATACCCGCCTTCCAGAGCCCGCGAGTCTTCTCTTCGCCGAACTTCATTTTCTTGCCGACCTCCATCAGCGAAGTGTCGCGACTGGTGTAGTACTTCATCAGCACCTGGCCGCATTCTGGGTACCGCTTGAGCAGTCGGCCCATCAACCCATCGATCAGCAGCGCGTCGTCGTCGGTGATCATCGGCGACAGCACGGTGTTCTCGCGAGAGGCGCAGCAGGACACACCGGAGCCCAGGACAACCCAGCGGCCCCAATGCTCGAGCAGATCCTCGGCTGTGCGTTCTTTGAATGTCGGTGTGAAGGCCATGATTCAATCCCCTGCTTGTGTATTGATGACGCGACGACCACCGCGAGCCAATATCTTGTCTTGGCACGAATGAATCGCCGTGCAGAACTCGCGCTGCTCCATTGGATGCTCTATGGGCAACTTCAGAAACTCATTCCAGGCCTCTGCCAACAGTCCAACCACCACCGCTTCTTGATCGGTAACTCGAGCCTGATCTTCTGTAAATTGGATGCCCATGCTCAATCCCCTGTGAAGTTGGTGGCACCTGGGCCACGGCGGTTGTTCTCGTTGTATTGCCGAGCGGGGCCTGCATCGACGCCCATAACAGCCAAAGCGCGCTGAGCGACTGCAAACTGCTGCTGCACCTCCTTTAGCCTGGCGTTGAGAACCTGCACGACATCGATGAGGGGCAACCTGGCAAGGGTTCTGCCGCACACCCAGCCCGAGGCGTGGCAGTTCTCGCAGGTCATTTGATGAAAGACGCCTGTGTAAATGCCGGTGCCTCGGCAGACGCTGCACTCAACGATGAACTTCAATTCCCGGCGGAAGGCGGGGCCATGCTGCTTTTTCATCATTTTTAAACCTCGCCTATGGTTGTTTCTTGAATGGCCTTGCAGCCCTTGTCTTCCGTGGCTTCCAGAGGATTACCGGAATCTCCGAATCTAACGCCGGTCAACTGGTGAATCAGGGCAAACCCACGCTGGTCTAGATGCGCGTGCCACTTCTCAAGGGCTTCACGCTTGCGAGCCATCACGTCCGATTGGATGTACACCTTCACGTTGTGGCCCATGGCGTGGTTGATCAGCAGCTCACCAATCAGGTGGTCGATGCCGATATCTGCCCAGCCAGTCCTGGCAACCTTGCGCAGGTCGTGACTGGTCCACTCCCCGCCTCCAAGCTTGGCGAATACGGCACTGGACTGCCCTTCACTCAAGGCAGTACCAGTACGGGACGGGAACAGGAACTGACCTTCGTAGCCTCTGGCCTGCTGGACTTCGCGGTACCGGATCAACAGTTTGCGAACCTGGTCGGTCAATGGCAGGTGATGCTCGACGCCGGTCTTGGTGTTCTCGGCAGGAATGAACCACTCGCGCTCTGCAATGCTGATGTGGGACCAGCGGGCCTGGCGTGTTTCCCCGATGCGGGTGCCATGGCAGAGCATCATCAAGGCCAGCATGCCCGACGTGGGATAGAACATGACCACAGTCAGAAACTGCTCGAGCAGTTCAGGCAACTGGACGCCGCGCAGCCGAGAAGGCTTGATCCCAACCTTGGCCTTGGAGAAGTCGCTGAACTTGATGCCGGCCATTGGATTGGAGGCGATCAGGCCTAGTTTGAACGCCTGACGGAATGCCAGGGCCAGCAACTGGAACACCAGTCGCACGTAGTCGATGGAAAGCGCCTCCTGCAGCGGCCACATCAATTGGCTGTCGAGCGCGGCCTTGTCGACGCTTGTCAACGGCAGATCGGCCAGGCGCGGCATCAAGTGGCACTTGATCGCCGAAGCGCCGGTCTTCTTGCGTTTGCTCGACAGGTTGCGGTCACGGGCCATGCGCTCGGCGTACCAGGCCAGCAGCTCACCGACCGTTCCCCACTTCGACAAACTGCTGCCCTCTCCTGCTTCCAGGCGCAGGCGGATAGCCGGGAGCGCGGCGACTACCTGCTTGGCGGTTAGGTCAGGGTACTTGCCGATCAGATTCCATTCACCCTTGGTGACCAGGTACCACGAGGCACGGTCTCGGGCCTTGTTAAACCGCAGGTACAAGCCTCGATTTTCTGTGTCGCGCAGGTCACGCTCGGTACCGGCGGCCTGGCGCTTGATTTCGGCGTCGGTGATCTTCACGGCAGCAGTAGTCACGCGATCACCTCCTGCGACTTATGCTGTTCAGGAGTGAACTCTCCGCGCAGAGGCATCAAATGAATGGGATCGGCCATCACCCAGGACCTGGCCCCGCACCAAGATACGAGACCATCACCCACTACCAGCCAGGCGTTGCCGTCATCACCGTTTTGAACACGAAACCCTTCGATTGGATCTGTCCACGCGCTGATTTGCTCAGGAGCAAGGAGCTCAACCAGCTCGCAAACTTTGCCAATGTTCTCCGACAGGGTGTAAGCGCCGACGATCATTGCCAGGTCGCCCGGCTTAAAGTTATGGCTCATGCGGCCGCCCTCGTTTGTGGTTGAAGTAGGTAGGCCCGGATCGCCTCAATTGCGTCGAAGTGCCCTCGGCAGACGATGGCGAGGTAACCCTGATCGGTCAGCGCCTGCAGGTATGCGTCCTGGGCCGGGGATACCGCGGCGTCATGCGGCGCGGTCGCCTTGAATTCGATGTAAAGCCCGAAGTAACCACCGCGAGCCATGGGTAGCACCAGGTCTGGAACACCGGCCTTCACGCCCTGCTCTTTCAGCTTCATCGCCACCAGCTTGTGCCGGTGCCCACCGTTCGGGACGTGGTAGATCAGCTTGGCCGCCGCCGGATAGCGTAGGGTGATCTCTTTGATCAAGGCGGCCTGCTCCAGGCCCTCACGGTCGATGGACTTGGCGCGTACTGGCTTGGCGATGAAGACCTTCGGGCTGAACGGCTTCAAAGTTTCACCTTCCCTTCGCGAATGAGGATGTCCTGGGTGCGCATGACGCCCTCGGCCAGGAACAAACGGATCTCGTACTTGGTCAGCTCACCGGGTGCGCGCAGGCGCCCGTCGGCGATGTCGTGGCAGTAACCGCATGCCCAAGCGGCCTGGAAGTCGTTGGGCTTCATGCCCATGCCGCAGGTGCCAGCCAGCCGGTAGTGCGCCAGGACCGTGGTGGAGGGTTCGCAGGTGCAGCCCGGAAACCGAACCTGGCAGTCACGATCGCGTGCGGCATTCGTGAGCTTGCTCATCGAGAACCTCCAGCGCGCTGCGCACGGAGTTCGGCCAAGGCCTTTTTGCCCACCTCGGGCGTTATCTTCGGCTCCAGGGCAATCTCTGCCAGCGGTACCGGGCTCAACTTCTCGCCCTGCCAGATACGCCGGCACTGGTTCAGGTAGTGCTTCTCGAAGCTCGCCATCCCAAGCTCACGAGACAGCATCGACAGACTGTGGAATCCCGCTGCAGCCGTGGCGTGGTAAACAGCTGGGTGATACCACTTTTCGCAGCCGCGCATGGCTGGGTGGCAGTTTCGAAGGGCTTGGGAGTAAGCGGACTCAATGCTCGGCAATCCTAAGCCCTCAGGAGCGAAGCACCAGCTGACGAAGACACCAGGGGCAGGCACGAAAGCAGACTTGCTTGCACTCACGACGCGCATGCCGTGGTCGATCTGCTCCATCCGGGTAATGCCGGAGCGCATGAACTCGCCCAGCCACTCAAGCTTCGAGGCGTTCATAACAGCTTCGGACGGCCAGGACTGGCGCCAGGCGCCGCACGCGCCACGCAGTCGCATGAACAGATCATCGATCACTGCGCGCGTTGCATGGTCAACAAGGACGACGTCCGGCGATTGCTCGGGGCCCCGATAGGTTGGATCAGATCGGCGGCGAGCAACCAGCTCACCTACGGCGACAGGCTTGTTTGATCGGTTCACAGGCGCACTCCTTTCGCAGCCCAGTCATCACCGGCTGAGCCTTCCTCGTTGGTCGTTGTGCCGGCAGCCAGGGCTCGCTCTCGTTTGATCCAGCCGACCAGCTTGAAACACCAACCGGCGGCCGTATCGACAACGGATGTTTTTGCGACGAAGAAACCCTTGAACCCGGAAAGAAGTTCAGCGGTCAGGGCGTCAGCTGGCATCCCGGCGATTTTCAGTTGAGTTTGCAGCGCGTCTTCAGGCGGCACGAATTCGGCGAACATGGCGAAGCGCTGGCGATCATCCTGGGGCTCCAGAGCCTGGCGTTCTTGCTCAGCGATCAACTCGTCAATCTCGCGCTGCTGCTGCTCTTCGGTTCCTTGATGGTTAAGTGATGGATTGGGTGCAGCTGCTGCACCCCGTTCTGTTCCAGACTGCACCCCGTTCTGTTGTGGGTTGCACCCCGTTGCGTAATCTGCACCCCGTTTTGTACGGGGTGCAGTATTTGCACCCCGCAATATTTGAAGGTCATAAACGACTGGGCGGCGGTCATGGCGATCAATGTGAACCGCGGCGATCGCTTGGTTGCCTTTCTTGATCAGCCCGGACTGTTCCAGGTCGTCGAGCTTGTAACGGACAGTGCGCTCGGAAAGACCTGTGTCCTGGGCCAGGGTAGAGGCGGACGGAAAGGCACCTGTACCGTTCGAACCGGCGTAGTTGGCCAGGCACAGCAGCACGTGACGCGCGCTCGAGTCTTTCAGGGTTTCGGTGGGCAGAGAGAGCGCCCAGGACATTGCTTGAACACTCACAGCGAGGCTCCGATATTCTTTTCGGCCAGGTAGGCCAGGCCTTTCGGCGTAACGAGAGGTTGGAAGGCAGCACGGTCCCCGCCGGTCTCCGGGTCGCTCTTCAGCGCGGTGACCTTGTGAACCAGATAGCCGGAGGTAATGCGCGGCTGATAGGCGGTCCAGCGCTTGGAGCCGCCGCGGTGAAAGATCCACCGGTTTTTCTCCAGCCACTGAAAAAGCTTTGAGGGTGGAACCTGAAGTTGTTTGGCAGCATCACTGATACAGATCGCCCCGCCGGCGGCCGCCAGGCGCTTGATGGCGGAAACCTTCGGCTCTTGATCCAGGATCACCAAGCGAAGGGTTTGGTTTTCCTTGGCCTGGTCGGCTGCCGCTTGCAGAGCTTCGGCATAGGTGGCTGGAATCTGGAACTGTTCCGCCCTTGCCTCCAACTCCTGCCACCGGTCTATGATCCGGGCGCGCAGTTCGACGCTGTAACCGGAAACCACTACCAGGGTGTCGCGCTGGGAAAGCAGGAACTCCCGATAGACTTGACCGTTCTGCGGGTGGATATAGGGGGTGTCGTTTGAAGAAACGACACCCTTGGCAACCAAGGCCCGAACGGTTTTCAGCACGTTGTCGTGCGTGCTGCCGGTCAGTTCGGCGATTTCTCGTGAGGACATCGTGTGTCGCGACACGTTTTGTTCATGCCGAAAAAGTGTCGCGACATGGGGGGTATTGCCTGGAGCGGTATTGGTGTTCATAATGGCCCCACAAGTTTTATTGCTGTTGAAAGGACCGCCCTGCCAGGCGGTTTTTTTATGCCTGCGATTCAGGCGGCCTTGAGCGATTCGCGTAGCACATGCAGCGCATCGATCGCTTCCTGAATAGCCTTCTCGCCCTGCGCTTTTTCGTGCTGGCTGATGTGGTTGTCGGCGGCCGCATCGAAGATCAATCGGCCTACATCCCCGCATTCGGCGGAAAGGTGGCCGAGAGCGACCATCAGTGGCTTGGCTGCAGGCTTCTCACGGGCGAGCAACTCGAAGCCAAACTTGTCAGCAAGAGCCATCAGCGGGCGCATATCGCCGGTGTGCAGCAGAACCCCGAATAGATGCTCAATGGTGAGGTGGTGGGCCGAGTTGTCCGGGTTCGAGCGCTGCAGCAGGCTCACGTGCGCCAGGCACATCTTCCCGGCGAGTTCTTCTGCCCCACTTTCCTTGATGGTGGTGTGGCAAGCCCTCAAGAAATCTTCCATTCGTAAAACCTCAAATTTGTTTCCGTGGCGCCTTTGCAGTGCTAAGGCGATCATTTGGTCAATGGAATGCTGAGCGGGGATGTCAGGCGGCGGTCTGCTCCGCAGTCTCGCCGGCCGCAGAAATGATCTGCCCCCATGGAAAAGATGGGCAAAGATCGGCGCGATTTACGGCGCCACCGGTCAATGCTTCGATTTGAATCGCACGCTTTGCGGGAACAGGTCGCTCGCCGGAGCACCATTGATTAACGGTGGGTGCAGTGACCTTCAGCAGGCGCGCCATTTCCACCTGACTACCCAGCAAGCGAGATGCTTCTTTGGCCGCTTCTGCTGACTTCATGAGTTCTCTCCTGGAGATTTATGCCGAATATAAGGCATTACCTTATCGCGGGCAAGCCATTGCCTAACCAACAACGCAATAGGCTTAATTAGGCAATGCTTACCGGACCAGAATTAGGCGCCGCCATTGAGGCCGCGCGGATCGCCAAGGGCGTATCGAAAAAGAATCTCGCAGACGACTTCTCCGTGAAGCCTCCGTCGATACAAGGCTGGGTGAAAAACGGCAGAATCGATAAATCAAAGCTGATGGACGTGATCGCCTACTTCTCCGATGTCGTTGGCCCTGAGCACTGGGGACTACGCCCAGGCTTCTCCTACGAAAATCTCGAGGAAGCTAACGAGGACTCTTCTGGTCAGCGCAGTAATGACGGGCAGTCAATGGCTTCGTCTGCAGCGGATATGGTCCGTCAGATGTTGGCGACCAAGGGCAAAAGCCTTTCAGAGGATGCTCGGAGCAGGCTGATGGCCGCAGCAGAGCAGAGCGACTCAGGAAACGTCATACACGTCGACTTCTCTCGCCCAGGCCAAGTAGGCGACGAGGTATGGATTGCCCACTACGACGTGCGCGCAGCGATGGGCGGCGGGCAGATACCGCACGAATACCCCGAAATGCTCCAGGACATCAGGGTCAGCCCCAAGCATCTGCGCGACCTGGGCGTCAACTTCAAAGAGCACTTCCACCTAAAGATGATCACCGGGTGGGGGCAGTCAATGGCACCGACGATCAAAGACCGCGACCCGCTGCTCGTGGACATCACGATCAGGGAGTTCACTGGCGACGGTATCTACCTCTTCTCCCACGACGACATGCTTTACGTGAAGCGTCTACAGAAGAAAGGCAAGGATCACTTCAAGATGATCTCGGACAACAAGCACCACGACCCCGAGGACATCCGGATGGATGACACCTATATCCTGGCTCGCGTGCTGCTGGTGTGGAATGCCAATTTAGTATAGCTATCATGCTATAGGGGTGCTTTGGCAACCTAAAATCGCCGAAAAGGAATTGCAATGACAAGCGAGCAAACACTTAAAAAACCTGAAAGGTCAAAGCTGGCGGTAACCTCAGACGATTTTGTCCGGTTTCTAGAAGCCAAAAATCCCGAAAGCGACTGTCCAGTATGCGGCGAGGAGACATGGACCGTTATCTGCCCCTTCGATCATGAGGAAGATCAGGATACTTATCGCCTCGTAACCCGGCTGAAGGACGGATCTAAACCGCTGACGGTATCAAGTTTCGGCCTGTTTTGTGATAGCTGTGGCTACTTAAGGCAGCACCTAGCCAAAGTCGTAAGGAAGTGGGTGGAAGACAACCCTATCGAACCAGAGCTCGAATTCGGGCCAGATCCTACAGATGAGGACCAAAATGCAAATTAAGTTCTCAACGTGTGGGGAGATCAAGGCTGGCTTTGAGAAAGCCTCACCAGCTTTCAGAGCTCCCTCTCAGCACTCCGGAGCGGAAGGAGCGAGTGACAACGTGAAAGGCGTGGGACATACTAAATCCATGACTGAAATTACGCGCGAAGAATTCAACGCAAAGCTTGAGACCATCGAAGTCAAGATGGACGCTCGGGTTGAGTCTGTATCTGCAAAAATAGATGCCTTTGTAGCTATCCAAGCGGAACGTGACAAGAGAATGGAAGCGACGCTCAATCAAATCTCCAGCAATCATGGAGAAATAAAGTCGAGTATTGGCTCGATGAAAACGACCATGATAGTAACTGCAGTATCTACTGTTCTCGCCATTGTGATCGGTATCGCAGGGTTCAACGCCATGCTTACCTCCAACATGGTTGCATCCTTCCAAATGGGTAGGAGTGAGAAAGCTCTTGATACGCCGCCAGCTCAGAAGTCGGAACCGGCATCAGCATCGGCTCCGCAGAAGTAAAACGAGGCCCGCGGTTTAGCGGGCTTTTTATTGCCTGCTAGAAAGGAGCCGCCTCTTCTTCTGGCTCAAACTCAACCTCTCCCCTTCCCGTCTCCTCGACTTCTTGCTGCTCCCATCTCACCGTCACGCTGCCGTCGTCATTGAGCGTGAGCTCAAGCTCGGCCGTCTCGGCGATTACGCCCAACACCTCTTCCCACTCCCGATCCCCGTCCGCGTCAAGGCGATGAATCGTGACCCAACGCTGCGCCTGCGCGACAGGGTGATTGATCATTGATGAAACGCGCAGCCCGAGCCGTTCCATCCCGCTCATTTCCTGCCGTTCCGCCGGTGCCGCCCGCTTCTTTGCCATGAAATCTCCTCCCAGATAAATGCTGTATATCCATACAGCTTAGGCGAAGCTTATATCAGGATTGCCGAGAAAGTCATCTCCCAAAACGGAATAGCGCGCATGCCTACATCATGAAAATAATTAGGCATTACCTATTTACATATGATTAGGCATTAGCTTATTGTTATTTCCATCGCAGTGACACACCGCCACTGCTGAGCACCACCGCTCTTTAACAGCCAGCGCAACAAACAACAGACCGCATTGCCTCTACCGGCGACCGGCGAGCAGACAGGCCCGAAAGCCTGCCAACGACAGGGAAAACCTTGTACGGCTGCTCGATGGTGAAACGCCAGAACTGAGTGAGTGACCCGGCAAGCAATGCGCCCCGCCCCTTCCGGCGGCAATTGGACGGACAGCATCACTGAAGCACCTTCTCGCGAGGGTGCTTTGGGATGACAGAGAGGATAGGAATATGAAAAGCGTCGCTGAAGATCTGCCGAAAGTAGAAGCGCCCTCACTGCAAGCACGCATAGAGGCGGCACTAATGACGCTGGCTTGCCAGGGAGATCCAGGGCTACGGACAAAACTTAGCCTGATGTACCCCAGCCAAGACATCGAAAAACAAAGCTGTTTGAAGTTTGCAACGATCGTTCTCAGCCGGACGATAGCTGCTTCATTACAAGCTTTGCCTCTTCGGGGGATTGAGATGATTTCGAAAGAGTTAGCTGAATATCTCTCTTCAGAATTCGAATGTCCGTGACGCCGTGCCAAAAGCCGTTGGTTACGAAAATAGCATCACCAACCTTGATTGGCTGATCACTCTCATAGCTCTTCGGACATGAATCATCAAAGTCATATCCGTACTTCAATTTGAATTTGCGCATGGCAAGTTCGCCCTCCTTTGCAGGCTGTGTTGTGTGAGAGCGCTCAGCCTAGCGCAAAGCCCGTCACCTGGGCAGTGGTGAGCCGGCCGGCGGCTACTTCATCTCAGCACGGAGGATTGGCAGCCATGTAAACGCACAGATACCAGCGCAGCCCAGACGGCCCCGCTGGCTTGTCACGTACGGAGGCGTTTGTGACAGAACGAAAAGCCCGGTTTCGATCGGGCTTTTTTACGCCTCGTCTTTATTCGTCAGCACCCTCCCCTGGGCCCACCGGCACGCACCAGGCGGTCAGGCTGCTGACGAATAGACGCAACCAACCATAAGGAATCGTGATGAACCAAACCATTCGCCAAAAACTAGCGGTCCTGCAGGCGTTGCAGGCTCGATTCGAAATGTCCGCCTCGGAGATGTACGTGATGATCGGTCGCGAAGAACCAGTGAAGGCGCCCCGCTTCAACGTGGTGCCGCTCGGCAAGAACCTGTTCGATGTGGTGGAGCGCTCCACCGGGGTTTCCCGCGGCGCTCGAGCGGGCCACGACGGCGCCTGCCAGTACGCTGATCAGCTCGAGCGCAACGCCGACTTCTTCGCCGCCGCCAAGGCAACGTCACGCCGTTTCGGTTTCCGCATGCTTCGATGGACACTCGGCTTCTCGGCGATGATGGTGCTGTTCGCCTACTACGGTGCACAGCCATGATCGGCGTGCCAATGCCCGACCCGCGGGACTCGATCATCGACAACCTGAACCAGCAGCTAGACGCTTACTTCGGCGCCGGCAAGTCAGTTCAGGTGATCCCGAACGGCGTCGGAGTCGACGGCCCCTATAACGGGACCACGGCTCACCACGAACGCCTCCGGAAAGAACGCGACAAGCTGGCTCCGGCCGTGCGCGCCGAAGCCGCCAAGGGCGTCGTAGCCAGCGTGGCAGCAAAGAACCTGGGCATGCACATCAAGCGCGTGACGCTGATCGCCCAGGAGAACGGCTTCAAGTTCGCCGACACCCCATGAAGCGCATCAGCAACCAGGTGCGACAGCGCCGGCGGCAGGCATGGCTTGATTTGCCAGCACATGAAATCGAAGAGGTAGGCGATGGCCGAGGAAGAGCTGACGGCGGAAGCCAAGAAGCAGCGCCGCAAGCGCGAGAAGGCGAACGAAAAGAACGCTGCATTGGGCGTCGAGAAGTTTACGGTTGAGGTGGCCGGCGTGTTCAAGGCCGACCTCAAGCGCCTGATGAAGCAGCACGGCTTCAACAACCAGCAGGAGGTGTTTCAGAACCTGCTGCGCAACGTGATCGCCGCCGACTTCGAAACGGCAGCGCAGATGCTTAAGTGTGTCAAGACACCTTTTGTAGTTACTGAAAAGGTGTCGCAGATCATCAGGGCCGCGGGCATGAAGTCGCTCGCCGACTACCCGCCAGAGCCTGACGACGAAATCGAAAGACCAGCATAACCCACCCTACTCGCTGCATCCGGTAACCGGAGGGCGGCGCTTACCCGGAGTACCCCATGACCAAGCAAGCGCAGCAAACAGTACTCGCCGCTGAACTCCCCGAGCGCGGCCAACCTCTGGCCGGCGGCGTGTTCGGCACCCGCTACTGGCTCAACGGCGTAGAGCGCGCCCTGATCCTGCTGCCTGACGAACTCAGCGGCCCATGGGGCGAGTATGGCGTCGAGATCAAAGGCGCGGGCAGCTACAGCGACGGCGAGGCCAACACCCGCGCCATGGCTGAGGCTGGCAGCGTGATCGCCGTGAAGGCCCTTGAGCTGGATGGCTTCATCCCGTCTTGCCTTGAGGGCCAACTGCTGATGGCGGCCAAGGCCGAGGGCCTGGTGGTGCTGAATGAAGAGCGCTGGCATCACCTTAGTACGCAGCGCTCCGCCTACAGCGCCTACGACATGGACTTTGGAGATGGCTGGCGCAGCGACAGCGTCAAGTACGACGAGCGGCTCGCGCGCCCTGTCCGCAGCCTCCCTATTCAGTAATTCATTCCTTCATTCGTTTTTCGCAGGTGATTCCCGGGAGCGCCAGGACGGCGCTCAGACCAGAAGCTCGTCGGGAAGCGCCGGCTACCTGCAACTTATCTCGCTCACAGGAGCATCCCATGCAACTGATTACAGTAACCGATGGAACAACAAGCATCTCAACGCCCAACCATCAATTGGCGCTGCATGTGCTCGCAGAGATGGGTGGTAAAGCCACGCCCATGGCGGCTGCATCATGCGCCCCGCCTATCGGCGAGTACTGGCCCGGCGAAGGCGGCATCAACGGTGGCCTGTTCCCCGGCGGCGACAAGCCCTTCTACCTGATCGTTCCAACGGGCGCAGATGCCGAGGCCAATCTCGAATGGGGCGGCTATGGCGAAGAACTCGACGGCGCCAAATCTCCATGGGATGGCCAGGCCAACACCGCTCACCTGGCAAGCAGCAATCGTGAGCACGACCACCCGGCCGCCCAGTTCTGTGCCAACTTCGAGCGCGACGGTCACAAGGACTTCTATCTGATGGCGCGCCGTGAGGCGTCCTTCCTCGAGATCACAGTGCCCGAGGCGTTTACCCAGGCCTACCACTGGACCAGCACGCAGCGCTCCGCCCACTACGCCTACTGCCTGGACTTTGAAGGTGGCTGGCTCTACTACGTCGACAAGCACTACGAGCGGCTCGCGCGCCCTGTCCGCAGAAAGTTTATTTGATCATTCAATTCTTCATTCATGGGTGCGATAGCACCCTTGCTTTTCAGGAGGCCAGGGATGGCACTGCATACGGATTTGGAAATCCACAAGGTGGCCGAGGAGTTGCTCGGCGCGGCAATCGCACTTGTTCGAAACATTCCTCGAGACCTTAAGCAGGTTATGGGATCAAAGATCAGGGACGAGTGCCTGCATGTGTTGGTACTGATAGGTCGCGCCAATATGACCCGCGAGAAGCTGCCACATCTCAACCTTCTCTTGGAAAGTATCTGGATGATCAATCACTTGCTGAGAGCCCTTACAAATATGGGGCTAATCAGCAAAGGCCAGCACGGAAAAGTAATGAAGATGACGGCCTCAGTTGGCCGACAGGCAAATGCCTGGAAGAAGTCCGCAACCGCGCCCGCTGCTTGAGGGTCAAGGCCCTCTTGCCTGTGCGCCAAATCTGGTCGAGCCGCTGACCTCTGGGTCACCGCCATGCGCACAACAGAAACCGCCGGTCTAAAGCGTCCGAGTAGGTCTCGCGCAGTTTCCAAGCTGATCGGCACTGCCTTCGGTTTGGCGATGTAGATAGCTCGACAGGTCGCAGCGCTCCGCCAACAACGCCTACAACATGGACTTTGAAGATGGCTGGCTCAACAACAACGACAAGAACAACGAGCGGCTCGCGCGCCCTGTCCGCAGATTTAAGTGTTGCCCCCTTCCAGTTCGAGGATCTCGTCCAGGCTTACTACGACTGCCGGCGCAACAAGCGGAATTCCGCAAGCGCCCGGCTGTTCGAGAAGGACATGGAGCTCAACTTGCTGGAGTTACACGACGACCTGATTGCCGGCACTTACCGGCCAGGCCGATCTATTTGTTTCGTTGTCACCAGGCCGAAAGCCCGCGAAGTGTGGGCGGCAGCCTTTCGGGACCGCGTCGTCCACCACCTCATGTACAACCATGTGGCACCGCGCTTCTACGCCAGCTTCATAGCGGACAGTTGCGCATGCATTCCAGGGCGCGGCACGCTGTACGCCGCTACCCGCCTCGAGTCGAAGATCCGCAGCGCCAGCGAGAACTGGTCGAAGCCAGTCTTCTACCTCAAGTGCGACCTGGCTAACTTCTTTGTCGCCATCGATAAGGCGGTGCTGCGCAAGCAGCTGGAGGCCAGGATCACCGAGGCCTGGTGGCTGGCCCTGGCCACGCAGATCCTCATGCACGACCCGCGCGAGGATTACGAGACACGCAGCCCGGCGCACTTGTTCAACCGGGTACCGCAGCACAAGCGTCTGGTAGCGCAGCCTGCCCGCCTCGGCCTGCCGATCGGCAACCTGTCCTCGCAGTTCTTCGCCAACATCTACCTCGATGCCCTGGACCAGTTCGCAAAGCACACGCTGCGCGCCAGGCACTACATACGGTACGTCGATGACTTCGTGTTCCTGCATGAGTCGCCGCAGCAGCTCAACCAGTGGCTGGCAGAGGTCGAAGCGTTCTTGCCCAGGCTCGGCGCCAAGCTCAACCCCACGAAGACGATCCTGCAGCCCGTGGATCGCGGCGTCGACTTCGTTGGCCACGTCATCAAGCCGTGGCGGCGAACCACCCGCAAGCGGTCACTGGCCCAGGCACTGAAGCGCACCGCCGCGGCACCGGCCGAGGATCTGCGCGAGACAGCCAACAGTTACTTCGGCCTGCTCAGCCAGGCCAGCCATAGCCACGCGGAACGGGCAGGACTCGCCCGCGTCGTGCTGAAGCGCGGTAACAGCGTCAACGCCGCGCTCACCAAGACCTTTCAGAAGAAGTAACCCCAACCCCATAGGAGGCCGCATGAACGTGACATACGGAAGCGTTTGCAGCGGCATCGAAGCCGCGACCCAAGCCTGGCACCCGCTGGGCATGCGCGCCGCCTGGTTCGCTGAAATTGAGCCGTTCCCCTCGGCGGTCCTGGCCCACCACTACCCGGACGTGCCAAACCACGGCGACATGACAAAGCTGGCCGCCCTGGTGCTGGCAGGCAAGATCCCGGCGCCGGACGTGCTGGTCGGCGGCACCCCGTGCCAGGCCTTCTCGGTCGCCGGTATGCGGGAAGGCCTCACCGACCCGCGCGGCGCCCTCACCATCAAATACGTGGAGCTTGCAGATGCAGTTGACTATGTTCGCGCCGGCCAGCGAAAGCCCGCCAGCGTTATCGTCTGGGAGAACGTCCCCGGCGTCCTCAGCGACAAAGGGAACGCCTTCGGATGCTTTCTTGGCGCGCTTGCTGGGGAAGACTGCGAGCTGCAGCCTCCAGGGAAAAAATGGCAGGACGCTGGTTGTGTGTATGGACCCAAAAGAACAATCGCGTGGCGGGTCCTGGACGCCCAATATTTCGGCCTGGCCCAACGACGCCGTCGTGTGTTCGTTGTCGCAAGTGCTCGAGACGGGTTCGATCCCACCGAGGTACTTTTTGAGCGAGAAAGCGTGCGCCGGGATACTGCGCCGCGCCGAGGCCAGGGGCAGGACGTTACCGGAACAGCTCCTTTCGGCCCTGCGCTCCAGTGCGGAGAAGGATGTGAGTACGTCTTTCCAGAGCAGTTAGGCGCTTATGGCTGCCCTAGCTGCGAAGGCGACTTCGGACCGGCGGTGTCGATGTTCGGCGGCATACCTGCCTTCGGCGCCGGGCGCATGTCCGGCTCTATCGAGAAGTCCGGTACCCTCACCCACCATGAGGGCCGCAACGACCTGGACAGCGAGACGTTCTTTGTTCAGCCAGATGTCATCGGTGCCTTCACAAGTAACGCATGCAGTGGTGGCTCAGGCGGAAGACCGGAGGGCGCAGCGGCAGGTCACTTTCTTGCGGTCGCCGGCGCGCTGCGCAGCACAGATGGCGGCGCCGATGTCGACCACGCCCAGGCAGGACACTTGATCGCAGGCACACTTAACGCCAACGGCAAGGCGACTGGCAGCGCGACCAGTCAGGACGCTGAATCTGGCCTGTTGGTGGTGCATGGCACTCAAGACCCCTGTTTCAGCGACAAGCTCGCCTTTGCCCTGGGCAGGAACAACGGCCAGGAAAATGCGGTGTTGGCTTTCTCCTGCAAGGATCACGGCGCTGACGCTGGGGAGATCGCCCCCACCCTGCGCGCCATGAATCACTCAGGCAGCCATGCCAACGCTGGCGGCCAGGTGGCCGTGTGCATCACTGGAGAAATCACGCACACACTGAAAGCTGAAGGGTTCGACGGCAGCGAGGACGGCACCGGGCGCGGCCAACCGATTGTGTCGGTCCTGCGCGGGATCAGCGACTACGGTCAGGGCCTCCCATCCCTTCGTCAAAGCTCCGGCGACGCTGGGGGTGGTAGCGAGGCCTTAGTCTCGTCGAGCAGTGTCAGGCGTCTCACTCCGCGCGAGTGCGAACGCCTCCAGGGCTTCCCTGACGACTACACGCGCATACCTTGGCGCGGAAGGGTTTTGGGTTTGTGCCCAGACGGCCCCCGCTACAAGGCGATCGGCAACAGCAAGGCCGTCACAGTGGTTCGCTGGATCGGCCGGCGACTTCTGCAACAACTCTGAACTCCCCCACTCCACCGCCCGGGCATGGTCCGGCAAGGAAATTCTTGTGTCCGCCAAACAGAAAATACTAGTCGTCTATGTGGCTGGGCCCTACCGCGCCGCAACCCGCGAGCTAATCGCCGAGAACATTCTTGAGGCCAGGTCGGTCGCCGTCGCCACCGCACGCCTTGGCTGGTTCCCGCTCTGCCCCCACACCAACACCGCGCACTTCGATGACGACCTGCCCGGTCAAGATCAGTTCTTCCTCGACGGCACTCTGGCGCTGATGGAGCGTTGCGACGCGGTAGTCCTGGTCAATGGCTGGCGTTACAGCGCCGGGACCCTGGGCGAGGTCCACCGCGCGCGCGAGCTGGGAATGCCGATCTTCGCCTGCCTGGAGGATTTGCCGAGCGCCGAAGAGTTCGCCGCCGCTCAGGCCTGAAATCAGAAAAGAGCACATCCGTACTCTTCACGAAAAACCTGTAACCCCTCCCCCTTCAAAGTCAGCCGCTATAGCGGCAAGGACGAAGTCATGCCTGAAGAAAAGATTACGTTCGTCAACAGCGAGCCTGCCAAGTGCGGCTGCAAGATGGAGTTCAGCTCTGGCGGTGGGTACTACTCCGACGTGGTTTACGTCACTCCCTGTGAGGCGCACAGCGCTAGCAAGTCGTTCGGGCCGGTCGAGGTGAAGCGCGATGCAGACGGCTGGTGGTATCACCCGGACATTCCGGATTTTGGCGGCGGCGAAGACCCTGCACCCTACATCGCCTGGACGAAGGAGCAAGGCCTTGAGCTGAAAGGCTGGCACTCGGGTGACGAGATCGACGATCTACCTGACGAGGATGCCGCGTGCACTGCCTGGAATCCCGAATCGCCAGGCCCTGAGTGGTTCCTGATGGGGATATTCGACACGGATGACGGCCCCTATGTTCAGTGGGCACGCCGGGAGGTGGCGCCGTGAGCATCATCGACGACGTAATGACCGACAAGATCACCCTGCACGGCCTGGGCTTTGTGCAGGTCCAGCTGGAAGGAAATCAGCGCCTGCATGTCTGGCACCCCGAGCTTCCCCGGCGGGCCTGCTTCAAAGATTCAGCGATCCATGACCACCGTTTTGACTTCGTGTCGCGCGTCCTGATTGGCGTGCAGCACAACCTTGAGTACCGCTTCGACCCCTCAGCGGGCGGTGGATTCATGCTCTACCTGCATGAGGGCGCACGCACAGCTTGCGGTGGACGTCCATGGTTACCGGATGGCCGAGGCCATATGGTTGAGATCGACAGCTACCACATCAGTGCTGGCTGCACCTACGATCAGAAGGCCTACCACTTTCATCGGACTGAGCCGGGTGGCGATGGAAAGGTCGCAACGATCATGCAGAAGCTCGGCGAATATTCACGCGGTGCGCATTCAAGCTGCCTGGTTGGCGTGAAGCCTGATGACGAATTCGACCGTTACCAGTGGTCACCGTCCCAACTCTGGGAAATTGTCGCCGACGTGATGCTCGGCCAGCGGGTGACGCCATGATCGCCACCCTCTGGTTCGCCTACGTCTTCATCTACAAGGGGCCAAGGCCATGAGCGGGTGGATTGAAGTTAGCGACCGCCTTCCTGATGAGGATGCTGATGTCCTTTGCTCCGACGGCATCGACATATTCATTGCCTCCCAACACAACAGCTTCTTCACTGGTGAGTTTCACGACCTTCTTTACGTGACCCATTGGCAAGCACTGCCAGCGCCGCCGAAGCCATAACCCCAATCCCCCTACATGCCTGCCGGTGAACGGCGGGCGAGGTATTCCTGCATGTTCGAAATAATCAAAGCCTGGTTTTCCCGCAATGTTTTCAGGGCCAATCCATGGCAAGACAAGTTCGTGATCCTCAACTTCATCGACCTCTACTACAAGGGCCAGCGTGACAGCATATTCGGCATCGCCATCGACTCCGGCGACAACGGCGACTACCCAGGAAACAAGCTGATCATCCACGTCTGGAAGTATTCAGCCTGGATCAAAATTCCCAACATCATCAAGCCTTGGGCGCAGAAGCACACATTCACTACATTGAGCCCGGAAGCTACAGCGCGACGGCTTGAACAGTTTGGTCATCTCGACTACTTCGAGTATCACGCTCGAAAGTACGGGTTCCGCCTACAGACCCGAGGAATACATACAAATTTTGGGCCCAGCACAATGGACTCGCAATCTGAAAAGTCTCGGTACTTTTCATTCCCTTGGCGCGAATTCGATCTGGTCCTGAATGCGCTGTGTGACGCAAACGGCGTTGAGCATATCGAGAAGAGCAAAGGTGTTCGCCTTGGCTACAAGGAAGCTCAGGCCATAAAAGACACAATGCCCCGCTATGTATTTTTGCTTAAGGACTATGACGGCCAGGAAATACGAGCCTATTGCCATATGGAGAAGCGCGTTTACCGAATCGGTACCGGCTGGGTGAAAAAGTACTTCGGTGCGCTGCGCCCTACGCGAACTTTCGTTGAGCTGGATATCGCTTTTGACGGCGAGACAGGCCCAGAAAAGGGGTCGTGGAAAGGCGGGACCATCGGTACCGGCAGCCGCGCGGAGAAAGGCGACAAGCACGACGCCCAGTACCTGATCGAGAAGTACTGCGCCGGAACGCATCGCGCCAAAGGCTCCCACTACCAGATGACCTTTGTCCGTCGCGAGCCTGATGCTCCATACACCAACGAGACTTACCGAAAGGCTTCGGCTGAACGCCGCGGCGAAGCTTACGTGCCGATCGCATAACTCTCCCCCAGCTTCTGCCGCCCAGCGCGGCAAGGACACCAAATTAAATTGATCAAGACAGCGCGGCCCGGCAAGGGCAGCGGGAGGTAGGTATGTTTTTGACAGCAGAGGAAGTTGCCGACCTGACCGGATATAAAAAGCCAGGGGCACAGATAAAGTGGCTGACCGCCGAACGATACGGGTTCGCGGTAGGTGGTGATGGGCACCCAAAGGTGCTGCGCCAAGTTGTCATTGGGCGGCTGGGTGGTATTCAATCAAGGAAGGGGCCGGAGTTGCGGCTGTGCTGAGGTGAGATAGATGCGACCGCGCAAGAAGGACCGGCACCTGCCGGCGTGCATGTACCAGAAGCACGGCGCGTACTACTTGGTCCGCAAGGGCAAGTGGTTGCGCCTCGGCACTGAGTTTCAGGCGTCTCTCGCCGAATACGCCATGCTGCTGGACAAGCGCAGCCTGGGCGGGATGCCCAAACTGATCGACGACGCACTCGAGCACATGCGCACCAGGACGAAGCCGGCACTGAAACCGAACACGCTCAAGCAATACGAGGCGGCGGCCGAGCGATTGAAGGAAAACTTCGCCGACTTCGAGCCGCGCGAGGTGCTTCAGCGGCACGTCGTCGCGCTCAAGCTGCACATGGCGGACACGCCGAACATGTCGAACCGGGTGATCTCGGTACTGCGGGCGGTGTTCACCTATGCCCTAGAGCAGCAGATTGTCGATTCGAATCCGTGCATCGGCGTGCGGCGACACCTTGAGCACAAGCGTGACAGGTACATCACCCACGGCGAGTTCCAGGCGATCTGCGCCAACTCAAGCGACAACATGCGCGTCATCTATGAGATGTGCTACCTGACCGGCCAGCGTATCGGTGACGTCCTGGCCATCCGGTTGGCCGACATCAGCCCCGAGGGCATAGCCTTCAAACAGGAGAAGACGAATGCGAGGCTGCTGGTGCAGATGACGCCAGACCTGGAGGACCTGGTGGCCCGGGCAAAGGCGCTCCCACGGAAGATCCGCGGGCTCACTTTGTTCTGTTCGCCGCGTGGCGGAAAACCGGTGCACTACAGTTCGGTTAAAGATGCGTTTGCGACCAGTTGCAAGAAGGCCGGCGTCGAAGATGCCAGTCTCCACGACCTGCGCGCGAAGTCGCTTTCCGACACCGATGACCAGGGCAACGACGCTCAAAAGCTGGGTGGCCACACCGACGCCAAGATGACGCAACGTTATCTGCGCCTGCGCAAAATCAACGTAGGCCTGCCGCCAACAATGCCTAAAAAATCCCTGTAGTATTAGACAGATGTGAATTGTCAAATAGACAGGTAGAGCCGAAAGCCCCGTATGACAGACCTTTCAAGTCACACTCCAATGATGCAGCAGTACTGGCGCCTGAAAAACCAGCACCCTGATCAGTTGATGTTCTATCGCATGGGCGACTTCTACGAGATCTTCTATGAAGACGCGAAGAAGGCCGCCAAGTTGCTGGACATCACCTTGACCGCGCGCGGGCAGTCGGCGGGGCAGTCGATTCCGATGTGCGGGATCCCTTATCACTCGCTGGAGGGTTACCTGGTCAAGCTGGTGAAGCTGGGCGAATCGGTGGTGATCTGCGAGCAGATCGGCGATCCGGCCACCAGCAAGGGCCCGGTGGAACGCCAGGTGGTGCGCATTATTACGCCGGGGACGGTGAGTGATGAGGCGCTGCTGGATGAGCGTCGCGATAACCTGATCGCCGCGGTGCTGGGCGATGAGCGCTTGTTCGGGCTTTCGGTACTGGATATCACCAGCGGCAATTTCAGCGTGCTGGAGATCAAGGGCTGGGAAAACCTGCTGGCGGAGCTGGAGCGCATCAACCCGGTGGAGTTGTTGATCCCGGATGATTGGCCGAAGGATCTGCCTGCGGAAAAACGCCGTGGGACCAAGCGTCGTGCACCGTGGGATTTCGAGCGTGACTCGGCGCTGAAAAGTCTATGCCAGCAGTTCTCGGTGCAGGACCTTAAAGGCTTCGGCTGCGAAACCCTGACCCTGGCCATCGGCGCTGCGGGTTGCCTGCTCAGCTATGCCAAGGAAACCCAACGCACCGCGCTGCCGCACCTGCGCAGCCTGCGCCACGAGCGCCTGGAGGATACCGTGGTGCTCGATGGCGCGAGCCGTCGCAACCTGGAACTGGACACCAACCTGTCCGGCGGGCGCGATAACACCCTGCAATCGGTGGTCGACCGCTGCCAAACCGCCATGGGCAGCCGTCTGTTGACCCGCTGGTTGAACCGTCCGTTGCGGGATTTGACGGTGCTGCAGGCGCGCCAGACGTCGATTACCTGCCTGCTGGACGGCTATCGCTTTGAAAAGCTGCAGCCGCAGCTGAAGGAAATCGGCGACATCGAGCGCATCCTGGCGCGGATCGGCCTGCGCAATGCGCGACCCCGTGACCTGGCGCGTCTGCGCGATGCCCTCAGCGCCCTGCCGCAACTGCAAGTGGCAATGACCGAACTGGATACGCCGCACCTGCAACAGCTCGCCGTAACGGCCGGTACCTACCCGGAACTGGCAGCGCTGTTGGAAAAGGCCATTATCGACAACCCGCCGGCGATCATCCGTGACGGCGGCGTGCTCAAGACCGGCTACGACAGCGAACTGGACGAACTGCAGTCCCTGAGCGAAAACGCCGGGCAGTTCCTGATCGACCTGGAAGCCCGCGAAAAAGCTCGCACCGGCCTGGCCAACCTGAAGGTGGGCTACAACCGCGTGCATGGCTACTTTATCGAGTTGCCGAGTAAGCAGGCCGAGTCGGCGCCCATCGACTATCAACGCCGCCAAACACTCAAAGGTGCCGAGCGTTTTATCACCCCGGAGCTGAAGGAGTTTGAAGACAAGGCGCTGTCGGCCAAGAGCCGTGCCCTGGCCCGGGAAAAGATGCTCTACGAGGCGTTGCTGGAAGACTTGATCAGCCAGTTGGCGCCGCTGCAGGACACCGCCGCCGCCCTGGCGGAGCTGGATGTGCTGAGCAACCTCGCCGAACGGGCGCTGAATCTCGACCTGAACTGCCCGCGGTTTGTCAGCGAGCCGTGCATGCGCATCGTGCAGGGGCGCCACCCGGTGGTGGAGCAGGTGCTGACCACGCCGTTCGTCGCCAACGACCTGTCGCTGGACGATGATACGCGCATGTTGGTGATCACCGGTCCGAATATGGGTGGTAAATCCACCTATATGCGTCAAACCGCGTTGATCGTACTGCTGGCGCATATCGGCAGTTTTGTGCCGGCAGCCAGTTGCGAGCTGTCCCTGGTGGATCGCATCTTCACCCGGATCGGCTCCAGCGATGACCTGGCCGGTGGCCGTTCGACCTTTATGGTGGAAATGAGCGAGACCGCGAATATCCTGCACAACGCCACCGAGCGCAGCCTGGTGCTGATGGACGAAGTGGGTCGCGGCACCAGTACGTTTGACGGCCTGTCCCTGGCATGGGCGGCGGCCGAACGGTTGGCGCATCTGCGTGCCTATACGCTATTTGCCACCCACTACTTCGAACTGACGGTGCTGCCGGAAAGCGAGCCGCTGGTGGCCAACGTGCATCTGAATGCCACCGAGCACAACGAGCGCATCGTATTCCTGCACCACGTGCTGCCAGGGCCGGCCAGCCAGAGTTACGGGCTGGCCGTGGCGCAATTGGCCGGCGTGCCGAACGACGTGATCACCCGTGCCCGCGAGCACCTCAGCCGCCTGGAAACCACGGCCCTGCCCCATGAAACCGTGGTGGCCAGCCCTGCCAAGGCCAGCCGCAAACCTGCTGCGCCGCACCAGAGCGATATGTTCGCCAGCCTGCCCCATCCGGTGCTGGATGAATTGGCAAAGCTTGACCTGGACGACTTGACGCCGCGAAAAGCGCTGGAAATGTTATATGCACTGAAGACTCGGATATAACGCTCACGCTTGCAAGCTGATAGACTCTCGCGCGGTTTGGGATGCTGCTGGCTCTTAGCCTGGCCTGCAGACTATCGCTCCCGAACCTCGCGAGCCCTACCACAAAGGGTTTCGCTGCCGCCGCCTGAGGAGAGAATTAGAAATGACCTTCGTCGTCACCGACAACTGCATCAAGTGCAAGTACACCGACTGCGTAGAAGTGTGTCCGGTGGACTGCTTCTACGAAGGCCCGAACTTCCTGGTCATCCACCCGGACGAGTGCATTGACTGCGCCCTGTGTGAACCTGAATGCCCGGCCGTCGCCATTTTCTCCGAGGACGAAGTCCCGGCGGGCATGGAACAGTTCATTCAGTTGAACGTTGAATTGGCTGAAATCTGGCCAAACATCACCGAGAAGAAAGACTCGTTGCCGGATGCCGCCGAATGGGATGGCAAACCCAACAAGATTGAGCAACTAGAGCGCTAAAAGCGCCGCTGCCCAACAAAAAAAGGCCCTTCAAGGGCCTTTTTTGCGTTCCGGGGAACGCATTCACTTTTCTATAGACGAAAAAAGGGGCGGTATGACCCGCCCACATTTTTTCCCTAGTCCCTGTGTTCCTTTTCATCATCCTGATGAATCGCATCCTGCGACGTTCCTTCAACCATCGTTCCTTGATGGCTGTGTCAATCCGTGGACACAGGGCTGATGTTAGAGAGTTCCGAGGGAAGTTCAACGGGATCCAAACTTGGCACTGACAGTTTCCAGCGCCCAGACAAAGATAAATAATTGTTATATTTCAATTAGATAGAAAACTCCCTCAAGGATTAGAGACGCACACCCCCGGCAAAAAAACCAAACACTTACGAGAAAGTAAGCGAATGCTTACGCGCGCCATTGCGTAAAAGCGTAAAAGAAACCCATTGACCGATGTCCAGGCAAGAAAAAGCCCCGACAAGTCGAGGCTTCTTGTCCTTCAGCGAGTTCAGTCGTCGCTGACCGTAATGGTCGGCATTGCCGGGGCCGCCGCTTCCTGCAGGACGATCCGGGCGCCCACATGGCGAGCCAATTCCTGGTAGATCATGGCGATCTGGCCATCGGGCTCTGCCGCTACGGTGGGCTTGCCGCCGTCGGCCTGTTCACGAATGCCCATCGACAATGGCAACGAGGCCAGTAGTTCAACGCCGTACTGGGTCGCCAGCTTCTCGCCACCGCCTTCACCAAACAGATGCTCTGCGTGGCCGCAGTTGGAGCAGATGTGCACCGCCATGTTCTCCACCACACCCAGCACCGGAATGTTGACCTTGCGGAACATCTCCACGCCCTTCCTGGCGTCCAGCAACGCCAGGTCCTGGGGCGTGGTCACGATCACCGAGCCGGCCACCGGGACTTTCTGTGCCAGGGTCAGTTGGATATCGCCGGTGCCTGGCGGCATGTCGATCACCAGGTAATCCAGGTCGCCCCAGGCGGTCTGGGTGACCAACTGCAGCAACGCGCCGGACACCATCGGCCCGCGCCACACCATCGGCGTGTTGTCATCGGTCAGGAACGCCATGGACATGACCTCCACGCCCATGGACTCGATCGGCACGAACCACTTCTGGTCCTTGACCTTCGGCCGCGTGCCTTCGGCGATGCCGAACATCACGCCCTGGCTCGGGCCGTAGATATCGGCGTCGAGAATACCCACGCGCGCGCCTTCACGGGCCAGGGCCAGGGCCAGGTTGGCTGCGGTGGTGGATTTGCCCACGCCGCCCTTGCCGGAAGCGACTGCCACCACGTTCTTGACGTTGGCCAGGCCCGGGATCTGCGCCTGGGCCTTGTGCGGAGCGATCACGCACTGGATGTCGACCTTGGCGGCACGCACGCCGTCGAGGCCCTCGATGGCCATTTGCAGCATCTGCGCCCAACCGCTCTTGAACAGGCCGGCGGCATAACCTAGCTCCAGTTGGACCGAGACCTGGTCACCCTGGACCTCGATGGCGCGTACACAGCCGGCGCTGACCGGATCCTGGTTCAAATAGGGGTCGGTGTACTGGCGAAGAACGGCTTCCACCGCTGCGCGATTGACGGCGCTCATGGGCAACTCCCGAAAAAAGACTGACTGAAACAGGCGGCTATCCTAACCGTTCCAGCCGCGTTACGGCATGCTTTCGCAGGTGCGGAAGATTCTGAAACAGCACCACGGGGTGAAATAAATTTCCCGGCGCTTTATAGTGGCCGACCTCCGTTTCATCAAGTAGCCGAGCCCCATGTCCGAGCCACGCAAGATCCTCGTCACCAGCGCCCTGCCCTATGCCAATGGTTCCATCCATCTTGGCCATATGCTTGAGTACATCCAGACCGATATGTGGGTGCGCTTCCAGAAGCATCGCGGCAATCAATGCATCTATGTCTGCGCGGACGACGCCCACGGTTCGGCCATCATGCTGCGCGCCGAAAAGGAAGGCATCACCCCGGAACAACTGATCGCCAATGTGCAGGCTGAACACAGCGCCGACTTTGCCGAGTTCCTGGTGGATTTCGACAATTTCCACTCGACCCACTCCGCCGAAAACCGCGAGCTGTCGAGCCAGATCTACCTGCGCTTGAAGGACGCCGGGCACATTGCCACGCGCTCGATCACGCAGTATTTCGACCCGGAAAAGAAAATGTTCCTGGCCGACCGCTTCATCAAGGGCACCTGCCCGAAATGCGGCACTGAAGACCAGTACGGCGACAACTGCGAGAAGTGCGGTGCCACCTACGCACCGACTGACCTGAAGAACCCGCGCTCGGCTATCTCCGGCGCCATCCCGGTACTCAAGGATTCCCAGCACTTCTTCTTCAAGCTTCCGGATTTCCAGCAGATGCTGCAAACCTGGACCCGCAGCGGCACCCTGCAGGACGCCGTGGCCAACAAGATCGCCGAATGGCTGGATGCAGGCCTGCAACAGTGGGATATCTCCCGCGATGCGCCGTACTTCGGCTTCGAGATCCCTGGCGAGCCCGGCAAATACTTCTACGTGTGGCTGGACGCGCCGATCGGCTACATGGCCAGCTTCAAGAACCTCTGCGACCGTACGCCGGAGCTGGACTTCGATGCGTTCTGGGGCAAGGACTCCACCGCCGAGCTGTACCACTTCATCGGCAAGGACATCGTCAACTTCCACGCCCTGTTCTGGCCAGCGATGCTCGAAGGTTCGGGCTACCGCAAGCCAACCGGTATCGCCGTACACGGCTACCTGACGGTCAACGGCCAGAAGATGTCCAAGTCCCGTGGCACCTTTATCAAGGCACGCACCTACCTGGACCACCTGTCGCCGGAATACCTGCGCTACTACTACGCCTCCAAGCTGGGCCGTGGCGTCGACGACCTGGACCTGAACCTGGAAGACTTCGTCCAGAAGGTCAACTCGGACCTGGTCGGCAAGGTGGTCAACATCGCCAGCCGCTGCGCCGGTTTTATCCACAAGGGCAACGCCGGCCTGCTGGTGGCCGAGAACGCCGCGCCGGAACTGACCGACGCGTTCCTGGCTGCCGCGCCAAGCATCGCCGACGCCTATGAAGCCCGTGACTTTGCCCGTGCCATGCGCGAGATCATGGGCCTGGCCGACCGCGCCAACGCCTGGATCGCCGACAAGGCGCCATGGTCGCTGAACAAGCAGGAAGGCAAGCAGGCTGAGGTCCAGGCGATCTGCGCCACCGGCGTCAACCTGTTCCGCCAGTTGGTGATCTTCCTCAAGCCCGTGCTGCCATTGCTGGCCGCCGACGCCGAGGCGTTCCTCAATGTCGCCCCGCTCACCTGGAACGACCACGCCACGTTGCTCAGCAACCATCAGTTGAATGAATTCAAGCCTCTGATGACCCGGATCGACCCCGTCAAGGTCCAGGCCATGACCGACGCCTCGAAAGAAGACCTGGCCGCCAGCCAGACCGATACCGGCGAATCGAAACCGGCCGGTAACGGCGAGCTGACCAAGGACCCGCTTTCCCCGGAAATCGACTTTGACGCTTTTGCTGCCGTGGACCTGCGCGTGGCACTGATCATCAAGGCCGAAGCCGTGGAAGGGGCCGACAAACTGCTGCGCCTGACCCTGGATATTGGTGACGAACAACGCAACGTGTTCTCCGGAATCAAGAGCGCCTATCCGGACCCGTCCAAGCTCAATGGTCGCCTGACCATGATGATTGCCAACCTCAAGCCGCGAAAAATGAAGTTCGGTATCTCCGAAGGCATGGTGATGGCGGCGGGCCCTGGCGGCGAAGAGATCTACCTGCTGAGCCCTGACAGCGGCGCCAAGCCGGGTCAACGTATCAAGTAAGCGCTGCAAAACAGCCCTGTCGTTTCGGCGACGGGGCTTTTCAACTAGTCCCCCCTTCTCGCTTGCCGGATAATCAAACCCTGTTTGTTCAACCGGCACGCCAATGATCACTCCATGAATCTGATTCAACGTATCGACGCGCTGCTGCCGCAGACACAATGCGGCAAGTGTGGGCACCCGGGCTGCAAGCCTTACGCCGAGGGTATCGCCCGGGGCGAGGCAATCAACAAATGCCCACCCGGAGGACAGGAGACGATCACCGGCCTCGCGCTATTACTGCGTGTACCCATTCTGGAGCTGGATACCAGCCGTGGCGACGCCCCGGCCCAGGTCGCCTACATCCGCGAGGCCGAGTGCATCGGCTGCACCAAATGCATCCAGGCCTGCCCGGTGGACGCGATTGTCGGCGCCGCCAAGTTGATGCACACCGTTATCATCGATGAGTGCACCGGTTGCGACCTGTGCGTCGCGCCCTGCCCCGTCGACTGCATTGAGTTACGCCCACTGGTCACAGGGCTGCCGATCGTCGGCGGCCTGGCAGCGAACGAAAACGAACGCCGTGAACGAGATTTCAAGCGCGACCGTGCCCGGCAACGCTTTGAACAACGCAATGCGCGCCTGCAACGGGAAGAAGAGCACAGGATTGCCCAACGTGTGGCGCGGCCTCAGCGTTCAGCACCAACTCCCCCTTTGCCACTTGACGCAGCGCGAGCCGCCCAGGATGCGGAGGTGAAAAAAGCCAAGATCAATGTGGCCATGAGCCGCGCCCAATTGCACAAATCCTTGCAGGCTTTTGGGCACCCGCCGACCTTTGAACAACAATCCCAACTGATCGCCCTGCAACAGCAGTTCGAGGCAGCGGAGCAGGCGTTGGCAGCCCTGGGCCAGCATCACACACCCGCGACACCGCTGCCTGCCGTCAACAACGCCGACCTCAAGCGCGCCAAAATCCAATTGGCGATGCGCCGGGCCGAGTTGAAGAAAGCCCTCGACCAACAGGCGGATCCGCAACAATTAGCCGACGCGCAACACAAGCTCGATGATGCGCAGCGCCAAGTAGACGCCCATGGCACATGACTGATAATCCTGGGGGTTGTTACAGTCCATCGCCGACACCACATTGATATCGTCGGGTTGTCCTGCTCGCAGGACTCCAGGCCTGGACCCACTATTCGAAACTACGCTGACTGCCCGAAAGGAACCTTCCGCCCCATGAACGCCGCAAAACGCCTGGAAATTTTTCGCAGGCTTCACGAAGACAATCCGGAACCCAAGACCGAACTGGCCTACTCCTCGCCGTTCGAGTTACTGATTGCAGTGATCCTGTCGGCCCAATCCACGGACGTCGGCGTCAACAAGGCCACGGCCAGGCTGTATCCCGTGGCAAACACGCCAGAGGCGATTTACGCCCTGGGCGTGGACGGGTTATCGGAGTACATCAAGACCATCGGCCTCTACAACAGCAAGGCCAAGAATGTCATCGAGACCTGCCGCTTGCTGATAGAACGGCACAATAGCGAAGTGCCAGAAACCCGCGAAGCACTGGAAGCCCTGCCGGGGGTGGGCCGTAAAACCGCTAACGTGGTGCTCAACACCGCATTCAGGCAACTCACCATGGCCGTGGATACCCATATTTTTCGGGTCAGTAATCGAACCGGAATAGCCCGCGGCAAGAACGTGGTCGAAGTGGAAAAGCAGCTCATGAAGTTCGTGCCCAAACCGTACCTGCTTGACTCCCACCATTGGCTGATCCTGCACGGACGCTATGTTTGCCAGGCCCGCAAGCCGCGCTGCGGCAGCTGCCGCATTGAAGACCTGTGCGAATACAAGGACAAGACGTCGGACGATTGAGGGTTCATTGGTTTTCTCGATCAGTCGATTGAAAAAATCTTTTTTACCCATTCATGGATTATCGTTATAAGGAGCGCCAACGGCAGTCTTACTCCGGAGTTAACGTTATGAGCACTGACAAAGAACAGTTGGATGTGGAAGACGACCTCGTTGAATCGGAGGACGATGGCGTGGAAGCACCTGTGGCGGAGGTCGCCAAGACCAATCTGAGCAAACGCCGTACTATCGACAACCTTCTGGAAGAACGACGCTTGCAAAAACAACTGGCCGACTACGACTTCGACCTCTGATCAAGCGGTCGACGGCCGGAAGCCTCCCTGTCGGAGGCTTTTTTCTGCCGGTTGTGCGGCCTATGCGCAGTGCTGTGCCCTCACCTATACCAAGCCGTTACGCTGGGCCAGCTCGATCAAGTCCACGAGAGAGCGGGCATTGAGCTTGAGCAGCAGACGAGTCTTGTAGGTGCTGACGGTCTTGTTGCTGAGAAACATACCGTCGGCAATCTCCTTGTTGGTCCTGCCCCGGGCCAACTGCTGCAACACCATCATCTCCCGGCCGGACAGACGCTCGACCATATCGGCCTCACTGGCATTGCCCATGGTGGAGCGTACCGAGTTGAGTGCCTGGTTTGGGAAATAGCTGTAGCCCGACAACACCGCCTTGATCGCGCTGAGCAATTCAGTCAGGTCCTGTTGCTTGCACACATAGCCAGCAGCACCCGCCTGCATGCAACGCATCGAAAAGTGACCTGGAGCCTGGGAGGTGAGCACCAGGACCTTGAACGGGACAGCCTGCTTGGTAGACGAAAGTCGGCAAATAACTTCCAGGCCATCGAGCTTGGGAATCCCAATATCCAGTATGACAATGTCCGGCATATGCTCCCGCGCAAGTTGCAACGCATCGACACCGTTATTGGTCTCTGCAACGACCTCATAACCATGACGCTCCATTAGCATACGCACAGCAAGACGAATGACGGGATGATCATCTACGATCAGCACTTTATTCATGAGAAAGTCCAATTTCGCTGTTCGAATTATTTAGAGCAAACACAATAGCCTAGTCGTTTCCTAGTTGGCATAGCGTTCCCCCCCGAGCAACAGCAAGCAGAGACCCAACCCACAGAGATAAAGGAAACGCCCTACAAAAAAACACCGATACAGATGTTTCCAGTTTTATGAGGCCCTTCAGAACTTTCCGGGACCTCACATATTTTGAGTGAAATTTCCAGCCCCCCCAGGGGATAAGGTAAACGTGCCGCACGCAACTATCAGGAAATGCCCCTTGCCTGTCGACTGCAGGTAGCGGAGCTGGCAGAGAAAAATCGGTAGTTTCAGTTCCATTTAACATATTTACTTACATCCTTATTTCCTACAGAATTTTTGGCTTCTTACATACTCCTCGCACCTACATGAGTGAATTATCTGTAAGACTGGTTCCTACACAAATGATAAAAAACATTCCCCCGACAAAAAACCAGCGTCCCCATCATCAAAAACACTGATTAAACAAGTTTAAAGAAAGTGGACTTAATCAAGAATTCAAGACAAAAAAATGGCCCCTTGAACAAGGGGCCATTTTTACAACCGGCTTGACACTCAGAACAACGAACGACCTTTGTTGGCAGCAATGCGCATGCGTAATGCATTCAACTTGATAAAGCCCGCTGCGTCGGCCTGGTTGTAGGCGCCGCCATCTTCTTCGAAAGTGGCGATGTTGGCGTCGAACAGCGAGTCATCCGACTTACGGCCGGTAACGATCACATTGCCCTTGTACAACTTCAGACGCACAACGCCATTCACGTGGGCCTGGGAAGCATCGATCATCTGTTGCAGCATCAGACGCTCAGGGCTCCACCAGTAGCCGGTATAGATCAGGCTGGCGTACTTGGGCATCAGCTCGTCTTTGAGGTGAGCCACTTCACGGTCCAGGGTGATGGACTCGATGGCGCGGTGGGCACGCAGCATGATGGTGCCGCCCGGGGTTTCGTAGCAGCCACGGGACTTCATGCCCACATAGCGGTTCTCGACGATGTCGAGGCGACCGATGCCGTGTTCGCCACCGATACGGTTCAGCGTCGCCAATACGGTGGCCGGGGTCATTTCGACGCCGTCCAGCGCGACGATGTCGCCATTACGGTAGGTCAGTTCCAGGTATTGCGGCTTGTCTGGAGCGTTCTCCGGGGAGACGGTCCATTTCCACATGTCTTCTTCGTGCTCGGTCCAGGTGTCTTCCAGCACGCCGCCTTCATAGGAGATGTGCAGCAGGTTGGCGTCCATCGAGTACGGGGACTTTTTCTTGCCATGACGCTCGATCGGGATCGCGTGCTTTTCAGCGTAATCCATCAGCTTTTCACGGGACAGCAGGTCCCATTCACGCCAGGGGGCAATCACTTTCACGCCGGGCTTGAGCGCGTAGGCACCCAGTTCGAAACGCACCTGGTCGTTGCCCTTGCCGGTGGCGCCATGGGAAATGGCATCAGCGCCGGTTTCGTTGGCGATTTCGATCAGGCGCTTGGCGATCAGCGGACGTGCGATGGAAGTACCCAGCAGGTACTCGCCTTCGTAGACAGTGTTGGCGCGAAACATCGGGAAGACGAAATCGCGGACGAATTCTTCGCGCAGGTCGTCAATGTAGATCTCTTTCACGCCCATGGCTTGCGCCTTGGCACGTGCAGGTTCGACCTCTTCGCCCTGACCCAGGTCAGCGGTGAAGGTCACCACTTCACAGTTATAAGTATCCTGCAGCCACTTGAGGATCACCGAAGTGTCCAGGCCGCCGGAATACGCGAGAACGACCTTGTTTACGTCGGCCATGCCATCACTCCACGGGGTTGTACGGAAAGGCGTCGATTCTACCGATCAAAACCGTGGATTTACAGGGGCGCGACAGCAAATGAAGATAAAGCGACAGATTATGTCGAGCGAGCGACCGATGGTCGCACTTCAGGAGGTGTGTGCCGGGTTGCTCGGCCCCGTGGCCTGGGGGGCCGGTTTCTCAGGGGCAGCCACGCGTTCGAGCTGAATATTCACACGGCGGTTACGGGCCCGGTTGGCGGCAGTGGTGTTGGGCGCCAAGGGGTAGCTTTCACCATGGAACCGCAGGGTGATCTGAGACTCAGGAATACCGTTGGCCTTGAAGTAGTCCATCACCGCCAGCGCACGACGGCGTGAAACATCACGGTTGCTCAGGCGATTGCCGCTGTTGTCCGAGTGGCCGTTCAATTCGATATGGTTGACGGTAGGGTCCGCCTTCATGAATTCGAGAATCACCGCCAGCTTCTGCTTTGCCGCAGCGTCCAGCTCGATGCCGCCACCGGGGAAGCCCACTTCGGTCTGCTTGACCTGATCGTAATTCATCGGCAGCAACTTGGCGGTGCACAGTTGATAGTCGCTGTAGGCCTTGTTGAATTTCACCGGCAGCAGGCGAATCTCCGAATAGCCACCCTCACGTCCATAGTGCCGCACAGTGGGCGAGCGTCCATCGAGCAAACCGTTGAAGAGACGCCCGGCCTGGGCCTGAGAGCTGTTGAACAGCACATCACCGCTACCGGCACGTACGGCGCCGAGATTGATGTCACCCCGACCGGGCTGCCAGGGGGCTGCGGCGGCCAATAAGGTGGCCGACCCTGCGCCCAGCGACCCGTTATAGGCTTTCAGACGAAACGTCGCCTGCTCGCCGGCCCGGCGCACGAACTCACCCGAACCGAAGTCGGTGATCGGTTGGCTCAGGCGGCACTCGAACTTGTCCCCCTCTACCTTCCACTCAATATTCTCCAGACGTGTCTGGAACGTGAGGGCCATAGCAGGCAGGCTGGCGAACACACTGAGCAGGGCTAGATAATGCTGGCGCACGGGAGGCTCCACTGGTTTCTACAACACTTCAAAGCGTCATACATCGATAAGGCATACGAAAGGCTATCGGATGCATCCTGCAAAACTTGATAGCGAGTGCCTGCAAGAGTCTTTTCCGGTAGCATTCCCACCAGATTGACCCGCCTGGAATCCCCAATGTCCGACCGCCTGACCCTGCTGCGTCCCGACGACTGGCATATTCATCTTCGCGATGGTGCTGCGTTGCCCCAAACCGTGGCCGATGTAGCGCGTACGTTTGGCCGCGCCATCATCATGCCTAACCTGGTACCACCGGTGCGTAATGCCGCCGAAGCCGACGCCTATCGCCAGCGCATCCTCGCTGCACGGCCGGCCGGCAGCCGCTTCGAACCGTTGATGGTGCTCTACCTCACCGACCGTACCCAGCCCGAAGAAATTCGCCAGGCCAAGGCCAGCGGTTTCGTGCACGCCGCCAAGCTGTACCCGGCCGGTGCGACCACCAACTCCGATTCCGGCGTGACCAGCATCGACAAGATCCTGCCGGCCATCGAAGCCATGGCCGAAGTCGGCATGCCGCTGCTGATCCACGGTGAAGTCACCCGTGGCGACGTGGACGTGTTCGATCGCGAGAAAATCTTCATCGACGAGCACATGCGCCGCGTGGTCGAGCTGTTCCCGACCCTCAAGGTGGTGTTCGAGCACATCACCACGGCCGATGCCGTGCAGTTCGTCACCGAGGCCTCGGCCAACGTCGGCGCAACCATCACCGCCCATCACCTGCTGTACAACCGCAACCACATGCTGGTGGGCGGGATTCGGCCGCACTTCTATTGCCTGCCGATCCTCAAGCGCAACACCCACCAGGTGGCCTTGCTGGATGCCGCGACCAGCGGTAATCCGAAGTTCTTCCTCGGCACCGACTCTGCGCCCCACGCCCAGCACGCCAAGGAAGCCGCGTGCGGTTGTGCCGGTTGCTACACCGCGTTTGCCGCCATCGAGTTGTATGCCGAAGCGTTCGAACAGCGCAACGCCCTGGATAAACTCGAAGGTTTCGCCAGCC
Organism: Pseudomonas sp. AM8; assembly: GCF_036346475.1. Taxonomy (NCBI): domain Bacteria; kingdom Pseudomonadati; phylum Pseudomonadota; class Gammaproteobacteria; order Pseudomonadales; family Pseudomonadaceae; genus Pseudomonas; species Pseudomonas sp. AM8. Next base: position 553,781 of record NZ_JAOTNX010000001.1, read on the forward strand.
TCAATGGCCCGCGATTCTATGGCCTGCCGGCGAATACCGACCGTATCACCCTGGTCCGTGAAGACTGGACTGCCCCCGCCAGCCTGCCATTTGGCGAGCTGACCGTTATCCCGCTGCGCGCCGGTGAAACACTGCGCTGGCGCCTGCTGGAGGAAAGCAAGTGAGTGAAGACCATTACGATGACGACCAGGAACACGGTGGCGGTGGTGGTTCGCGCCACCCGATGGCCGAACGTTTCCGCGGCTACCTGCCTGTCGTTGTCGACGTAGAAACCGGCGGCTTCAATTGCGCCACCGATGCACTGCTGGAAATCGCCGCAACCACTATCGGCATGGACGAACAGGGCTTTGTGTATCCGGAGCACACCCACTTCTTCCGCGTCGAGCCGTTTGAAGGTGCCAATATCGAAGCGGCAGCCCTGGAGTTTACCGGGATCAAGCTGGATCACCCCCTGCGCATGGCCGTCAGCGAAGAGGCGGCACTCACCGATATCTTCCGTGGCGTACGCAAGGCCTTGAAGGCCAACGGCTGCAAGCGCGCGATCCTGGTCGGGCATAACAGCAGCTTCGACCTGGGCTTCCTCAACGCCGCCGTGACGCGGCTGGACATGAAGCGCAATCCGTTCCACCCGTTCTCCAGTTTCGACACCGCCACCCTTGCTGGCCTGGCCTATGGCCAGACCGTCTTGGCCAAGGCCTGCCAGGCGGCCGGCATCGACTTCGACGGTCGCGAAGCCCACTCGGCCCGCTACGACACCGAGAAGACCGCCGAGCTGTTCTGCGGCATCGTCAACCGCTGGAAGCAGATGGGCGGCTGGGAAGACTTCGGCGACTGAGGTCAAATCCCGCGCATGAAAAAACCGGCCTTCTCAGGCCGGTTTTTTTGTCCCGCGAATCCGGCTTACAGCTTGCCAGCGTTCTCGGTCAGGTAAGCCGCAACGCCTTCAGGCGAAGCGTTCATGCCTTTGTCGCCTTTTTTCCAGTTGGCAGGGCAGACTTCGCCGTGCTCTTCGTGGAATTGCAGGGCGTCGACCAGGCGGATCAGCTCTTCCATGTTACGGCCCAGCGGCAGGTCGTTGATGATCTGGGAGCGCACAACGCCCTTGTCATCGATCAGGAACGCGCCACGGAAAGCCACGCCACCTTCGGACTCAACGTCGTAGGCCTTGGCGATGTCGTGCTTCATGTCGGCAGCCATGGTGTATTTGACTTTGCCGATGCCGCCATCGTTGATGGCCGTGTTGCGCCAGGCGTTGTGGGTGAAATGGGAGTCGATGGAAACGGCAACCACTTCAACGTTACGCGCCTTGAAATCGTCCATGCGGTGGTCCAGAGCGATCAGCTCCGAAGGGCAGACGAAGGTGAAGTCCAGCGGGTAGAAGAACACCAGGCCGTATTTGCCTTTGATGGCTTCAGACAGTTTGAAGCTGTCAACGATTTCGCCATTGCCGAGCACGGCAGGTACGTCGAAATCCGGGGCTTGTTTGCCGACGAGTACGCTCATTGGGTATCTCCTGATGTAAGGGTGACGATTGAAGTAAAAGGACCGGCCTTGAGTCTGCCGCATTCAAGCGACAGCCCTGTGACGCAGTCACGCTTCGTGAAGACCGACCATCATACACTGAAAAAACCGTTCGTCAGCGTGAGGGCGGTGCAGGCCAATACCCTACGAATCTACTTTGACAATCATTCTCGTTAACATTAAGATCCATCGCACTTAAGCCTTAAACCCGCGACGGTTCTCCCTTATGTATGTGTGCCTGTGTACCGGCGTCACCGACGGACAAATCCGCGAAGCAATCTATGAAGGTTGCTGCAGCTACAAGGAAGTGCGTGAAACCACCGGCGTTGCCAGTCAATGTGGTAAATGTGCTTGCCTCGCCAAGCAAGTGGTACGGGAAACCCTGACGCAGCTGCAAACAGCACAGGCCGCTGTTCCCTACTCAGCAGAATTTACACACGCCTAAATAGGCGTGTTTTGAAGAACCGGACCGAGTGTCCGGTTTTTTTATGCCTGTAATTCAATTAGTTAGCGCTAAGACGCGGAACACAAACATTCTTATTCCGATTAATTTTCATTTATTATTCAATAACTTAGGTTTGACACTAGGGTTTTCGCCGCTCAAACTCCGCCTTATACACAGCTACTACAGGGCAGGACCCCAGTCATGAAAGGCGACATCTCAGTCATCCAGCAACTCAACAAAATCCTTGCCAATGAACTGGTCGCGATCAATCAGTACTTCCTGCATGCGCGCATGTACGACGATTGGGGCCTGGAAAAGCTTGGCAAGCGTGAATACAAAGAATCCATCAAGGCCATGAAGGACGCCGACGCGCTGATCAAGCGCATCCTGTTCCTCGAAGGCCTGCCGAACGTACAGGACCTGGGCAAGCTGAACATCGGCGAGCACACCCAGGAAATGATCAGCAGCGACCTGGGCTTTGAACGCAAGAGCCACAGCGACCTCAAGGCCGCCATTGCACATTGCGAGACCAAGGGCGACTTCGGCAGCCGCGAACTGCTGGAAGACATCCTGGAAGACCAGGAAGAACATATCGACTGGCTGGAAACCCAACTGGGCCTGATCGATAAAGTCAGCCTGGAAAACTACCTGCAATCGCAGATGGGCGAATAATCCCGTCGCTAGGTACAAAAAAGCCCCGCTCTCTCACGAGAAGCGGGGCTTTTTATTACAGGCGAATCAAGCGTCGGTCTTAGCCGCCGCGTTTGCTGCTGCATCTTTGATCAACGCCTGCAACGAACCATCAGCTGCCATTTCGGTGATGATATCGCTACCGCCGACCAGCTCGCCGGCTACCCACAGTTGCGGGAAGGTAGGCCAGTTGGCGTACTTCGGCAGGTTGGCGCGGATTTCCGGGTTTTGCAGGATATCCACGTAAGCGAACTTCTCGCCACACTGCATAACAGCCTGGGAAGCCTTCGCGGAGAAACCGCACTGAGGAGCGTTAGGTGCGCCCTTCATGTAAAGCAGAATGGTGTTGTTGGCAATCTGCTCTTTGATCGTTTCGATGATATCCATGGAACACCTCGGCTGGAACTTTGCGACTCACAGGTCGGCACGGTGGCGCATTGTAACGCAAAATTCCAACGCGGTGCTCGGGCTCCTTATGCGGCAGCGACTTGGACAGGTACGCCATTCAAGGCCGCATTGCCCGACAACTCATCCAATTGCCGCTCGTCGGTCAAGTCATTCGCGCTCGCCCCCGGTTGCTCGCTGGCGATGCTCATCTGCACCCCCGGACGGCCGTGACCCCAACCATGGGGCAGGCTGACCACGCCGGGCATCATGTCCAGGCTGGCGACCACCTCCACCTCGATCATGCCGATACGTGAACTGACGCGCACCCACTGCCCATCTGCCAACTGGCGACTGGCCAGGTCATCGGGATGCATATGCAACTGGTGCCGAGGCTTGCCCTTCACCAGCCGGTGATAGTTATGCATCCAGGAATTATTACTGCGCACATGGCGACGGCCGATCAGCAGCAACTCGTCAGCCACAGGCATCGGCTGCGCCGCAAAGCGCGCCAGATCCGCCAGAATCACTGCCGGTGCCGCCTGCACCTTGCCATCCACGGTTTTCAACCGCGCGGCGAGATTTGGCTTGAGCGGCCCCAGGTCCATGCCATGGGGATGGTCCGCCAGCTTCGCCACCGACAACTGATGGCTCGACGCATCACCATAAGCGCCGGCGCGCAGGCCGAAGTCGATCATTTGCGCAGGCGGCATGGTGGGCTTGAGCGCCATACCGGTGTGCACAGCGAATGCCGTGGCCAGGCCGACGAAGATCTCCCAGTCATGCAACGCCCCCTCAGGCTTGGGCAGGATCGCGCGATTGAAACGGGTGACATTGCGCACGGCGAACATGTTGAACGTGGTGTCGTAGTGGTCGTTTTCCAGCGCCGAAGTGGACGGCAGGATCAGATCGGCATAACGCGTGGTCTCGTTGATATAGAGGTCGATGCTGACCATGAACTCCAAGCCGTCCAGGGCCTGCTCCAACTGGCGGCCATTGGGGGTCGACAACACCGGGTTGCCCGCCACCGTCACCAGCGCGCGGACCTGTCCTTCGCCGCCGGTGAGCATTTCTTCGGCCAATACAGACACTGGCAACTCGCCGCCGTACTCCGGGCGCCCGGACACGCGACTCTGCCAGCGATTGAAATGCCCGCCACCGGTGGACGCGACCAAGTCCACTGCCGGACTGGTGCATAACGCACCGCCTTCGCGGTCGAGGTTGCCAGTGACCAGGTTGATCAACTGCACCAGCCAATGACACAGCGTACCGAACGCCTGGGTCGACACCCCCATGCGCCCGTAGCACACCGCTTTATCCGCAGCAGCGAAATCCCGTGCCAACTGGCGAATCTGCCCGGCGGGTACGGCACACTGGCGGCTCATGGCTTCGGCGGTAAAGCCGAGGATCGCACGGCGCACATCCTCAAGGCCCTCTACCGGCAAATGACTGTCACGCGTCAGGTTCTCGGTGAACAGTGTGTTGAGTACCCCGAACAGCAACGCCGCATCCCCGCCAGGCCGCACGAACAGATGCTGATCAGCGATCGCCGCCGTCTCACTGCGCCGAGGATCGACCACCACCACCTTGCCACCCCGGGCCTGGATAGCCTTGAGACGCTTCTCCACATCGGGCACGGTCATGATGCTGCCGTTGGAGGCCAGCGGGTTGCCGCCCAGGATCAGCATGAAGTCGGTGTGGTCGATGTCCGGAATCGGCAGCAACAGGCCGTGGCCGTACATGAGGTGGCTGGTGAGGTGATGGGGCAACTGGTCTACGGAGGTGGCAGAAAATCGGTTGCGCGTCTTGAGCTGGCCGAGGAAGTAGTTGCTGTGGGTCATCAGCCCATAGTTGTGCACGCTGGGGTTGCCCTGATACACCGCCACTGCATTCTGTCCATGCCGCGCCTGGATGCCCGCCAGCCGCTCGGCGACCAGGGCAAACGCCTCATCCCACGGGATTGGCTGCCATTCGCTGCCCACCCGCAACATGGGCTGGTGCAGGCGGTCAGGATCATTCTGTATGTCCTGCAATGCCACGGCCTTGGGGCAGATATGGCCGCGACTGAAGCTGTCCAGCGTGTCGCCCTTGATCGAGGTGATCGCCAGGCTGCCGTCTTCGGCTTGGGTGGTTTCCAGGGTCAGGCCACAAATGGCTTCACACAGGTGGCACGCACGGTGGTGGAGAGTCTTGGTCATGGCCAGTCTCTTTATTGGGCTTTGGCCTGACTATGGGCCGTGACCATGACAGGCACCAGCATCGTTCGCCCTGTGAATCGATAGCCATCAGGCCAGGCCATGAGCAAACATGAGCAAATGTTACAGAGCCTGTAACCCACGTCTAAAACCGACACAGCCCGGCCTGGGCCCGCCCCTGCACATTGCAAATGGTTGCGAGGCCAGTGTACAAATGACCTGCTGCTGTCTGGAAACCGTCTTCGAATGCGCTCTTGCGCCCTTCTTGAACACCCATAAAACCGTAGCCCTATTGGTAAGACGCGACATTTAATTATAAGATCGCGCCTTCCCCTATTTCGTCGCCCCGTGCGGCTTTCGCCGCAGGTCTCGCCCGTTGTCACAATAAACAAGGCTTTGAGTATCTGCGGTCTGTTGCAAAAAGGTAGTTAATGATGAGCGCAAGGCACTTTCTCTCCCTGATGGATTGCACGCCCGAAGAGCTGGTCAGCGTGATCCGTCGAGGCATTGAGCTTAAAGACCTGCGTAACCGCGGCGTACTGTTCGAGCCTTTGAAAAACCGCGTGCTCGGGATGATTTTCGAGAAGTCGTCGACCCGCACTCGCCTGTCGTTCGAAGCGGGCATGATCCAGCTGGGTGGCCAGGCCATCTTCCTGTCGCCGCGTGACACCCAACTGGGCCGTGGCGAGCCGATCAGCGACTGCGCGATCGTCATGTCGCGAATGCTCGATGCGGTGATGATCCGTACCTTCGCCCACAGCACCCTGACCGAATTCGCCGCCAACTCGCGCGTGCCGGTAATCAACGGCCTGTCCGATGACCTGCACCCATGCCAGTTGCTGGCCGACATGCAGACCTTCCTTGAGCACCGTGGCTCGATCCAGGGCAAGACCGTGGCCTGGATCGGTGACGGCAACAACATGTGCAACAGCTATATAGAAGCGGCGATTCAGTTCGACTTCCACCTGCGCATCGCCTGCCCGGAAGGCTTCGAACCGGCCGCCGAGTTCCTGGCCAAGGCCGATGGCCGTGTGCAGATCCTGCGCGATCCAAAGGATGCAGCGATCGGCGCCCACCTGGTCAGCACCGACGTCTGGACCTCCATGGGCCAGGAAGACGAAACCGCCAAGCGCCTGGCCCTGTTCGCGCCCTTCCAGGTGACCCGCGCCCTGCTCGACATGGCCGCGCCGGACGTGCTGTTCATGCACTGCCTGCCCGCCCACCGGGGTGAAGAAATCAGCCTCGACCTGCTCGATGACCCACGCTCCGTGGCCTGGGACCAGGCAGAGAACCGCCTGCACGCGCAAAAAGCCCTGCTCGAATTCCTCGTCGAACCGGCGTACCACCACGCATGAGCCAGCCATTACTGCTGAACTTGCGCAATCTGGCATGCGGCTACCAGGATCAACGGGTGGTGCAGAACCTCAATCTGCACCTCAACGCGGGCGATATCGGTTGCCTGCTGGGTTCTTCGGGCTGTGGCAAAACCACGACCTTGCGCGCGATTGCCGGTTTTGAGCCGGTGCACGAAGGCGAAATCAGCCTCGCGGGCGAAGTGATCTCCAGCGCCGGTTTTACCCTGGCGCCGGAGAAACGTCGTATCGGCATGGTGTTCCAGGACTACGCACTGTTTCCCCACCTCAGCGTGGCCGACAACATCGCCTTCGGCATTCGCAAACACCCGCAAAAAGACCGTGTGGTCGCCGAACTGCTGGAGCTGGTCAACCTCAAGAACCTGGGCAAGCGCTTCCCCCACGAACTGTCGGGTGGCCAGCAACAACGCGTCGCCCTCGCCCGCGCCCTGGCGCCGGAGCCACAACTGTTGCTGCTGGACGAACCGTTCTCCAACCTCGACGGCGAACTGCGGCGCAAGCTCAGCCACGAGGTACGCGACATCCTCAAGGCACGGGGCACCAGTGCGATCCTGGTCACCCATGACCAGGAAGAGGCGTTCGCTGTGAGTGATCACGTCGGAGTGTTCAAGGAAGGGCGCCTGGAGCAGTGGGATACCCCCTACAACCTCTATCACGAACCCCTGACGCCGTATGTCGCCAGCTTTATCGGCCAGGGTTATTTCATTCGTGGCCAGTTGAGTTCGCCCGAGTCCGTCCACACCGAACTGGGCGACCTGCGCGGAAACCGCGCCTACACCTGGCCTACGGGGGGTGCCGTGGACGTCTTGCTGCGCCCGGACGACATCGTCTACGCGCCGGACAGTGCCTTGAAAGCGCGGATCGTCGGCAAGACCTTCCTCGGCGCATCAACCCTGTACCGCCTACAACTGCCGACGGGTGCGCAGTTGGAGTCGATTTTCCCCAGCCATGCCGACCATCAGGTGGGCGCACAAGTGGGCATTCGCGTGGCCGCGGAGCATCTGGTGCTGTTCCAGGCCTCAGGCAGCGTCGCGGCGCAGGTTCCTCACGCCGAATCCGGCGTACGGCGCTACAGCCCGGCTGGCTGAGTCAATGATCAACGTGTGGGAGAGGCAAGCCCCCTCCCACATTGATTCTCCAGCATATCGGGATTACACCCGGCCAATTTCTGCGAATTTGGCCTGGGTATGTTCCGCCAGCACCGCGGCGGACAACTCCACTTCCAGCCCGCGCCTCCCCGCACTCACAAAAATTGTCGCGAACGGCTGCGCCGTTACATCGATAAATGTGCGCAGCCGCTTCTTCTGCCCCAGTGGGCTGATGCCTCCCAGCAGGTAACCGGTGGAACGCTGCGCCGCTGCCGGATCAGCCATTTCGACTTTTTTCACACCCGCCGCATGAGCCAGGGCCTTGAGGTCCAGACTTCCGACGACCGGCACCACAGCCACCAATAATTCGCCTTTTTCACTGCTGGCCAACAAGGTCTTGAACACCTGCGCCGGGTCGAGGCCCAATTTCTCTGCGGCCTCCAGGCCATAGGAGGCCGCCTTGGGGTCGTGTTCATAACTGTGGACGCGATGTTCGGCGCGAACTTTTTTCAACAAATCCAATGCGGGGGTCATGACCTCTCCGAGCGTGGCAAACAGACGGCCAATTCTAGGCCAAGCCCGCATAAAACGCTCTAGTCCGCCCTCCCCGTCCACAATACTTAACGTGGCGAGCGTGATCATTCATCAAACCAATAGTTGGAAAGTGACCGACAGTTCACTTTCGACCTTTGACAGCCGTCATTCTTGTCTATATTTTTTCGTTTCCGAATACTGTAGGAATACACCTGCAGCGTTCCAGCAGTAAGCCGTGTCTTGGATGGGGATCCTGTCACGGTGAAAATCGCGCAACCGTCCGTTGAGGCAGTGCGCCAGACAAGAACAACAATCGAGGTTTTCCATGACAACTGCTCTTCAACAGCCTTCACTTTCAAGCCAATGCATGGCCGAGTTCCTGGGGACTGCGCTGCTGATCTTCTTCGGTACAGGCTGCGTTGCTGCGCTCAAGGTCGCGGGTGCCAGCTTCGGGTTGTGGGAAATCAGCATCATCTGGGGGATCGGCGTCAGCATGGCGATCTACCTGAGCGCCGGTATTTCCGGGGCCCACCTCAACCCGGCGGTCAGTATCGCCCTGTGTATTTTTGCCGACTTCGACAAGCGCAAACTGCCGTTCTACATCCTGGCCCAAATCGCCGGTGCCTTCTGCTCGGCGGCGCTGGTGTACACGCTCTATAGCAATCTCTTTTTCGATTACGAACAAACCCACCATCTGGTACGCGGCACCCAGGCCAGCCTGGAATTGGCCTCGGTGTTCTCCACCTACCCCCATGCACTGCTGAGCACGGCGCAGGCCTTCCTGGTGGAAATGATCATTACCGCGATCCTGATGGGCGTGATCATGGCCCTCACCGATGACAACAACGGCCTGCCGCGCGGCCCGCTGGCGCCACTGTTGATCGGCCTGCTGATTGCGGTCATCGGCAGTGCCATGGGCCCGCTGACCGGCTTTGCGATGAACCCGGCGCGGGATTTCGGGCCCAAGCTGATGACCTTTTTCGCTGGCTGGGGTGAAATGGCCTTTACTGGCGGCCGCGATATTCCTTACTTCCTGGTTCCGATTTTCGCGCCGATTGTCGGCGCATGCCTCGGTGCTGCGGCCTATCGCGGGCTGATTGCCCGCCACTTGCCGAGCGCCGCACCTGCTATAGCGGAAACAACTGACACGGCTGTCAACGGCAAGACTCGTATTTCCTGAAAGCGCCAGCCTGGTCCCCTGCCCTATGCGGCCCCGGCTGATTTCTGACTTCCTTATTTCGTCCAAGGCAATTGACATGACCGACATCGAGAATAAGAACTACATCATTGCCCTTGATCAGGGCACCACCAGTTCCCGGGCAATCATCTTCGATCGCGACGCCAACGTGGTCTGCACCGCCCAACGTGAATTCACCCAGCACTACCCGCAAGCCGGCTGGGTCGAACATGACCCGATGGAAATCTTCGCCACCCAGAGCGCGGTGATGGTCGAGGCCCTGGCACAGGCCGGCCTGCACCATGACCAGGTCGCCGCCATCGGCATCACCAACCAGCGTGAAACCACCGTGGTCTGGGATAAGGTCACCGGCCGCCCGATCTACAACGCCATCGTCTGGCAGTGCCGCCGCAGCACCGAAATCTGCCAGCAGCTCAAGCGCGACGGCCACGAGCAATACATTAACGACACCACCGGCCTGGTCACCGACCCGTACTTCTCCGGCACCAAGCTCAAGTGGATCCTCGATAACGTCGAAGGCAGCCGCGAGCGTGCGCGCAACGGCGAGTTGCTGTTCGGCACTATCGACAGCTGGCTGATCTGGAAATTTACCGGCGGCAAAACCCACGTCACCGACTACACCAACGCCTCGCGCACCATGCTCTTCAACATCCACACCCTGGAGTGGGATGCGAAGATGCTGGAGATCCTCGACGTTCCGCGGGAAATGCTGCCGGAAGTGAAGTCTTCCTCCGAGATCTACGGCCGCACCAAAAGCGGCATCGCCATCGGCGGTATCGCCGGTGACCAGCAAGCGGCACTGTTCGGCCAGATGTGCGTTGAGGCCGGCCAGGCCAAGAACACCTACGGCACCGGCTGCTTCCTGCTGATGAATACCGGCGACAAAGCGGTCAAGTCCAAGCACGGCATGCTCACCACCATCGCCTGCGGCCCCCGTGGCGAAGTGGCCTATGCGCTGGAAGGCGCGGTGTTCAACGGTGGCTCCACCGTGCAATGGCTGCGTGACGAGCTGAAAATCATCGCCGATGCCACTGACACCGAATACTTCGCCGGCAAGGTCAAGGACAGCAATGGCGTGTACCTGGTCCCGGCCTTCACCGGCCTGGGCGCCCCCTACTGGGACCCGTATGCCCGTGGCGCACTGTTTGGCCTGACCCGCGGCGTACGCGTGGATCACATTATTCGTGCCGCCCTGGAGTCGATTGCCTACCAGACCCGCGACGTGCTCGACGCCATGCAACAGGACTCGGGCGAACGCCTCAAGGCCCTGCGTGTGGACGGCGGTGCGGTGGCCAACAACTTCCTGATGCAATTCCAGGCCGATATCCTCGGCACCCAGGTCGAGCGCCCGCAAATGCGCGAAACCACTGCACTCGGCGCCGCCTACCTGGCCGGTCTGGCCTGCGGCTTCTGGGGCAGCCTCGACGAGCTGCGCGGCAAGGCCGTGATCGAGCGCGAATTCGAACCGCAGCTGGAAGAAGCCGCCAAGGAGAAACTCTACGCCGGCTGGCAAAAAGCGGTGAGCCGCACCCGCGACTGGGAACCCCACGAAGGCGCCGAATAAGCCATGCGCCGGCCCCATATCGGGTTGTAACTGGCAGGGAGCAGATTCCTGCGTCATCATGGGCCACTTTTGTATGGCAGCCCAAAGGACGCCCCATGAATCTGCCTCCCCGCCAGCAGCAAATCCTCGAACTGGTCCGCGAACGCGGCTACGTCAGTATCGAGGAAATGGCGCAGCTATTCGTTGTCACCCCGCAAACCATCCGCCGCGACATCAACCAGCTGGCGGACGCCAATCTGCTGCGCCGCTACCACGGCGGCGCGGCCTATGACTCGAGTGTCGAGAACACCGCGTACGCCATGCGTGCCGACCAGATGCGCGATGAGAAACAACGCATCGGCGAAGCCATCGCGGCACAAATTCCCGATCACGCCTCGTTGTTCATCAATATCGGCACCACCACGGAATCCATTGCCCGTGCGCTGCTCAACCACAACCACCTGAAAATCATCACCAACAACCTCAACGTCGCCACCATGCTCAGCGCCAAGGACGACTTCGATGTATTGCTGACGGGCGGTAATGTGCGCCGTGACGGCGGCGTGGTGGGCCAGGCCAGTGTCGACTTTATCAACCAGTTCAAGGTCGACTTCGCGCTGGTGGGTATCAGCGGTATCGACGAGGACGGCAGCCTGCTGGACTTCGACTACCAGGAAGTCCGGGTTTCCCAGGCGATCATCGCCAATGCACGCCAGGTGATCCTGGCGGCGGACTCCAGCAAATTCGGGCGCAATGCCATGATTCGACTGGGGCCGATCAGCCTGGTGGACTGCCTGGTGACGGATCAGGAGCCGGTGCCAGCCTTGGTGCAGTTGTTGAACCAGCACAAGGTTCGCCTGGAAGTCGTATAGCGTCTGCACTGAAGCCATCGGGGCAAGCCCCCGATGGCGATTTATCCAGCGCCTTTTTCTCGAGCCTTGCCCAGGCTTATGTTCACAAATTTTCCTTTTCCCGCCCTTCGATGAGTTTTTTCAATCGAAGTCGGCTGGCTGTGCCCACGTTTATCAGCTACCATTTTCGCAAATGAACATTAATGTTCGAATTCCAATACGAAAAAGCTCCCGAGGCCAGTCGATGAACCCTTCTACCTTGCCTGCTCCACCGCTTGCCGAAGTCTATGACGTTGCCGTAATCGGTGGCGGGATCAACGGCGTCGGCATTGCAGCAGACGCAGCCGGTCGCGGTTTGTCGGTATTCCTTTGCGAAAAGGACGACCTGGCCAGCCACACCTCCTCCGCCAGCAGCAAACTGATCCACGGCGGCCTGCGCTACCTCGAACATTACGAATTCCGCCTGGTACGCGAAGCCCTGGCTGAACGTGAAGTGCTGCTGGCCAAGGCCCCGCACATCGTCAAGCAGATGCGCTTCGTCCTGCCACACCGCCCCCACCTGCGCCCGGCGTGGATGATCCGTGCCGGCCTGTTCCTCTATGACCACCTGGGCAAGCGCGAGAAACTCGCCGGCTCCAAGAGCCTCAAGTTCGGCCCTGACAGCCCGCTGAAAAGCGAAATCACCAAAGGCTTCGAATACTCCGACTGCTGGGTCGACGACGCCCGCCTGGTCGTCCTCAACGCCATGGCGGCCCGTGAAAAGGGTGCGCACATCCATACCCAGACCCGCTGCATCAGTGCCCATCGCAGCAATGGCATGTGGGACATGAACATGGAACGCGCCGATGGCAGCCTGTTCTCGATCCGTGCCCGCGCCCTGGTGAACGCCGCCGGCCCGTGGGTCGCCAAGTTCATCAAGGACGACCTGAAGCTGGACTCGCCCTACGGTATCCGCCTGATCCAGGGCAGCCACCTGATCGTGCCGAAGCTGTATGAAGGCGCCCACGCGCACATCCTACAGAACGAAGACCAGCGCATCGTCTTCACCATTCCGTACCTGAACCACCTGACCATCATCGGCACCACCGACCGCGAATACACCGGCGACCCGGCGAAAGTGGCGATCACCGAAGGTGAAACCGACTACATGCTCAAGGTGGTCAACGCGCACTTCAAGAAACAGCTGAGCCGCGACGACATCGTCCACACCTACTCGGGTGTGCGCCCACTGTGCAACGACGAGTCGGACAACCCGTCGGCCATCACCCGTGACTACACCCTGTCGCTGTCCGGTGGTACGGGCGAGGCGCCGATCCTGTCGGTGTTCGGCGGCAAGCTGACCACCTACCGCAAGCTCGCCGAATCGGCGATGGCGCAACTGGCCCCGTACTTCACGCAGATGCGTCCCAGCTGGACCGCCACCGCCAGCCTGCCCGGCGGCGAGGACATGACCACCCCAGAAGCCCTGGCCGAGGCCATTGGCAGCAAGTTCGACTGGTTGCCGAGCGAGATCGCGCGCCGCTGGTCCACCACCTATGGCAGCCGCACCTGGCGCCTGCTCGAAGGCGTGCAGTCGCTGGCTGACCTGGGTGAACATTTGGGCGGCGGCCTCTACACCCGCGAGGTCGATTACCTGTGTGCCGAGGAATGGGTAACCCAGCCCCAGGACGTGCTATGGCGCCGGACCAAACTCGGCCTGTTCACCACCCCACAGGAACAGGATAACGTGCAACGCTACCTGTCCAAGGTTGAGCAGACCCGCAGCAAGATCGAAGCGGCCTGACAGGCCCATCGCACAAAAGCCCCTGCGCCGTAAGGCCCAGGGGCTTTTTTATAGCGCCTGGCATTCGGTTTTCCGAACGCCACAGGCAAGCCTATTCGGTTTACCGGATCAAACGGTTACATATTTGTCGTCATACAAAATTAATCATCATATAAATCAACTTGTTAAGCTTTTATTTTCGGTCTGGCACGACTCATGCTCTACACTCCCAGACGATTGCCTGGGACGCTTCAGGAGCCGTCACGGGCATTCGCTGTACAAGAGAGCCGTCTAGCCGGCTTCATAAAAAAAACAAATGTCGAGGAAGTATTGATGCGCATCGTTCCCCATATCCTGGGCGCAGCTATCGCTGCTGCTCTGATCAGCACTCCAGTCTTTGCCGCCGAACTCACCGGCACACTGAAGAAAATCAACGACTCCGGCACCATCACCCTCGGGCACCGCGACAGCTCCATTCCGTTTTCCTACATTGCGGATGGTTCGGGCAAACCTGTGGGCTACTCCCACGACATTCAGCTGGCCATCGTCGAAGCCCTGAAAAAAGACCTGAACAAACCCGATCTGCAGGCCAAGTACAACCTGGTCACCTCGCAGACCCGTATTCCGCTGGTTCAGAACGGCACCGTCGACATCGAGTGCGGTTCCACCACCAACAACGCCGAACGCGCCCAGCAAGTCGCCTTCACCACCAACATCTTCGAAATCGGCACTCGCCTGCTGGTCAAGAAAGACAAGGAAGGCAAGCCTAGCTACGCCGACTTCGCCGACCTGAAAGGCAAGAACGTCGTGACCACCGCCGGCACCACGTCCGAGCGCATCATCAAGGCGATGAACGCTGACAAGCAGATGGGCATGAACGTCATCTCCGCCAAAGACCATGGCGAGTCCTTCCAGATGCTGGAAAGCGGCCGTGCCGTAGCCTTCATGATGGACGACGCCCTGCTGGCCGGTGAAGAAGCCAAGGCCAAGAAGCCGGATGACTGGGTCATCACCGGTACTCCACAGTCCTTCGAAGCCTACGCGTGCATGGTTCGCAAAGAAGACCCTGCCTTCAAGAAAGCGGTGGATGACGCCATCGTTGGCCTGTACAAGTCCGGCGAAATCAACAAGATCTACGCCAAGTGGTTCGAAAGCCCGATCCCACCAAAAAACCTGAACCTGAACTTCCCAATGAGCGACAAGGTTAAGGAACTGATCAAGAACCCGACCGACAAGCCGGCGCCTGAAGTAAAAATCTGATTCCTGACTAACCTTATCGCCTGAGGGAGCCAACCCTCCCTCAGGCGTCTGTTACTACCTGCTGGCTATACTTTGGAACACTCGACCGGGCGGTTTTCGAGCCGATCGCGTGTGCCTGGCGTTCATCGCCAGGCGGGAATGGACTTTCCCCAAGCGGGTGCTTGTACATCGATCGATCTCGAGGGGAGACCCTAATGAATTACAACTGGGACTGGGGCGTGTTCTTCAAGTCCACCGGCGTGGGCAGCGAGACTTATCTCGACTGGTACATCGCCGGCCTGGGCTGGACCATCGCCATCGCTGTCGTGGCATGGATTATCGCCTTGCTGCTGGGCTCCATTCTGGGGGTCATGCGCACTGTGCCAAACCGCCTCGTATCGGGCATCGCGACCTGCTACGTGGAACTGTTTCGTAACGTGCCGCTGCTGGTGCAGCTGTTCATCTGGTACTTCCTGATACCCGACCTGCTGCCGCAGAACCTGCAGGACTGGTACAAACAGGACCTCAACCCGACCACCTCGGCCTACCTGAGCGTTGTCGTGTGCCTGGGCCTGTTCACCGCTGCCCGTGTGTGCGAGCAAGTGCGTACCGGTATCCAGGCGCTGCCACGGGGCCAAGAGGCCGCTGCACGTGCCATGGGCTTCAAGTTGCCGCAGATCTACTGGAACGTGCTGCTGCCCCAGGCCTACCGGATCATCATTCCGCCGCTTACCTCGGAATTCCTCAACGTCTTCAAGAACTCCTCCGTGGCGTCCTTGATCGGCCTGATGGAACTGCTGGCGCAAACCAAACAGACCGCCGAGTTCTCGGCCAACCTGTTTGAAGCCTTCACCCTGGCCACGCTGATCTACTTCACCCTGAACATGAGCCTGATGCTGCTGATGCGCGTGGTCGAGAAGAAAGTCGCAGTGCCCGGCCTGATCTCCGTGGGGGGTAAATAATGGAACTCGATTTCAGCGGCATCATCCCCGCCATCCCGGGCCTGTGGAACGGCATGGTCATGACCTTGAAGCTGATGGTCATGGGCGTGATCGGCGGTATCGCGCTGGGTACGATCCTGGCACTGATGCGCCTGTCGTCCAGCAAACTGCTGTCCCGGGTGGCCGGCGCCTATGTGAACTACTTCCGCTCGATCCCGCTGCTGCTGGTGATCACCTGGTTCTACCTGGCGGTGCCGTTCGTGTTGCGCTGGATCACCGGCGAAGACACGCCGATCGGTGCGTTCACCTCCTGCGTCGTGGCGTTCATGATGTTCGAAGCCGCGTACTTCTGTGAGATCGTGCGGGCCGGCGTGCAGTCGATCCCCAAGGGCCAGATGGCGGCGGCACAAGCGATGGGCATGACCTATGGCCAGACCATGCGCCTGATCATCCTGCCCCAGGCGTTCCGCAAGATGACCCCGTTGCTGCTGCAACAGTCGATCATCCTGTTCCAGGACACCTCGCTGGTCTACACCGTGGGCCTGGTGGACTTCCTCAACTCCGCCCGCTCCAACGGCGACATCATCGGGCGCTCCAATGAGTTCCTGATCTTCGCCGGTGTCGTCTACTTCATCATCAGCTTTTCCGCCTCGCTGCTGGTCAAGCGTCTGCAAAAAAGGTTTGCCGTATGATCTCTATCAAGAACATCAACAAGTGGTATGGCGACTTCCAGGTGCTGACCGATTGCAGCACCGAGGTTAAAAAAGGCGAAGTGATCGTGGTGTGCGGGCCATCGGGCTCGGGCAAGTCCACCCTGATCAAGTGCGTCAACGCGCTGGAACCGTTCCAGAAAGGTGACGTGATCGTCGACGGCACCTCCATCGCCGACCCGAAGACCAACCTGCCGAAACTGCGTTCGCGCGTGGGCATGGTGTTCCAGCACTTCGAGCTGTTCCCGCACCTGACCATCACCGAAAACCTGACCATCGCACAGATCAAGGTGCTCGGCCGCAGCAAGGAAGAAGCCACCAAGAAAGGCCTGCAACTGCTTGAGCGCGTCGGCCTGTCGGCGCACGCCCACAAGCACCCGGGCCAGCTTTCCGGTGGCCAGCAGCAACGTGTGGCGATTGCCCGCGCCCTGGCCATGGACCCGATCGTCATGCTGTTCGACGAACCGACCTCGGCCCTCGACCCGGAAATGGTCAACGAAGTACTGGACGTGATGGTGCAACTGGCCCAGGAAGGCATGACCATGATGTGTGTCACCCACGAAATGGGCTTTGCCCGCAAAGTGGCCGACCGCGTGATCTTCATGGACGCCGGCAAGATCATCGAAGACTGCCCGAAGGAAGAGTTCTTCGGCGACATCAGCGCCCGCTCCGAGCGCGCGCAGCACTTCCTTGAGAAAATCCTGCAGCACTAAAAACAGCCTCACTCCCACCCTGTAGGAGCGAGCTTGCTCGCGAAGAACCCAAGAGCACCGCGGACATCCAGGATGCACGCGTCATCGTTGACGTTTTTCGCGAGCAAGCTCGCTCCTACAGTTGGCCGGAGGGCGGTAGCTGACCCAAGGCATCTGTGATGAAATGCGACCCCAACCTCTATCGCGCCGCACCGCCATCACTTGCCGTGAAACCTCGTCTGATTCGCCAACTGTTCCTGCCGCCGTTGATCATCGCCCTGATGATCGGCCTGGGTTATATCGGCTTCTGGATCAGTGAGTACTACGGCATCCGCACCCTCAGCGACAACGGCGAACGCCAGCTGGAGCTGCATGCCCGCACTGTCGAAAGTGAAATCAGCAAATACACCTACCTGCCCAGCCTGCTGGAGCTGGAGTCGAGCGTCTCCAAGCTGCTGGCCGAGCCGAACCAGGAAACCCGCAAAACGGTCAACGACTACCTCGAAGGCCTGAACCGACGCAGTCGCAGTCGGGCCATCTACGTGATGGACACCACCGGCCGTGTGCTGGCCACCAGTAACTGGCGCGATGCCGACAGTTACCAGGGTGAAGACCTGTCCTTTCGCGCCTATTTCCAGAATGCCGTGCGCGGCCAGCCCGGGCGTTTCTACGGCATCGGCAGCACCAACGGCGAACCCGGCTACTACCTGGCCCATGGCCTGGAGGAACACGGCAAGATCATCGGCGTGGCGGTGGTCAAAGTGCGCCTCGAAGCCCTGGAAGAGCGCTGGCAACGCGCGCGCCTCGAAGCCTTTGTGAGCGACGAGAACGGCATCATCATTCTCTCCAGCGACCCGGCTCGACGCCTCAAGGCGGTGCGACCGCTGAGCGACGAGACCAAGGATCGCCTGGCCCACAGCCTGCAATATTACTGGGCCACGCTCAACGAACTGGAACCCCTGGCCCGTGAGCGCTTGAATGAACGCAGCGAGAAGCTGACTTTCCCGGCCAACACTGAAGTGGTCAACGACGAGCACGAAGTCAGCTACCTGGCGCAAACCCGCCCACTCAATGACACACCGTGGAATTTCACCCTGCTCACCCCGCTCAACGACCTGCGTCGCGCGGCGATCAACCAGGGCATCCTGGTGGCTGTCGCGTTTGGCCTCGTCGCGTTTTTGCTGATTGCCTGGAACGAGCGGCGCAAAGTCATCGCCACCCGCCTCGCGGCGCGGGAAGCCTTGCAGGAAGCCAACAGCCAGCTGGAACGGCGGATCGCCGAACGCACCGCCGACCTGCGCGCCAGCAACGAGCGGCTCAAGGGCCAGATCCGCGAACGGCGCCAGGCCGAAGAAACCCTGCGCCGCGCCCAGGATGAACTGGTACAGGCCGGCAAGCTGGCGGCCATCGGCCAGATGTCCACCAGCATCGCCCATGAACTGAACCAGCCGTTGGCCGCGCTGCGCACCTTGTCCGGCAACACCGTGCGCTTCCTCGAACGCGGCGCGCTGGACACCGCCAGCGCCAACCTCAAGACCATCAACGAACTGATCGACCGCATGGGCCGTATCACCGCCAGCCTGCGCTCCTTTGCCCGACGCGGCGATGACCAGGGCGAAGCCAGCCTGGCCAAGGCGGTGGACGCCGCGTTCCAGGTCCTGGGCCCACGCCTGGACAGCCTGCCGCTGAGCCTGCACCGCGACTTTGCCCCGGCCCAATTGCAGATCGACCAGACCCGCCTGGAACAGATCCTGGTCAACCTGATCGGCAACGCCCTCGACGCCATGCAGGCACAACCGGCTCCCGAGTTGTGGCTGGAAGGCAGCGCCGCCGAGGGCAAATACCGCCTGCTGGTGCGCGACAACGGCCACGGCATCGACGCCGAGGCGCGCAAGCATCTGTTCGAACCCTTCTTCACCACCAAACCCGGCGAGCAAGGCCTGGGCCTGGGCCTGACCCTCTCCGCCAGCCTCGCGGCAGCCACCGGCGGCACCCTCGCCGTGGAGCACCCGGCCGGCGGTGGCACTGCCTTTGTCCTGAGCCTGCCGCTGGTGGGCGCTCAACAAGCTGAGTCGACATGAATATTGATCCTCAAGACCTCACCGTGCTGATCGTCGAAGACGACCCCCATGTGCTGCTCGGCTGCCAACAGGCGCTGGCGCTGGAAGATATCCCAAGCGTGGGCTTGGGCAGTGCCGAGGAGGCATTGAAACGTATCGGCGAGAACTTCGCCGGCATTGTGATCAGCGACATTCGCCTGCCGGGCATTGACGGCCTGGAACTGCTCACCCGTCTCAAGGCCCTGGATAAAAGCCTGCCGGTGGTGCTGATCACCGGGCATGGCGACATCTCCATGGCGGTCGGCGCCATGCGCAATGGCGCCTACGACTTCATGGAGAAACCCTTCTCCCCCGAGCGCCTGGTCGACGTCGCCCGCCGCGCCCTGGAACAACGCGGGCTGGCGCGGGAAGTCTGGTCGCTGCGCCGCCAGTTGGCTGAGCGGGATTCGCTGGAAGGCCGCATCATCGGTCGCTCGCCGGCCATGCAGAACCTGCGCGAGCTGATCGCCAACGTCGCCGACACCTCGGCCAACGTGCTGATCGAAGGCGAGACCGGTACCGGCAAGGAGCTGGTCGCGCGTTGCCTGCATGATTTCAGCCGCCGGCATGCCCACCAGTTCGTCGCCCTCAACTGCGGCGGCCTGCCGGAGAACCTGTTCGAAAGCGAGATTTTCGGCCACGAAGCCAACGCCTTTACCGGCGCCGGCAAGCGCCGTATCGGCAAGATCGAACACGCCCATGAAGGCACGCTGTTCCTCGATGAAGTGGAAAGCATGCCGATCAACCTGCAGATCAAATTGCTGCGAGTGCTGCAGGAGCGCACCCTGGAACGCCTGGGCTCGAACCAGAGCGTGGCCGTGGATTGCCGGGTGATCGCCGCCACCAAGTCCGACCTCGACGAACTGAGCCGCGCCAGCCAGTTCCGCAGCGACCTGTACTACCGCCTCAACGTGGTGACCCTGGAACTGCCGCCCCTGCGCGAACGCCGCGAAGACATCCTGCAGCTGTTCGAACATTTCCTGCAGCAGTCGTCGCTGCGTTTTGACCGCACCGCGCCGGAACTGGACAACCAGACCCTCTCCAGCCTGATGAGCCACGACTGGCCCGGTAACGTACGCGAACTGCGCAACGTCGCCGAACGCTTCGCCCTCGGCCTGCCCGCCTTCAAGAAAAGCGGGGCCAGCAGCGGCAGCCAAGGCCTGGCGTTCACCGAAGCGGTGGAAGCCTTTGAACGCAACCTGCTCAGCGATGCCCTGCAACGCAGCGGCGGCAACCTGACCCAGGCCAGCCAGGAACTGGGCATGGCCAAGACCACCTTGTTCGACAAGGTCAAGAAATACGGGTTGAGCCACTGATGGATCTTTTTTTGAAAGCCGCCCTGGGCGCGGCGGTGGTGCTGATCCTGGCGGCGCTGGCCAAGACCAGGAACTACTACATCGCCGGGCTGGTGCCGCTGTTTCCGACCTTTGCGTTGATCGCCCATTACATCGTCGGCAAGGGCCGTTCGCTGGACGATTTGAAGACCACCATCCTGTTCGGGATGTGGTCGATCATTCCCTACTTTGTGTATTTGGCGACGTTGTATGTGATGGTGGACCGCATGCGGCTGGAGGCCTCTTTAGCCGTCGCAGCGGTAGCGTGGCTGATGGCAGCGACGATCCTGGTGAGTATCTGGGTACGCTTCCATACCTGACCCGACTCGGTCAAAAAATGTGGGAGGGGGCTTGCCCTAATGCCAGTCATTTAAGGCTTTTTGTAGGAGCGAGCTTGCTCGCGAAAAACTCACAGGCGCCGCGTTCATTCAGGAAGCACGCGTTATCGTTGACGTTTTTCGCGAGCAAGCTCGCTCCTACAGGAGGAGATGTACGCTTAACTGACTGACATTAGGGCAAGCCCCCTCCCACATTTTAATCAGCGGACTATTTTGTCGACCTGGATGCCCAGTTTCTTCAGGCGATACCAAAAGCTCCTTTCGGAAATCCCGATCTTCGCCGCCGCCGCAGCCTGCACGCCATTGCTCTCCTGCAACGCCGCGAGGATATAGGCCTTCTCCACCTCCGCCAGCGCCGCGTCCAGGTCCTGGGGAATCCCCGGCCCGTCGCTGAGGATCGCGGTCACGCCGCCTTCGCTGGGTTTGGAAGCAAACAGATAGCCCGGCAAATCAATGTCTTCGATCACAGGCGTGGCGGCCACGATGGTCGCGCGCTCCACACAGTTTTGCAGCTCACGGATATTGCCCGGCCAGTGATACGCGGCCATGGCCTGCAACGCTTCAGGGCTGAAGCCGGTAATACGCTTGCCGGCAGTGGCGCTGAGGGTCCGGGCAAAGTGACGGGCCAGGGGCGCGATGTCTTCCACGCGTTCACGCAGGGCCGGCAGCGGGATCGGGAACACATTGAGGCGGTAATACAAGTCTTCGCGAAACTCCTTGTTGGCCACCGCCTCCAGCAGGTTCTTGTTGGTGGCGGCGATCACCCGCACATCCACCTTGCGCTCGCGGGGGTCGCCCACAGGCTCGATCACCCGCTCCTGCAAGGCGCGCAGGATCTTGGCCTGCAATGCCAGGGGCATATCGCCCACTTCATCGAGAAACAGCGTGCCCTTGTCGGCCTGCTGGAAGCGCCCGACCCGGTCAGACACGGCGCCGGTAAACGCGCCCTTGCGATGGCCGAACATTTCGCTTTCCAGCAGCCCTTCGGGGATCGCCGCGCAGTTGACCGCCACAAACGGCTTGTCGGCACGGCTGCCGTGCTTGTGGATGGCGCGGGCGACCATTTCCTTGCCGGTGCCGCTTTCGCCGGTCAGCAGGATGGTGGTGCTGCTGTCGCGCACCGAATCCACCGCCTGCAGCACTTTGCGAAACGCCGGGCTGTCGCCCACCAGGCTGTCGAACTGCGCCTGCTCATCCAGCTCGGCGCGCAGGCGCGCGTTGTCGCGCATGATGTCGCGAAACTGCAGGGCCTTGGCCACGGTGATGTCCAGCTCGTCGATATCGAACGGTTTGGCAATGTAGTCGTAGGCACCGTTGCGCATCGACTGCACGGCGTTTTTCACCGTGCTGTAGGCGGTCATCACGATCACCGGCACGTGGGGATAACGCACCTTGATCTCGGCCAACAAGGCCGGCCCGTCCATGCCCGGCATGCGCCAGTCACTGATCACCAGGTCGATGTCTTCCTGTTCCAGCACCTTGAGCGCATGCAGGCCGTTGCCCGCAATGAACACTTGCACGCTGTTCTGGCCCAGGGCCGACGCCAGCAGGTCGCAGAGCTTGGGTTCGTCGTCGACTACCAGAATGTTATGCGTCATGACTGTCCTCGTCGTCTTCGCCTGTCGCTGGAATGTACAGGCTGAAGGTGGCGCCGGCATCGTTTTCGCTGGCGCATTCGATGCTGCCGTCGTGACTTTCCATGATCGAATAGACTTTGGCCAGGCCCAGGCCCGTGCCCGAGGCCTTGGTGGTGACGAATGGCGTAAAGATGCGCTCGATCATCTCCGGCGCGATGCCCTGGCCGGTGTCGGCGATGGTGATGACGGTGTTGTCGCCCTCGCTGCGAATCCCCAGGGTCAGGCGCCCGCCTTCAGGCATGGCATCGATGGCGTTGAGAATCAGGTTGAGGCAGGCCTGCTTGAGTTGCTTGGCGTCGGCGTAGATCGTCGCCCCCGGCGCCTGGTCGTCGATCTGCGCGTCGATGTTATGGCTGGCCAGTTCCGGCGCACAGAAGCCCAGGATCTCCTCCACCAATGGACGGGCCGGCTGCAGCACGCGCAACGGTGGGTTGGGTTTGGCAAAATCGAGGAACTCGGTGATCAAGTCGTTGATGCGGCTGACTTCGCTGATCACATATTCCAGGTGGCGCTTGTCGGCGTCCGGCAGATCAACGCGGCGGTGCAACAACTGGGTGGCCGTCTTGATGATGCCCAACGGGTTACGGATCTCGTGGGCCAGGCCCATGGCGACTTCGCCCAGGGCATGCAGGCGATCGCGCCGGCGCAGTTGGGCTTCGAGGTGGTGCAACTCGCCCAGGCGCTCGGTCATATGGTTGAAGGTGCTGCTCAATTGCGCCAGTTCATCGCCGCCGCTGACCAGCACGCGGTGCGCGTAGTTGCCTGAGATCACCGCGCTCACGCCTTCGGACAAGTCCCGCAACGGCTTGGTCAGGCGCCGTGACACCAGCACCCCGGCCGCGAGGGACAATGCCGAACTGAGCAGGAAAATCAGCACGAACAGGTTGCTCTGGTTCACCAGCCCCACCAGGCTGGTATGGCGCAACAGTCCGCTGAAAATCACGCCTTGGAGGTCACCGGCGTCGTTGAAAATCGGCCAGTACAACCCGCTGTAGCTGTTGGTGAACTGCTCGCTGGGCTGCTTGGTACTGCGCATCGCGGTCTCGACACTTTTCGGGATACGCGCCGGGTGATCCACGAAGCGCTGGGTCGAAAATATCTCCGAGAACCCCTCGGGGTTGGCCAGGTACAGGCGCAGGTCGAGGGAATGCACATCGGCCACGCTGGTGAGAAAGCTGCTGTCCAGGTAGGTCGCCACCAACAGGCGGTAGTCGACGCCGTCCTGGCTGGTTTCGAAGGTCGAGACCACAATCCCGGTACTCACCCCCGCCACTTGCACGGTCTGCAGCACCGCGTTGCTGGTCAGGCTGATCTGTTTGACGATGTCATCGGAGGCGGTGCTGAACACCACCTTTTGATCGCTGGTGCGGATCAGCGCCACCACGTCGATGTCGGTGGCATCGGCGATGTCCGCGGTCAGCCGGTCATGCTTGGCCGCCTGCCGGCTCGAGGGCGGGCTGGTGTAGCGCAGGAACAGCTTGGCCATGCGCGCGTTGTCGTGAAGGATGTCGCCGATCTCGTCCTTGACGATCTTGGTCGATTCCTGCAGCCAGATACGCACGTTGCTGTCGAAAATCTGCGACAGCGTGGTCGCCGCCAGCTCCGCCGCGATCATGGTGGGAATCACGCTGACCAGCCAGAACGCCAGCACCAGCTTGCGCTGGACGCTCCAGCGCGAAATGGCAAAGGGGCGGGCTTTCTGGCGGGTCTTGGTGATCATCAGGTTTCGCTTATCGCAGCAGCCATGGCAGGGTCGGAACGATCCGGTCGAATAAACAGTTTTACAAGCGTGAGCAGGCCGTTGACCAGCCGGTTGCGGTGGCGGAAAAACACGCTGTTGCCCTGGAACTCGCAGCCCAGGCGCAGCTTACTGGCATACCCGGCCTGGCCGCACTCATACACCGCAATATTGTGTTGAATACAGTAGTCGACGTTGGTCAGCCAGCTGCGGAAGTACAGGTTGTAGTCACGGCTGAACGCAACGTCATGGGCGAAAAACTTGTCCACCAACCGGTGCTCGTCCAGCAGCAGCAGGTTGAACGCCACCAACTGCTCGTCGACCCAGTAAAGAACACAGACGGCGCGATCGCCAAGGCGTTCCAGCACGCCGGTGAAATAGCCGGCAGGCAGGTGTTCGAACTGCAACTCGGCGCGCTTCAATGTGGCTTCGTACAGGCCCATGACCTCGGGCAGCACGTCGTCGATATTGCCGCGCCATTCCACCCGTGGTCCAGGTGCACGCAGCTTGCGGCGCAAGTCCTTGCGGGTGGATTTGCCCAGCGAACCGAGGTAGGCGTCCACCGAGCCGTACGGCAGCGGCAACACCCCGGTGGGCAAGCCCGGCATGCTTTGAAAACCCGCCACCCGGCAACTGTCGAGCCAATGGGGATCCTGGCTGGGTGCATCCTTGACCGCCAGCAGGCCGATACCGAAATCATCGGCATCCTGGCGCGCGGCTTCCAGCAAGTGTTTGAGCAACAACGGGCGACGCGACTCGGGCACGCCACTGGCCACCCCGGCGTCGCAACGCTCGGCTACCGGGGAGCCAATGGCATACAGGCCCAATTGCAAAACACCCGGCCACAGCCGCTCCACACGTTCGGCCAAACGCTTGCCGGCGCCCGACACCGTGGTGTCGAGGCGATAATGGGTGATGAAGGCGGCGGCCACGGCCACCAGCGTTCCATTGTCGTAAACCGCCAGGTAGCGCCATTGGAAGTCATCGATGGCGGCGTTTTCCACGGCGACGTAATAGTCCCAGTCTTCCAGGGCACCGGGAAAACAGTCGTTCCAGGCGCTACGCTGGAGGGCCCGGATGGTCGGGAAGGCTTGGGTGGTGATCACATCGTTTCCCTTGTTATGGCTGGCGAGCGACATCTTGTGGTGAGCGGGCTTGCCCCGCGCCGGGCGGCGAAGCCGCCCCAAACCCAGGCACCTCAGTTCTAACTGGACGCATGCAGTGTCAGTGATGGGGCGGCTTCGCCACCCGGCGCGGGGCAAGCCCGCTCACCACAAAGTAAGCCGGCGTCCACAAACGCGGTGTGCCGCTCGACAAAGTCGGCACTCAACTCGATCACCCGGCGGTATTGCAGGTCGACGGTGATCATGTGGTAGCAGTTGTCCAGCAGGATCTTGGTCACCGGGCCGCCCAGGTGACGCTCCACGTAATCGGCGTTCCAGCGGCTGGTGATGTCGTCTTCGAGGGAGTGCAGCACCAGGGCCGGCACCTTGACCTTGGGCATGCATTTCCTGACCACGGCATTCATGCGGTGCAACTCGCGCACCGTGATGCCTTCCATGGTCAGCAAACCGGCTTCGCTGCTCTGCCCTTCCTTCATCTGCCGCTCGACGATTGCCCGCAGGCGTTCGTTCTTGATGCCGTAGGGCGGCTTCTCTTCGAAGCGGCAGATGTGCACGCCGAACGGAATCTTCATCAGCAACGGCGTGAGGAACGCCAGCTTGTTGATGCTCCAGCCGTCGTACTTGAGGGTGGTGGAATACATCAACAGCCCGGCAACTTGCCCAGGGTGCTCGGCAGCCACGTACATCGACATCACCGCACCCATCGACAAGCCACCGACAAACACCTGCTCGTGGCGTTGCCTGACCTGCACGAAGGTCTTGCGCACGCCCTCGTACCAGTCCAGCCAGCCGGTGGCCTGCAGGTCGCTGTTGTCACCGCAGTGCCCGGCCAGGGTGGGCACGTACACCGTGCAGTTACCCGCCTTGACCAGGCCCTTGGCGACCTGGCGCAACTCCGTCGGGGTGCCGGTCAGGCCGTGGATCAACAGGATCCCGACCGGACCTTCACCGAGAACGAAACCGGCACTGCCTTCACCGAGGTCGATCCCGGCGGCGCTCACCGTTGGGTCGCCCGTACCAGCAGTTGCTCGAGCAGCTTCAGGCCCAGTTCGATTTCCGGGTAGCTGATTTCCAGGGACGGTGCCAGGGTGATCACGTTTTTATAGTAGCCGCCCACGTCGAGGATCAGGCCGAGTTTGCGGCCATCGACGACCATGTCGCCTTTCATGCCTTCTTCGACCATGTAGTCCAGGGTCGCCTTGTCCGGCGTGAAGCCGTCCGGGCCGCAGATTTCGCAGCGCAGGGCCAGGCCCAGGCCGTCGACGTCGCCGATGATCGGGAACCGTTTCTGCAGGTCCTGCAGGCCTTCGAGGAAGAATTTGCCCTTGGCCATGACCATCGCGCCGTAGTCGACTTCGTTGGTCATCTTGAACATTTCCAGGCCCACCGCCGTGCCCAATGGGTTGGAGGCGAAAGTGGAGTGGGTCGAACCTGGCGGGAAGATCTTCGGGTTGATCAACTCTTCACGGGCCCAGATGCCGCCCAGTGGGTTGAGGCCGTTGGTCAGCGCCTTGCCGAACACGATCACGTCCGGTTGTACGTCAAAGTGCTCGATGGACCAGAGTTTGCCGGTGCGGTAGAAGCCCATCTGGATTTCGTCGGACACCATCAGGATGCCGTGCTGATCCAACACATGCTTGAGTTCGCGATAGAAGTTCATCGGCGGGATCACGTAGCCGCCGGTGCCCTGGATCGGCTCGACATAGAACGCGGCGTATTCGCTCTGGCCGACTTTCGGGTCCCACACACCGTTGTATTCGGTCTCGAACAGGCGCGCGAATTGCTGCACGCAATGGCTGCCGTACTCTTCCTTGGTCATGCCCTTGGGGCCACGGAAGTGGTACGGGAACGGGATGAACTGCGCGCGCTCGCCGAAGTGGCCATAGCGACGACGGTAGCGGTAGCTGGAAGTGATCGACGAGGCGCCGAGGGTCCGGCCGTGATAGCCGCCTTCGAAGGCGAACATCAGGCTTTTGCCGTTGGTGGCGTTACGCACCACCTTGAGGGAGTCTTCGATCGACTGCGAACCGCCGACGTTGAAGTGCACGCGACCGTCGAGGCCGAATTTCTTCTTAGCGTCCACCGCGATCATTTCCGACAGCTCGATCTTGCCTTTGTGCAGGTACTGGCTGGCGATTTGCGGCAGGGTGTCGATCTGCTGTTTCAACGCATTGTTCAGGCGCGGGTTGGCGTAGCCGAAGTTGACGGCCGAGTACCACATTTGCAGGTCGAGGTAGGCCTGGTCTTCGGTGTCCCACACGTAGGAGCCTTCGCAACGGCTGAAAATACGCGGTGGCTCGATGTAGTGAACGGTGTCGCCGTAGGAGCAATACTTGGCTTCTTTATCCAGAAGGATCTGGTCTTCGGCGGTAGCGATGCGGATATCAGACATGATGGAAGAGTTCCTGATTGTCAGAAGAGGTGTTGAAGGTGGTGGCGTTGGCGGCGATGCCCTGAGGCAGGCGGGCCAGCAACGCAGGCACTTCGGCGAAGGTGTCGAAGCGCGCGTGAGGGATGTTGTTGGCTGCGCAGTACTGGGCGAGGCTGTCTTTGGCGAACACGAAGTCGGCGGTGGAGGCCACGCACATGTCCGACTTGCCGTCGCCGATCACCAGCACGCGCTTGTTGCGCGGGGTGGATTTGCACTTGCAGTTGCCGGACGCGGCGCGGCAGGCATCGCTGGCATACGGGAAATCGATGCGCCAGCTGTTCTGGTCGACCTGGCGCAGGCGGTTGGCGAGGATCGGCAGCAAGGTCACGTAGTTGCGCGACAGGATCCGCGCAATCCCCTGTTCGATACCGTCGCTGACCACTTCGAGAGAAGCGCCCAGGCCGAGCACGTGATCGACGAAGTCGGGGAAATCCGGGTCGATCTCGACACTGTCGAAATACGCCAGCAGTTCACTTGGGGTGGCCTTGATCAGCGCCAGTTGACGGCTCAGGCATTCGCGGGAACCGATATGCCCATCCAGCCATTCCTGTTCGATGGTTTCCCACTCGGGGCCGGCGAAGCGTTGGAGGACGTTGTCGATGACATCGGTGGGGGTAATGGTCCCGTCGAAGTCACACACGATATGCCAGTGGATCATCTGCGTTTACCTTGAGGAGCGCGCTGTGTGCGCTTGCCCAAGGGGTAGAGCAGGGAGTGTGCCAACTGGCTGAAGCCCAGCCGGGCTGGGGGTTCTGGCGTTAGCGGTGGAGATATGTGTCGTGCAAGCTACAATTTTTGTAGCTCGCTACAAACAAGATGAGTGCTTGCGCAAGGGATGCCCTTCGCGCGTTCATGCGCGCATGTCCAGATAAGGAACCTGCTCCATGCTCAAACTCACTTGCGCTGTATTCGCCGGTTTACTGGGGCTGTGGGGCATTGCCGACACCGCCCTGGCAGCCCCGGTCACCGGTGAAGCCGGCGCGGGCCTCAGTTATCAACCCCACGACCCCACCGGCAGCCGCTACGAAACCCGCCCCGTGCCCTACCTGGACCTGGACTGGGGCAACGTCAGCCTGAGCACCGATGACGGCCTGACCTGGAGCGCCCTGAACACCAACGGTTTTACCGCCGGCCCCTATATCAACTACCTGCAGGGGCGTACCTCCAACGGTGAGCTGCAAGGCCTGCGCAATGTGTCGGACATGGCGGAAGTGGGCGGCTTCATCCAATACGCGCCGGCCGACTTCTGGCGCGTGTACGCCCGGATGGGCCAGGCCGTGGGCGGCGGGCACTCGCAGAGCGGCGCGCTGGGCAAGGTCGGCGGCGAGCTGGGCTACCCCCTGGGTGGCGGGGTGATCGGCAGCAGCGGCCTGGCGGCGAATTTCGCCGATGCGCGCCAGACCCAGACTTATTTCGGGGTGGACGCCAATGAATCCGCGGCCTCTGGTATTCGTCCGTATAACGCCAACGGCGGCTTCCAGAACCTCACGTTGACCCAGAGTTTCGAATTCCCCCTGGCCTCCAATTGGTCACTGCTGACCAGCGCCAGCTGGGTGCACCTGGTGGGTTCGGCGGCCAACAGCAGCATCGTCAAGGAGACCGGCGACGTGAACCAGGGCCAGGTACAAACGGCGATCAGCTACAAGTTTGATTGATCACTTCGAACAAAATATGGGAGGGGCAAGCCCACTCCCCATGAATTCGTGTTTCAGTTTTCTTCGCCTTCGGCCAGCAGCGCTATTTCGCCGATGATCACCTCCTCCCCGTAGATACCGCCTTATCCAACACCGCGCAAGTCCGTAGCAGCTGTCGAGCCCCGGCGAGGCTGCGTCGGCCGCGACTCGGCCCTGAATCGGCAGCGCGCCTGACGCAGCCTCGCTTGCGCTCGGCAGCTGCTACGGGGGGTGGGTTAGCCCGACAGGCGTTTCAGTTTTCTTCGCCTTCGGCCAGCAGCGCTATACCGCCGATGATCACCGCCACGCCTACCCAGTGCAGCGGGCTGATATGTTCCCCCAGCCCCAGCCACGAACCCAGCAACACCACCACAAACACCAGCGAACTGAGCGGAAACGCCAGGGACAGGCTGCTGCGCCGCAGGATCAGCATCCACACGAAAAACGCGCCGATGTAACTGGCGATCGCCGCCAGGATCCCCGGGTTACGCGCCACCTCGGACAACCACTGCCAGTTGAAATCCATCTGCCCCAGTTGGTCCCCTGCAACTTTGGTAAACAGCTGCCCGGCACTCTCGGTGCAGATCAGCAAGGCCCACAGCACCACCGTGCCCAGGCGCCCATGCAACCAACCGGTATGCATCGTTTGCGTACTCATGCCTGACTCCCAGCAATCGCTACCAGCATCACACCCAAGGTAATCACCAGCGTGCCCAGCCAACGACGTCGGCTGACGGTTTCGCCCAGTACCACCTTGCCCGCCAGCACCACCCCGCAATAAGCCAGGGCCGCCGCCGGGAATAACAGGCTCAACGGCGCACGAGACAGCGCTTCGAGCCACACGAAAAACTCGATTACATAGGCACCGATCCCCGCCCACAGCAACGGCGCATGGAACACCTGGCCCCAGAACGCATTCAGGCGAAAGCCGCCCTCCAACTCCGGCAAACGGTCCAGGCCGAGCTTGAAACACAGTTGGCCGATCACATCGAGCACGATGGAAAACGCCACGAGTAACACCACGGTCAGGCTCACGGGAACAGCTCCTCAAACAGGTCGATCAGGGCTTCATTGGTGGCGGCGTTGCGCTGCAGATCCTCCGGGCTCCAGCGCTCCGCGGGCGGCTGGTCGGACTTGGCTTCCCAACGCTTGAACGCGTTGCTGAACGCCGGCGTGGCGAACTCGCCGCACACGTCGATGCCGATGATGCGCTTGCGCGCCGCCAGCGCCCGCAGGGCTTGCAGCAGGTGGGTCAGGCGCATGCCGCCCTGGTCCCAGTTGGTGGCGGCGTCTTCACTGGCGAGCACGTCTTTGTCGATGGTGATCCAGATCGCTTCGGTGGGCAGGCTGCCGATCATCTGCTCGAGAAACGCCGGCCAGTCCAGCTCCGCCAGGTTGCGCCAGTGCAGGTGGTTTTCCTGCTGCTGGTGGCCGGCGCCATCGCCGACCCGGCCCCAGACTTTCGACGGCGGGTGCTGCCAGGGGAACAGTTGCAGGCGCCCGCGCTTGAGGGCACCGAGGTTGCCGCCACGCAGTTGCGGGTTATGCAGGTCATCGCTGCAGGGGCCGAGGGTGACGATGCGTTTGATCGCCGGCATGTTCAATGCGCGGTTGACCCACGAGCCACAGTGGCGCCTGGGCGCAAAGCGCACCCAGTCGGGGTGGTTGTCGAAGTGGATCAGGCTGATGGGTTCTTTCAGGTCGGCCAGAAACGCCGGCGTCAGGTGGTGATAATCGCCGGAACCGACGAACAGGATTTCCGGACGCGCATCCGTGGGCCGGGGCCGCCGGGCCAGGCGTTCGGCGAAGCGCTTCCAGGTTTTTTCGGTGGACCACAGGCGCAGCTTCGGGCCCAGGTCCAGCAGGTCGATACGCGTGGCACGGCCACTGGCCAGACGCCGGGCAATCGGTGCCTGACCGGTGAGGCTGTGGTCGAGGTCGAGAATGTTCAAGGTCATGTTTCCCCTATGGCTTTAGGGGGTCGATGCAAGGGGCGGGCCAGCGCTTACCTCAAGGACATTTGGATCAGTGTTCGATTTTAGTTTTTAGCTTCGTTGATGATCTGGCGAATCGCGCCCACAAAGGCTTCCGCCGGCTGGCCACCGCTGACGGCGTACTGGTCGTTGAACACGATGGTCGGCACTGACGTCACCCCACGGGAGGTCCACAATTGCTCTTGCTCGCGGACTTCGGCGACGTATTCATCGCTGGCGAGAATCTCGGCGGCGCGCTGGATATCCAGGCCGACGCTTTCGGCGATGATCGCCAGGGTGGCGTGATCGGAAGGGTCCTGGCCATCGCTGAAGTAGGCCTTGAACAACGCCTCCTTGAGGTTGTACTGCAAGCCCTCGAGCCCGGCCCAATGCAGCAGGCGGTGTGCGTCGAAGGTGTTGTAGATACGGCTCTGGCCGTCGGTGCGGAAGGCAAAGCCCAGCTCGGCGCCGATGTCGCGGATACGCGCACGGTTGGCCTGGGACTCTTCGGCGCTGGAGCCGTATTTCTCGGTGATGTGTTCGACGATATTTTGCCCTTCGGCGGGCATGTTCGGGTTCAGTTCGAACGGCTGAAAATGGATCTCGGCCTGCACCTCGGTGCCAAGCTGGTCGAGGGCTTCGGTCAGGCCGCGCAGGCCGATGATGCACCAGGGGCAGGACACGTCGCTGACGAAATCGATTTTCAGGGGAGTACTCATGACAGGCAACCTCGCAGGCTTCAATACGCCGTAAAGGGTGCACGATACACCAATGTCACAGCAGCTTCGAAGGCGCGACCGGGTCAATCTGCGCCCAATGTGCGGCATCTTCACGATGAGCCTGCAGGTACGGCAACACCGCCGTCAGCAGCGGCGCCTTGAACGCTTCCTGGAAACGATGGGCCATGCCGGGAATCAACTTCAACTGGCTGCCCTGGATATGCGCCGCCAGGTGCACGCCGTGCATCACCGGCAGCAACGGGTCGGCGGTGCCGTGGACCACCAGTGTCGGCACGCGCAGCTGGTTGAGCAGCGGCACACGGCTGGGTTCGGCGAGGATCGCCATGATCTGGCGCTTCACGCCGTCCGGGTTGAAGGCGCGGTCATAGGACAGCGCCGCCTGGTGCAGCAGCACCTGGCGATCGTCCTTCACAGTCGGGCTGCCCAGCGCCGCGAGCAAATCGGCCTGCTGCTCCAGCGCCACTTCACGATTCGGCGCACTGCGTCGCGACAATAATTGCACCAGCGCCGCATTCGGGGCCGGCAAGCCTTCGGCGCCGGAGCTGGTCATGACCAGGGTCAGGCTTTCCACGCGCTGGGGCGCCATCGCCGCCAGGTGCTGGGCGATCATGCCGCCCATGCTTGCGCCCAGTACGTGGAATTGCTGGACCTGCAAGGCGTCCATCAGGCCCAGGGCGTCATCGGCCATATCCGTCAGCGTGTACGGCGCCGATACCGGCAGGCCGAGCTTGTAGCGCAGCACTTCAAAGGTCAGGTTGGCGTTCGCCGGCGCCTGGCGCCAGGTGGAGAGGCCGACATCGCGGTTGTCGTAGCGGATCACCCGGAAACCCTGCTGACACAGGGCAACGACGACTTCGTCAGGCCAGTGAATCAGTTGCCCGCCCAAGCCCATCACCAGCAGCAAGGCCGGGTCGGACGCACGGCCGATACTCTGGTAGGCGATGCTCACCTGGGCCAGGTCGACCGTTTGGGTCGGGACATTGACATCACATCGAGACGCCGCAAAAGACGGCAGGCCGAACAGTAGAGCGGCCAGTAAAAACAACACGCGCATGAAAAACACCGAAACGCAGAACCCCAGTAGAGCGCGAGTCTGATGAAGTTTGTTCAAGGGCGCTGCCACAGTTCCATGACAGTTTGATGAAGAGTGCCCGGCGGTCATGGTCGACATGGATTGCAACATGAGACAAACTCACGCTATTCCGTTTCGTCACAAATTGTCTTCATGGAGAGCCCGTGCTCGAGATCCGTCACCTCAAGACCCTGCACGCCCTGCGCGAAGCCGACAGCCTGGTGGAGGCCGCCGAGCGTCTGCACCTGACGCAGTCGGCGCTGTCCCACCAGTTCAAGGAGCTGGAAGAGCGCCTGGGCATGCCGCTGTTCGTGCGCAAGACCAAACCCGTGCGCTTCACCAGCGCCGGCCTGCGCCTGCTGCAACTGGCCGACGCCACCCTGCCCCTGCTGCGTGGTGCCGAGCGCGATATTGCACGCCTGGCCGGGGGCACCGCCGGACGCCTGCACATGGCGATCGAGTGCCACAGTTGTTTCCAATGGCTGATGCCGACCATCGACCAATTCCGCGATGCCTGGCCGGAAGTCGAGCTGGACCTGGCCTCGGGCTTTGCGTTCGCGCCACTGCCGGCCCTGGCCCGTGGCGACCTGGACCTGGTGGTGACCTCCGACCCGCTGGAGCTGCCGGGCATCACCTATGTGCCGCTGTTCACCTACGAAGCCATGCTCGCCGTGGCCAACCAGCACGCGCTGGCGAACAAGGCGTACATCGTGCCCGAAGACCTGCTGAGCGAAACCCTGATCACCTACCCGGTGGAGCGTGACCGCCTGGACATCTTCACCCGCTTCCTGGAACCGGCCGATGTGGAACCGGCCCAGGTGCGCACCTCGGAACTGACGGTGATGATGATGCAACTGGTCGCCAGCGGCCGTGGCGTGTGCGGCATGCCCCATTGGGCGCTGCATGAATACAGCTCGCGCGGCTACGTGAAGGCCAAGCGCCTGGGCGAGAAAGGCTTGTTTGCGACGCTGTATGCGGGGATTCGTGCGGACATGCTGGATGCGCCGTATATGCGCGATTTTTTGCTGACGGCCAAGGACACGTCGTTTTCAACCCTGGATGGCGTCAGCGCGGTACGCTGAAACCACACCGTTCCAAATGTGGGAGGGGCAAGTCCTAATGCCGGTCAGTTAAGGAGGAACACTGTAACTGTGGCGAGCGGGCTTGCCCCGCGTTGGGCTGCGAAGCAGCCCCCAAAACACAGCCCCGGAGTTGCCTGGCACACTGCAGCGCTCTTATTGGGGCTGCTGCGCAGCCCAACGCGGGGCAAGCCCGCTCGCCACAGGTTACTGTTTGCCCGTTCTATCTCTTAACTGACTGGCATTAGGGCTTGCCCGCTCCTACATTGGATCTCAGTGCGCCGTGAGTTCGCGCCACATGTAGATTTTGTCGAAGTAGTCCACGCCCACTCGCACCGCCAACGGTTCCAGGCCGTACTGGATAAACCCGCAGCGGCGGTACAGCGCAAACGCTGCATCGTTGCCGGCGGTGACGGTCAGCTGGATCACTTTCAGCCGCGGATGTCGGCGCGCTTCATCCAGCGCTGCCTCGACCAATCGCCGGCCCAAGCCTTTCTGCTGGTAAGCCGCGTTCACGTACATGCCGAACAGGGTCACCTTGTGCCGCGCCTTCTCCCTAGGCTCGAAGGCCAGGCCGACGATGCCGGCCAGTACCCCGTCGACGTACGCGCCGAGCAAACGATCCAGCGGACTTTCCAGGCGCTTTTCCCACCAGCTCAACGGTATCGACGCACGCTCGGCCACACTGGAAGTGAACGCCTGGGGATAGGCGCCGTAAGCTTCCAGCATCAACGCCCGATAAGCCTCGGCATCGTTGGCCCCCAGCGCACGCACGCTCATTCGCGTCAGGCCGGCGTGGTCAGTGACGCGCGGTAAAACGGCAGGATCAGGTCACGGGTCAAGGGCGCCAGCACCAGGCCGCCATCACCGGCCGGGTCGATCCAGCGCACCTCTTCGATTTCAGCGGCCGGGCTGACCGGAGCATCGATCTGCACCTGGAACAATTCAGCGTCCACGGTAAACCCCGGTTCGTTGGCCGCAGGGGCCGAGAAGTGACCCAGGTAGACCGCGTCGCCGGGCTCGATGCGCAGGTTCAGCTCTTCGTACAGCTCGCGGGCCAGGGCCTCGACGGGCTGCTCACCGGCGTCGATCTTGCCACCGGGTTGCATAAAGGCCTGGGTACCGCGCTTGCGCACCAGCAAGGTGTGGCCGTCGCTGCCGATCAGCAGGGCAGCGGCGATACGGATAGTGCTAGGCATGAACTGAAAACCTTGAACTCAAAAAATGAAAATTAATGGAGCACCCCTTCGCTCTCGTCCGACTCCTTGATGAACACGCTGTACTTGGCGCCTTCCATCGCCTCGAACGCAATCAGCTTGTCCACCAACGGCAGGTTCAGCACCTTGCCGGCGTTAAGCAGCAACATGCCGTTATCGGCGTTGAGGTTACGCGCCAGGACCATGCCGTCTTCCAGCTCACGGGTGGTGAGCACCTTGACGGTCGGATCGCCCAGGGTCACGTCACTGAGAAACGCAGCGCACGCCAGGATGAAGTCCTCGACCAGGTCCGGATCGTAGAGGCGCCCGGCATACTTGCGGATATACAACAGCGCTTCATCGCTGTTCAGGTGCCGCTCAAGGATCAGGCCTTTCTGCAACTCGATGAAGTCCACCGCCAGTTTCAGCAGGCGTGAACCGAACGGAATCGCATCGCCCTTGAGGTGGTCGGGAAAACCACTGCCGTCCCAGCGTTCCTGGTGATGACGGATGATCCGCGCCGCATCCTTCATCGGCTCCAGGGTCATCAGCAGCGATTCGCTCTGGGCCGGATAGCCACGGTAGCGCTCGCGATCGGTGCTGTGCAGCTTGTCGGCCGGCTCGATCAACATGCTGTCGCTCCAGCTCAGCTTGCCGATGTTGTACAGCGCGGCGGCCATGGCCATGTCGCGGGCGCTGGCTTCGTCTATGGACTGGGCGGTGCAGTACACTCGCACCAGTTCGATCAGTGCGCGGTTGGTCTGTTTGTTCTTGGGCAGGCGCAGGTTGGCCAGCAACGAAAACACTTCGGTGCCGGTCACGTAGCTGCGCTTGAGCTCGTCGTAGGCCAGGTCGAGCATGTCGGCGGTCTGTTGCAACTCACTGGTGCGTGCTGCCACGCGTTTTTCCAAGGTGGCGTTCAACAGCTTGAGCTGGTCGTTCTGCTGATGGGCCAGGCGCTCCAGCCGCTGAAATTCCAGGGCCTGCTGCAGGATCAGCTTCAGTTCGTCGTCGTTCCAGGGTTTGCCGATATAGCGGTGGATCGCCCCTTCGTTGATCGCCTTGATGATCGTCGGCAGGTCGGCGTAGCCGGTGAGCAGGATGCGACTGGTGGCGGGATAAAGGCGATGAACCTCGGCCAGCAGCTGCGCGCCGTCCATGCCGGGCATGCGCGCATCGCTCATCACCAGGTCGATGGGCTGGGCGGCCATGATCTCCAGGGCGTGGGCGCCGCCGCCCGCGAGCACGACATCAAAGGGTTGGCCGCGCAACAGGCGGCGCAAGCTGTTGAGGATCGACTCTTCATCGTCGACCAGCAAAATAGTGGGTTTCGTCGCAAGTTGTTCATCCATGCCTGTTGCGCCTTCACATTGAACTGAATTGAGCTGATTTGAACCCCTGTGCCAAGCCATCTTCCCTCGCTTAAGGCGCGGAGTTGATTTGACGCCAACTGGCCGCCGAATTCAAGGGACCTCGACTACACTGTCACGGCAGGTCTGCGCCCCGCTCAGCCATGGAACCAAGGAAGGAATGGTTATGCCGTCGAACCGTTTGCAGATAAGGCGCGCACTATGAACCCGAACGCAGGGCGGGCCAACCGTCGCATCCTGATCGTCGATGATGCCACGTCCATCCACCTGGACTTTCGCAAGATCCTGTGCGCCGACGCCGACGCCGAGCCCTCCCTGGATACCCTTGAGCAGACCCTGTTCGGCACAACGGCCGTTGCTCGCCAGGCGTTTATCCTCGATTCCGCCTACCAGGGCCAGGAGGCCTTGGATCTGGTGAGTCGGGCCCTGGCAACCAACACCCCCTACGCCATGGCGTTCATCGACATGCGCATGCCGCCCGGCTGGGACGGCCTGCAAACCATCGAGCAGTTGTGGAACGTCGATCCCAACCTGCAGATCGCCCTGTGCACCGCCTATTCCGACTATTCCTTTGAAGCGATCGAGGCGCGATTGAAGTACAACGACCAGTTGCTGATCCTGAAAAAGCCCTTCGACCACCTGGAAATCCGCCAGATGGCCAGCGCCCTGACCTGGAAATGGCAGCTCGCCCAGGATGCCGCCCTCAAGGTGATCGGGCTCGAACGCACGATTGAGGAGCGCGTGCAGGAGTTGCTGAAAGTCTCGCACCTGCTGCAATACGACGCGCTCACGGAGCTGCCCAACAGCACGCTGCTGGGCGACCGCCTGACCCAGGCCATTGCCCTGGGCCGGCGCCATGATACGCAACTGGCGGTGATGTTTATCGGGCTCGACCGCTTCAAGCGCATCAACAACGCCCTGGGTTATCCGGTGGGGGATGAGGTGCTCCAGCAGGTCAGCCAAAGCCTGGTGGCGGCCGTGCGTGAGTCTGACTCGGTGTTTCGCTATGGTTCGGACGAGTTTGTGATCCTGCTCAATGATGTCCAGCATCCCCAGCAAACCCAGCACATCGCCCAGAAGGTGCTCCAGGCCATCAGCGTTACCCGGCATGTCGCGGGGCACGACCTGAGCGTTACCGCCAGCCTCGGCATCAGCATCTACCCGAATGACAGCAGCACTGCGGTGGAACTGATCAAGCACGCCGAAACCGCCATGCACACCACCAAGGAGCGTGGCCCGGACGACCTGAGTTTCTACACCGAAGACATGAACCTGCGCGCCCGGCATCAACAGAACCTGGAAAGCGCGATCCGCCAGGCCCTGGAGCACGATGAGTTTGCGCTGCACTACCAGCCCAAGCTGGACCTGAAAACCGGGCGGATCCTCGGCGCAGAGGCGCTGATCCGCTGGTTTCAACCGCGCTCGGGCTGGGTCCACCCGGCCGACTTCATTCCGGTGGCCGAAGACAGCGGGCTGATCGTCCCCTTGACCCAGTGGGTGCTGCGCCACGCCTGCGAACAGGCACAGGCCTGGCGCACCATGGGCCTGGCGCCGCTGCGCATCTCGGTGAACATCTCGGCCATCGACTTCCGCCAGCGGGAGTTTGTCGACAACCTGGCCGCCATCCTCAAGCAGACCGGCCTGCCGCCCAACCAGCTGGAGCTGGAAATCACCGAAAGCGTGCTGATGCAGAATGTCGACGAGACGGTCGATATCCTGAACCGGATCAAGGCCATGGGCGTGCGCCTGGCCCTGGATGATTTCGGCACCGGCTACTCCAGCCTCAGCTACCTGCGACGCTTTCCCATCGATGTGCTGAAGATCGACCAATCATTCGTGCGCGGGCTGCACGAAAATAGCCAGGACGCGCAACTGATCAGCGCTATCATCGGGATGGGCAAGAGCCTGGAGCTGAACATCGTCGCCGAAGGGGTAGAGACCGTCGAACAGCTGAACTTCCTGAGAGCCCAGCACTGTGAAGAAGGCCAGGGCTTTCTGTTCAGCAAGGCCGTGCCTGCGAAGGATTTCGCCCAGTTGCTGCAGGTGGGCAGCCCCACACTGATGCCCGACCAATAGCCCTATGCCTGCAAGGAGTGCTCGCTTGAGCGATGTTTCAACCTACCGTTTCGGCTCCATCCTCGCGTTGGGGCTGTGCCTGGGGACGACCGTGACGGCCGCGCCGCTGGACGAAGCGCTCAAACCCCTGCCGCCGGTGCCGCACCTCGATGCGGCCAAGGTCGAGCTGGGCCGCCAGCTGTTCAATGAGCCGCGCCTGTCAGTGAACAACACGCTGTCTTGCGCCAGTTGCCATCACCTCGAATCCGGGGGCGCCGACACCAGGCCCTTCTCCCTGGGTTTCGACGGCAAACCCGTGGAGATCAATACGCCGTCGGTCTTCAACGCCAGCCTGAACTTCAAACAGTTCTGGAATGGCCGCGTGGACACCCTGGAAGCGCAGGTCGAGCAAGTGGTCATCAGCCCGGTGGAAATGGGCAGCGACTGGAACACCGTGGTGCAGAACCTGACCGCCCTGCCCGCCTACCAGGCGGCGTTCAAGCAGGCCTACCCCGATGGCGTCACCGCCGCCAATGTGCAAAACGCCCTGGCCACCTATGAACGCACGCTGCTGACGCCCAACTCACGGTTTGACCAGTACCTGCTGGGCAACACGGACATCCTCACGATCCAGGAAAAGTACGGCTACCAGCGCTTCAAGGATTACGGTTGCATCGCCTGTCACCAGGGCATCAACATCGGCGGCAACATGTTCCAGAAATTCGGCGTGATGGGCGACTACTTCAAGGTCCGCGGCAACCCCGTCGAGTCGGACCTGGGGCGCTACCTGCTGACCAAGGATGAGGAAGACCGGCACGTGTTCAAGGTCCCCAGCCTGCGTAACGTCGCGGTCACGGCCCCGTATTTTCACGATGCCTCGGCCAAGACCCTGGAAGAAGCCGTCGACGTCATGTTCAAGTTCCAACTGGGGCGCAATCCTTCACAGGAGGATAAAGACCTGATCATCCAGTTTCTCAAGACCCTGACCGGCGAATGGAAAGGCAAGCCTTTATGAGCAGACCGTCATGACCC
Organism: Pseudomonas sp. AM8; assembly: GCF_036346475.1. NCBI lineage: Bacteria > Pseudomonadati > Pseudomonadota > Gammaproteobacteria > Pseudomonadales > Pseudomonadaceae > Pseudomonas > Pseudomonas sp. AM8. The sequence goes on from NZ_JAOTNX010000001.1 coordinate 593,838, forward strand.
TTTCTCGCCGCCGCACCAGCCAGTTGGCCTTGGGATTGATCACCCTGTTGCTGGCCTCGACCCTGATTTTTCTGTACATCAAGTCGTCCAGCGACCAGTCGTCTTCCTACACCCACTCCCGGGACCTGATCCGGCAGTTGCAGCAACTCAATGCCCAGTGGGACAGCGAAGTCCTCAAGGCCAGGATCGCCATCACCCACAACTACGACCCCCTGGTGACGCCCCTGACGGAAATGACCCGGTTGTGGGCCGAGCTGGAAGCACGCGGCTCGTACCACAGCCCGCAAGACCTGCCCGCCTGGGAAGCCAGCCAGCAGGCTTATCAAGCGGCCATCCAGGAAAAGGCCCGGCGCGTCGACCAGTTCAAGTCCCATAACGCGGTATTGCGCAACTCCCTGGCTTTCCTGCCGACCGCCGAAGACGATATCCAGGCGCAGTTCAACCAGGTAAACGACGATACAAAAGCGCAACTGCAAAGCGTGGCCACCGACACCTACGACCTGCTGCTCAGCAGCCTTGAATTCGCCCAGGTCACCAGCGACGAGCGCGCCGCCGACATTCTCGTCGGCCTGGGCAAGCTGGCCGTCAACAAGGAACTGCTGCCCAGCGAATTCCGCGGCCCGGTGGAGATCCTGAGCAATCACATCGAACTGATCCTGCGCGAGCAGCCGGTGGTGAACACGTTGCTCGAACAGATCGCCGCCATTCCGGTAGCCGAACGCCTGGATGACCTGACCACCCACCTCAACCAGGACCAACAGGCCCTCGACCTGGTCGAGCAGCAATACCACCGTTACCTGCTGGTGTTCTCGACCCTGCTGGTGGCCCTGCTGCTGTTCCTGGCGGTTCGCCTGCTGCGTAGTTTCGCCGAGATCAACCGCGTCAACCGCGCCTTGCAGGCGGTGAACGAAACCCTGGAACAGCGTGTGGAACGACGTACCCGACAGCTCAAGGATGCCCAGAGCGAGCTGATGGACAGCGCGCGCCAGGCCGGCATGGCGGAGATCGCCACCAACGTGCTGCACAACGTCGGCAATGTGCTTAACAGCGTGAACATCTCCGCCGACCTGGTCACCCGCAAACTGCGCAGCAGCAAGGCAATGGGCCTGGGCAAGGCCATGCAGTTGATCAACGAACGCCAGGGCGACCTGGGCACTTTTATCACCGAGGATGAGAAGGGCAAGTTGCTGCCCGGCTACTTGAACCAATTGGTGGACGCCATTGCCGTCGAGCAGCAAGGCCTGATCGAGGAGCTGGGGCAACTGAGCAAGAGCGTGGACCATATCAAGGACATCGTCTCCACCCAACAATCCTATGCGGGCGCGCCCTCGATGAAGGAACCGGTGCAGATCAGCACCTTGATGGAAGACGCCCTGCGCATGAACGCGGGGGCACTGAGCCGGCACAATGTCACGGTGGTCAAGCACTATGGGCAGGTACCGGAAGTCCTCGGGGACAAACACCGCTTGCTGCTGATCATGGTCAACCTGATCAGCAACGCCAAGTACGCCATGTCCAACCTCACCGACCGGCCACGGCAGATGACCCTGACAGTCCAGTCGCTGGAGGGCAACAGGTTGCAGATCAGCGTGAAGGACGAAGGCGAAGGCATACCTGCCGAGAACATGACCCGGATATTTACCCACGGGTTTACCACCCGCAAGGAAGGTCACGGCTTCGGCCTGCACAGCTGCGCCCTGGCCGCCGTCGAAATGGACGGCCACCTCAGCGCCCACAGCGACGGGCCGGGCCTGGGCGCGCTATTCACCCTGACTATCCCCCTCATTCCTGCCGGAAGCCTCGTATGAACCAGCCTCCCAACCGGCGCATCCTGTTGATTGATGACACGCCGTCGATTCATGAGGATTTCCGCAAGATCCTGATGCCGCCCACTGAATCCAACCAGGAGCTGGATGACATGGAGTCGGCACTGTTCGGTGAAACCAGCAAACCCACGGCCCCCCCTTTCGACCTGCACTCGGCCTACGGCGGCGAAGAAGGCCTGCAGTTGCTCATCACCGCCATGGCGCACCAGCAGCCCTATGCCCTGGCGTTTGTCGACATGCGCATGCCCCAGGGCTGGGACGGCGCGAGGACCATAGAAGAGCTCTGGAAAGTCGCCCCCGACCTGCAAGTGGTGGTGTGCACCGCGTACTCGGACTATTCCTGGGAGGACCTGCTCGACCGCCTGCAAGGCCATGATCGCTTGCTGATCCTGAAAAAACCGTTCGATAACATCGAAGTCCAGCAGATGGCCAACACCCTGGCCAATAAATGGGACATGGCCCGTCGCGCCACCCTGCAAACCACTCATCTGGAACGGCTGGTGGAACAACGCACCCACGCGCTGCAGCTGGAAATCGAAGAGCGCAAGCACCTGGAAAGCCAACTGGTGCAGTCGGAAAAACTCGCCTCCCTGGGGCAACTCGCCGCGGGCGTGGCCCATGAGATCAATAACCCGGTAGGCTTTATCTCCTCCAACCTCAGCACCCTCGACGGCTACTTCAACCAGTTGCAACAGATGCTGGAGGCTTACCGGCAGGCCGAAGAAAGCCTCGCCACGGGTGAACAGCACGAGCAGCTCAAGGCCTTGCGCACCCGCCTGGAACTGGAGTTTCTACAGGAAGACATTCCGGTGTTGATCCGCGAGTCCAAGGAGGGCATCGGCCGCGTGGTGCAGATCGTCAAGGACCTGAAAAACTTCTCGCGGGTGGACAACGACCAGACCTGGCAATTCGCAAACCTGCAACAGGGCATCGATTCGACGCTGAACATCGTTGCCAGCGAACTCAAGTACAAGGCCGATGTGGTCAAGCACTACGCGCCGCTGCCAGAGATCGAATGCCTGGCCTCCCAGCTCAACCAGGTGGTGATGAACCTGGTGATCAATGCGGCGCAGGCCATGGGGCCGGAGCGCGGCATCATCACCATCAGCAACGGCGTGGAAGGCGAGAACGTGTGGCTGGAAGTGGCGGACAACGGCTGCGGGATTGCCCCCGAGGCGGTGCAGAAAATCTTCGACCCGTTTTTCACCACCAAGCCGGTAGGCGAAGGCACTGGCTTAGGGCTGTCACTCTCCTACGGCATCGTCAAGAAACACCATGGCGATATCTCTGTCAGCAGCGAACTGGGCAAGGGCACGAAGTTTCGCGTGGTATTGCCGATTCGGCAGACGGCGGCGTAGGACACGCCGCCGAATCATCCGCCCCTGCGCACCCTGTTATTTCTGACAGTAGACAGACCCTTTTCCCGACTCGAGACTCCACACAAGCAACACGGTTGCATGCCGGTGGCGTGCTGAACGTGAGGCCTGGACCCTCATCGTCGAAGGAAAGGACAGCATGTCTACGCGTCGCGAGTTCCTCACATACGCGTCACTGGGCGCCTTGCTCATGCCACTGGGCAGGGGCGCCCTGGCGGCCGATACAGCCGACCAGCCCAGCGCTTTTTCCTTCGAAGGCTTGATCGAACAGGCACAGGCCGATGCCTTGAAACCCTACACCTACCCCAGCACCGCATCGGCCGCGCTGCTGGCGCGACTCGACTACGCCGCCCATGGCCAGATCCGCTTCAAACCCGAGCACGCCCTGTTCGCCAAAGGCCCCGGCAAGTTCCCTGTGACATTCTTTCACTTGGGGTCGTTTTTTCGCACGCCCGTCAGGCTGTATGTGCTGGACAACGGCATCGCCCGCGAGATCGTCTACGACCCGGCGCACTTCGATATGCCGGGCGACAGCCCGGCCCATGCCCTGCCCCGTAACAGCGGGTTCGCCGGTTTTCGTATCCAGGAAAGCCGCCTGGGCGACCAGGCCAGGCTGGCGTGGCAACAGAACGACTGGGTGGCCTTTCTTGGCGCGTCGTACTTCCGGGCCATCGGCGAGTTGTACCAGTACGGCCTGTCGGCACGGGCGATTGCCCTGGATGTGGCACAAGCCGGCAAGGCCGAAGAATTCCCCGACTTCACCCACATCTGGTTCGAGCCGCCAAAGAACCAGCACACAAACGCCATGACCCTCTACGCGCGGCTCGACGGCCCCAGTATCTGCGGCGCCTACCGTTTCGAGATCCACCGCACACAGGGCGTGGTCATGGACATCGACTGCACGTTTTTCCTGCGCAAGAACGTCAGCCGGCTGGGCATTGCGCCGCTGACCTCGATGTTCTGGTTCAGTGAAACCGCCAAGCGCACCGCCGCCGACTGGCGCCCCGAGGTCCACGACAGCGACGGCCTGGCGCTCTGGACCGGCAACGGAGAACGTATCTGGCGGCCCTTGAACAACCCGCCACGCACCCTGGTTTCGGCGTTCAGCGACCGGCAACCGAAGGGCTTCGGCCTGTTACAGCGCGACCGTAATTTCGACCACTACCTTGATGGGGTGAATTACCAACGGCGTCCCAGCCTGTGGGTCGAGCCATTGGGCGATTGGGGCGAAGGCAGCGTGCAACTGATGGAAAACGGCACCGACGACGAGATCCACGACAACATCGTCGCGATGTGGGTGCCCTCGGCCCCGGCGGAAGCGGGCAACCGCTATGCGCTGCGGTATCGCCTGCACTGGCTGGCCCGGGAGCCCTACGTTTCGCCACTGGCGGTGTGCGTGGCCACTCGCCTGGGCAAAGGCGGCTCACCGGGTGAGCCGCGCCCGCTGGGGGTACGTAAATTCGTGGTGGAATTCCAGGGCGCCCCATTGGAAAAACTCGCACCGGGGGTCAAGCCCGAGGCCGTGATCAGTTGCTCCAGGGGCGCCCTCAGCCGGGTCTTTACCGAAGCGGTGCCGGACGGCGTCGCCGGCCATTGGCGAGCACAGTTCGACCTGAACGTCGACGGCAAGGAGCCGGTGGAATTGCGCCTGTTCCTGCGCCTGGACGGCCAGCCGCTGTCAGAGACCTGGCTGTATCAGTACCACCCCTTCCATTCGGAATCGACGGCAATCGGTACCCCTTCAACGACCGACACCGGCAATAGTCCATGAGGCTCGGCGGCCAATGGGCGCTGTTCTGCGTGGTGTTCAGTGTCAGCGGCAACGCTCTCCACGCCGGTGAGCAAGACCCCGTAGAGGCCTTGTTGCAACAGATGACGCTGGAAGAAAAAGTCGGCCAACTCAGCCAGCTCGGCGTCCAGGACACACCTACAGGCCCGGTCATTGACCAAGGCGATCTGGCGCAACTGCCCATGAACACCGTAGGCTCGGTCCTTGGCGCCTACGGCGTCGAACAGACCCGCCGGTTGCAGGAACACGTCGTCACCCGTTCGCGCCTGCCTATACCGTTGTTGTTTGCCTTTGATGTGATCCACGGGTTTCGCACTGTATTTCCCGTGCCGTTGGCGCAAGCCGCTGCCTGGGACCCTGACCTGGCACAACGGACCGCTCGCGCGGCGGCCGTTGAAGCGACGGCCAGCGGCATACACTGGACCTTCGCGCCCATGGTCGACATTGCCCGCGACCCGCGCTGGGGCCGTGTGGTGGAAGGCACCGGCGAAGATCCGTTCCTGGGCGCAGCGCTGGCCAGCGCCAAGGTGCGGGGGTTCCACGGCGCCGGGCCTGCCGACCCGTCATATATGCTGGCGACCGCGAAACACTTCGTGACCTACGGCGCGGCCGAAGGCGGGCGCGACTACAACGTCGCCGACGTGTCGGAACGCACGTTGCGGGAAGTGTACTTGCCGCCTTTCCAGGCGGCCGTGGCGGCTGGCGTCGATGGGATCATGCCCTCGTTCAACGAACTGGCCGGGACGCCCCTGCACAGCAACACCGCGCTGTTGACCGGTGTGCTGCGCAATCAGTGGCGGTTCCGTGGCCTCATTGTCAGTGACTTCAACGCCATTTGGGAGCTGAGCCAGCACGGCATCGCCGGCGGTCCGGCCGACCGGGCACGGCTGGCGTTCAACGCCGGGGTGGACATCGACATGGTCAGCCAGACGTACCGCCAATACCTGCCCACCCTGGTGCGCACTGGCCAGGTTCCCCTGACCGCCGTGGATAATGCGGTGCGCCGTGTACTCCAGGCCAAGCAGCGCCTGGGACTGCTTGACGATCCCTACCGCTACAGCGACGAGGCGCGGCAACGGGCCAATGTCCTGACACCGCAGCACCGGGCACTGGCACGCGAGGCCGCGCAAAAGTCCATCGTATTGTTGAAAAACACCGACGCCCTGCTGCCGCTGTCCAAGCACCTGCGCAACGTGCTGGTGGTCGGCAGCCTGGCCACGGACGCCGAGGCCACGATCGGCCCCTGGGCCTTGGCGGCTCATCCCGAAGATTCGATCACGGTCTTGCAGGGCATACGCCGCGCCGTCGCCCCTGGCACCGAGGTGGTTTACCTGCCCGGCGCTTCGCCCATCAGCACCGAGACGCAGAACCTCAACGAGGTCCGGCAGGCCGCCCGCCGCGCCGAGGTAGTGATCGCCGTGCTCGGCGAGCGCGCCGATCAGAGCGGCGAAGCCCGCAGTCGCGCGGACCTCGACCTGCCGGGTGCCCAGGAGGCGCTGTTGCGTGCCCTGCTGGACAGCGGCAAACCCGTGGTCATCCTGTTGATGAATGGCCGCCCGCTGGTGCTCTCGCAGAACGTGCGCCAGGCGCCGGCGCTGCTGGAAACCTGGTTCCTGGGCAGTGAGATGGGCCATGCCGTGGCCGATATCCTGTTCGGTGACGTCAACCCCAGCGGCAAACTGCCGATCACGTTCCCGCGCAACGTGGGGCAGATCCCCCTCTACTACGCGCACAAAAGCACCGGGCGTCCGCCCAGCGGCGATGAAAGGTATACCTCCGGCTACATCGATGAACACTGGACGCCGCTGTATCCCTTCGGCTTCGGCCTGAGCTATACCTCGTTCAGTTACTCCGCACCGCGGCTCAGCACACAGCGGCTGGCGTCCACCCAAGTGCTGAGCGTGGCGGTCACCGTCACCAATACCGGAGCGCGCCCAGGCGAAGACATCGTGCAGTTGTACCTGCGCGATGATGTCGCCAGCGTGACCCGCCCGGTTCGCCAACTACGCGGTTTCCGCAAAGTGCAGCTGGCGCCCGGCGAGGCGCGGGAGCTGACCTTCACCCTTGACCAGGCAGACTTCGCCCTGCTCGACAGCAACTTTTCGCCGGTGATTGAGGCCGGTACGTTCACCGTCTTCGTCGGGGCAGATTCGACCACCGAAAACCAGGCCCGGTTTGAACTGACCGATAGCCGCGCCTTGTCTATTTCGGGCCAGTCCGTCCCATCACCGGGATCAAACTGAGTACACCTGCAGGTTGTCTGGCGTTTCGTTACTGGCGCAGAATGCCGGATCGACCTGAGAGTCCGAACCCAAGGAAACCGTATGAGCCTGTCCTTGCTAAGCCGCTACGCCTTCTTTGCCGTGTGCGTCATTTTCACCCTCGCCAGCCTGCCCTTTATCCAACACGAATGGCTGTGGCCCATCACCCTGGTCACCGGCGTGTTGAGCCTGATCGGTATTTTCGACCTGTTGCAAAGCCCCCACGCGGTGCGCCGCAACTACCCGATCCTGGGCAATATCCGTTACCTGGTGGAAGCTATCCGCCCGGAAATCCGCCAGTACCTGCTGGAGTCCGACAGCGACGCCCTGCCCTTCTCGCGCTCGCAACGATCCCTGGTGTACTCGCGAGCCAAGAACGAAACCGCCGACAAACCCTTCGGCACCCTGATCGATGTGTACCAGCTGGGTTTCGAATTTATCGGCCACTCCATGCGCCCCGCGCCCCTGAGCGACCCCAGCGCCTTTCGCGTGATGGTCGGCGGCCCGCAATGCACCCAGCCGTATTCGGCGTCGGTGTTCAATATCTCGGCGATGAGCTTTGGCTCGTTGAGCGCCAATGCGATCCGCGCGCTCAACCAAGGCGCCAAGCTTGGCAATTTTGCCCATGACACCGGCGAAGGCAGCATCAGCCCCTATCACCGCGAAAACGGCGGCGACCTGACCTGGGAATTGGGCAGCGGCTACTTCGGCTGCCGCACCAGCGACGGCCGCTTCGACCCGGAGCGCTTCGCCGCGCAGGCGCAGAACCCGCAGGTGCGCATGATCGAAATCAAGATGAGCCAGGGCGCCAAACCCGGCCACGGCGGCATCCTGCCCAAGCACAAGGTGACTCAAGAGATCGCCGAAACCCGCGGCATCCTGATGGGCGAAGACTGCATCTCGCCGTCACGTCACAGCGCGTTCTCTACCCCCATCGAGTTGATGCAATTCATCGCCCAATTGCGTGAACTGTCCGGCGGCAAGCCGGTGGGCTTCAAGTTCTGCCTGGGCCACCCGTGGGAGTTCATGGGCATTGCCAAGGCCATGCTCGAAACCGGCATCCTCCCGGACTTTATCGTCGTCGACGGCAAGGAAGGCGGCACCGGCGCCGCGCCCGTGGAGTTCACCGACCATATCGGCGTGCCGCTGCGCGAAGGCCTGCTGTTCGTGCACAACACCCTGGTAGGCCTGAACCTGCGCGACAAGATCAAGCTGGGGGCCAGTGGCAAGATCGTCAGCGCCTTCGATATCGCCAGCGTGTTGGCCATCGGCGCCGACTGGGCCAACTCGGCGCGGGGGTTTATGTTTGCCATTGGCTGCATTCAATCGCAGTCGTGCCACACCAACAAATGCCCCACCGGCGTCGCCACCCAAGACCCATTGCGCCAACGTGCACTGGTGGTGCCGGACAAGGCCCAGCGGGTGTTCAACTTCCACCGCAACACCCTCAAGGCCCTGGCCGAAATGCTCGCGGCGGCAGGCCTGGATCATCCGTCGCAGCTGTCGGCCAAGCATCTGGTACGACGCATGTCGGCCACCGAGATCAAGCTGTTCTCGCAGTTGCATGTGTTCCTCAAGCCTGGCGAGTTGCTCACCGGCGAAGTGAATGGCGAGTTCTATTCGCGCATGTGGCAGATGGCGCGGGCGGACAGTTTTGAGCCCCATGAAGTCGCCGCTGCTTAAGGACCCAGATCGTGTTGAAAGTCATCGCCGAAGATTTCATCAAACCCGAATACCTCGACACCGTACGTCCCTGGTACGCCGAACTGGTGGAAAAAACCCGCCAGGAACCGCTGTGCATCGCCTACGATCTGTTTGTCGATCAGAAAGACCCAGGGCACTTCATTTTCATCGAGCAATGGCCCGACCAGGCCGCGCTCGACACCCATTGCCAGACCGAACACTTCACCCGGCTGGTGCCGCAGATCAATGAGCACCAGGCCAAGCCGTGCAAAGTGCTGCTGATGGATGCGTTCTGACCCACCTCTTCCCCGCTGAACCGGACCACCGACGGCATCGTAGAAACAAGGAGATTCACATGCCGTTACTGGACTTCGCTGCACTCGCCGGGCAACTGCCTGACAGCTGGAAATCGATACGCCTGGGCCAGGTCGGCCCGGCGCGGATCAAGGTGTTGCGCATGGATGAGCAGGCTTACGAAGAAGAGGTGCACGACTACAACGAAGGGCTACTGGTGATCAGCGGCCATTTGCGCCTGAGCATCGCTGATGAAGAGATCCACGTAGAGACCGGCCAGATGTACCTCGTGGAAGCAGGCACCGCTCATGCCGTACTTCCAGGTAGCCAGGGCACCCTGGTGATCATTGACGCCTAGAGACATTCAGTAATACCCAACCTTTGCAATTGCTTACAAATACCGCCAACCTGCGCCCGCCCGACGTGCGGCGTACGACAACCTGCGCGCTCGCCGGTCATTACTAAACCTTTTGTTCAAGAGCCCGCTGCCATGCTGAACGGACGCGACCCGCGCATCGATTTTTTTCGGGGCCTGGCGTTGATCTTCATTTTCTGGGATCACGTCCCCCACAACCCCCTCGGCCAGATCACCCTGCGCAACTTCGGCTTCAGCGATGCTGCGGAAGTCTTTGTGTTTCTGGCCGGCTACGCCTCGGTACTGGCCTACAGCAAGGTCTTGCAACGCGAAGGCTACTGGATGGCCTGCCTGAAGATCCTGCGCCGCGCCTGGGTGCTGTACGTGGTGCATATCTTTTTGCTGGCGATGCTGATGGGCATCGTGTTCTTCGCCAACAGCAAGGTGGAAACCCGCGACCTCGTCCAGGAAATGGGCCTGACGCACTTCATCACCAACCCGCAACAAGCCTTGACCGACGAGTTGCTGCTGCGCTTCAAGCCCAACCTGATGGACCCGCTGCCGTTGTATATCGTGCTGCTGGCGGGGTTGCCGCTGGTGTTGCCGCTGCTGCTGCGCCACACCTGGCTGGTGGTGGCCGCGTCGGCGACGGTGTATCTGCTGGCGCCGTGGATGGGCTGGAACCTGCGGGCGATTGCCGACGGCGTGTGGTACTTCAACCCGGTGACCTGGCAGTTCCTGTTTATCCTCGGTGGCGCGGCGGCGCTGCAGGCCAGTCAGGCGCGCCCGCCGGAACAGCGCCCGCTCAAGCGCCAGCCGTTGTTCATGGCGGCGGCGGTGTACACCGTGGTGGCGTGTGTGCTGACCCTGTCATGGCGCTGGCCCGAGGTGCATGACGCGCTGATGCCGTCGTGGCTCAGCGACCTGATCTACCCCATCAGCAAGACCGACCTGTCGCCGCTGCGCCTGCTGCACTTCCTGGCCCTGGCCTATGTCACCGCCAAGCTGTTGCCGGGTCGCGGCTGGACGCAAACCTGGTGGGCGCAACAAAGCTGTCGCATGGGCCGCTACTCCCTGGAGGTGTTCTGCCTCGGCGTGCTGCTGGCACCGCTGGCGGACATGCTCAACGCCCAGGTCGAGGATGCCTGGCCGATGCAGGTTTTCAGCGCGTTGCTGGGCCTGGCGCTGATGGCCGGGCTGGCGGCGTGGCTGGAGTTCAACAAGCGCCTGGACCTGGCGCTGCGCGGCGAGGCGCCGGCCCTTAAATAGATAGCCCCAGCGCCGGCATGCGCGGTGCTTCCATCTGCCCTCCACTTATCGTGAAAGGTAGAGCGCATGCCGACTCAACAATTACTCAACGGCCTGTCCGGCAATCTGCAATCGAGTACCTCCTGGACCCAGCAACAGGCACTGGAGCTGATCCAGCGCAACGTGATCCAAGCCTTGGATGGCCTGGACGACGAGGAAAAGCGACGTTTCGTAAACCTGCAACGCCAGGCCCTCGCGGCCTTGACGGCAGTCGAGACCGAGAAAGAACGGGTCGTAAGTGCCTTCAAGACCAAGGGCCTGGCGCAATTGCGCGACAGGATCGGCGGGCGCGACCCGGAACAGTACCGCTTCGAAACCACCTACCTGGAAAAAGTGGAACAACCCTTGCCATGGGAGCGGCGAACCGGCAGCCACATCCGAGTGCCGCGTCGTTCGGATATGGACCTGCGCCATATCGAACACGTCAAGAGCCTGTCGCTGTGGGAGGCAGCCTGCGTGAACTTCGGCTTCACCGCGTACGCTCGCACGGATTCCGGCTATACCCTGATTGATGCCAGCCGCGTGGTCGGTCCCGACGGCGACCGAAGCCTGAGTGCCCGCGAGTTCATCGGCATCGCCCGCGAGCTGGACCTGGGTCACCAACTGCACGTTACGATCCGAGCCACGCTGGGCGAGCATGGCACGCTGCGTCAATTGATGAATGACGCCGCGCAGGCCCTGCTGCAGTTCGATGTATTAGACGCCTGGCGCAACCGCGCCCACAACGGTTTGACTCGCACGATGTATGAGCGCCTCAGGGCATCGATCGACGGCAGCGGGACGCAGCTGTCGATCGAGAGCCTGAGCCTGACCTCAGGCGTCACGCCCATTGTCTCCGTGCCATTCGTGGCGTGGGAGAGTTACATTCCCGTGCCCTTGATGCTGATCAAGATTGCCAGCCTCGGGGTGCTGTCCTATTTTCCCTTCCGCCCTGGCGGCGCGTTTCGCTACCACGACGATGCCCGCTCGGCAGAAGCCGACTTTCGTCAGCAACTGCTGGACAGTCACCAGCAAGGCGACCTCGGCTGGTTTTCCCGGCAGTTGCCCTTGGTGGGCTTGTCGGCCTTCCAGTCATTGCTGACCCAGGAAAAACGCCCCGAGGGCATGAACTGGCTGGCGGGCACACTGTACGACGGGTTTCACAACGCCTTCCCGGAACGCACACTCAACGATATCCGCTTCGCCACCGACCCGCATGCCGGCCCCGCCGAGACATTGCGCCAAGCCCTGGCATATCGTCAGTTGCAGCGTTGCCAGGCCGACATGGACACCCTCGCCAGCAGCCGCTCCGAAGCCGATTGGCAAGCCGTCAAGGATGCCGCCGCCGCCATTGCATCCGAAGTCCTGCAACTGCTGCTGACCCCCCTGCCCGGTGGCGTCACGGGCATGAACCGAATCATGCAACTGGCGGTGCTGGGCAGCATGACCTACAGCGTCAGCGTCGGCCTGAATGAAGCCGCCAAGGGCGACGCCAGCGGCTTTGCCTCGACCCTGACCGACGTCGCCGACCTGGCGATCAGCGGACGCCTGATCAATGTCGCGGGTAAAGCCCATCGCCAACGCATGCTCGAACACCTGCAACGGCTGGGCAACCCCCGCAAGGTCACGCGCCCCGACGGCGTGGATGAACTGTGGAAGGCCGACCCAGGCCCTTATGCCCATGATCGGCAATACCTACTGGATGGCAAAAGCGCCGATGCCCTGGGCGTGTTCACCGTACACGGCAAGCAATACGTCAAGCTGCATCATGAAGGCCAGCCCCTGGTAGCCGAAGTGAGCCACGACGTGCCGAGCCTGCGCTACGTGCTCAAGAATGGTCGCAGCAGCTACAAGCCACCCATTGTGTTCGAGCCCGCGCTGCAGGCCTGGACCTTCGACCTGCACAACGCTCATACCCTCTCGGATATCCAATTGCTGCAACGGATGCTGCCCAACGGTTCGTCGGTCATCCATCAGCTCGACCTGGAACGCATGCTGCGCAGCACCGCAACCACCCGCACCACCCTGGATCGGGTCTGGCGTGGCGAACCGGCACCGTTGAACCTGATCGAGGGCGTACGGCGCCTGCAGGCTGACCAGGTGATCCAGCAGATCATCGAACGTTTCCCTGAGCCCGGTTACCTGCCGCCCTACGGTGACAGCCTGGTGCTGTGCCTGCTGACCCAACTGCCGGACTGGCCCGCCAGCCTGCTGCTGAGCATCAGCGACCCGCAACGCAGCGTGATCGAAACCTTCGGCAACCTCGAGCACACGGTGGCCGAGTCAAAGACCCTGACCCTCATCCGCAGTGAAGACAGTGGCTACCAGGTCGAAGGGGATCGTGGCCAGCCGCCCTATCGGGCCGAGCCGCTGTTGAGCCTGATCATCAGCCTGCAACCGGCCCACTCACGGCTGGGCCTGGCGGATCAGGCCGACGCCTCGCCCGAACAGCGGATCATGAGCGTTCGCCGGGACGTGGCCGCGCTGGCGAGCCGTGAGCGGATGGCGTTGTTCGCGGCAATCTTCAGCTATGCCGGGTATGAAAAAAGTGAACCACTCCCGCCCATCAATGCCCGACGCTTCTTGCCCATCCAGGCATCGGCCCCGCTGGTGGCGGTCACGCCGCTGCTCAAGAAACTGCGCGATCTCAATCGCCCCTTGTCCCCAGCCCTGCTGGAACGCCTGCTGCAGCAGCACCCTCTGACACCGCGCCAACAGCAGGCCTACTTGCAGGAGGGGGCGCTGCCCAGCCACTTTCATGAAGAACTGGAAAACCACCGCATCGCCCTGCGTATCGACGCGGCAATCGACGGGCTTTATCACCCAAGGCCCTACAACACTGACGCCGACCAATGGGCCAGGGAGTTCGCATCGGCGCTGGTACGCCATCGGCTCAAGCGCGACTTCGTGATCACAGAAGTGCATGCCGGAGCCATCGCCACCCCCTATCGCTCCAGCGGCCCAGACGACCGAACCGTAGAGCTGCGGCACTCAGGCGACGGCGCCTATGAGGCCTACGACATGCGCAATGCCGGCACGATTGCCGTGTCCCCGGTCGTCGACAGTTTCTACCTGGCCATCGGCTCGGTACTGCAACCCCACGAGCACCAGGCGCTGGGCATGCACAGTGCGACCGATGCGCTGGGCCTGCGCCACACCCTGGGCGACTACATGAGCAGCCAACGCACCCCCGAAGGTTTTGTGAGCCTGGTCAACGGGTCACTGGCGCAGTACGAACACACATTGCCCTTGCCGCCCGCCCTGCAACCGGATGCCCAAGGTATTTTCCCCCTGGAAGGCCGCCACTACCTGCCGTTGTTCGGTTCTCTGTACCGCATCATCTATGACAAGCGCAGCTTTAAATGGCGGCTCAAGCACCCGCAGAAGGTCGGCGTCGACACCCCGACCCTGGAGCACAACGGTCACGGTGCCTGGCGCCTGTCCAGCGAGAACCCGATGAGCTGGGACGACCATAGCCTGCTCTATCGCCTGGGGGGCAATCACCACAGCTTCACCCAGGACATGTCCAAAAACATCCTCGCCCTGACCGACACCCCTGCCCACCTATTGCGCCAGGTTCACCGCTGCGGCCGTGCAGCGCCGCCATTGCTGGTCGACACCTGCAAACGCTTCAGGATCGACCAGGAAATCGACCAGTTCATCGACGCGATGTACGAAACCCCCATCGCCTCCAACGCCCGACCGGACTTGCAATTACTGGTGCTCTCCAGCCTGCCGGAATGGCCCGACAGCCACGTACTGCAAATTGTCGATGACAACCACCAGGTCACCCATCAATACCCGCAACGCAGCAGCCCGGACGACCTGACGGTGAAGATCACCGAATCCGACTTCAAAAACGCCAGGCTGCTGGAAAACATTATCACCCACGATGACGTGACCCTTGCCCTGCTCGGTGAATTGCCGACGACTCACGAGCAGCGCCTGTTCCAGCTGATCACTCGGATCGTCGACTACACCGACCGGGAAAAGGCGCAGATCCTGAGCTCGTTGTACCAACGCAGCGAGTCCGGGGGCAGCGAGTCGGTGCGACGGTTCAAGGCCAAGCATCCCGATCTGCCCACCAGCACCGTCACGGCGATTCTTGGCCACGCCTCGCCACGCGAACTCAAGCAACTGCATGAAAACAACCAATTGAGCCTGCGACTCGCGGAACAGGCGCGCTTGAGTAGCCACGACCTGCGACTGAACCGCGCCTATGAGGGCTTGCATGTGTCTGCCTGCGCCAATGCCGACAGCGACCGGATTATCCTGCATTTGCTCAAACTCCTGCCCACCTGGCCGAGGCATGTGCGCATCGATATTCGCGAACGCGACGAACAGGGGCGCCTGCTCAAAACGGCCGGTCATTTGGTAGGCACCTCGCGCAAGACCGTGGCCAAGACCCATCGTGGCTATCAGGCTTATGACGCCAACAGCGTGCCCCTTGGCCAACCTTCGAACGACTTGCTGAGGGTGATTCTCAGCACCTTGTCGGCGAGCGAGCAAACGGTCCTGGGCGTTACCGATGAAACCGGCATCACCGAACTGCGCCAGCAACTCGCCGATATCGCCCTGTCCCGCCGCGTAGAGATCAAGGGCCTGCTGGATATCCCGCACCTGCAACCCTGGATGCAACCGGCGATGGGCCTGGAGCGTTCGTTCCTGGTGTACCCGCTCTGGTCACGTTTCTGGCCGTTCAACGGCCCCAGGCCGCCGGACCTGGTGGCCAAGGTCCAAGAGATTTATCCGCGTTTCACCCGCGACGACGCGCGCCAATTGATCCAGTCGCTGAACCTCACTGAGCCGGCGGTGTTGATTGAGCTCGAACGTCGCAAGGCCGAGTACCAGACCATGGACCTGGAGTTGCGGCGCTGGAGCGAAACCGTGCTGGATGAAGACAACGTGATCGACGACCCCATCGGGCAGCGCCAGGCCCGGCGCCGCTACATTGCCGAGCAATTGCGCCAGGCATGGCGGCGGGACAACAGGGCGGTCTACATCGCCGGGCTGTTCCACGTGTACTCCCTGGAGTTGCAACTGGACGATGGTGGCCTGCCACCCGCCTCGTTCATCACAGGTACCAGCGGTTTCAGCCATATTGAACACCTGCGGATTTCCGGCAATGCCTTCCCGTCTTCGGCGGTTGAATTCCTCGCTAAATTCAACCAGCTCAAGGCATTGCACCTCGATTGCCGGATGACCGAACTGCCCAGTGCAATCACGGACATGACCTCGCTCACCTACCTGGACCTGAACGACAACGACATCCGCTTGACCGAAGAGGCGGTACAACGCCTGGCAACCATGGTCAACTTGCGCAACGTGGACTTCAGCGACAACCCGGACCTGGCACTCGCCCCGGATGTCAGTCAAATGACCCAACTGCGCATCCTGCACCTGGGTAACACCGGCATCACGCAATGGCCCCGTGGCGCCAGTGCGCTGCCGTACCTGATGGAGTTGCACCTGCAGGAAAACCAGATCTCCACCATTCCAGAAGAGGTCTTCACCAACCCCTGGCTGCAAGCCGCCAATCGCAACACGCTCCTGCATGAAAACCCGCTGTCGGCACCGACCCTGGCGAGTATCGAAGCGTACCGGCTGGATACCGGCATTCGCCTGGGTGGCCAACTGCGTACGCCTCGGCATACGGCTGTGGCCGTCGACGACCTCAGCCAATGGCTGATGGGCGTGCCGCTCCAGGATGTACCGGCACGCAGAGCGCTGTGGGAGGGTTTGAAAACCAATGAGACGGCGAGTGCCGATGATGTGTTCCGGGTCTTGCAGGACCTGACGCGGACCTACGCCTACATCCACGGCGACACCCCAAGGAGAGCATTGACCCACAGAGTCTGGACCTTACTGAGCGCCATGGGCGAGTCGAGGCAACTGCGCGACACGGTATGCCTCAACACCTACGGCTCAGGCGACTGCGGCGACAGTGTGCTGCTGGCGTTCACCAACATGGAGTTGCATCACCGTATCCACCAGGCCAAGCAGCAACCCCGCAGTTACATGGCCGACAGGGCCTTGCTGGCGCTGGCCAAGAGTTGCTTCTACCTCAATCAGCTGGATCACTTTGCCGATCAGTTCATTCTTGAGCGTGAACGGGCCAACCTGACGGTCGACCCAGCCGAGGTAACGGTGTACCTGCGCGAAAAACTGGCCCGTGAGTTCGACCTGCCGTTTTATCCGCTGGAACTGCTGTACACCGTGAATGACTACGTCACGGACGAGGTGGTCAACACTGCGCGCAACACCCTGCTCCGGCTTGGCGAGTCGCCCGCCTTGCAGGAGTGGATCTTGATGAGCGAATTCTGGATCGAATATTTGGCAAGTAGCGAGCCGGAGCCGTTTCTGACCATCAAGGACACCATGAGCTACAAAGTCAGCGTGCTCGAGCAGCAACTGCCGGACAAGCGTTCGGATGCGTACCTGGAGCGCCGCCAGTCACTGGCCGAGGAAGAACGAAGTGAACATAACCGCCTGGTGCGGCAACTGACAGAAGGCACCCAACTGACCCTGCAACACGTCTGACCTGTGGCCTGCCTGTCGCAAGGGGCAGGCAGGCCATCGTTCAGGGGGTCATGCCGAGCGCGGCGAACCCTGGCCAGCCTGGGCCGGCTGCAGCTTGAACACATAGAACAACACGGTCAGCAGCACCAGGAACGCCGGGCCGATGTACAGCGCGATCCGGGTGTCCGGGAAGTAGGCCATCAAGCCGACCACCAGCACCAGGAACGCCAGCGCCAGGTAGGAACTGACCGGGTACAGCCACATGCGGTACTTGAGCCCGGCGCGCTCATCCGGGCTCAGGCCGCGACGGAACTTGAGCTGCGCCAGCAGGATCATCACCCAGGTCCATATCGCGCCGAAGGTGGCGATGGACGTCACCCACACAAAGACTTTTTCCGGCACCAGGTAGTTGAGCAACACGCCCAACAGCAACGCGCCTATCGACAACAACAGGGCGCGACGCGGCACGCCATTGCTGGAAGTGGTGGCGAACGTCGCCGGAGCCTGGCCGTTCTGTGCCAGGCTGTAGAGCATGCGACCGGTGCTGAAGATGCCGCCGTTGCACGACGACAGCGCAGCGGTGATCACCACGAAGTTGATAATGCCGGCGGCGGTCTTGATGCCCAACCGCTCGAACGTCATCACGAAGGGGCTGCCCTGGGTGCCGATTTCATTCCACGGGTAAATCGACAGGATCACGAACAACGCGCCGACATAGAACAGCAGAATCCGCCAGAACACCGAGCCGATGGCATTGGGGATGGTCTTCTGCGGGTTCTTCGCCTCACCGGCGGTCAGGCCGATCATCTCCACGCCCAAATAGGCGAACATCACCATCTGCAGCGACATCAACACACCCTGCACGCCGTTGGGCAGGAAGCCGCCGTGGGCCCACAGGTTGGAAATACCCAGGGCAACACCGTCATTGCCGAAACCGAAGGCAATGATGCCGACACCGCCGATGACCATCGCGATGATGGTGACGATCTTGATCAGGGCGAACCAGAACTCGAACTCACCGAAGGCCTTGACGGCGATCAGGTTGATGGTGCCCATGCTCACCAGGGCCGCCAGGGCCCAGATCCAGCGCGGTACATCGGGGAACCACACGCCCATGTACACCGCCACGGCGGTGATCTCGGCGACGCAGGTCACCAGCCACAGGAACCAGTAGTTCCAGCCGGTCAGGAAGCCCGCCAACGGGCCAAGGTAGTCTTGGGCATAACGGCTGAACGAACCGGCGACCGGGTTGTGCACGGCCATCTCGCCGAGGGCGCGCATGATCACCAGGATCGCCAGGCCGCCAATGATGTAGGAGAGCATGATCGCCGGGCCGGCCATCTCGATGGCCTTGGCCGAACCGAGGAACAGGCCGACACCGATACAGGCGCCGAGGGCCATCAGGCGGATATGCCGCTCACCGAGTTCGCGTTTGAGCGGGCCGCCAGAAGCGGTCTCGCCATGGGGCAGGTGGTTGCCAGCTGGCATGGGGATACAACCTCATTTTGTTATTGGATTGAACCACCGAGTGTTCAGCGCCACAGCGGGTCGCCGTGACGCTGTCCTAGCGGGCTCACCTCGTGGGTAAACCCGTCCGGCCGACACACCGGCCAGCTCAGGGGGCGTGCAGTATAGAAAGCCGCAAGCAGGGCTTTTCACTCAATAAGCAACAAAATTCAGCGAGATTCCTCGGCAAATGCCGCTTCTGCGGAGGGGCATCACCTGGGAACTGTAGGAATAGTCTGTCGCAAACGGCGGCGAGTATTGCACAGCATCGGTGCACCGTCATGCCCCTGCCCTGGTCGTATTTACCGGAGCTGGAGCGCTCTAGCCCGAGGGTCCGTATCGATCACCAGTCGCCGGTCCACTGCGGCGCATCGAAAAACAACCTGCGCGCCATCCTGAGGTTGATTTCGCCCCGATGGATCTCCAGGGTTTGCGTCACACGCCCGCTTTGCCCCGCCTGCATGCTGGCGAATGCCTGGGCACGGGCCTGGGCCTGGGACTGTTTGCCCATTCGATGTTGCGCGGGTGTCTTGAGGTGCGCAGCGGTGAAATGGTCGTCCGGCCCGGTCGGCCGTTCGTAGTGAAAATGCCCGTAGCACAGGGCCTGACGCGTTTGCGCGTCCATCACCACGTACGCTTGCAACCAGTCATTGGACCGTCCGGCGAGTTCGACCCGCGCCCCCTGGCGAAAGATGCGCGCTTCGTGATGACTGACCAGCACCTGCACCCCGGCCTGGGTCGGCAGGCGCGCCTTGATTGCAGCCAGGCGTGCCTGCAAACCTTGCTCGGACAAGCGGCTGGCGGCCGCGCGCAACTCATCGGCCTCGGTTGTGGCCCGGGCACGCTGCGTCGCGGCCAGGCGCTCCGGCACGCTGTGCAGCAACCGCTGCTGGATCGCCTCGGCGCACTGGCGCAACTTGTCGGCGCGCTGCTCCAGCAGGTCCTGCAACGACTGAGGCTCATTGGCCCGACTGACCATTTTGAGTACCTCGGCGATGGCCTTTTCCACCGGCGCGCGTAACGCCTGCCCCTGTTCGACCAGCCGGTCCAGGTTGGGCTGCGGCCCAGGAAGCGCCGGGGCGGGTGCCTTGACCGGCTCCCAAATGCCATCGTCGGCCTGGGTAAACGTGGCGATCACCGCGTCCTGGGCATCCGTGACTTCGGCCACTTCCTGGGGATGCTCGCCGGTTGTCACTTTGACCTGGGCGACGTACATGTCCTGGTTGCGCACGCGAATGATTTTTTTCTGCCGAACCCGCGCACGTCCCACAGCAGGCGTCGCGGCGGCTGTCGGAACCAGCACCGCTGCCAGCTCACGCTGAACCTCCTTGTGCAATTGCGCGAGCAACTGTTGCAGCTTCTCCAGGTACTTGAGATCGAATCGCTCCGGGGCCATAGCGCGCCAGAACTCAATCCGATCATCGCTCAAGGCGTAGACACGGTCGAAACTCTCCAGCAACTCGGTACGCAGCTCCGCACTTTGCGGCGCCAGCTCGTCCAAGTGCGCCTGCGAGCCACTGGCCCAACGGGCGCGGTGAATGGTGTCGTCCAGGCTTTGAAAAAAACCTTCCTCCAGCGTCGGCCCTTCGGTATTGATCGCCACGGCCCACAAGGCGGTGACCTGCAGCGATTGCAGTTCGAGCACCGTCGGCGCGGACAACTCGCTCTCGCGCAAGGCTTGGGCCTTGTCCCGCCCATACTTGGGCACCTGACTCAGTTCATCCAGCAAACCCAGTTGCAGGCCGCGCCAGTCAATGGCTTGCTCATTACTGTCGGCCAACTGCCGCAGCCCCTCCATGATCTGCCGGTGGGGCTGCTGATAGATATCCAAAAGTGCCTCCTGCGCGCTCAGCGATTGCACCAGCTCCAGCAGCGGCACCAACCTGCGGTGGATCGCGACGGTCTGTTGGCGGGCGTGCTGGAGCAATAGCTGCAACATGAGCGCCGTCCCTTCCAGCAACGTGGACAACTCTCTCGCATAACCGGGTCGGCGCCTGATGACCTGCAGCGCCCTGAGGCACTCCAGCTCAAGCAATGAGGCCTCGAGTTTGTTCTGAAGCTCCTGCACATAGCGAGCGCCCGCCGTGGCGCGATGCTGTTCGGTGACGCGCGTATCCTCACTGTCTCTAAGCATGCGGGCCGTGGTCAGGGCACGGTCTGCGGTTTCCCGGCGCTCGGTGGATTGGCGGTAATCCTGCTCCAGTTGCTGACGGCGTGACTCACTGTCAACCAGGCCGGTCGGGGTATCCGATTGCCCGCCGCGCAGGCGCAAGCCCAAGTCCACATCCCATGCACCGCCCCCCAGCGACTTGAGCCACGGCCCGTTCGCGCTACCGTCGGCGCTGACCACTCGCACGCGGTCACGGGCCACTTGCACGCGGTACACATGACCGCGCACCAGCGCCTGCCAGTGGACCGGGGTCGACGCCGTATCCAGTAGCAAGCCTTCGTGTATCCCCGAAGCCTGTGCGCCTGGCAGCCGTGATGGCCAAGGTTGGGGCAAGGCCTTAAGACTCATACCCTCCAGCCGGGCGCGCAAGGACGGTGTGAGCGTATCGCGCGAATTACTCCAACTGAAGGGAGGCTGCAACTGCACGGTGGCAGGGCCAGGTATCACTGCGGGAGGACGCTGCATCGACGCTGGCGAAGCAAACGTTGAGGCTTGCTGGTCCAGCATCGCCGGCCACTCATGAGGCGAGGCCCGATGGGCCAGGATCATCACCAGATTGGTCAACAGGTCTATCACACCCTGGGTCTGCATGACCGAGTCGTTACTGGCCAATGCCGCCACATCCCGTTGGACACTGTCCATCACCTGCACCATCCAGCCCGCCAGCAGTGCCGGCCCCCGGACAAACGGCAGCAGTGTATTGAACAGCAACCAACCGCCGGCCTTTAACGTCCGCCAGCGTTGCTGAGCATTGGACACCGACTGAGCCTGGGCCAGGCTGACCAACGCCTGGGCAGTCGAGACAAACAGGCCAGGCAACGGGTCGCCTTCCTCCAGCCGCTTACTGAGCTGTGCCGGCGCTGGCCGATCCGGCACGCTGAACTCATCACCGGCCAGAAAGTGCGCGACATGCGGTTCCTGGAAACCACCGTTGGCATACACCGGCTGGCGGGCAGGGGCCATCCAGGCGAGGACACTGTCGTGCAATTCCCCTGGCGTCTTGATGGCCTCCAACAACGCCTGCTGCGACTCGAACTCACGCAGGCTTGGGGTCGACAACGGCCGGTACAACAGATGCGGCCCGTGCTCGGTGTCACGTGGGCCGATCACGTAAAAACCGACCACCTCGTCCGCCGTCGCAGCTGGCGTGGCCTTGAATGCCAGCGACCACATACCCGCCGCGCGTCCATCCGCACTGGCCTGGACGGCCGCCTCCACCAACCGGTAACCGGCCTGGCTCAAGCCGCCCTCGCGTTTGAGCTTCAGCTCCAGCGCCAGCAGCGGCAGTTGCGCCCGCAGTTGCCGACTGAACAGCTTCTCGCGGCGGGCCGATTCAATCGGGTCGTCGATCAGTTTTTTGCGCAACAGGTCGGGGTACGCCTGGCCGACGTCCGTCTCGGTCACGCAGCCGGTCAACAAAGAGGCGCTCAACCAAGCGGGCGCCACGTCGCCGTTGAGTTTTATCTGGGACGGCGCATGGGGGAAACCGCCGAGGTTTTCCAGGGCCAGCTCCGTCAGCGTGAGTGTCACCCGGTGGGCATCACCACTGGTAAAACCGCCTGGCAACATCACCGCCGTGACAAGGCTGTAGGTCAGTTCAATGTGATCCGGGCTGATCGCCTTGGCGCGGGGCTCCTTCTCCAGGCAGTGCGTCAGGGCCTGGGCGGTGAACGTGCGAATCGGCGCGATACCGTCGAGAAAGGTGTGCCCCGCCGCCGCTGTTTGCGCAGCGACCAGCCCCTGTAGCAGGCGAGCATAGGCCAGGCTGTCGTCCGGCGAAGCATGGATGAGCCAGAGCGGTAATCGATCTTGCAAGCGTTGCTGTTCAGGTGTGAGGGCCGACTCGAACCAACGATGGGGGTCAGTCACGTAGTCCAGCATTGCCTGGCACTGCTCGGGCGTACGTGATACTGAGCGGTCGATTGCCATGACTTCGGCGCTCTGCTGTTGGGCAAAGCAGGCCGCCAACGCATCGAACGGGTCGCCGGGTAGTTCCTCGACAAACCACTCCACGGCCCCGTGTGCCAGCGAGGCGCTCACGAACCCGGGGATCAGGGGTTCGATATCCTCCAACTGTTGCAACGGATGAATCCCCGTGGCGGGACTGAACACGAGCAGCGTGCGCAGTTCGGCCCCCAGCAGCCGGTGATCAAGGATCAATACCGGCACCATGTCAGGGGGTTGCGTGCTCTGGCCACGGCGCACCGACAGCGTACGTACCGTCAACGTCTCACCCTGCGAACGCCACGTACGATCAGGTCGGCTGGGGTGCAGCGCCTGACGTGGAAACAGCCGTGAAAAGTGCTCTGCACTCATGCCCGCAGGCATCTGGCATTCATACAGCAACCCCAGTAATTCATCGGACAACTCAGCCCAGCGGCTCGTCCCCGCCCCTCGCGGCGCCCCCCACCAATCCCGCAAACGTGCGAGCCAGGCATCCAACAACTCGCGTCCCGCGTGGTTGACCAGCCGTTCCAGATCGACCAGCCCCGGCCCGCCCTGCACGTAGACCTCCCGTTGATGCTGCATCACCTGGTGAAAGTCTTCGACATACCGAACCGGTCGCGCACGGGCCAGGCGCGCCAGCACTTCGTCGGCCAGCGCACTGTAGCGATAACCCTGACCTACCGGTATGCCAATGGCGAGGTGTGCGGCGGCATAGTGCAAGGAAGGGTACTGCCGATCCAGTGCCGCCTGGATCTGGGCCTGCGCTACCGTACGCAAGCTCGGCACAGAGGAAAACGTATTGACGATCCGCTCGATGCGCGCACGCCGCAACGTGGGCACAGGGGGGGTTTGAGACATGAGGGAGCTCCTGGTAACGGACACCGGAAATCGGTCCGATTGACCTCGCAGGCTATGGCTTGCCTTCCACGCACCTGCGGTAGCCCGCTAGGGGTTTGCGACAAATCCCTTGTCTGCCTCAATCAACGTCTACGCTTGAATCAAGTCCGATCAATCTGCGTGAATGGATCAATCGACTATGGGCGCTTTATGGCAAACCGATTCACCCAAGGCTGCTGGCCCCGCCGACAGCCTGGATGAACAGCCATTGCCGCAAAGCCCCCGCAAGCGGCTGTATGCGTGGCGAATGGTCTGGTTACTGCTGCTGATCGGCCTGATCGCGCTGGGGTTTGCCGCCCATCGGGAAATGCGCACGGCCCACTGGCAAGCCCGAGAGTTAAGCCGTCTCGCCCACGCGTTGAGCTATACGGTACAACCCGGTGCCAGCGACGCCATTGTCTATCCCGGCGACGGTCCGTTCGACCGGCGCCTGGGCTACAGCGCCCTGGGTGAGTTCCTGCCGCGCCTGCTCAAACGCAACTACCTGATCGAACGTCAGGCACGCTTCTCCACGGCGCTGATCGACTACAGCGATCACGGCCTGTTCATTCCCTACCGCGAGAAAATCCAGGCTGGTCTGACGATTACCGATTGCCGGGCCGCCCCGGTGTACCGCTTCAATTACCCGCAACAGGCGTACCCGCGTTTCAGCGCCATTGCGCCCGTGATCGTCAGTAGCCTGCTGTTTATCGAGAACCGCGACCTGCTCGACCCCGACCAACCCCAAGCCAACCCCGCCGTGGATTGGCCACGTTTTGCCAAGGCCGCGTGGTCGCAGGTCGCACGCTTGCTGCACCTGCCTGGCCAAAGTGCCGGTGGCAGTACCCTGGCCACGCAATTGGAAAAATACCGCCACTCACCCGATGGGCTGACCCTGAGCGGTGGTGAGAAAATCCGCCAGATGATTTCCGCCAGTGTACGGGCGTATCAGGGCGGGCCGGACAGCCTGCAAGCACGTCAGGATGTGGTGCGCGACTACCTCAACAGCGTGCCGCTGTCGGCGGTGCCCGGCCACGGCGAGGTGCATGGCCTGGCAGAAGGACTGCGGGTCTGGTATGGCGCCGACTTCAACCAGACCAACGCCCTGCTCGCCAGTGACGACCCGCAAACGCTCAAGCAAAAAGGCCTGGCCCTGCGCGAAGTGTTGTCCCTGATGATTGCCCAGCGCCGCCCGTCTTACTACCTCGCCAAGGGCCGTGCCGACCTGGAGCAACTGACCGACAGTCATCTGCGTTTGCTGGCGCAGAACGGGGTGATTGAGCCGGGGCTGTCCGAGGCCGCACTCGCCAGCCGGGTCACGTACCGGGACTGGCAGCAGCAGCCCACGGTCCAGCCCATCGAAAGCAACAAAGGCATCAACGTTGCCCGCAGCCGCCTGGGTTCCCTGCTCAACCGGCCGCTGTATGACCTGGACCGCCTCGACCTGTCCGCCACCAGCACCCTGCACAGCGACCTGCAAACCCAGGCCACCGACTACCTCAAACGCCTGGCAGACCCGGCCTTCGCCGGCCAACTGGGGCTACTCGGCCCGCGCCTGCTGACGCCCAGCAGCACCGCCCAAGTGCGCTACAGCTTCACCCTGTATGAGATGACGCCCGACGGTGCCCGCGTACGGGTGCAGACCGACAACACCGACCAACCGTTCGACATCAACGAAAGCAGCAAGCTGGAACTGGGCTCCACCGCCAAGCTGCGGGTACTGACCACCTACCTGCAAATCATCAGCGAGTTGCATGATCGGTTCGCCGGCCAGCCGCCCGCTGCGCTGAAAAAAATCGAGATCGATGACCAGGATCGCCTGTCCCGCTGGGCCGTGGACTACCTGGCGCAAAACAGTGACCAGAGCCTGCCGAAGATGCTCGACGCAGCCCTTGATCGACAATATTCGGCCAGCCCCGGCGAAAGCTTTTTCACCGGTGGCGGCCTGCATCACTTCCACAACTTTCGCAACGAAGACAACGGCCGCAGCCCGACCCTGCGTGACGCCCTGCGCGAGTCGATCAACCTGCCCTTCATCCGCCTGATGCGCGACCTGGTGCGCTACAGCACCTACCAGGCCCCGGGCAACAGCGCGCAATTACTCAAGGACGACAGCGACCCACGGCGCCAGGAATACCTGGCCCAGTTCGCCGACCGCGAGGGCACGACGTTTTTGCTGCGCTTCTGGAAAAAATACCGCAACAAGGACACCCAGGCCCGGCTCAACACCTTCCTCGACGGCCTGCACCCCACTGCCATCCGTCTGGCGGCCGTGCATCGCTACCTGCTGCCCCAGGCCAGCCAAGAGAGTTTCGACCGTTTCATCCGCTCCCACCTGAGCGGCAGCAAGACCAGCGAAAAACTCAGCGACGAGCGCCTGCAAAAACTCTACCTGAGCTACGGCCCCGGCGCCTACGACCTGCCGGACCAAGGCTATATCGCCAAGGTTCACCCACTGGACCTATGGCTGCTCGGTTACCTGCTCAACCATCCCGAAGCGACCTTTACCCAGGCGGTCGCGGCCAGCGAGCATGAACGCCAGGAAGTCTATGGCTGGCTATTCAAGAGCCGGCACAAAAGCGCCCGCGACAGCCGCATCCGCACCATGCTGGAGATCGAAGCGTTCCTGGATATTCATCAGCGCTGGAAAGCCGTCGGCTACCCCTTCGATCACTTGGTGCCGTCCCTGGCCACGGCCATCGGCAGTTCTGGCGACAAGCCCGCGGCCCTCGCCGAACTGGTGGGCACGATCCTCAATGACGGTGTGCGCCAACCGACCCTGCGCATCGACAGCCTGCACTTTGCCGCCGGCACACCTTATGAAACCCGCCTGATCAATGACCCGAATCGCGGCAAACGGGTGATGCCCAGCGAAGTGGCCACCGCCTTGCGTGGGGCCTTGTCGCAAGTGGTGGACGCAGGCACCGCCAAACGTGTCTCCGGCAGTTTCAAGTTGGCCGATGGCAGCCCCTTGGCGATGGGCGGCAAGACCGGCACCGGGGATAACCGCATTGAGGCGATTGGCGCGGGTGGGCGGGTCCTGAGTTCCAAGGCGATCAACCGCACCGCGACCTTTGTGTTTTACATCGGTGAACACCACTTCGGCACCCTGACTGCCTTTGTTCCCGGCAGCGGCGCGCAGAATTTCACCTTTACCTCAGCGCTGCCGGTGCAGGTGCTCAAGGGCATGGCGCCGGTGCTGATGCCCTATCTGCAACCGGGCAGCCATACCTTGTGCACCGCTGCTAGCCACTGATTTCGACGATTCTTTGGGTAGTGCCCTCTACCAAATAGAACCGATAAGTACGCCCGGCCTGTTTTTCAAAGCTGAACACCCGCCCCGGAAAAATATGATTCTTGGTGGTGGGGGCGCACGACGTTCGGTCATTGGCCGCGCAATCTTTGAACTCATCCACCACAACCACCGTATTCCCCGCATTGCGCAAGGTGTAACGCTGCCCGCCATTTTCGACCCGCGTATCGAAGCGGCTGTCCTTGGGCCGCACGAAGAACACGGTGCCGTAGCCAGCCATCACCTGCACACCGCCCACCAAGGTCTCTTCATAGGCTTTGCGCTCCTCATCGGTGACACCAAAGCCGTCGTCTTTCTCGGGCGCCACTGGCAGGTAACGTACCCGGAAATAGCGCTCGCTATCGCGCTCACCGATGAATACAAAACGTGTGCTCTGCATGCCATCGGCCGGCACGATCAGCCGCGCCGGGCTGGCGACCAGACCATTGCGCACGCTGCCGTCGGCTTCGAGCTTGAGCGGCACTTCGTCATAGCTGCCGTCGGGTTTGTAGAGCATTTCGGTGACGTTGACCTTGACGAAGGCAGTCTTGGTGCCGCCGTTGAAGACACGCTTGAGGTAGGTGCTTTTATCGCCACGCAAATAGTCGTAAAAGTCGCCAATGTTGATGTTCGGCCCGGCCTGGGCACTCAACGAACACACCATCAAGCCCAGCATTGCCGCTACACGTTTCATAACCCCTCCTTTAAAAATCGTCATGGGCGTACCGCGTCGAACAGCAGCTCGACGCTGCCGTAATACTCGCCGGGGGTAAACCCATCCGCCGGCTCGACCGCCGAGATGTCCAGCAGCACACGTTTGCCCTGGCGCGCTTCGTCCTGGGGCACCACCAGAGTGTCGTCGAGGCTCAGCGCCTGGCCATTGAACGTGACACTCAAGTCGATATAGGTACGCCCGCCGTTGAACAACATGGGCACCGCGCCCAGCCGCGCGTTGATCCCGCCCGCCGAACTCTTCACGTCGAAGTGTTCGCGCAGCGGACGCAGGCGACCCGGCACCAGGTCCCAGACCATCTGTTGCTCACGCTCCAGGAACCCTGGGGTGATCGGCAGTACGTAAAAGTCCGAGGTCGGGATGGTCACCGACACATCGAACACCCGCGCTTCGCGAACCGCCAGCGCCGATGAACTGAACAGCACGGCGACCAACAACACCGCCCACGCGAGGCCTTTGTACAGCGTCTCCGACGGCCGTCCGCGCCAGCCGACGTGGGTTGTTTCACTGCTCATCATCCTTTGACCTCATAAGGTTTTTTGTCACCGCCTTCGATCAGAGTGAAGCGGTAAGTCCGCCCGGCCTGCTTGTCAAAGTCAAACGCGCGGCCTGGCAAAATGTGGTGCTTGGTGGTGGGCTGGCAGTCCTGGGGCGCGGCGGTGGAACAGTCCTTGAACTCATCGATCACCACCACGCTATTGCCGTCGTTACGCAGACGGTAGCTCCCGGCACTGTCATCGGTGCCCGTCGCAAAGCGCGTCACCTTGGGCCTCACGAAAAACACCGTGCCGAACCCTGCCAATACCGTGACCCCGGCTGACAAGGACGTTTTGTAGGCTTCGCGTTCCTCATTCGAAACCGCAAACTCGTCGTCCTTTTCTGGCATCACCGGCACGAAGCGCACGCGGAAATAACGCTCTTTTTCGCGCTCGCCGAGGTACAACAGGCGCGTGCCCTGCATGCCTTCGGCCGGAACGATCAAGCGCGTCGGGCTGGCCATCAGGCCGTCACGAATGCTGGGGTCGGCGGCCGGCTTGAGCGCCACCTCTTCGGAGGTTCCGTCATTGTTGTAGAGGATTTCCTGCACCTGGATCCGTACAAAGGCGGTGCTGTCGCCAGCATTGAAGACCCGCTTGAGGTAGGTACTCTTATCGCCTTCCAGGTAGTCGTAGAACGCCCCGACGTTGAGGCTCGGGCCGGCGTGTGCCCACAGCGGCAAGCCGCCGAGCACCCACAGGGCCAACACATACTTGATCCACATAACGCTCTCCGTTTACAGGTCCGAATCCCAGATCACCGTGACCTGCCCCGAATAGGTGCTGCCGCCCTGGCTGAGCATGGCGTCGACATGTTCCTTGGCGACCTCGAAATGCAAGGTTCCAGGGCGGCGGTTCACATAGAACCCCGGCTGGAATTGCTCGGTGCCGGCACCGCTCAACAGCAAGGGTTGGCGAACCACGGCCGAGCCATCGGCGCGGTTCAGGCCGTGGGGCAAGCTCACGCTCATGGTGAGTGGCACTTGATGGTCATTACCGTTGCGAATACTGCAGGTGTCGCCCATCACTCGCTCGCACTCCAGTTGCATCTTGAAGCGCGACGACGCAGAGATATTGAAAGTCTGATCGCGAAACAGCCGCACGGGTTTACGCCCCTGGTTCAGCCAGGCCTGCCAACCGCCCTGAGGGATCAATTCCACGCGATTGCCACCGGGCGGCACCTCCAACTGGAGGGTGTGCTGCACGTCCAGGGTAAAATTCAGGGTCAATTGATCATCACCCGGGATCACCACATCACCGAAGTCGAAGTCCTGGCGCGGGCCCATGCTGTAAGTGATATTGCCGGTGTACTGCCCCGACGACATGCCCAACGGGTTGGGTGTTCGCAGCGCGTAGGCAAACTCGAAGGTGCTGTACCAGAAGCGGTCGATTGTGGTGCCGGGGTAGCGGCTACACACGCCTGCATTTTCGGGAACAAGCCAGAAGAACAGCGCAAGTGAGTTGCTTCCCGTGAGAAATCCGGTGCTCTGGCAAGGGGCTGGCGCATTGACCCATTGCGAAGTCCAGGACACGCCCGGCCGCGCCCAGACACTCGTGTTCGGCCGAGCATCCCATCGGTGGCCGATACCGGCGATCCGCACCTGCACGATTGCGGTTTCTCCAGTCCGCGTGTGGGTCACCAGCACGTCCCGCCACTCAGACGGCACCTTCCACATGGCGCCCTGGCGCGGGTCCTCATGAAACGCCTGAATAGGTGCATTCGCGTTGGCAACAAAACTGTCCGTGCGTATCGTAAAAATCTTCATCCGCTCGCACGCAGCGGGCATATGCCAGGCACATACCCCTGTCACCGGTGTAGTGTTGCGAAACTCATTTCGCATTGGGTTCGCCGGGTCAGGCGTGAACACTGCGGTGATGTCCTGAGACATCGCCTGCGCGGCCCCGCTGAACCCACCGCCCAGCAGGCTTGTCAGTGCGACAAATGCCAGTGGTAATACAGTTTTCATAGATCAAAATCCCATTTCACGGTGGCCAGTCACAGGTACGTTATCCAGCGATTTGTTCGGTGACTGTGGACTCCGCCAACGTATCCGGCGTGCAGCGCAAGTCCCCGATCATCAGCACACTGTTTTCAAGGCGCGCCTTGGAAGGATCAAGCCTGAACTGGCAGAGCAGTTGGTTGTTGCGGCGCACTTCCAGGGTCGGCGAACTGGCATTCATTTCCAGGGAGAAGAACCCGTCGACCTCACTCACCCCACGCGTGGCGTGGTTGATCACATGCAGGCCCTTGAGCGGTTTACCCTGGGGGTCCACCAGGCGCCCGAGCACGGTGACGGTTTGCATCACGCTGACCTTGCGGTACTCCACGCCGCCCTTGTTCAGGTGGTAGCGCGTGCGCGGCGGTTGAATCGAGGCCGAGGGCGCGTGGTTGCCTTCGAAGTCGAAGCTCACCGAGCTGCCTTTGTAGGCGGTGATCGGGATGAAGTTTCGACCAGGGCGCAGGGCCGTGCTACCGCCGCTCAAGTCATCGGCGCGCAGGGCGATGTCGTCGACGTCGGTTTCGACATCCACGATCAACCCGGAGCCGGTGCCGTGGTATTGGCTGGTGAGCACCATTTTTTGTTGGCCCAGGGCAAAGGTGCTGTCCAGGTTCAGGCCGCCCGCCAGCTCATTGTTGAATGAAGAACGCTGGACGTAGCCATCACCACTGACAAACTCGTTCTCGAAACTGGCCATGCCGGACAAACCGATGCCGTAGGTGTCAGTGATCGCCGTGGCGGAGACGCTTTGCAGCATGTGGTCTTGCAGGTCCTTGCGGTAGGTCAGCGAGGCATTGTTGTCGCGGGTGCCCTCGCGGGAGGTACGCGTGCCGATGCTGGCGGACCACTGCTCGCCGGGGGCGCCGAGGGCCAGGCTGATGCTCAGGTCGACCCCACGGTTGCGCCGGTCGCCCGTGCTGGCGGTGGCTGGCCGGTCAAATACCGACACGCGCCAGTTGGCGTCGTTGCCAAACAGATGGGTGCGCTCGGTCCAGCCCAGGTCCAGGCCGACGCCTTCACTGTTGCCTTCGCTGTAGAACAGGCGAGCGTTGATCGAGCGCAGGTTGCTCAAGCGGTGGTTGACTGAAATCGATGAGTTACTGGTCTGGCCCACAAACACATCGCGCTGGCGAATGCGCGTGCCATCCGGCAGGGTTTCATAGGTGTTACGGGTGTCTAGCCAACTGCGCGTGTGGTTGAACACGACGCTTCCCAGGCCGTAGTTGTACAGGCCGTTGAGGTCGAGGCCGGTGCCGTATTTTTCCGTCCAGTAGACGTTGGCATACAGGCTGGCCTGGTCGGCGAGGGTCCAGTCGACCGAGGTGCCGTATTGCATGTTGTCCTTGACCTGGCGACCGGACGCCCCCAACACCACACGGGGGTGAGCCAGGTAGTTCACCGAGATGCCTGCGGTCGGGCTGCCGCTGCTCTGCTCATCAAAGTTGCTCAGCAGTTTGCTTTCCCGGCCAGCAAACAGGTTGTAGCGCCAGCGCTCGTCGTGGTTGCGCCAGTTGTTGGGCTTGTACACCAACTCCTGGGTGGTGCTGGTGATCTGGCCGTCCTCCACCAGGCGTACTTCCACTTCATAAATGCCACCGGGCAGCGGCCGCGTGTCCAGGCTGTGCAAGCCGCTGCTGACCGGCTGGGTGTTGATCAGCAGGCCATTGCGATAAATCTCCACCGCTGCCTGGCGGCTGGCGGTGACATAGATCGGGTAAACGGCAGGCTTGGAATTATTGATCATCAGGCTGTCGGAACTGCCATACATCACGCCCACGGCGGTGTCCGGGCTGGCACCAAAGGTTCGCAACTGGCGGGTCAGGCCTTCGGCATTGGGTGTGAAATAACCCAGGCGCAGGAAATTGCCCTGCAGTTCACGCTGGGTATAGAGCGCATACACGGCGTGGTTGAGGTCATCGTCGTCCGGCCCGCCGAGGCGCGAGAACTGCATGTTCAGGGTCTGGCTCCACAGGCCCAGGCTGCTGCTGGCATCGATGCCGAAGCGCCCGCCCAGGTCCTGGCCTTCGCCGCCGCTGAGGTTCAATTGGTTGCGCACGATCAGGCCGGTGCTGCCGCCGGTGGGCAGAAAGTAGTAGCGCTGCTCCTCGGCGTCGCGCTCGGCATTTTCGGTCAGCAGGGAAACCGTGGAGTTTTCCAGGTTGTAATGCACGGCCATGAGCCCGTCGGGGCAATTGGTTTCGCATGCCCCCAGGGGCACGCCTTGTTTCAGGTACTCGGCCCAGCGGTCACGCTCGTCATCCTTGACCACGCTGCCGTCATGGTCGGTAAAGTCGAGTAAGGTCAG
This sequence comes from Pseudomonas sp. AM8, assembly GCF_036346475.1. Lineage (NCBI taxonomy): Bacteria > Pseudomonadati > Pseudomonadota > Gammaproteobacteria > Pseudomonadales > Pseudomonadaceae > Pseudomonas > Pseudomonas sp. AM8. Next base: position 626,593 of record NZ_JAOTNX010000001.1, read on the forward strand.
CCCGTCATCACGGGTCAATACGATCATCGCCTCGGACACAAACTCTTGGTCCAGATCCACCTTGACTGCCAGGGGCACATCGAAGAAATGCTCTTCAAAGTCCGCCGGTAGTCCCTTGGCCTGGGAAAGCAGACTACGAGGTGTAGTGCCGTCGGCAGTACCTGCCGCCAGCGCGTTCGCACAAAACAACAAGGCAAGCGCTGCCGCGATGGGAGTCATCGGGAACATGAACGGAATACTCTGATTTCGAATTTCAATACGAGAAAACCGGCCGACCGACAGACAGAGACTGACTGCCGACCGGTTTGACTACCGAGCCACAGGCCGGTGCTTACCGCTCAACGAGCCTGGCTTCACGGCGTGACGCGCGGCTCGTGGTCGAACACGATGGTGTAGTTGGTGGTGAAGAGCCCGGAAACGCCATCCGCAGGTTTGGCAGCGGCCACTACCAGGTCCGCCTGGGTACCTGGAGTGGAGCTGGCATCATCGACCACTTCCAGCGGCGAGCCGGTCAGTACGACACCGTTGAAGGTGTTGGTCAGTGCGATCGCGTCGCTACCGTTGGTCAACGAAGCAGGGCCGCCCTCGATGTAAGCCTTGATCGAGCCGTCGGTGTTTTTCACATCGTAGGTGGCGCGCAACTGGCTCAACTCGCCGGTGACGGTGTTGTAGTTCATGGTTTCGTCACGACCGAAGTTGGGGTCACGTGGCTGCGCGTGGAACTGCTTGGTCGGAATCGTTGCCTTGATGTTGATGACACTGCTGGCTTCACCTGCGGCGAACACGCTGGACGTGCTGAAAGCCAGTGCGAGAAACGGCAGTACGAAAGCGGTCTTCTTAAGCATTTTAAGTACCTGTTGTGGCATTAGATATTGGTTGGGAAACCGATTTTCCCAATGCGACAAAACACGAATAAACCGGGTCTTGCGACGCAGGCAAATAGTGCTTGGAAATCACACTTGACGATGCCAGCAACTTCGCTTTAGCGCGTAATAAATCTCGACCCGACCGGAAAGAAAAAAACCTTAATATTCAATATTATAAATATTAACTGTCATCCACTAATTACATCCAAACATCACTGATACTACTTATATAAATCATAAAGCTGTAGGAGATCGGCCACACGACTAGAGCGGGCTTGAGTCTGCATACTTCTAGAGTAAACACTCCAACTAACAACTGTATTTAATATTCATGCAAATGCCATGTGTTCGCCCACTTAAAGGCGAGCATTGCCACGCTCCGTTCACCCCTACCGACCACCCGCCAAGCGCAGATTTGCTTGCGCTACCGTTCGTCAGGCGATTTTGCGCTTCTCGTAAGATATATCTTAAGTTGTATCTTAATTAGACAGGAGAGAACGATCATGAGAGACCCTCATCACCACCGAGACCACGGTGACGACCGCGACGGCTTCGAAAAACGCCCCGTCCGCGAACGCGGCGGCCGTGGCCCGCGCGTCTTTGCGCCGGGCGACCTGAAGCTGCTGCTGCCCGCCCTGATCGCCGAACAGCCCTGCCACGGCTACGACCTGATCCGCCAGATCGAAGGCCTGTTTGACGGCGCCTACACCCCAAGCCCAGGGGTGATCTACCCGACGCTGACCTTTCTGGAAGAAAGCGAATTGATCAGCGGCGACGCCGAAGGCGGAAAAAAACGCTACACAATCACCGACGCCGGACGTCTCTTCTTAAGCGAACAGGCGGTTGCGCTGGACGGTGTGCGCATGCGCATCCAATTGAGCAAACGCTCGCTGCGCGGTCACGACCGCCCGCCGCAAATCCACGAGGCGGTGCATAACCTGCGCCACGCCTTGCATTCGCACCACGGGCGCTGGAGCCCGGAAGAAATCGTTCGTGTCGCGGCGCTGCTCAACGGCGCCGCCCAAGCCATTGCCGACGGGACAGCTCAATGAATACGCAAGCCATCCACCGTGTCACCCACGAAATCAAACGCCGCCGCCTTGAAGTATTGCGGGTAGTCGACCTCACCCCGCGCATGCGCCGCATCACCCTGGGCGGCCCGGAACTGGCGGGCTTTATCAGCCTGGGCAGTGACGATCACATCAAGCTGCTGTTCCCACAGAACGCTGCGGAACAAGCGGCGCTGGAAAGCCCGACCTTCAACATCAAGGGCGACGGCCCGCAGCCGGTGATGCGCGACTACACGCCACGCCGCTTCGACCTGGACATCGGCGAACTGGACATCGACTTCGTGCTGCACGGCGACGGCCCGGCCTCCACCTGGGCTGAACAGGCCAAGGTCGGCCAGCACCTGTATATCGGCGGGCCACGGGGCTCGATGATCGTGCCGGATATGTTCGACAGCTATTTGCTGATCGGCGATGAGACGGCGATCCCGGCCATTGCTCGGCGCCTGGAAGAATTACCGGCCGGGCGCAAGGTGCTGGCGGTGATCGAAATCGCCAATGCGGCGGAACGGCAGGCACTGGCAAGTGCTGCCGATGTGGAGGTGAAATGGATCGTGCGCGGCCAGGACGACCTGCTCGACACCGTGCAGAAACTGACGCTGCCGAGCGGTTCGTTGTACAGCTTTGTCGCCACCGAAACCAGGCTGTCGCGCCAGGTCCGCCGGGTGCTGCTGGACACACACAAGGTCAATGAGGCGTTCCTCAAGGCGGTGGGTTACTGGCGTGCGGAAGGCAGCGAAGAGGAGTAAGCCTCAGGGCACCCCCATTACAAGGACGCCGCTGCCGCTGACAACCCCAGCGGCAGGCAGTGAACCGAAACGCCGTACGAGGGAAAACGTCACATCGTCGCTCCCCACACTGTTGGTGATTTGGGTCAGGAATGAACCACCGACTTGAACCGCGCTTGCGCCACGAACCAGGGCCGTGCCCACGTCCGGGTTGGTCATGCGCAGCAGGCGCGTGTCGAACGACGAGGCGGTACCTTTGTAGGTGATGGTGATCGGCGTGGTAATCCCGCCGTCCGGGCATGAATAGGTGAGCCGGCGGTTGCTGCGGATGGAGGTCGTCAGCGGATCGGTGCCTATCGCCCGTTGGTGTACGTTGCCAAAGTTGATCTCGATCGGGTTGTTGTTGTTGATCGTGCAGGTGGATGGCGAGATGTCGAAGTTGTTGGCGGCGGTGTAGATGAGGATGACTTCCGCCACTTCGGCGCTGTAATTGTTCGTCGCAGTGAGATGCAACCGGCCAAGGTTGTCTCCTACTCGAATATTGATCGGATTAGACGGGCTGTTGCGTACCAGAATAAAAGGCGTGACATTGATCGGGTAAGCAATCCCATTGTTGGGCATCGTTGCCAACCGTATACCGTTCGGGATCGGGGTGTTGTGAAAAGCCCCGTTAATTCGTAGCCCCGTCCTTTCGCCTGCAAACTTGGGGCCAGGGGTCCAAGGCGTAATAGTGCCGTTCCCCGTTGCCCAGTAATCTTCCCCCCAACTTGGGCCATGCCCGGCGCTGTATCGGCATTCCAGCCTGGCGCCTTCCAACAGGATCCGCGTACGATCCGCCGCCAAGGTCACAGTCACAGGGACCTGCAGGGACCACCCCCACGGCCCGCCATTCACACGGCACTCTGCGGCCTTCACGGTGGCAGTTGCACCCATCAAGGCGAGCAGTGCAATGGCTCCATAGAATCGTTTCATTTTGATCTCTCGTTGCTCCTCCACCAGGCGTTGGCCTGCGAACGCGGAGTTCGTACCTTAAGCCGCCCAGGAGAGATGTGAAGTTTGTCCAATGCTGTTTTCAGCCGGTCAATGACGGCTCACGACTACGGATAATCCAGCGTAAAAGTAGAGGTCGCGGTATAGCTGCCGTGCCCTATGGTCTGGTCCCTGATGGCCATCGGCTCCCCTTGCACGTAGGCTTTGAGTTCGATGACATTGCTGCCATTACTCAGTACCTGTTCGTCGCTGGTTTTATTCAGCGGCAAGGGCTTGTTACCCAGCGTCTCTATACCGATCCCGATACCGGAGGCGCCGCTTCCACCATCGAGTGCGAGCAACCCCGGAAGCTCCCGGTTTTCTACGCCGCCGAACGTGATGGTCACCGTGTCGCCGATGGTGGTGTCGCAGTCCTCCAGGTGCAGCTTGAAACCTTTGCCCACCGAACGCGTATTGATGTAGAGGTGCTTGCTGGTCAGGTCCCAGAGTTCCAGGCTGATGGCCTCGTCACCCGGGCGGATGGTGCAGGCTTCTTCAACCAGGTTGCCCTTGAAATTCAGGTTATCCGCCGCGTGTGCTTCGCAGATCAGGCCGAGGGCCGGCAGGCACGCCAGCACGGCGTACAGCCTGGCCCTATGAACAGTTTCATGTCCCATATCCAACTCCTACTGGTACTCGGCCAACAACGTCGCCACCGCGGTAAACCTGGCGGGGGCAAGCGTTGCACCGGGCTGTTTGACCGGCACGACTTCCAATACCGGCGGGGAAGACAGGGTGATGTCCAGTGGCGTATTGAGTCGAAACGGCAGGTTGTTTTGGAATATCCGAATACCCAGGTCAGGTGCACTGGTCTGCAATGCCGCGCCGTCGAACGTCGTGGGGGTACCGTTGACACTCAACTTGAGTACCCACGGGAGCGTGTCGACGCCACAATTGATGGTGTAACCCACCCCCCGGCGATATTTCACCCCATCGACCCGCTTGACCCCCACATCCCCAAAGTCGACGTCAATCTCGTTGCCCGCATCAATGGTGCAGGGCGGGGGCTCGTTAAGCGTTCCGCTGAACGTTACGTTGGCCGACGCACTATGGCAGAGGCCGATGGAACACAAAGCGAGCAAGGCTCGCTGCTGCCAGCATGTCATTGCGCGCTCCTCATCACTGGTAATCGATCACGAAGGTGGCGGCAGCGTCGAATGCGCCTCCCACCAGCCGGCTGCCCGCGCGCTTGACAGGCACCGCCTGCACCACGGGAAAGTTCGGATAGGTAAAATTCACGCTCGAATTCAGCGCCCAGTCAGCGCCATTGAGCGACAGCTTGACCCCCAGGTCCGGGTTGCGGGTCGAGAGCACACGCCCATCGAACGAAGCCCCGGTCCCCCTGAGCTGGAGAGTCATCGCGTTACTGAACGGGGCGTCACAGGTGACGGTGTAAGGCACGTTGCGACGGTAGTTGACCCCGTCGATCCGTGACGTAAGAAGGTCATTGCCAAAAGGCACATTGAGCGTACCGCCGCCATTGATGACGCAGGGCGGAGGCGCAATGATGACTGCGCGGATGATCAGGCTGGTCTCGGCCTGCGCGCCTTGACTGACCGCCCACAACAGGCCCCCCACGATAAGAATGGCCCGCGAGCCGACTGACTTAGCCATTGTTTTGCCCTTACTCATAACTGAGCCTGAAATCCACCACGGCCCGAAACGCTCCGCTGGTCAACGGCGCGGAGGTACGCGTGGGTTGAACATTCCACGTCTGGGTCGTGCTGCCCTCGCTCAGAAACAACGGTTCGCCCCTGGAGCCCAGCTGTACATCGCGCCCCAGGGCATCGGTCAACCGCAGTCCCATCCCGGTGATGCCTTGCACTTTGACCAGTCGTGGGTCGTCGGCATCGGCAGGGGCAACAAACGTCACCGACAACACCGGTTGGTGAGCGCTCCATGCCAGGTTCCCGGTACGTTCGCTGCGGATACTGCCTGCGGTGCGCTGGCAATCCTGAAAACGCAGTTGAAACGGCTTCGATGGGGCCTGATCGCCAGGTCGTTGCAGCTGACTGGCAGACACGGCGCCCAAGTCGACCGTTTGATGCAACGATGTCATCTCCAGCGTGCAAGGGGACTCATGCATGGATCCGGAAACGTTCAACCGGCCACGCTGGCCATCGATTCCATCGTCATCCTCGGCGCCCGCGCGCGTTGCCAGGACCAGTAACACACAGCCCAGGACTTTCACGTTGTGCAACTTCATGACGCTCTCCCGCTGCAGGCTGCTACTCATTAGGCGTCGAGACTTGCAAGTTCACCTTGCATGTTTCGCCCGTGCAGGTGAACGCCAGTAATGGACGCCCGCCGTAGTCATTCACGTAGGCCAGGTAGGGTGAATTGCCCAGCGCCTTGGCCGTCGGCCCGAGGGTTTGCGTGCCTTTAGGCGGGATCATCACGGGCTCGAAACCCGGCACGGTCTTGCCGTCTTTGCTGCTGCGAGCATCCACCAGAGACACGTAGTAAGGCGTAGGGTTGTTCACCTGGTAACGGTCGCCCTGGCGGGTCAGGGTCAGCTTTTCCTGCCAGGGGTTGGACAGGTCTTGCTGACTGGGAGCGATGGCCTGCGGTCGGTAGAACAATTTAATCCGGGTCTGCAGCGCGATTTGCAGGGTGTTGGATTTGTCGCTGCGCGGTGGAATCTCCCGCAGGTTGAAGTAGTAGACCGTCTCGCGATCCTGCGGCAACGACTTGGCCGCCGGCAACGCCTGCACTTTCACCTGGCTTTGCTTGCCGGGCTCCAAGCGTTGAACCGGCGGCAGCACGATCAAGGGCGAGGTGATCTTGTTGCCCTCCTCGTCCTCGATCCAGCCTTGGGCCAGGTACGGCAGTTGGGTGTTGTTATTGGTGATATTCACGCTGGTCGCATCCTTGCCACCGTCAAAAATCACCCGGGTTCGGTCCAGGCCAACCGCGGCGCCGGCACTCTGGCTCAGCCCCAGAGCCAGCAGTGCGAAGACCAGGAGTGTGGGGTGCGTATTGAGCATCATGAGGCGTTGTTCTCCGTATCGGTACGCTTCCCGGTCAGCGCTGCTGGCTCGGGTGAGGATTGATCAGTGGCTACGCTCTGGCAGCGCAATTGCAAGGCATCGGTCAAACTGTCTGCGGGCAGCGCGACGGGCAGCGTGAGCAGGCAGCGTTCGATGCCGCCCCAACTGACGATCATTTGCTCACCGGCCTGAATACCGCTCAGGTAAACAGCGCCACCGTCGTTCACAATCCCGGTGTCCTGCTGTTTGGTGTTCTTCACCGTCGCGCCGAAGGGCGGTGCACTGCCATCCGGCAGGCGCAGGACAGCCATGGCCTTCTCACCGGCAATCACGTCCAGGGACCGATAACCAATGGCCCCTTCGGTAAGGGTCAGTTGGGTCACCGATTGAGTGGCTTCAACGTTGCTCGGCAGGTTCTCCAGGTCGACACTGGCGGCCGTACGCTGGTAGCTGCTGATATCGGAAATCACTGCCTTGCCGAACGCGTTGGTGCGGGTCGATGTGCCGTAACCACGCACAGGCACATCGGGCACACCTCCGGTGTCGAGCATCAGGCGGGTGCCACCGGTGCCATTGGTTCGGTGCAGCGCCGCACCGTAGGGCGTGAGCGTGCCGCCGCCGCGAATGGATGCACTGAGGGTCCTGCCACTGCCTTCCTGGGTGCTGGCGCTGAGATCGATGTCGGCCTGGTCGCCGATATGACTCAGATAGCCGCTGGCGGAGCGGTCGCTTGCATTGAGCTGGTAACTGTTGCGCTCATCGAGGCGATCGCTGTAGCGCGTCGAGAAACTCTCTTTACCCGAGGTCCTGTTGGCGTCCAGCGACAGGGTGCCGCTGCGCCCCAACGGCAGGCTGACCGTCAGCGCCATTCCGTTATCCTTGTAGGCATACTCCTGGGTGCGAAACATGTTCAGGGACAGGCTCATGTTCCTGACGGTTCCCACATTGAAGTAGCGCGACATCGACAGGTTCCAACGCTGAGTGTCCGGGCGCCCCCAATACGTCTGCTTGTTGTAGCTGGCGTAGACGGTCGCCCCAAGGTCACGAAACTGCTTGTTGAGCGTCACCGTATACAGGGCCTTGCTGTCGCCAATCGGCTTCCAGCCCTCGATGTATTCACCGCGCTCGATCCCGCCGCGCTCACCGTTCAACCCGTAATGACGGGCGTCCAGGTACTCGCTCATGCTCAAGTAGTTTTTCTCGGAAAACCGGTAACCGGCAAACGTGACCTGGCTGTCGTACTGCTCGAAGTGCTTGGAGTATTGAAGGCGGTAGGATTTGCCCGAGAATGTCTGGTTCCACACACTGGCGTGGGACTGGGTGGCATCCAGCGATACGGCGCCGAACGCCAGCAGGTCGCGACCGACCCCGACAGACAATGCGCGGTAGTTGTTATCCGTTATCCCGCCGCCAAACAGCGACCAGCCATTGCTGATCCCCCAGGAGAATTCGCCGGTGCCGAAAACGCTGCCGTTGGCGCCGTACTGAAGATCGGACGGGCGCCCGGTCGCCAGCTTGTATCGAACGTGCCCAGGACGTGTCAGGTAGGGAACGCCTGCCGTATCGATCTGGAAGGTCTGAACCGAACCGTCCTGCTCCTCGACCCGCACATCCAGAGTGCCACTCACGGCGTCGCTGAGGTCCTGAATGCGATAAGGGCCTGCGGCGACCAGCGTTTCATACAGCACGCGGCCCTTCTGGCTGATGATGATTCTTGCGTTGGTCTTGGCGACCCCGACGACTTCCGGTGCGTAGCCACGCAGGTTGGGTGGCAGTTGGCTTTGATCCGAGATCAGCGAAGCCCCGGTAAAACGGAAGCTGTCGAAGATGTCCGAGTACAGGTAGTCCTCTCCGACCGTCAAGCGTGCCTTCAGTGCAGGCACTGCGCGATAGGCGTAGTAACGACTCCACTCCAACTGTTGTTGATCCCTGGGTGCCCCCTCCACGCCTTTCTCGATCCGCCCCTGCCAGTCGGCCCTCAGGCGCCAGGCCCCGGCATTGGCGCCAAGGGTTCCGTTACCACTGAGGTTGTTGCGGGTGCCGTCATTCTTTTGATAGCTGGACTGCGCCGTCATGTTGTAGTCAACCAGCAGCCCCGGCACCCCCTCATCCCACCGGGACGGCGGATCCCAATGGATGGCGCTGTACTCGAGGTAGGCCTGGGGCAGGTTGATGTTCAGTGTGGAGGTGGCCAGGTCGCCACTGACCTCCATGCCAGGCAAACTTTCGGTATCCAGGCACTCGCCGTTTTTCCACCATTTGAGTTTGGCCGCGTCCGACGCCTTGAGACCCAATTGATCGACAAGATCCAGCGATAAACATGCCTGGCTGCCTTTAGGGTCATTATCGGGGGGATAGAAAGCCACCGATTGCTCAGCAATGGGCTGGGCATTGATCTGCACTACCATCGAATAGGTGCCCGGCAGAATAAACCCGCTGCGGGCAAACTGAGACAAGTCAATATTAGTGCGATCACTCAGATCAAGAACATCAGTATTAAACTCAATATCCCCAGCAGCCAGTGCAGTGCCTGCCAATGATATCAACCCGCCAAAAAGGCTTGGGCGCAGCGTATTTTTGACCTTCGCTGTATTTAACATGCAAGCAACCCATCAACGTTCAAAAATATTCCAACTTGAACCGCACGGCAGTACGGTGGGCTCCGGCCACTATGGGCAATCCGTTACCGACAAAATGAAGCGTGTAGTGCAGCGTCATATCGCCTTCCGTTAACGGATGTGGAGTCATCGGCCGACCCGGAACACTTAACTGGCCAGCGGAATCCTCAATATTCATCGCAACGCCTTGGGAGCCACCAAAGACCGCAAAAGAACGACCGCCTCTGTCGGTGGGGCCGTCAAACGTCACCCGAAGGTGCTGCCAGTCGGGCAGCGTTACCCCTGGACGGGATGGATCGGTACGACTCAAGGTGCAATTGACCAGGCGCAACTGGAAGGACTGGTCCTGGCCCCTGGCGCGCCGCAGGAACCGGCCAATGGGCTCGGGGTCCATATCGATGGTTTGATCGACGCTGACCAACTCCAGCCCGCAGGCCGAGTCGACGACCTCTCCTCCCAGCGTGACAAGCCCATCACCTTGAGCAGGCTCCTGGGCAACCACCCCAGGGCTGATGAACATCGCCAAAGAAGAGGAGATAGCGAGACTTATGAATGTTTTCACCTGTGCCTCCACCAGCCTCCCCCGCCACGCTGGGTGGCGGGGGAAAACGCTTACTGATAAGCCAAGGTGAAGTTGGTCACCGCGCTGAAGTCGCCTGGCACGATGTCGCCCGTGGCAGCGCCTTGTACATAGGCACCGAACTCCAGCGTGTTGTCACCGGCGGCAATCACTTGCGGCGTGGTAGCCACGCCCAATTCAACGGGTTTACTGCCATGGGTCATCATGATGCCCACATTGCCCGCGCTCCCGACGGTGCCCAGTGCACCCGGCACAACGCTCGATGGCGCTCCGGTGAAGGTGGTGGTCACGGTGTTATCGGTGAGACCCGCCAGGTCGCAGCCCTCAAGTTCAATCAGCAGGCGACGCGGCTCGGACTTCCCGCCCGCTTGCAATTGATGTTTTGCGATCGCGCCAAGGGGAATGGTCTGATCGACCGAATCAGGCTTGATAGAGCAGGCACCCGAATGGACCGACCCCAAGAACGTGACAGTTCCGTCCGCCGCCTGGGCAACGGACATCGACCCCACCAACAGCCCGATAGAGAACAGCGCGGTTTTCATTTTAGCTTTCATTTATAGATGCCCACATTAGTAATAAACGTCGTTTAAGTGATTCCGCCGCCGTGGCGCACAGAATTCCTCTATTTATTCCAATTACTTGTATTGCAAACCAGCTCATTTGAAGCCAGGCGATTATCCCGACCAGATTCCAAAAACATAAGTCGGCCAGTTCTTCTAATTACGTAGCCCTGCAACACTTAAACACATAGGAAAAACATGGCAAATTGCCAAAACTTTAAAAACATCCGTAAGAATTGGACTACATCGGTCTTAGTTGCAAAAGCTTGTCTTCAGATATAACTGTAAGAGAGGGATTACACTCAACGAAAAATAACAACATTTACTCGAGCACATCAACTAACGTGTTGATAAGTGCGCGACGTGGCGAAACACCGCTCAATGGAAAACCATGGACGGTGCGCAGTGGGGGGAATGACGAGGCTTAAAGCCTGGGAGAAGGGAGTTGCTCCCTGCCCAGAGATCCGTACAGGTTAAATTCGGGGTGACTTCAAGGTCTTGTCCAGGCCGACCGCCGCCAGGGCAACCAGCACGAACCCCAGCAGGATCCCCCCGGCATTCACAAACACTTGTGGATAACCCAGGGTGCCGACATCGATGAACGGGTACTGGTACTGCCCGAGCAAATCCCCGCGCAGCAGCACATAGCCGAAGTACACCAGCGGGTAGATGACCCACAGGCCAATGTGCTTGAGGTGCAACTGGCCCTTGGGCACGCAGCGCCACCAGTACAGCACGAACAGCAGCGGCATCACGTCGTGCAGCAGTTCATCGGCGATCCATTGAAAGCCTTCGGGCTGCCACAGATGCCGCAGCAACAGGCTGTAGGCCAAGCCGACCACCACGATGCTGACGGCGATGCCGCTGCTGACGCCGGGGGCGAGGAAAAACCGCCTGGCTGCAGAATCGCGCTTCACCCACGCATAGCTCAGTACCACCGCTGCCAGGGTATTGGTCAGCACCGTGAAGAAACTGAAGAAGTTGATCAGCCCGCCGAGCAGGCTGGCGCCGGACTCCCAGCGCGAATAGAAAATCAGGTATTGCTGAATCGCCAGGCCCACCCAACCGGCCAGCGCCGCTGCCGCCACATACCGCTTCATGAGGTCAATCCAGCGGGCGTTTGGTGCGCATCAGCTTGACGTACAAGCCTTCGACCTTCTCCCGCGCCCATGGGGTCTTGCGCAAGAAAGTCAGGCTCGACTTGATGCTCGGGTCGCTCTTGAAGCAACGGATATCAATGCGTTCGGCCAGGCCTGACCATTCGTAGTGTTCCACCAGGGTGGTGAGGACGTGTTGCAGGGTCACGCCGTGGAGGGGGTCGTTGTTTGTCGCGGTCATGCCGGGCCTATGAAAAAGTGCTCACGAAGGCGCACACCTTATCACTCCGCCCTGGCAGGTAAAAAAAGTTCCCGCTCCCGGCAAAAAAGAGATGTTATATTGTAACTATAAATCTCAAATCTTTTCGTCGTTTTGCCAAGGAATGTCCGATGTCCCTCTCCTCCCTGTGGCGCTTGTCGCCGCTCGCCGCCGCCCTGTTGATCAGCTCGGAAGCCCACGCCCTGGAACTGCAACCCCAAGTCATCACCGGCAACCCGCTGGGCAGCGAGCAACTCGCCTCGCCGACCACCGTGCTGGAGGGCGATGAGCTGACCCTGCAACAAAAAGGCAGCCTCGGCGAAACCCTGAACAAGCAGCCGGGCGTGTCCTCCTCGTACTTTGGCCCAGGCGCCAGCCGGCCGATCATTCGTGGCCAGGACGGCGACCGTATACGCATTTTGCGCAACGGCGTGGGCGCGCTGGATGCGTCGTCGCTGTCCTATGACCACGCGGTGCCGCTGGACCCGGTCAACGTCGAACGCATTGAAATCGTACGCGGCCCGGCAGCGCTGTTGTATGGCGGCAGCGCCATCGGTGGCGTGGTCAACACCTTCGACAACCGCATCCCCACCGAAGCCATCGAGGGCATCCACGGCGCCGGTGAATTGCGTTACGGCGGCGCCGATACCACGCGCAGCAGTGCGGGCAAGCTGGAAGCCGGCAATGGCACCTTCGCCTTGCACCTGGACGCCAACGCGCGGGAATTCAACGACCTGAAAATCCCCGGCCAGGCCCGCAGCCGCCACGCCCCGGACAGCGATGACGCACCCGGCAGGAACGGCCGCCTGGGCAACAGCGACGGGCGCCAGGACGGCGGTGCGGTAGGCGGCTCCTACACCTGGGACGACGGTTACGCCGGGCTGTCCTACAGCAACTACGACAGCAACTACGGCTCGCCGGCCGAGCAGGAAGTGCGCATCCGCATGAAGCAGGATCACTACGCCTTTGCGTCCGAGATCCGCAACCTGCAAGGCCCGTTCACCTCGGTCAAACTCGACGCGGGCTACACCGACTACGAGCACCGCGAAATCGAAGGCGGCGAAACCGGCACGATCTTCAAGAACAAAGGCTATGAAGCCCGCGTCGAAGCGCGTCACCAGCCCGTTGGCCCGTTCGATGGCGTGGTGGGCGCCCAAGTAACCCGCAACGAATTCTCGGCCCTCGGTGAAGAAGCCTTCGTGCCGCAGACCGACACCAACGCCGGCGCGCTGTTTATCCTCGAAGAAATGCAGGCCACCGAGCGCCTCAAGCTCAGCCTCGGCGGGCGCCTGGAGCACACCAGCGTCGACCCGGACGCCAAGGGCAACGCGCGTTTTGCCGGTGCCGACAAGACCAACGACTTCACCGCCGGCAGCCTGTCGTCCGGCGCGGTGTATACGCTGACGCCCATCTGGTCCCTGGCCGCGACCCTGGGCTACACCGAGCGCGCGCCGACCTTCTACGAGCTGTATGCCAACGGCGCCCACGTCGCCACCGGCACCTATGAACTGGGCGATGCCAACCTGAAAAAAGAAAAGGCCGTGTCCAGCGACCTGGCCCTGCGCTTTGACAATGGCACGCACAAGGGCAGCTTCGGCGTGTTCTACAGCCGCTTCTCCAATTACATCGGCCTGCTGGGCACGGGTCGTACGCTGAACGATGAAGGCGAAGAAGACGCGGATGGCATTCCTGAGTACGAATATTCCGGCGTGCGGGCACGTTTCGCCGGCTTCGAAGCCCAGGATCACATCAAGCTCGGCGAAGGCGCCTACGGCAAATTTGCGCTGGAGCTGTCAGGCGACTACACCCGCGCCACCAACCTCGACACCGGCGAAGCTTTGCCGCGCATCGCCCCGTTGCGCTTGAACAGCGGTTTGCTGTGGGAACTGGACCGCTGGCAGGCACGCATCGACGTCGAACACGCCGCTGGCCAGGGCCGTGTGCCGGATAACGAAAGCGGCACCGATGGCTACACCACATTGGGCGCGAGCGCCGGTTATCACTTCAATGTCGGCGGCAGCCAATGGCTGGCGTTTGTGAACGGTGAAAACCTGACCAACCAGACCGTGCGCTATGCCAGCTCGATCCTGCGCGATATCGCGCCGGCACCGGGACGCAGTGTGCAATTGGGCATCCGCACCACCTTCTAAACACACTGAAATTCCCCTGTGGGAGGAGGCTTGCCCCTCCCACCGTTATTTGGCAGCGACGATCTGTCACTGTTACCAAATCGGAAATGATGCATCTTGCGATTTGCGCTTTCTCTCGGCGCGTCCGCGCTTTATTCTTGTCGGCAATAAACTGAAACGTTTCACTTCCCCGGTCGATCCTATCTTGCTGATTATTCCTGCCCACCAAGACAGCGCTGTCTTACATCGACCTGCGCCTGGGGATATATCACCTGCCTGTGGATAACCCCCGCTTTCCCCAGAAAAACCGAATTAACGCTGAACCAAGCCCGTGCCGAATCGTCATCTACAGTGAATGAAGCACGGGGTTACACAATTATTCCAACGTCACGGAGAAACACACTATGAGCACTGATGGTGCTTCGAGCCCAAGCCGCCTGCTGCCCAGGCTGCTGGGGATCTTGCTGCTGATCATGGGCCTGGCCTTGCTGGCCGGCGGCGTCAAGCTGAGCCTGCTCGGCGGGTCGCTGTACTACCTGCTGGCCGGTATCGGCATCACCCTGACCGGCCTCCTGCTGCTGGCTACCCGCCGCGCAGCGCTGGGCCTGTACGCGCTGGTGCTGTTCGCCAGTACCGTGTGGGCCTTGTGGGAAGTCGGCCTGGACTGGTGGCAGTTGGTGCCGCGCCTGGCGCTGCTGTTCGCCCTGGGCATCGTCATGCTGCTCCCGTGGTTTCGCCGTCCGTTGCTGCGCGGCCAACCTGCCCCGCTGGGCACTGGTGCGCTGAGCGTGGCCGTGGTGCTGGCCGGTGCAACCGCCCTGGCCAGCCAATTCACCAACCCCGGTGAAATGGTCAAGACCGGCCAACTGGACCGCGACGCGGTACCGGGCATGGCCAGCGCTGCACCGTCCCAGGCCGATGGCGACTGGAACTCCTATGGCCGCTCGGCCTACGGTGATCGTTACTCGCCGTTGGCGCAGATCACTCCGGAAAACGCGCACAAGCTGGTACCGGCATGGACCTATCGCACCGGCGACATCCCCGGCCCGAACGATCCAGGCGAGACCACCGCGGAAAACACCCCGCTGAAAGTCAACGGCATGCTCTACGTGTGCACGCCCCACAGCCAGGTGATTGCGCTGGACCCGGACACCGGCAAGGAAATCTGGCGCTTCGATCCGAAGATCAGCAGCCAGGGTGCCGAGAACTTCAAGGGTTGGGCGCACATGACCTGCCGTGGCGTGTCGTATCACGATGACGCCGCCTACGCTTCCGAGCAGAGCCCGACCGGCAGCGCCAGCCCGGCCGCCGCACCGAATGCCTGCCCGAAACGCATCTTCGTGCCGACCGCCGACACCCGCCTGATCGCCCTGAACGCCGACACCGGCAAGATGTGCGAAGACTTCGGTGACAAAGGCCAGGTCGACCTGCGTGCCAACATCGGCAGCTTCGCCCCAGGCGGTTACTACTCCACTTCGCCACCGGCCGTGACCAAAAACCTGGTGGTGATCGGTGGACACGTCACCGATAACGTCTCCACCGACGAGCCCAGCGGCGTGATCCGCGCGTTCGACGTACACACCGGCAAGCTGGTGTGGAACTGGGACAGCGGCAACCCGGACGACACTACCCCGTTGGCCGAAGGCAAGACCTACACCCGCAACTCGCCGAACATGTGGTCCATGTTCGCCGTGGATGAAAAACTCGGCATGCTCTACCTGCCGATGGGCAACCAGATGCCCGACCAGTACGGCGGCGATCGTACCGACGATTCCGAGAAATACGCTGCGGGCCTGACCGCCCTGGACATCGACAGCGGCCACGTGAAGTGGACCTTCCAGTTCACTCACCATGACCTGTGGGACATGGACGTCGGCGGCCAGCCGTCGCTGATCGACATCAAGACCGAAGCCGGCGTGAAGCAAGCGGTGATGGCGTCGACCAAGCAAGGCAGCATCTACGTGCTGGACCGCGCCACCGGCCAGCCGGTGGTGCCGATCCACGAAGTGGCCGTGCCCCAGGGCGCTGTCGCGGGCGACCGTACTTCCCCGACCCAGCCGAAGTCCGAGCTGAACTTCATGCCACCGCCCCTCAAGGAGCGTGACATGTGGGGCGTGACACCGTTCGACCAACTGCTGTGCCGCATCGATTTCAAATCCATGCGCTACGACGGCCCGTTCACCCCGCCATCGCTGCAAGGTTCGATCGTTTACCCAGGTAACTTTGGCGTGTTCGACTGGGGTGGTATTTCCGTCGACCCGGTACGCCAGATCGCCTTCGTGAACCCGAGCTACATGGCGTTCAAATCCAAGCTGATCCCGGCGGCCGATATCGCCAAGCAAGGCCCTCGCGTCAGCGAAACCCAGGGCGTGCAGCCGAACAAAGGCGCGCCGTACGGCGTGATCCTCGAAGCACTGCTGTCGCCCCTGGGCCTGCCGTGCCAGGCACCGGCGTGGGGTTATGTGGCCGCGGTCGACCTGACCACCCACCAGACTATCTGGATGCACAAGAACGGTACCGTGCGTGACAGCTCGCCGGTTCCTGTTCCGCTGACCATGGGCGTACCGAGCCTGGGCGGCACCTTCACCACGGCCGGTGGCGTGTCGTTCCTCAGCGGTACCCTCGACCAGTACCTGCGTGCCTATGACGTGAAAAACGGCAAGCAACTGTGGGAAGGCCGCCTGCCAGCCGGCGCGCAAACCACCCCGATGACCTACACCGGCAAGGACGGCAAGCAATACGTGCTGGTCGTGGCGGGTGGTCATGGTTCCCTGGGGACTAAGCAGGGTGACTATGTGATGGCGTTTAAACTGCCGGATTAAGCAAGACTGGCGGTAAAACAAAGGCGGCTACCCTCAACAGGTAGCCGCCTTTTTTATGTGTGATGCAGGACTGAATGTGGTGTTCAGCAGACTAGCGCTCGATCACTTCTCCACGCATCGCAGCCAGCCGGGCAATCAATCGATTTTGCACCGCTACCGCAATGCCCTCGCGGTCCATCGCCTTGATCAAATCCTCCACCAACGCATTAAAGTCACTGCGGCTCACGTTCTGGCCCTTGTGACTCTCGGCCATGCTGTCACCGGTGTAGGTGCACGGCCCGCCTGCCTCGACGCAGAACTGTTCGATCAACTTGTTGCGCAAACGCTGGATATCGATGCGTCGGAAGCGTTCGACAATGCGCTCATCGCGGGCAATGTTGAGCAGCATGCCTTCGACAATCCGCGTGATGCCGGGCATGGCGCCGAGGTCGCGGTACAGGCTGTCGTCCTTGGGCGGTTGCTGGGCGCAGGCGCTGAGCAGCAGCACCAGGGCGATGGGTAGAAAGCGCATCAGAAACTCCCCTGCACCGACAGGTAGGTGCCGTTCTGGTTATCCAAGGTCGCGATTTCGCCGAGGCGGGCGTAGGCCAGCACAAACGACAGGTGTTTATTGGGAAAGTAGCCGACAAACACATCGGCCCAGTCGCTTTCGCCGGCGAACGACAGGTTGTCGGGTTTCTCGCGGTACTCCACGCCCACCGCCCAGCGCGGGTTGAACAGCAGCGCCAGCGAGCCTTCCTTGAGCAGGCTGCGGCTGTCGCGACGGTCGCCGCCAAAGCCGAGCAGGCCGGTTTCGTTGGCGCGGCTGTAGCGCAGGCTGGCGTTGACCAGCACGTTGTAGCCAAACGCGGCGCCCATGAACAAGCGGCTGGCGGCGAGGTAGCCCTCCACATCGCTGTCGCGCTTGGCGCCGACCAGGCTGGGGATATCGAAATTGGTCTGGTGCTTGTATTCCAGGCCGAGGGACACCTGCGGCAAGCGGTCGTAAATCACGTCACCGAACAGGCGAACCTTCACGCCCATTACATCCTGGCCGAGGTTGTCTTCGGGCAGGTTGAGCTTATGCACCAGGCTACCGAGGTCAAAGCGCTGGCGGGCGAAAGACACTTCGACCCGGTTGTCATAGGCCAGCGCCAACCCGGCCACGTCCAGCCGATAATCCGGCAGGTTGACCGTGGTGGCGAACGCCGTGGCACCCCACTCATGCTGTTCGCCGTAGCCGGTCAACACCGCCCACGGCGTGATCCCACCGCCGGCCGTACCCTCGATGCTGCTGGCACCGCCGGTGGCGATCAGGCGACCGTTATCGGCCAGGGTGGTTTGCACCGTCAGGGCGGCCAGGCAGCCGATCACTAGAGAAAGACGCACGTCAGCCACTCAATGAACCAGGGAAGTTTGCGCACTGAGGGGCAAGGCCACCCAGGCTTCGAAAGCGTCGGCGCTCAAGGGCCGGCTGATCAGATAACCCTGGGCCGTATCGCACTGCCAGCGTTCCAGAAGACGCAGGCTGTGGGCGTATTCAACGCCCTCGGCGACCACTTTGAGGCCCAGATTGTGGCTCATCTCGATGGTGGAACGCACGATCACCGCGTCTTCACTGGTTTCATCGAGGTTGCGCACAAAGGATTGGTCGATCTTCAATTCTTGCACCGGCAAGCGCTTGAGGTGCGCGAGGGACGAGTAGCCAGTGCCGAAGTCATCCACCGACAGGCTGATGCCGCAATCGCGCAGCAGGTGCAGGACTTTGAGGGCTTTTTCCGGCTCGCGCATCACCGCGCTCTCGGTGATTTCAAACACCAACTGCTCCGCCGGCAAGTTATAGCGCCGCAACAACGCCGAGACGCGGTGAGCCAGCTCATCGCCGAGCAAGTCGTCTGCCGAGATGTTCAACGACAGCTGCAGGTACAGGCCACGGCGGTTCCATTCACACAACTGACGAATGCCTTCCTCGATCACCCAATGGGTCAACAACTGGATGCTGCCCGAGCGTTCGGCCAGGGGGATGAACTCCGCTGGCGAGACCATGCCGAACTGCGGGTGCTGCCAGCGCAGCAAGGCTTCGGCCTGGCGCACATGGCCTTGGCGAATGTCCAGCTTGGGCTGGTAATGCAGCAGCAGTTGGCCCTGGTTGGGCGCGTGACGCAGGTCGCGGATCAGGGTGATCTGGCGGCGGTGCGCGAGGTCGCGGCCCTGCTCGTAGATTTGCAGGCGGCCGGGCATTTGCGCGGCGTCTTTCATGGCGATGGCTGCGCGCTCGAGCAAGGTGTGCGGGCTTTCGCCATCGGCCGGGAATGCCGCGATGCCCAGGCGGCAGTCCAGCGCCAGGTCATGGCCGTTGATGCGCTGGGGGCGCAGCAACAGTTGCTGGAGCTTGTCGGCCATGCCCACCGCCTCGTCGCTGCCGGCGCCTTCGAGCAGGAGCAGGAACTCGTCGGCAATCAAGTGCGCCAGGGTATCGCCGGGACGCAACACCGCCTCCAGGCGACGACTGACGGCCAGCAGCAATTGGTCCACCGCATCCGGCCCGGCGGTTTCGCTGGCGGCGCGCAAGTTGTCGATGCCCAGGTAAATCAGCGCGACCGGCCGATTCAACGCAATGGCGCTGCCCAGGCGCTCCATGGCCAGCGCGCGGTTCGGCAGGCCGGTGAGCCGATCATGCAGGGCGTTGTGGGCAAGCTGCTGTTCGCGCTCGGCGATCCCGCTTTGCATGGAGTTGACCGCATGGGCCAGCAAGCCCAGTTCGTCGCTGCGGGCCAGGGCCACCGGCGTCTGATAATCGCCCTGGCCAATGCGTTCGGCCGCCAGGGCCAGCGCCTGCACCGGGCGCGACACGGTGCGCGCCAGCAACAAGGCACCGATCAACGAGGCCAGCAATGCGATCAATGCGATACCGAGGATCTTTTCATCCAACGGCACAAAGGCCTGCATCGCCGCATCCAGCGGGCTTTGCAGCAAGGCCAGGACCTTGCCGTTTTCATCACTGGCCAAGACCAGCGACTGGCTGAGGAAGCTCTGCTCCAGATGATCGGTGGTGGACACGCCACGGCGCGTGGAATCGCCCTGCATCAGGCTCAGGATACTCCCGCGCAGCGCCTGGGGCTGGGTGGTGACCAACTCGCCGGGCTGGTCTTTATCAATCGCCAGGAACGACACTTCGAGGTTGCTCAACGAACGCAACTCATCGGCGAACACGCCGTCCATGCTGAAGCCCATCACCACCCGCGCAATCGGCAACGGCGCCAGCACCGAGGCCTCCACCAGCAGGTGCGGCTTGCCTTGCAGCGGCACGATCAGCATGGCCTGGCGATTGCGCAGGGCTTCGCGCAGCGATTGGTCATAGTGGAAGGTCGAACCTTCGGGCACTTCGCTCAGGGTGCTGGCCAGGACTTTGCCGTCCATGCCCAGCAGGATCATGTCGCTGGCGTTGATGCGCTTGCCGTGGTTGAGCAGCACCGAGCGCATCGTCGCCGAATCGCCACTGGCCACCGCATCACGAAAACCGAAGTCGGCCGCCAGCAATTGCACGCCGTCGGCGAGGCGCCGGCCGCGTGCGTCCAGCAAGCGCTCGAACACCCGCGCGCCCACGTCCAACAGGGCCAGCGCCTGGCTGCGCACCGCCGAGCTGGTGGCGGCCTTGACGCTGAAGTACAGCGCACCGATCACCACCAGCAGCAGCAGGATCAGAACGCTGGCGACCCGCGCCTGGAAACTACTGCGCAGGTTCACGGGCAGCTCGGTTGAAGGCATCGCCAAAGGCGCTTGGCATCGGTGTGGGTGGAAGATCTTCGGACGCGGGCTCAAGGGCCAGCACCACGCGGTGGCTCAGGCCGGCGGCGGGAACATGCAGGGTGCCGCCATCCAAGGGCTGCATATTCGCCAATTGCGGATGCCACAGGGTGGCGTGGTAATCGCCGGGAGGCAGTTGCTCCAGGCGCACCTGGCCCTGGGCATCGCTGACGCCAAAGTGCGGATCGTCGGTGACGTAGATATAGCCGAGCATCCAGTCATGGATATTGCAGCCCAAGACCACCACGCCGGGCTTGTCGAACAGCAGCGGCTCGCTGGGCGTGCCTTCATACAGGCGCAGTTCGAAGCGTTTGGCCGCGGAGAAGGAATACACCTGGTGCCGGATGTTATCGCTGTTGGGGAAACGCACCTGGGTGCCGGTATGGACCGCCAGCACATGTGGGGCAAAACGCTGGCCACGTTGGTCCATATTGGCCTTGAGCACACCGGCAGGCGCGCCTGCCGGGCCCTGGAGGGTCACGACTGCATCGGCAACCGGGCTGCCATCGGCCTGGCGCATCGAGACCTCAAGCGTGGCCGCCGACGCGGGGCATGCCACTGCCAGCACCAGCGCTACACGGGATAAGAAGTCAGTCATTCGAGCCATGGGATATCCGCAAAAAATGGAAAAAGAGCGGCCAGCCCTGGCACAACGAAGCACAGCCATGATGCCGCAAGCAAGGCAAAATGCCATCACTGATTATGAGATGAGGCTTGACCGTTGGTCGGCAAAAACCTATGCAATCGGTCAAGCTCTGTAGAGGATGTCGACCATTCAAGAGAAAGCTGTAGCCGAGCGCCCGTTTTTTCCGGCCGCCACGGCTACCTCAATCTACTGCCCTGGCCATGCTGGTTTGCGAACCGATCTCTACCGCAAACTTGCTGTTGAAGGGCAAGTAATGGTTGTAAGCCTCGGCAAAGGCTGTGGCGTCTGAAGAAGACAGCTTGATACCCGCGAGCGACGGATCCGTTGCCGCCCAACTCAAGTCATAGGCGCTGCCCATGGTTTTCCTCAGCACGTCGTTGAACAAGGTCGGCCCCGTGACTTCAAAAATCCTGGTCTGGTACTCATTGAACGTCTTTATCTGCTCGGCGGTAGGGGTTCCCTTCAAGTAAGGGCGATTACCTTCGAGCCATTGCTGATTGCCTTTGAAACGACGGTACAGCTCATCGCTGATATCGCGCAGCACAGGATTATTGGGATGACTTGCAAACACACTGGTGTTGTAGCCAATAAAATCGGTGTCTGCATAGGAAACATGCGAGTTCAATAACACCTGATTACCCGTCGCCTTGAGCTCCACCTCACCGATATTGGCCGTGACCACGTCATCACTGTCCAGGTAAATACCGCCCCGGTGATTGATCAGCGGGTAACGTAATGCATCACTGGCCGCCGCGTAGTTTTGCCCCGCGCCTTGGCGGAAGAACTGATAAACCTCGCCGGAATCCGATGCCTTGAAGGCTTTGAAAAAGGCATCATCGTTCAAGTTACGCACGTCCAGGTTGCGGCCTTTGCCCTGAAGTTGCGCTTTTATCTGCTCGAACACCTGCGGTGTGTCCGCATCGATATGCACAATGGTTTTATAAGCAGAGGTCTTTTCTGCGTTACTGAGAACAGTGGCGAGCCGATCATCCGGCATGCTGCCGCCCGCCCAGATGTAATTGATCTCCTTGGGGATGGCGGTGGCTGCCTCGGGAATAGGCAGCGCTGCAACGCGCACGGTTCTGATACTGCTGGGCGAAGGCAATGTGTCTTTGACTTTCAAGTATTCCTGTAACGGCCCGGCGCGCCAGTCGTAAGGCCCGGCTCGCCAGAAAACATCACCCAGCGCATCGCCCCGGCCGATTTTACGCCAAGCGCCCAGTTCGGCATCAAACCTGACTTCAGTCGTAAAGTTAGCGAGAAAGGTTATTTGCCCATCCCTCCTCACCACTTGCTCAACCTCGTCCATCGGCAGTTCAACCAGCTTGTAGTCCTGTGACGCAATGCCGTCTCCACCCTGTAACCCCAAGCGACGCCACTGTTCGTTGCCACGGTTGCTGAACAGGAACTCGGTTTGCCGGTTGGTCTTCGGGTTAATCAGCCGCGCCTGCACACTCCCCGGGCTGCCGGCCTGCGACACCTCGCGAACTTTATAAACCGAGGTTTTCCCCGAGCCGTCCGCGTGGCGAATGTACTGTGCGCCGTCCTCCCCTCGGTAGATACCCTGGCTGTCAGGCGTCAACCCCGCCAACTTCGCTTTACTGACCGCATACTTGTCGAAGTGCACATTATCAACGGCACCCGACGCAACTGCGGGTGGGCTGACAGGGCGAAAATCCTTGAGCGCCGGGCCATAGGCCGTGCGAGTAGTGACATCGTAGGCATGCCACTTGCCCCGATGACGCTTGGCAATAACCTTCAATCCCTGCGTCGATGCACTCGCCAAACCCATCTCACCTTCGACAGCACCCGACATTTTTGCGTAGGCGTTGAGATTGAAACCCTGCCCCTGCAGCCATTTCAGTTCCCTATGACCGGCCTGCCAGAGCGTTTTGATGCCTTGGGTGGCCCGCAGCCCCAAGCCCCCTAGACCTTCCACCGGGTTCAGACCGCTGAGGGCGGCCCGGAACAGGATGTCAGACGCCTTGAACGCTCGCGTTCCAAGCCGCTCAGTCACTTTGCCAGCCACCTTCGCCGCCGAACCCAGCCCCTTGCCGACTGGCACGACGAAACCAAAGATATCCAGCGCAAAATCGCGCACAGCAGCACCGACGTTTCCGTTGGCGGCATTCTCGATCGCGTTTTTGAGCGGAATCAAACCCGTGACAAAATCATGTCCGGCCTTGATCTGCGCCTCCTCATCTTCCACCGCCGTCGACCCGCGTGCGGCCGCTTTCATCGCTGCTGGGTCATACAGCAGGTGATTGGCCATGACCTCAGCAATCTGGCCGAAGCGAGGATGGTCGATAGTCGGAACCGCGTCGTCCATCGCCTTTCTGTCCTCGGGCAAGAGCGGCGCATTGAGTTTTTCGGTCAATAAATCATGGGAGTACGTGCCCGGTCGCGGGGCAGTGCCTGAACGGTAAGCCTCGTAGTCCAGCCATTCGCCGATCCCTTTGGCTTGACGGGCTGCATACCCCTCAGGATCCGCCACTCGGGGCGCTGGATTCGGCGGATTCCTGGGCAGGTCCTCGCGCTTTCGAATGAGCCCCTGCAACGGGAAAAACTCATAGGACGCATGCTTGAAGTCGGCATAGGCCCGGCCAGTGTCACGCTTGTCCCTTGGGGTCAGGACCCGCATCCACAAACCGTAGCGCGCCACGGCGGCCTGCGCTTCGGCGTCGGACTCCAGCCCCTCGGCCTGGGCCTCACTGGCCTTGCGCAAGGAAAAAAACTCTACCTGGCCGGACGCGATGGTTTGCCTGTCGCTCAGCGGCAATTGCGAGAGTTGATGTGCGACCAATGTCGTGAGACTCGCCTTCAGGCCACTCACGTATGCATCGAATTGCTCATCGAAGATTTTTCCAACGTCAGGCAGCGGCGTGACCCTGTAATGCCGATTACCCAGGGAAAAATCGTGACGCACCCCTCGCGGGATACGGTCCATTTTGCCGGCCATGTAAATGTCCAGCAGTGAGTGCAGCTCACTCTCGCTGGCATCAATGTGGGTGATGCTGATGTTTGGGACTTCAAAAGAAACATCGTCTCCATAGGCTTTTTTCAGTTCGGCAAGCGCAATGTCTCTTCGGGTGGGCATCGTCGCGGCCAACTGACTCTGCGCCTTTTGCAGCCTGGTCATGGTTTCATTGAAGGTTGTCCGTAACCCATCCAGTTGTTCGGGCGTATACACCCTCGGATTGGCCGGGACTCTGCCCTGGGCAATGCCCCAATCGACCAGCGCCTGCTCCTGGGCGTGACGCTCGACGATTGCCTGAGTCAGCGAGACCGGACCATGGCTCTCACGCGTCATCCACTCGCCAAAAGGAATGCACGCGGCAACACCCGGTATCGCGTGTTCGCTGGCCTCAACCACTGCCGTGAGCCTCATCCAGGCGGGTGACCCCACCACCAGATTGGCGGGCATATCAGGCACAAGAAAGGTCGGTGCCGCGCCCACGAGCAGCAGCCAGGCCGCCGCAGGAGCCAAGGCGGAGGTGACTTTGCCCTGCGCCACCAAGTGCTGGCTCAATCGCTCCACTACCACGGCCGGGCTTACCCCCCAGTTGGCCGGCGCCAGCAAGTCATACCCGGCCACCTGCCCGCGTTGGCTGCCTGCGTGCGGGTCAAGTTCCAGCACCATCGCTGCCATCGCCCATTGAGCGGCGCTGGAAGGTGTAGATACGCCGTCGAAAGCCGCCTCGAGTTTTTTCCCCAACGCTTGGACTTCGGGACTTTCAATCATCTGTTCAATCCGCTGCACGACGCCTGCGGGTCGACTTGAATCAACGTGTTTCTCCTGAAAGAGCGCGAACAAACCCTTGCCAGGCGAAACCTCGGCCAGGGTCTGCGAGACCATCGCCTGCAGCCGACGCCTTTGCTCTGCGTCCAGCGCAAGCGGCGTGGACAAAAGGCCCCAGTAGTTGCCCCGTTCAAGCGGCTCGGGCAGAGGGTTTGAACTCGCGTAGAGCAGGTCTGCCAGTTGTTCCGGGGTGTGTGGAACATTCAAGCCGGACTCCCTTAGAAACCAGGCCACCGGCACTTGCGAAGCAGGCTCAAGCCGATTTTCGCGTCCAAACGTTGAAAGGGCATCAGCAGGCATCATCTGACGGTCCAACAAGGTTGCAACCTTCAGGCTCGGGTTTTCCAGCGCGGCCTTTTGCACCGCCCCCAAGGCCGTTATCAGGCTCTGCGTGTTGCGGGTATTGCCAAGCCGTTCTCTCGCTTCATCCAGGCTCTGTTCAGAGCTAGACAGTGACCTTTGCAGCGAGCGCCCAGGGTTTACCTGCACGGCTGCGGGTGGCGAGCTTGAATCATGGATTTGGATGGGTTCGCGCTGATGCCCTTCCCAGGGCAGGGGCGACTGAAGTTCAGGGCGAGATTGGCCAGGGAGGACGGTTGTAGGAATGGTGCGCATGAATTGCCCCTCACAGGCCCGTCGAGAGCGGGCCAAGGTTAGGAAAGGCCGGAGAGAGTTCCGGAGTAACCTGAGTGCAACTTGGAGAAAAATCGGCGAGACGAAAATTTTAGAAGCTGTTTCACCCAGCCAAAACGGCATGGAATAGGTCAGTCACGGTGCCACCCGCTCACGCCGCATCCACCGCTCGAACGCCAGGGCATTCAACGGTCGGCTGATGAGATAGCCCTGGGCCGTGTCGCAGTTCCACTGTTTGAGCAACTTGAGACTAGGCTCGAACTCCACCCCTTCGGCCACCACCTTGAGCCCCAGGTTGTGGCTCATTTCGATGGTGGAGCGCACGATCACGCCGTCGCCCGTGGCGCTATCGAGGTTGCGCACGAACGACTGGTCGATCTTCAACTCCTGCACCGGCAGGCGCTGCAATTGCGCGAGTGAGGAGTAGCCGGTGCCGAAGTCATCCACCGACAGGCTGATGCCGCAGCCGCGCAGTTGCTCCAGCACGCTCAAGGCTTGTTGCGGGTTGTGCATGATCGCGCTTTCGGTGATCTCGAAAATCAGCTGCTGGGCGGGCACCTGGTAGTGCGCCAGCAAGGTGGTGACGCGGGTCGCCAGGTCATCATCGGCCAAGTCATCCACCGAGATGTTCACCGACAACTGAATGTGCATGCCGCGCTGCGACCACTCGCCGATCTGGCGGATGGCTTCTTCGATCACCCACAGGGTCAGGCCGCCCATGCTGCCGGTGCGCTCGGCCAGGGGGATGAATTCGGCGGGCGACACCAGCCCCAGGGTGGGATGCTGCCAGCGCAGCAGGGCTTCGGCCTGGCACACCTCGCCATGCTTGAGGTCGAGCTTGGGCTGGTAGCACAGGTACAACTCGCCTTCGACGACGGCCCGGCGCAGGTCGCGGATCAGGGTGATCTGGCGCTGGTGGGCGAGGTCGCGGTCCTGCTGGTAGATCTGCAGATAACCCGGCAGCGTCGCCGCATCGTGGCGGGCGATGGCGGCGCGACTGATCAACTCTTCCACCTGCTGGCCATCGGCGGGATAGGCGGCGATGCCGATGCTGACTTCGTGGCGCACTTCGTCATTGCCGATGCGCTGGGGCTCGGTGAGCAGTGCGTAGAGGCGGTCGGCGCGGGTCACTGCACGGTCGATCTCGGTGTTCTCCAGCAACAGCAGGAATTCGCTGCCGGTGATGCGCGCCGCGGTATCGCTGGCCAGAAGGCTCATGGACAAACACCGGCTGGCTTCACGCATCATCTCCTCCACGCCCTCGGGGCCGAAGCCTTCGTTGATCACCCGGTAGTTCTCGATGCCCAAGTACAGCAACACCACCGGCCGCCGCGCACTGATCGCGCTGCCCAGGCGCTCCATCGCCAGCGCCCGGTTGGGTAGACCGGTGAGTGGGTCGTGCAGGGCGTTGTGGGCCAGTTGCCGTTCGCGCACGGCGATGCCGCTTTGCATGGCGTTGAAGGCGCGTGCCAGCAAACCGAACTCATCCTGGCTGCGTACCCGCACCGGCGTGCGGTAATCACCGGCGCCGATGCGCCCCGCCGCCTCCACGAGGGCGTTGAGCGGGCGCGACACCCGCCGCGCCAGGAACAACGCGCCGGCCAACGACACCAGCAGCACCGCCAGGGCAATCCCGAGAAACTGCCGGTCCAGCGGCGCAAAGGATTCCAGCGCATGGTCCAGCGGGCTTTGCAGCAATACGCGCACGTCATCGCCGTCGCCGGTATTGGCCAATGGAAGCACGCGGCTGAGCACGCGCTGACCGTGGAACCCATGGATCTG
This sequence comes from Pseudomonas sp. AM8, assembly GCF_036346475.1. NCBI lineage: Bacteria > Pseudomonadati > Pseudomonadota > Gammaproteobacteria > Pseudomonadales > Pseudomonadaceae > Pseudomonas > Pseudomonas sp. AM8. The sequence goes on from NZ_JAOTNX010000001.1 coordinate 653,984, forward strand.
TGCCTCAGGGTTGAGCGGAGCGTCGTGCAGCAGGCTGAGGGCGGTGGCCCGGTACGCGTCGGGCTGGGTGCTGAACAGCGGGCCGGGCGTGCCGTCCTGCACACTGAGAAACGACACTTCCAGGTTGCTCATGGAGCGCAGTTCATAGGCGAACAGTTGGTCCATGGCAAAGCCCATCACGATGCGCGCGATGGGCAACGGGTCGCGCACTTCATCGTGCACCAGCAGGTAAGGCCGCCCATCCAGGGCCACGATCACCATGTGCAGGCCATTGCGCCGCGCATGGCGCAAGGCGGCGTCATAGGGGAACGGCTGGCCGCGGGTGAGGATAGGGAGTGTGCTGACCATGACCTTGCCATCCAGGCCCAGCACAAACACGTCGCTGGAACGGATGCCGGTGCCGTGGCGACGCAGTGCCGCCAGGATCGGCGCGGGCTTGCCTCCGGCCACGGCCTGCTTGAACGGACCATCGCCGGCGAGCCAGTCGAGCCCGTATTGCAGGCGCCGCCCGCGCAGGTCCAGCAGACGCTCGAATACCTGGGTTCCAGTTTTCAGTTGGACTTGTGCCTGGTTCTCCACGGCACGGCGGGTGGCGCTCTTGACGGCGAAATAGGTGGCGGCGACCACCACCAGCAGCAACAGCGCCAACACCCCGGCGATGCGGGTTTGAAAGGTATGGCGCCATGTCATGGCAGTGCCCTCTGGCAGCGTTCGCCTCTCTCTGCCGCCGCGTCCCTTAGTCATGTGCAGTCCCTGCGCCCAAACCCGCCGTCAAAAAAACATCTATTTAGACTGGACATTTTGTTTTAGCAGAGTAGCTGGGACAGAGCAGAAGCGCACCGAATAAAACCGGGGATTTAACTGTCATTTTATTGGCGACAACCGCTTGGCCATACCCGCCTGTCAGCTGCGGGCGCGCATGAAGTCCCCCCAACGCCGCACCAGATAGTTGTGCTCATCCATGACCGAGTTCCACACCGCAATATGCCCCATGCGCTGCTCATAGGAGCCGCCATCGCGCACCTCGCCGATATCGATCAACGGCAACCCATCACTGCCGAGCAGCTCCTCCCGCGCAGGCTTGCCGGCGTACCAGTAATCCCACTCGGCACTGCTCAGGTGATCACGGCTGCGCGCCGGGTTGCCGATGTAGTAACCCTGGCGCGCCATCACCGCGCCCGGCCAGCCGCACAACCACCAATTGAGGTACGCGTAGGCCGCGTCCAGCACCGGCCCCTGGGCATGGCGCGACAATGACAAGCCGCCGAACCAGGCGCGATAGCCTTCGCGGGGCACCGCCAGGCGGTATTTCACCCCGGCGCGGTGCAGGCGCATCAAGGTTGGCGACCACAGGCTCTGGATATCGATGCTCGGGCTGAGCATCAGTTGCGCCGCCTCTTCATCGTCGGACCAAAACGCAGCGAAATGCCCTTCCTTCTGCTTGCGCACCAGAATATCGGCGAGCACGTCGATCTCTTCGATGCTCATATTGCCGATGTCGTTGAAGCGCGCCAGCCCCGCGCCCTGTACCGCCAGCGCCGCATCCAGGGCGCCGATGGCGGCGTCGCTTTGCAGTGCCGTGCGGGCACGCCAGGCCGGGTCCAGCAGCCAGCCCCAGCTTTCGTTGCCGTGGCAAAAACCCTCGGGCAGGCGCTCGGGGCGGTAGGCAAAACTGTCCGCATTGTGGGTAAGGGGCAGCATGCTGATGCGTTCGGTGACGGTGCTGCCCAGGCTGCCATCGTGCTGCACGAACAACCGCTCACTGGGCACACTGCCGCTGCCCAGCCGGTCGTTGGGTGACAGGCGACCGCGCTTGGGCAAGTCGTTGATCTCGTGCCACAGCGCGATGCGCCGCGTGTCAATGGGCTGGATCGCCCGGGCCGGCCACACGAAGTCGACGTTGTGAAACCATTGGTCGTACAGGTCGTAGCTGTCGGGCTGCATCACTGCGATGCGCTGGGCCTGTTCCACATCGTGCACCTGGTACACGAGGCGAATCCCCAGTTCCTGTTCGGCGCGCACGCGCAGGCATTCGAGCAAAGTGACCGAGGTGCCGAGCACTCGTAAGGTGATCATTCGGCGAACCTCCGCGAGAACACCTCAAACGAGCGCTGCAGCAGCGCGGGGTCCAGGCCACGCAGGATAAACACCAGCCGAGATTGCCGCTCGGTGCCTGGCCACGTGGGCAGATGGACCGGGGCATGCAGGCAATGCTGCACGCCATGAATGACGATGGGGGCGTTACTGGCGTTCACGTTGAGCAGTCCTTTGACGCGAAGGATTCGTTCGCCGTGGCATCTTAACAGCATCGACAACCACACCCCGAAGCCGACCCAGTCCAGCGGCTGGTCAAAGGTCATACTGCACACTTGGGCCGCCCCATGGCTGGCGCTGGTGGTCTGGTGCAATTGCCAGCGGCTGACTTCCAGGGCGGGTTCGGCACTGCGCAGGCCTTCGCCGAGCAACAGTTGGTCGCCACTGTGGATAGCGTGGGTATCGAGGATCGGCGTACCGGTGTTGAGCGCCTGCAGGTGCGCACGCAGCGGTTCGCAGTCATCCACAAGATCAGTCTTGCTCAGCAGCAAACGGTCTGCGGCCGCAACCTGGGCCAGCCATTCCGGGTGCAGGCGTTCCTGCAACGCGGCGTGGCTGGCGTCGACCAGCGTCACCACCAGGCCGATATGAAAACGCCCGCGCAGTTGCACATCGTTGTTCAAGGTGGCGAGGATCGGGGCCGGGTCGGCCAGGCCGGTGGTCTCGAGGATCACCCGTTTGAACGCAGGAATTTCGCCACGCTCGCGGCGTTGCAACAGGCCGAGCAACGCGTCCTTGAGCTCGCCACGGATGGAGCAGCAAATGCATCCGCTGGGCAGCAGCACAGTGTTCGGCGCGACTTCTTCCACCAGCAGATGGTCGATGCCGATATCGCCGAATTCGTTGATCAGCAACGCGGTGTCGCCCAGGCTTTCGCCTTGCAGCAGGCGCTGGAGCAAGGTGGTCTTGCCACTGCCGAGGAAGCCGGTGATCACATTTAGAGCAATGCTCATATTTACCTCCACGCCCGGTAGGAGCGAGCTTGCTCGCGAAAAACCCGAGAGCGCCACGTACATCCAGACAACACGCGTTATCGTTGACGTTTTTCGCGAGCAAGCTCGCTCCTACAGTGGGGTGTTTTCCAGGTGGTCAAGCAGACGCGGATCAAGGGGATCCAGCGGCCGGCCGAGCATGGCTTCAGCTGCTTGCCACAGTTGATCCAAGCCGCTCGCCAGTGCCTGTTTACCGGTGGCGCCCAACAGCAGATAAGACGCGCCCTGGAAGTCTTCGACCTTGAGCCGGAACACCGCCAGCACCTGGTTGATCGCGGCGATACGGCGCAGGCGTTCGCGGCGCCTGGGCAATTCATCACCCAAGGGGTCGCTCCAGTGCAGGTCTTCGCCGAGCAATCCGCAGAGTCCGCACATGGCTACACCCCGCTCATGGCATGACATCGCCGGAGTTCGGGCCCAGGGTCTGGCCGACGAACAGGTTGCCACCCGGTTCACTGGCCAGCAGCACGGCGGTGGGCGCCACTTCGTCTGCCAGGCCGAAGCGCCCCAAGGGCAGCTCCTTGGCCTTGCCGCGCTTCCAATCGTCGCTGATACCGCCCACTAACGGCGTCTCGATCGGTCCGGGGGCGATGGCATTGACCAGCACATTGTCCTTGGCCACCTCCAACGCCAGGGACTTGGTAAAACCGATCACTCCAGCCTTGGCGGCAGCGTAGTGAGTCAGTTCGGCGCCGCCCTTGATACCCAGTTGCGAAGCCACGTTGATGATCCGTCCCCAACGCTGCGCGAGCATATGGGGCAAGGCACGTTGGCTGGCGACGAACACGCTGGTGAGGTCGACGCGCAGCATGTCGTTCCACATTTCGATGGACAGGTCGACGCAACGCGCCTGGGTGAGCATCCCGGCATTGTTGACCAGGATATCGATGCCGCCGAAGTGGTCGACGCAACGGTCGACACTGGCCTGGGCGCCTTCGACCGTGCCCACATCGGCCACGCACTCGACCACCTCGGCGCCCAGGTTACGGCAGGCGGTCGCGGTTTCGGCGAGGCTGGCGGAGTTGCGGTCGGCCAATAACAGGCGCGCGCCTTCAACGGCATAGGCGCGGGCGATGGCGGCACCGATGCCGCTGCCGGCGCCGGTGATCACGGCGCGGCGGTCAGTCAGTTGGAACATGTTAAATCTCCTGAAGCAAACACAGTTTCAATGTGGGAGGGGGCTTGCTCCGATAGCGGTGGTTCAGTTAGAACTACTGTGACTGACCCACCGCTATCGGGAGCAAGCCCCCTCCCACATTTGGATCGAGTACACCAGTCAGTCGGGCCAACGTACGGTCAGGCCGCCGTCGATAACGATGCTCTGCCCGGTCAAATAGCTCGACGCTTCACTGGTCAAGAACTGCACCAGCGACGCCACTTCATCCGCGCGCCCTACCCGCCCCAACGGAATCGCTCGCGCCGCTTTTGCCAGACCTTCCGGACCCAGCGAGTTCTTCGCATCCAGCGACTGCGGCGTCTCGATCAACCCCGGGATCACCGCATTGCAGCGAATGCCCAGGGGCGCCAATTCCACCGCCAGCGAACGGCACAACCCCGGCACACCGGCCTTGGCCGCAGCGTAATGGCTGTGGTCGTGCCAGCCATACACGCCGCCGGCAATCGAAGAGATCGCCACCAGCGCGCCGCCTTCGTTCATATGCCGCGTCGCCGCGCGGAAGGTGCGCATCACCCCGGTCAGGTCGACATTGAGCATCTCGTTCCATAACTCGTCGGTCATTTCCAGCAGCGGCGCACGGCGCAGCAAACCGGCGTTGGCCACCGCGTAATCCAGCCGACCGAAATGCTGTACCGCCTGTTCGGCGAGGGCGTCCACCGAGACGGTATCGCCCACGTCCAGCGGCAACATCAGGCACTCGCCCCCCGCCTCTTCCACCAACGACACGGTGGTGCCCGGGTCGTGGGGATCGGCCGGGTAATACCCGCCCACCACCGCCACGCCACAACGTGCATAGGCCACGGCGAGGGCTTGGCCGATGCCACTGGCGGCGCCGGTAATCAAGGCAACTTTACGGCTCATCGAACTCTCCTTACTGAACGGTTTCCGGACGCACATGGCGGGCGGCAAACATCAGGGCGCCGGACAAGAAGCACGGCAGCGCGCCGAACCACAGCGCGGCGGTCTGCCAGTCACTGCCGGCGGACAACACCTGGGTCGCACCAAAGCCCGCGACTACGGCACCAATCGGGCCCATGGCATGGATGATCGCGCCGCCGGTGGCGCGGATGCTGGTGGGGAAACTTTCACTGATAAAGAACAGCGCCGCCGAGTACGGCCCGATCAGGAAGAACAGGCCCAGGCTGTACAACCCGACCACCATCGGCATATTGCTTGGGCCAAACAGCATGCCGGCAAACGCCAGGCCGCCAAGCATCCAACCCAGGCCGATCACATTGCGACGGCCGATCTTGTCGCCCATCCAGCCGTGGCTGAGGTAGCCGCAGTAACCCACCAGGTTGGACAGCACGAGGATGATCAGCGAGTTCTCGAACGAGATGTGGTGCACGCTGACGATCACCGAGGTGCCGAGCACGCTGAACACCTGGATCGCTGCCCAGTTGAGCAGCAGCGCAGCGCCGATCACCAGGGTGGCGCGACGGGCCGGGCCACGGAAGGCCGCCTTGAGGCCGGCCTTGCTGTGTTCGTCGTAGTCCACACCGTAGGTCACGGCAACGTTTTGTGCTTCTTTCACCGCGCCGCTTTTACGCAACTGACTGATGCGCTGGTGGATCTGGAATTGCGGGCTCTCCTTGAGCTTGCGCGCCATGATCGCGATCACCACCGCCGGGATCGCGGCGAAGATGAAGCAACCCTGCCAGCCGATGATCGGCAGCAACAGCGCGGTCAAGCCGGCGGCGATCAACGCACCGACCGGCCAGCCGCCCTGCACGAGGCTGTAGATGAAGCCGCGGCGCTTGGTCAGTCGCGGGTCTTCCGAGGCGCCATACAGCTCGGTCAAATAGGTGGCGTTGACGGTTTCTTCGGCATACCCCAGGCCGCCCAGCGAACGAATCAGAATCAGCGGCGACTTGCCCCACGCCCCGCCAATGGCGGTCAGCGCCGAGCACAGTGCGGAACCGGCCACGGTGAAAATGATCCCTTTGCGCCGCCCCAGCTTGTCGACGATCGGCCCGATGGCCAAGGCAACCACGGCGGTACCCACCGCCACCCAGGTCGCGATTTCAGCCTGCTCCACTTCACCCCAGCCGAAGTGTCGGCCGATCTCCGGCAGCAAGGTGCCGAACAGGATGAAGTCGTACACCGCAAACACCCAGGCGAAAAACGCGATCCAGGTGGCGAAGCGCACTTCCTGGGACGTCAGTTGCCGGGGTTTCCAGCCAGTCAGGTCAAGCTTGTTGTAGATGGACATAATCGCGCCTCGGGAGGTGGAGTGGGCTTTCTGTAGGAGCGTGCTTGCTCGCGAAAATCGTCAACGATGACGCGGGCATCCTGAATGCACGCGGTGCTCTCAGGCTTTTCGCGAGCAAGCTCGCTCCTACAGGGTTGGGATCAGGTACGCGGTTGGCGGCGGATAAAGTCGTCGGCGATTTCGTCGAAGGTGACGAAGCGCACGCCGGCATGGCTCTGGATGTGTTCGATCAAGCGTTCAAGCATCAGCAGCACTTGCGGGCGGCCGGACACGTCGGGATGGATGGTCATGGTGAATACCGCGTGTTCGTGCTCGCGGTAGACCCAGTCGAACTGGTCGCGCCACATTTCTTCGAGGTGGCGCGGGTTGACGAAGCCGTGGCTGTTGGGGGCTTTCTTGATGAACATCATCGGCGGCAGGTCGTCGAGGTACCAGTTGGCCGGGATCTCCACCAGATCGGTTTCTTCGCCGCGCACCAGGGGTTTCATCCAGGTGTCGGGGTGCTGGCTGTAGTCGATCTTGGTCCAGCTGTCGCCCTTGCGCACGTAGTAGGGGTGGAAGTCGTTGTGCATCAGGCTGTGGTCGTACTTGATGCCTTTTTTCAGCAACAGCTCGTTGGTGACCTTGCTGAATTCCCACCACGGCGCGACGTAGCCGGTGGGGCGTTTGCCGGTGACTTGGGTGATCAACTCGATGGATTTATCGAGGACGATTTCTTCCTGCTCGGCGGTCATCGCAATCGGGTTTTCGTGGCTGTAGCCATGCACGCCGATTTCGTGGCCGGCGTCGGCCACGGCCTTCATCTGCTCGGGGAAGGTTTCCATCGAGTGGCCGGGGATAAACCAGGTGGTGCGCAGGCCGTAGCGCTCGAACAGTTTGAGCAGGCGCGGCGCACCGATTTCACCGGCGAACAGGCCGCGGGAGATGTCGTCGGGCGAGTCTTCGCCGCCATAGGAACCGAGCCAGCCGGCGACGGCGTCGACGTCGACGCCAAATGCACAGAGGATGTCTTTAGCCATGGTGTGTCTCCTTAAAAGTTAAGTACGGACTCGACGGACAAGGCCGCGCGCAACAGCCGCGCGTCTTCTCCGCTCGGGGCGCTCAGCAGCAGCCCGGTGGGCAGGCCCTGGGCATCGCGGCCACTGGGTAAGCTGACGCCTGGCATGTCGAGAAAGCTGCCGGGCATGGTCAGGCGCAGGGTGGCGAGGTTGGTTTTGACGAACAGTTCGTCGTCGGCCTCAAGCGGTGCCAACGCCGGGGCGACATGGGCGACGGTGGGGGTGATCAGGATCGCGCCGTCAAGCGCGTCGAGCAGTTGCTGTTGCAGGCGACGGCGTGCGTCGGTCAGGTGGATCAACTGGCTGGCCGGCAATGCGCGCGCGGCTTCAAGGCGGCGGCGCACACGGGGGTCGAGGTGTTCGGCGTCAGCACTGTCGAGCAGGTCCTGGTGCAGGGCGAAGGCTTCGAACGCGCCGAGCCAGCCTTGGTGCTTGATCAGGTCCAGGGTGGCCTGGAACGGGGTGCTTTCACGCTCTTCAATCAGCGCACCGTCCGCCTTCAGTCGCTCAACGGCGCGCAGCAGGTTGTTGCGCACGGCAGGCTCCACGTCAGCCAGCACACCCTGTTCCAACACAAAACGCTGCCCTTTCAGGCGACGGGCACTGTGCTGCCGGGCACGGCCATGGAGCAGGTCGTCGATGGCCAAGGCATCGCGCACGCTGCGGGTCAACGGGCCAAGGCTGTCGAGGGAACGGGCCAGGGGAAACACACCGTCGCGACTGTAGCGTCGGCTGCTGCTGCGGTACCCCACCAGGCCGTTGAGCGCTGCCGGAATGCGGATGGAGCCTGCGGTGTCGGTGCCCATGGCGATCGGCACGATACCGGCCGCAACCGCCACCGCCGACCCGGACGACGAGCCGCCGGGAATGCGCGCCTGGTCCGTGCCATGGGGATTGTGCGGCGTGCCGAAATGCGGGTTCAGGCCCAAACCGGAATAGGCGAGTTCGCTGAGGTTGGTCTTGCCGACGCTGACCATCCCGGCACGGCACAACAGGCCCACGCTGGGGGCGTCGAGCAACGCGGCGGGCGCAGTACGGCGGTAAGCGGCGCCGGCGGTGGTGATGCTGCCGGCTACGTCGAACAGGTCTTTCCAGGCCAGGGGCACGCCATCGAACACGCTCAAGGGCTGGCCGGCACGCCACCGGGCGGCGGACGCTTCGGCTTCACGGCGGGCGCGCTTGGCGGTCAGGGCAATAAATACGCTGGTCGAGCGGCTCGCTTGATCGAGTGCCTGCTCAAGGACTTGCACCGGGTCGCTGCGACCGCTGGCGAAATCCTCGGCCAGTGAAGTGGCGTCTGACATCAGGGAAACCTCATAAAACGTACATATTAATAAAATGTACATTTTACAAAGGCAGCTTTCGTGCCAGTCTCTGCGTAGCGCTCTTGGCGCGATTACGCATTCTTACCCAGAGCTACAGGATAGATGGTGTTGATCGATGGAAAAAAATCTTGCGCCACGGTTACGAAGCGTCCTCAATGAAATAATGTATCTTTTATTAATAAGTACATTTTGGTGCAGAAAAGTAACATTCCTACATTCAAGGCCCCAAAAAAGTGCCACCGACGTGGCGCAGAGTGACAGGCGCAACTTATGAGAGAATCCCCGGCCATCGTCCTACATGCCTTTGAGAAATCGATGAAAGCAGTGTCCGCCTCGGCCTCCCGTTACGCGATGATTCACCAGGTGTTGCGCGACGCGATCGTCAATGGCACTGCCCGCCATGGCCTGGTATTGCTGGAAGCGCCCCTGGCCGAGCTGTTCGGCACCAGCCGCGTGCCGGTGCGCAAGGCGCTGGACCTGCTGCACGCTGAGGGCTTGATCTGCCGTTTCAACGGCCGGGGCTACCTGATCAACCCCGACGGCCTGGCCATGGAGCCGTTGCGCCTGCCCTTGAGCCATGGGCACCTGGGCCTCAATGGCGAGGCCGAACTGGTGGACACCCGGCCGCTGGGCGAGCGCATCGTCGAGGAAATCGGCGCGGCGCTGTCCACCTGTATCGCCTTTGGCCATTACCGCCTGGATGAGCAAGCCGCCGCCGACCACTACGGCGTCAGCCGCGCGGTGGTGCGTGAAGCGCTGATGCGCCTGCGCGACCGCGGCCTGGTGGAAAAAGAGCCCTATTCCCAATGGCTGGCGGGGCCCCTGACCGCGCGGGAAGTCACCGAAGATTACGAACTGCGCGCCTGCCTGGAACCCGAAGCCCTGCGCCAGAGTGCCCCGAACCTCGACCGCGACATGCTGGAAGCCATGCTGCAGCGCGTGCTGGATGCCCAGGACAGCCCCCAGTGCAGCCTGGAAGCCATCGAGCAGATCGAAGAGGACCTGCACCAGCGCTGCCTGGCCGGCCTGCAAAACCGCAAGATTGCCGCGCTGATTCGCCAGGGCCAGAGCCCGATGATCATCAGTCGGATTTTTTACCGATTGCTGGGGATCGGCGCTGATCCGGCGATGCTTGCCGAACATCGATTGATTCTGGAGCTGCTGCTGCATGGCGCATTCGATGCGGCGGCGTTGAACCTGCGCGAGCATTTGCAGCGGGCGCGGCAGCGGATGTTGCAGCGCCTGAAAGTGCTCTCGGTGCTGCCAGAACAGCCACTCCCCACCTACCTCCACAAAATCAGCTGACCCATATTGACCAATGTCGCCGCAGTAATTTCCTGCAATATGTTGCTATCTCACCCCCACCATTGAAACCACTGCTGCCCCGCCCCATCTAAGCTGCATACTTCCTTATGCAGGTGCCCCATGAGCGACCAGCAAGAATTCCCTGATTACGACCTCAACGATTACGCCGACCCCGAAAACGCTGAAACCCCTTCGTCCAATACCGGCCTGGCCCTGCCTGGGCAAAACCTGCCGGACAAGGTCTACATCATCCCGATCCACAATCGGCCGTTCTTCCCGGCGCAAGTGCTGCCGGTGATCGTCAACGAAGAGCCGTGGGCCGAGACCCTGGAGCTGGTGAGCAAATCCGACCATCACTCCCTGGCCCTGTTCTTCATGGACACGCCGCCGGAAGATCCACGCCATTTCGACACCTCCGCCCTGCCGCTGTACGGCACCCTGGTGAAGGTGCACCACGCCAGCCGCGAGAACGGCAAGCTGCAATTCGTCGCCCAGGGCCTGACCCGCGTGCGGATCAAGACCTGGCTCAAGCACCACCGCCCACCGTACCTGGTGGAAGTGGAATACCCGCACCAGCCGAGCGAGCCGACCGACGAGGTCAAGGCCTATGGCATGGCGCTGATCAATGCGATAAAGGAACTGCTGCCGCTCAACCCGCTGTACAGCGAAGAGCTGAAGAACTACCTCAACCGCTTCAGCCCCAACGACCCGTCGCCCCTCACCGACTTCGCCGCCGCGCTGACCTCGGCCACAGGCAATGAGCTGCAGGAAGTGCTGGACTGCGTGCCGATGCTCAAGCGCATGGAAAAAGTCCTGCCGATGCTGCGCAAGGAGGTGGAAGTCGCGCGCCTGCAAAAAGAACTCTCCGCCGAGGTGAACCGCAAGATCGGCGAACACCAGCGCGAGTTCTTCCTCAAGGAACAGCTCAAGGTCATCCAGCAGGAACTGGGCCTGACCAAGGACGACCGCAGCGCCGACGTCGAACAGTTCGAGCAACGCCTGGAAGGCAAGGTGCTGCCGGCCCAGGCGAAAAAACGTATCGATGAAGAACTGAACAAACTGTCGATCCTCGAAACCGGCTCGCCGGAATACGCCGTCACGCGCAATTACCTGGACTGGGCCACCTCGGTGCCCTGGGGCGTGTATGGCGAGGACAAACTCGACCTCAAGCACGCACGCAAGGTGCTGGACAAGCACCATGCCGGCCTGGATGACATCAAGAGCCGCATCCTCGAGTTCCTCGCGGTGGGCGCCTATAAAGGCGAGGTCGCTGGCTCCATCGTGCTGCTGGTGGGCCCGCCGGGCGTGGGCAAGACCAGCGTGGGCAAGTCCATCGCCGAGTCCCTCGGGCGGCCGTTCTATCGCTTCAGCGTCGGCGGCATGCGCGACGAGGCCGAGATCAAGGGCCATCGCCGCACCTACATCGGCGCCCTGCCGGGCAAGCTGGTGCAGGCGCTCAAGGATGTGGAAGTGATGAACCCGGTGATCATGCTCGACGAGATCGACAAGATGGGCCAGAGCTTCCAGGGCGATCCGGCTTCGGCACTCCTGGAAACCCTCGACCCGGAGCAGAACGTCGAATTCCTCGACCACTACCTGGACCTGCGCCTGGACCTGTCCAAGGTGCTGTTCGTGTGCACCGCCAACACCCTGGACTCGATTCCCGGCCCGCTGCTGGACCGTATGGAAGTGATTCGCCTGTCGGGCTATATCACCGAAGAAAAAGTCGCCATCGCCAAACGCCACCTGTGGCCAAAACAGCTGGAAAAAGCCGGCGTTTCGAAAAACAGCCTGAGCATCAGTGACGGCGCCCTGCGCGCACTGATCGACGGGTACGCCCGTGAAGCCGGGGTGCGCCAGCTGGAGAAACAACTGGGCAAACTGGTGCGCAAGGCGGTGGTCAAGCTGCTGGACGAACCGAACTCGGTGATCAAGATCGGCAACAAGGACCTGGAAAGCTCCCTCGGCATGCCGGTGTTCCGCAACGAACAGGTGCTGTCGGGTACCGGCGTGATCACCGGCCTGGCCTGGACCAGCATGGGTGGCGCGACCCTGCCGATCGAGGCGACCCGTATCCACACCCTCAATCGCGGCTTCAAGCTCACCGGGCAGCTGGGTGAGGTGATGAAAGAGTCCGCCGAAATCGCCTACAGCTACATCAGCTCCAACCTGAAGTCGTTTGGCGGCGATCCGAAGTTCTTCGACGAAGCCTTCGTGCACTTGCACGTACCGGAAGGCGCCACGCCGAAGGACGGCCCGAGCGCCGGGGTGACCATGGCCAGCGCGCTGCTGTCCCTGGCGCGCAATCAAGCGCCGAAAAAAGGCGTGGCCATGACCGGCGAACTGACGTTGACCGGGCATGTGCTGCCGATTGGCGGGGTACGCGAGAAGGTGATTGCGGCGCGCCGCCAGAAGATTCACGAGCTGATTTTGCCGGAGCCCAATCGCGGCAGTTTTGAAGAGTTGCCGGAGTACCTGAAGGAAGGCATGACCGTGCACTTTGCCAAGCGCTTTGCGGATGTGGCGAAGGTGCTCTTCTGATACCTCATTAGCCCGAGTGGGCCCCTGTGGTGAGCAGGTTTGCCCTGCGTTGGGCTGCGCAGCAGCCCCGAAACTGACGACCCTGTTCTTTCAGAAAGAATGGGGGTCTTTTTAAGAGGGGCTGCTTCGCAGCCCAACGCAGGGCAAGCCTGCTCGCCACAAACGGCACCCGGCAGCCCTCTTGTCACACCTTGTCTCATCTTCGGTTATGCTCGGTCTTCGTCGCCAAACAACGGAGCCCCCATGATCGCCGCCCGCCTGCTTCTCCCCCTGAGCCTTTGCCTGCTCGCCGCCTGCGCCAGTGCGCCGAAGCAAAACGTCACCGTGGACAACCAGAGCGCCTGCCCGCTGCAACTCAAGACCGGGCAAAACCTGATCCTCACCCTGCCGAGCAACCCCACCACCGGCTACCGCTGGGCCATCCAGGATTCCGCCGGCGGCGTATTGCGGGCCCTGGGCCCCGAGGTGTACAGCAGCTCGGAATCCGGTGTGATCGGCGGCGGCGGCCAGTCCACCTGGCGCTTCCAGGCATTCGCGGCCGGCCAGGGGCGGTTGCGCCTGACCTCCCAGCAACCCTGGGAACCGGAAGCCGAACCCGCCGAGACCTTCGACTGCGCCATTACGGTGAACTGATATGCCATGGCTGATTCTTGCGTTGATGGGCGCCGGCACGTTTATCTACGGCCTGAGCACCCATGCCACGTTGCTGTGCCTGCTGGTCAAGCCGCTGCCGGTGCTGGCGCTGCTGGGCTGGCTGCATGACGCGCCGCCGACCGAGTATCGACGCTGGATCAGCCTCGGGCTGATTTTCTCCCTGGTCGGCGATGTATTGCTGGCCTGGCCGGGCGACCTGTTTATCTTCGGCCTCGGCGCCTTCCTGTTTGCCCACCTGGCCTACCTCAAAGCCTATTGCAGCGACTGCCGCCGCCTGGCGCTGCTGCCGTTGGCGTTGGCGCTGGGCGTGGGCGCGGTCCTGCTGAGCATCCTGATCTCCCATGGCCTCGGTGAACTGCTGATACCGGTGGTGATTTACGCACTGGTGATCAGCGCCATGCTCTGGCGCGCGCTGGCACGTGTGGGCAGCGATGTACCGAAACGCTCGGCGCTGCTGGCGGCGGCTGGCGCGGTGTCGTTTGTGTTTTCCGACACGCTGATCGGCATCAATCGGTTTGTGCTGTCATTCGACGCCGCGCCGTATTTGTTGATCGTCACCTACTGGCTCGGACAGTGGGGCATCACCGCCTCGGCTTTCCATCAGACAACCCGCGCACACGAGGGCCAACTTGGCTAAAATGCCGGCCTTTCCCCTTCGTCGCCGGAACAACCGTGAGCAAAGAACCCGATCGCCTATTCGCCCAGCCCCTGCCCCAGGTGCCGGACTTCGCCTTTAACGAGGACGTGGTGCGGGTGTTCCCGGACATGATCAAGCGTTCGGTGCCCGGTTACCCGACGATTGTCGAAAACCTCGGCGTGCTTGCAGCGCAGTTTGCCCAACCACACAGCGTGCTCTACGACCTGGGCTCGTCCCTGGGAGCGGTGACCCAGGCCTTGCGCCGTCATGTGCGCACCGACGGTTGCCGCGTGATCGCGGTGGATAACTCGGCGGCCATGGTCGAGCGCTGCCGCGAATACCTCAATGGCCAGGACTCGATGTTCCAGGAGCTGCTGCCGGTCGAGGTGATCGACGGCGACATCCTCGCGCTGCAGTTCCAACCGGCCTCGGTGGTGGCGTTGAACTTCACCCTGCAATTTATCGCCCCGGATGAGCGCCTGGCGTTGCTCGGGCGTATCCGCCAGTCGTTATTGCCCGGCGGCGCACTGATCCTTTCGGAAAAGCTGCGCTTCAACGACCTGGAAGAACATGCGCTGCTCACCGACCTGCATATCGCGTTCAAACGCGCCAACGGCTACAGCGAACTGGAAATCGCCCAGAAGCGCAGCGCCATCGAAAACGTCATGAAGCCCGACAGCCTCAAAGAACACCGCGAACGCCTGCTGGCGGCCGGGTTTTCGAAAGTCGTGCCGTGGTTCCAGTGTCTTAACTTTGCCTCGTTGATTGCCTTGCCATGATTGATCTGTCCCCCCTCGCCCGCCATCTGGTCGGTACCCCCCTGGCTGTATGGGCCCAAGGCCTGCAAGCGCAGCTCGATAGCAAGATGGAAAAGGGTCATGGCGACCTGGAGCGTTGGCAGAGTGCCCTGGACGCGCTGCCCAAGATCCAGCCCAGTGAAGTCGACTTGCTCAATGGCCTGGTGCTGGACACCGATTGCGACGACGCCACCCGCGCGCAGATGCACACCGCGCTGATGGGCTTGAGCCCGTGGCGCAAGGGCCCGTTCCACCTGTTCGGCGTGCATGTGGACACCGAATGGCGCTCGGACTGGAAGTGGTCGCGTGTGGCCCCGCACCTGGACCTGAAGGGCAAGCGTATTCTCGATGTCGGTTGCGGCAACGGTTACTACATGTGGCGCATGCTCGGCGCCGGGGCCGACAGCGTGATTGGCGTCGACCCGAACTGGCTGTTCTTCTGCCAGTTCCAGGCCGTACAGCGTTACCTGTCCGAACCCAAGGCCTGGCACCTACCGTTCCCGTTTGAAGATCTGCCGGCGAACCTGGAAGGCTTCGACACGGTGTTTTCCATGGGGGTGTTCTATCACCGCCGCTCGCCGATCGAGCATTTGCTGGCGCTGAAGGACACCTTGGTCAAGGGCGGCGAACTGGTCCTGGAAACCTTGGTGGTGGAAGGCGACCAGCAACAGGTGCTGGTGCCGGAAGACCGTTATGCGCAGATGCGTAACGTGTGGTTCCTGCCCTCAGTGCCGGCGTTGATGCTGTGGCTGCGGCGTGCCGGGTTCAGTGATGTGAGGTGCGTGGATGTGAGCGTGACCACGGTGGAGGAACAGCGCGGGACGGCGTGGATGAAGTATCAGTCCCTCAGCGACTTCCTCGATCCACAGGATCACTGCAAGACGATTGAAGGGCTGCCGGCGCCGATGCGGGCGGTGATCATCGCTAAAAAGTAAGCCCCCAAACTCCCTGAAAAAATGAAGTGTTCTTTAGAGCGGGGGCTTGGCTCGGCGGGCCTTGAAGAAT
Source organism: Pseudomonas sp. AM8 (assembly GCF_036346475.1). NCBI lineage: Bacteria > Pseudomonadati > Pseudomonadota > Gammaproteobacteria > Pseudomonadales > Pseudomonadaceae > Pseudomonas > Pseudomonas sp. AM8. The sequence goes on from NZ_JAOTNX010000001.1 coordinate 669,781, forward strand.
TCGCTCAACACCGTGCCGCACTCCTCGGCCAGCACCCCGCCTTCAAACAACACCCGATGGTTAAGAAACCCTTGGGTAAAAAACTGCCCCTGGCTTTGCACGATCCCCGCTTTCGGCTCCAACGCGCCATACACCACCCGCGCGATGCGTGAATGCACGATCAGCCCGGCGCACATGCTGCACGGTTCCAGGGTCACGTACAGCGTACTGCCCGGCAGTCGGTAGTTGCTGACAGCCTGCGCAGCGGCGCGAATGGCGACCATTTCGGCGTGGGCACTAGGGTCATTGCCGCTGATCGGGCAGTTGAAGCCGCGACCGATGATTTCACCGTCCTGCACCAGCACCGCGCCCACCGGCACTTCGCCCAGCGCCGCGCCTTGGGCGGCAAGCGCCAGGGCTTCGCGCATGAAATCCTGATCGCGGCTGCGGTCGATAATCGCCGTGGGGCGAAACTGGCGCATCACGCCACCTCGATGGCGGCCATCAGGCCGGTTTCCATGTGGTCGATCACATGGCAATGGAACATCCACACCCCTGGGTTATCCGCCACCAAGGCCACTCGAGCACGTTCGTTCTTGCCCAGCAGGTAAGTGTCGGTGAAGTACGGGATCACCTTATGGCGGTTCGAGGCGATCACCTTGAAGCTCATGCCGTGCAGGTGGATCGGGTGCTGGTACTGGGTCATGTTCTTAAATTCGAAAATGTAGCTCTTGCCTTTTTCCAGCTTGGCAATCGGGCGGTCGGCGCAGGTCTTGTCGGTGATGTCCCAGGCCTGGCCGTTGATCTGCCACAGGCTCGGCGGCTTGCCATTATCGACATTCACCGACACTGAACCGACCCACTCGAAATTGAAGTTGAGTTTCTCCGCATTGGCCAGGTCAGGCTCGGCAATCGGGTTGGCGGGCAATGCCGGGGGCCATTCGGTCGGTGCATCGGTGTTGACGACTGAGCGGAAAGTGCCCAGGCGCACCGGGCCGTTACGGATCGACAGTTCTTCGCCCGCCGGCGGCGCCTTGATCGCGAGGCAGATGCGCATGCCCGGACCCAGCCAGTATTCCTTGCCCAGCGGGCGTGGTTCGACGGGGTTGCCGTCCAGCGCGTAGATCTGCGCTTCGACGTCAGGGATGTTGATGCGATAGGTCAGGGTGTTGTCGAGGTTGAGCAGGCGCACACGGGTGATCTGCCCGGCAGGCAGGTCGATCACCGCCTGGGATACACCATTGATGGTCGACAACCGCCCGGCCGTGCCCCCGCGCGCGGCCTCACGGGGAATGCTGAAGGCGACAAAGGCGCCCTCTTCGTCCACATGCCAGCTCTTCAGGCTCAGGGTGCGTTCGTGCTTGAACCCGGTGGGTTCGCGTTCTTCGATAATCAGCGGGCCGACCAGGCCGCGGCCGAGTTCTTCGCTGCTGTTCACATGGGGGTGGTACCAGTAGCTGCCGGCGTCGGGCACGCGGAATGTGTAGTCGAAGTATTCGCCGGGCAGCACCGGCAATTGCGAGACGTAGGGCACGCCGTCCATTTCCAGCGGCAGGCGGATGCCGTGCCAGTGGATCGTGGTGGCGACCGGCAGGTGGTTGATAAAGCGCACCCGCAGCCACTCACCCTGGCGCACCCGCAACTCGGTGCCCGGTGCCGAAGGGCCGAAGGCCCAGGCCTGGGTCTTGTGCCCCGGCACCAGTTCTACGTCGAGCGGCGCGGCGATCAGTTCGTAATCATGCCCCGCTTCGGCTTCGGCGACTTTCCCCAGCCAGTAGCGGTAGGCGCCACCGGCACCGACGCCCACTACGGCCAGGCCTGCAAGACCACCCAGGATTTGTCGACGGGAAAAGGATCGGGACACAACAACCTCACGTATCTGCCGCAGGCACAGGGCCTGCAAAGGGCAGATACGATACACCTGCATTGGCTAAACAGTAAGGCTTCGCATGTGGGAGGGGGCTTGCCCCGATAGCCATAGGTATCTACACATCTTTGGTGAAAACCTACCCTTAGCGAACGAGGCCCTTGTGGTGAGCGGGCTTGCCCCGCTCACCACAGGGTTTTGTGCCTGCCTCTAAGAGTTGTGTAGATACCTATGCCCCGATAGCAGTGTGTCAGCCACCACCTTTATGGCTGATACACCGCTATCGGGGGCGAGCCCCCTCCCACATTGGATTTTCAGTGTTTTTTAGGCCTTGGCAGCAGCCAGGATCAGGGCTTTCATCTCGGCCACCGCGCCTTTGAAACCGACGAACAGCGCGTGGGCTACCAGCGCGTGGCCGATGTTCAGCTCGTTGATGCCCTTGATCGCAGCCACTGCTTCGACGTTGTGGTAGTGCAGGCCGTGGCCGGCGTTGACGATCAGGCCTTCATTGAGGCCGCAGTTCACACCGTCAATGATGCGCTGCAGTTCATCCGCCACTTCGGTCGGTGTGGTGGCGTCGGCGTAACGGCCGGTGTGCAGTTCGATGGCCGGCGCGCCGACACGGCGGGACGCTTCGATCTGACGTTCGTCGGCGTCGATGAACAGTGACACTTCGCTGCCGATCTTCGACAGGCGCTCCACCGCGGCCTTGATCCGCGCTTCCTGGCCGGCCACGTCGAGGCCGCCTTCGGTGGTCAGTTCCTGGCGGGTTTCCGGGACCAGGCAGATGTGCGCCGGGCGAATGCGCTCGGCGAAGGCCATCATTTCTTCGGTGACGCCCATCTCGAAGTTCATGCGGGTTTGCAGCACGTCCTTGAGCAGCAGCACATCGCGCTCCTGGATGTGGCGGCGGTCTTCGCGCAGGTGCACGGTGATGCCGTCGGCACCCGCTTCTTCGGCGTCCAGCGCGGCCTTGACCGGGTCAGGGTAACGGGTGCCCCGGGCCTGGCGCAGGGTAGCGACGTGGTCGATGTTGACGCCAAGAAGAATGCGATTGCTGGTGGTCACGGAAGCGCTCCTGAAAAGGGGAAGAAACGCTGCACAGCATACACGGGGATGTCAGGGCTTTCGAAACAACTCGCGACTGACCAGCGGCCGTCCGCCTAAGTGCACGGCCAGGGCCTGGCGCATCAAGCGCTTGGCGGCGGACAAGGCACCGGGGGCGCTCCAGTCGGCCTCGCTCATGGCCAGCAGCTCGGTGCCCTGGAACAGTCCCGGTTGCAGCAGGTACACACGCTCCAGGCCCGCATCCACCTGCAGGCGATACATGCCGTCGGCGGCGACGGGGTCGCCGTGCAGGTCGTTGTGCAGTTCGAAGCCGTAGCCCAGGTCGTCGAGCAGGCGCCATTCGAAGGCGCGCAACAGCGGCTCCAGGGGGCGGCCCTCGGCCAGGGCCAGCAAGGTGGCGGCGTAGTGATCGAAGACCGCCGGGTGCGGGTCTTCGGCGGGCAACAGGCGGATCAGCAGTTCATTAAGGTAGAGGCCGCTGAACAGTGCATCGCCATTGAGCCAGGCGGACGTGCCGACGCTTTCCAGGCGGCCGACGTTCTTCAACTCGCCCTTGCCGCGAAACTCCACGTCCAACGCCACGAAAGGTCGCGCCAATGTCCCCGCCTTGCCCCGCGCGCTACGCAACACCGCGCGCAGGCGGCCTTGGGGCGTAAGGAAATCCACCAGGGCGCTGGTCTCGCGGTAGGCGCGGCTGTGCAGGACGTAGGCGAGTTGGCTGATGGGTTGGGATTGGGACATGGGTTCTCTATCTTGAAAACAACACAAACCTAATGTGGGAGGGGGCTTGCCCCCGATGGCAGTGTGTCAGTCATTTATTGGTTAACTGACCCACCGCTATCGGGGCATAAGTATCTACACAACTTTTTTCAGCGGCCTGTGGCGAGGGAGCTTGGGCCCGTGGCGGCCTTCGGGCCGACCATGTCGTTGGATTTGACCGAGTACATATCCGTTGCTGCGGTAACGGCCACTTAGGGTTACGCCCTTACGGCGTGTCACTTTTGTAAAGGCACAAAAGTAACCAAAAGGCCTTCGCCCCAAATCAAAAACAAGACGAGGCGGCCTTAAAGCCGACCTGATCTTTGAAGCGTACGCGGTGTGGCTTCTACTTCCTTAACCGCTGACGAAGTCAGCCATCTTTTGATCTGCTCTGGCTCTGGCTTTTGATCTTGATCTCAGGCGCCCCGTTAACCACGCTGGCCGAACGCAGGCTTGAATCCGTGGGTAACCCGGCAGGACGCCGGGTTAGCCGTCCTGGGCCAGGGATGGCCCATGACGGCGGCCCACGGATTCAAGCCTGCGTTCGGGCATACCGAGCCTAGGCGAGGTACCGAGTGGTGGGGCGAGAGCCTTTTGGTTACTTTTGGGCTCTTCCAAAAGTGACCCGCCGTAAGGGCGGAACCCTAAGTCGCCGTGACCGCAGCAACGGATATGTACTCCCCCAAACCCCAAAAAGCGGTCGGCCCGAAGGCCGCCACGGGCCCAAGCTCCCTCGCCACAGACCACGGAAAATTGTGTAGATATCCATGGCTATCGGGGGCAAGCCCCCTCCCACATTTTTTGCCCTGCGGTGTCCTTACAGGTCGCCGTAGCCAAGGGAGCGTAACGCACGCTCATCATCGGACCAACCACCCTTAACCTTCACCCACAGGTTAAGCATGATCTTGGAATCGAACAGCAATTCCATGTCCTTGCGCGCTTCGGTGCCGATGCGTTTGATGCGCTCGCCCTTGTCGCCGATGATGATTTTCTTCTGGCCGTCACGTTCGACGAGGATCAGCGCATGGATATGCAGGGTCTTGCCCTGCTGCTTGAACTCTTCGATTTCAACGGTGATCTGGTACGGCAGCTCGGCGCCCATCTGGCGCATGATTTTCTCACGCACCAGTTCGGCGGCGAGGAAACGGCTGCTGCGGTCGGTGATCTGGTCTTCCGGGAAGAAGTGCTCGTTCTCCGGCAGGTAGCCGGCGATCACGCGCTCCAGGGCTTCGAGGTTGTGGCCGTGCTGGGCCGAGATCGGCATGATCTGGGCGTTCGGCAGTTGCTCCTGCAGCCAGCTCAGGTGCGGCATCAGCTCGGCTTTGTCTTCGATGCGGTCGGTCTTGTTCAACGCGACGATCAAAGGGCCGGTGACGTACTGCACACGCTCGAGAACCATCTGGTCTTCGTCGGTCCACTTGGTGCGGTCGACCACGAAGATCACCACGTCCACGTCTTTCAACGCCGCCGAGGCCGTCTTGTTCATGTAGCGATTAAGGGCTTTCTCGCCGCCCTTGTGCATGCCCGGGGTGTCGACGTAGACCGCTTGCACGCTGCCTTCGGTCTTGATGCCCAGCATGTTGTGGCGGGTGGTTTGCGGCTTGCGCGAGGTGATTGCAAGCTTCTGGCCGAGGATATGGTTCAGCAGCGTGGACTTGCCCACGTTCGGGCGGCCGACGATGGCAACATAGCCACAGCGTGTTGCGGTTGAATCAGTCATGGCCATTCTCCACGCCCAGGGCAATCAGTGCTGCAGCGGCCGCTACCTGTTCGGCAATGCGACGGCTCACACCCTGACCTCGGCTTTTTTCATTCAGTAAGGTGATTTCACATTCCACGAAGAACACGCGGCAATGGGGCTCACCCTGGATATCCACCACTTCGTAGCGTGGCAGGTCGCAACCGCGCGATTGCAGGAATTCCTGCAGTCGGGTCTTCGGATCCTTGTTGGTGTCGACCAGCGTGAGGCTTTCGATCTCGGAGGTCAGCCACGCGGTGACGCGCTCCTTGGCCGCTTCCATGCCGGCATCGAGGTAGATCGCGCCGATCAATGCCTCAAGCGCATCGGCCAGGATCGACTCACGGCGGAACCCGCCGCTCTTCAACTCACCGGAGCCGAGGCGCAGGTACTCACCCAGGCCAAAACCACGGGCCAGTACGGCCAGGGTCTCGCCCTTTACCAGGCGTGCGCGTAAACGCGACAGCTGGCCTTCACGGGCTTGGGGAAAGCGCTCGAACAGAGCTTCACCGGCGACGAAATTGAGGATGGCATCACCGAGGAATTCCAGGCGTTCGTTGTTACGCCCTGCAAAGCTGCGGTGTGTGAGGGCAAGGACCATCAATTCCTGATCCTTGAAGGTGTAGCCGAGCTGGCGCTCGAGACGACTTAGAGAAACGGTCACGGTTTACCCATATCTGTGTGGTGGCACCGGCGGCCATCGACGATTGACGCAGTGTTCAAATTCAAATCCTGGTTGGTATTGCACGGGGACGGGAAATGTCCAGGCCCCAGAAAAGCATTCGGCGCTGTGTGCACAGCGCCGCTTGTATTACTTGATCAGCCCGACCCGCGAGAAGTTCGGCAGGTGGCTGAGCTTGGGTTCCGGCCAGCTCATCCAGACCGCAAAGGCCTTGCCGACGATATTCTGGTCGGGAACCATGCCCAGCAGGTCCTTGGGAATGCTGGGGTCATCCCAGTAACGGCTGTCATTGGAGTTGTCGCGGTTGTCGCCCATCATGAAGTAGTGCCCGGCCGGCACTTTCCACTCACCATCAGGCATGGCACGGTAGCGGCTCATTTCCTTGCGGATTTCGTGCTCTACCGCACCGAGTTTTTCCTGGTACAGCTCGGCACTGCCCAGGCTGTTCGGTTCGGAACCGATCAGCTTCTCGGCCACCGACTCGCCGTTGATGAACAGACGCTTGTCGCTGGTGTAGCGAATCACGTCGCCCGGCAGGCCTACCACACGCTTGATGTAGTTGACGTTCGGGTCGCTCGGGTAGCGGAACACCATCACGTCGCCGCGCTGCGGATCACCGACTTCGATGACCTTCTTGTCGATCACCGGCAGGCGAATCCCGTAGGAAAACTTGTTCACCAGGATGAAGTCGCCCACGTCCAGGGTAGGTTTCATCGACCCCGACGGGATCTGAAACGGTTCCACCAGGAACGAGCGCAGCACCAGCACGATGAACAACACCGGGAAGAACGACTTGCCGTATTCAACCAGCAAAGGCTCTTTGTTCAGCTTCTCGATCACCATGCCATCGGGCTGGCTGACGCTGCCCTGATAGGACGCGATAGCCGCCCGCCGACGCGGGGCGAAGAACACCAGATCGAGCAACGCCAGGAGACCGCAAACGGCAACGGCGATGACCAGCAACAGCGGGAAATTTAGCGACATAGGACCTAACTATCCAACCTGAGCACCGCAAGGAAGGCTTCTTGTGGAATTTCCACGTTGCCCACTTGCTTCATGCGTTTTTTACCGGCCTTTTGCTTCTCAAGCAGCTTGCGCTTACGGCTGACGTCGCCACCGTAGCATTTGGCCAGTACGTTCTTTCTGAGTGCCTTGACGGAGGTTCGCGCAATGATCTGCCCGCCAATGGCGGCCTGGATCGCGACGTCGAACATCTGGCGCGGAATCAGTTCTTTCATCTTCTCGGTCAACTGGCGACCTTTGTAGTGCGCGTTGTCCTTGTGCACGATCAGTGCCAGGGCATCGACCTTGTCGCCGTTGATCAGCACATCCAGTTTCACCAGATTAGCCGATTGGTAACGGTCGAAATGGTAATCCAGCGAAGCATAGCCGCGACTGGTGGATTTGAGACGGTCAAAGAAGTCCAGGACCACTTCGTTCATCGGCAAATCGTAGGTCACTTGCACCTGGGTACCGAGGAACAGCATGTCGTGCTGCACGCCACGCTTTTCGATACACAGGGTAATGACGTTGCCCAGGTGTTCCTGCGGCACAAGGATATTGGCCCGCACGATCGGCTCGCGCATGTCTTCGATGGAAGACAGGTCTGGGAGCTTGGACGGGTTGTCGACGTAAATCGTTTCACCGTTTTTGAGCAGCAGCTCGAAAATAACCGTCGGCGCCGTGGTGATCAGGTCCAGGTCGTACTCGCGCTCAAGGCGCTCCTGGATGATTTCCATGTGCAGCATGCCGAGGAAGCCGCAGCGGAAGCCGAAGCCCAGGGCGTCGGAGCTTTCCGGGGTGTACTGCAACGACGAGTCGTTGAGGGTCAGCTTTTGCAGGGCTTCGCGGAAGTCTTCGAAGTCGTCGGAGCTGACCGGGAACAGGCCGGCGTAGACCTGCGGCTGGATGCGTTTGAAGCCCGGCAGCACGTCGACGTCAGGGGTGGAGCTCAAGGTCAGGGTGTCACCCACCGGCGCACCATGAATGTCCTTGATGCCGGCGATGATGAAACCTACTTCACCGGCTTTCAGATCAGTGGTCGCGGTGTGCTTGGGGTTGAATACACCGACGCTGTCCACCAGGTGGATCTTGCCGGTGGACTTGACCAGGATCTTGTCGCCCTTCTTCACACGGCCGTGGCGCACGCGTACCAGGGAGACAACCCCCAGGTAGTTGTCGAACCAGGAGTCGATGATCAACGCCTGCAGCGGATCTTCGTAGTTGCCGGTGGGGGCAGGGATAGTCTTGACCAGGCGCTCGAGCACTTCGTCGACGCCCAGGCCGGTCTTGGCGCTGCACTCGACGGCGTCGGTGGCGTCAATGCCGATGATTTTTTCGATTTCTTCTTTTACGCGGTCCGGATCGGCCTGTGGCAGGTCGATCTTGTTCAGCACCGGCATGACTTCCAGGCCTTGCTCGATGGCGGTGTAGCAGTTGGCCACGGACTGGGCTTCAACACCCTGTCCCGCGTCCACCACCAGCAGCGCACCTTCGCAGGCCGCCAGGGAGCGGCTGACTTCATAGGTGAAGTCCACGTGGCCCGGGGTGTCAATGAAGTTCAACTGGTACTTGATACCGTCTTTGGCGGTGTAGTACAGGGTAACGCTGTGGGCCTTGATGGTGATCCCGCGCTCGCGTTCGAGGTCCATGGAGTCCAGCACCTGGGCTTCCATTTCACGCTCGGCAAGGCCGCCGCACATCTGGATGAATCGATCGGCCAGCGTCGACTTACCATGGTCAATGTGGGCGATGATGGAGAAATTGCGGATATGACTCAAATCACTCACGGATCAACACTCAAAAAGGCTGCAGGCAGATTGCCCGCTGAAAAATAGCCGGGAATTGTACCTGATGCTCAGGCCGGGCGTCATCTTTGCTGACCAGAACAAAAATGCCCCACTCATCCGAGCGGGGCATTTTTTATCCAACGGTGCGGTATCAGCCGGCCCGGCGCAGCAGCCAGAACCCGGCCAGGGCGCAGATGGCCGTCGGCACCAGCACTGCAAACAGCGGCGAGAACCCGAACACCAGGCTCGACGGGCCGAGCAGATCCTGGGCGATGCGGAAGGTGAAACCGACCAGCACGCCAGTGAATACCCGCTGGCCGAGGGTCACGGAGCGCAACGGACCGAAGATGAACGAGATCGCCATCAGCACCAGTGCGGCGGTCACCACCGGCTGCAACACCTTGACCCAAAATGCCAGCCAGTAACGACCGTTATTCAAGCCTTGATCCTTCAGGTAGTGGATATAGCCCCACAACCCGGAGATCGGCAGGCTTTCGGGGATCATCACCACCGTATTGAGCAGTTCCGGCTTGAGGGCGATATCCCACTCTTCACTCGGCACATTGATCACTTCGGTGCTGGCCTTGGTGCCTTGGCCGACATTGCGGAAGTAAGTCGTGGTGACGTCGGTCAGTTGCCATTTTTCGTCGCCGTACTGCGCGCGTTTGGCGAAACTGGACGACAGCATGTGACGTTCCTTGTCGAACGTATAGCGCGTCACACCGATCAACAGCCCGCCCGGTTGCACGGCGTTGATGTGGATGAACTCATCACCCTGGCGGTGCCACAGGCCATGCTTGGCGCTTTGTGCATCGCCCGAGCCCTGGGCCAGGGCTCGATTGGCCTGGGCGGTGGTTTCGGCCGGCGGCGCTACGTACTCACCGATCAGCACGCTGCACAGCATCAGCAGCAACATAGGCTTCATGACCGCCCAGACGATACGCCCGATGGACACACCGGCGGCGCGCATGATGGTCAGTTCGCTGTTGCTGGCCAGGCTGCCCAGGCCGATCAGGCAACCGATCAGCGCGGCCATCGGCATCATGTCGTAGAGACGACGCGGCGCGGTGAGTGCCACGTAGCCGAGCACGTCCCATACGGTATAGGTGTCGCTGACGTTGCCGACTTCATCGATGAAGGCGAACAACGAGGCCAGACCCAGGATAATGCCCAGTACCGCCAGGATGGCGATCAGGACGCTGCTACCAATGTAGCGATCGAGCTTAGCCACGAGCCAACTCCTTCTGGCCACGACGGCTCATCATTTTCAAACGAATAGGCTCCCAATACAGCAGCCCCAGGCCGATCAACAGGAACATGCCGTGCACCCACCACAGGCCCAGGACCGGCGACAGCTTGCCTTTCTCCAGGGAGCCACGGGCGGAAATCAGGATGGTGAGGTAAGCCATGTACAGCAGGATCGCCGGCAACAGCTTGAGGAAACGGCCCTGGCGCGGGTTGACGCGCGACAGCGGCACGGCCATCAGGGTCACGATAAACACCAGCAGCGGCAGGGAAATCCGCCATTGCAGCTCGGCGATGGAGCGCAGTTCCTTGCTGCCGAGCAGGTCCGCCGTGGGGATGGCGTCGCGGTCGGTGACTTCGTCGCTGATATCCGGGCGGGCCAGCATCACGCCATAGGTGTCGTACTTGATCGCGCGATAGTCGGCCATGCCTGGACTGCCATCGTAGCGATAGCCATTTTCCAGGATCAGGTAGCGGCTGCCGTCAGGACGCACTTCCTGGCGGCCCGAATCGGCCACCAGTACGGAAATGCCCCGGTCTTTCTTGTCCTGGCCAAACCGTTTCTCGGAGATGAACACACCGCCCAGGTTGGCGCGGTCGTCGGTCAAGGTTTCCGTGTAAGTCACCCGCGAGCCATCATTGAGTGCCTGGAAACGGCCCGGCTCGAGGGTGTCGAACTCGGTCATCGCGTCCTGTTTGTTCAGCACCAACTGGAACTGCATCGCGCCCTGGGGAGCCAGGCTCAGGCTCAACCAGGCCACGATCAGCGCAACGCCGGCCGCCGGAATCATGGTCATGCCCAGCAGGCGCTGCTGGCTCATGCCGGTGGCCGAGAGCACGGTCATTTCACTTTCAAGGTACAAGCGGCCGTAGGCCAGCAGGATGCCGAGGAACAGGCCCAGCGGCAGGATCAGTTGCAAGAATCCCGGCAGGCGAAAGCCCATGATCAGGAACAGCGAGCCTGGGTCCAGGGCGCCGGAGGCAGCCTGGGCCAGGTATTTGACGAAACGACCACTCATGATGATGACCAGCAGGACCGCACTCACGGCACTCAGGGTCAACAGGACTTCGCGGGACAGATAACGGAAGACGATCAAACCAGACACTCCAGGGTTGTCAGGCTAAGGCGGCCAAACAAGCAAGCATACCGAGTCAGCCCGTTTGCACCGGGCCGGCTAAAAAGATGGCGCATTATCCTGTGATTGACCGCGCCTGTCACTGCGCAACCTCATGCGCAGGCACAAAGGGTTGTCAGGCTCCGTCGGCGAGGTTCAAACTGCGGCCTTTGTCGCTGGTGGTTTACACAGCCGCCACGCTTTAAAGCCTGCGTACAGACGCCAGGCTCTCAGACCTTATATAAGGGACCCGAAAATGGAATTGGTTGTAAAAAGCGTTAGCCCCGAAACGTTGAAAACCGCCACCCTCGTGGTCGCCATCGGCGAAGGCCGCAAGCTCGGCGTAGCCGCCAGGCAGCTCGACGAACTCAGCGGCGGCGCGATCAGCGCGGTTCTCAAGCGCGGCGACCTGGCCGGCAAAGTCGGCCAGAGCCTGCTGCTGCAAAGCCTGCCTAACCTGAAAGCCGACCGCGTATTGCTGGTGGGCGTGGGCAAGGACGCTGAACTGGGCGACCGTCCGTTCCGCAAGATCATCAGCGGCATCCTCAACACCCTCAAGGGCCTGGGCGGCAGCGATGCGGCACTGGCACTCGATGAAATCGTCGTAAAAGGCCGTGACAGCTACGGCAAGACCCGCCTGCTGGCCGAAACCCTGGTGGACGGCGGCTACATTTTTGATCAGTTCAAGAGCCAGAAAACCGAACCCCGCGCCCTGAAGAAAATCACCCTGCTGACCATCAAGGCCGCCCAGGCTGAAGTCGAGCGCGCCGTGACTCACGCCCAGGCCATCGCCAATGGCATGTCGTTCACCCGCGACCTGGGCAACCTGCCGCCGAACATCTGCCACCCGACCTACCTGGGCGAACAGGCCAAGGCATTGGGTAAAGAGTTCAAGGGCCTGAAAGTCGAAGTCCTGGATGAGAAGAAGATCAAGGAACTGGGCATGGGCTCGTTCTATGCCGTGGGCCAGGGCAGCGACCAACCGCCACGCCTGATCGTGATGCAATACAACGGCGGCAAGAAGTCCGAGAAGCCTTACGCCCTGGTGGGTAAAGGCATCACCTTCGACACCGGCGGCATCAGCCTCAAGCCGGGCCTGGGCATGGACGAGATGAAGTACGACATGGGCGGCGCCGCCAGCGTGTTCGGTACCCTGCGCGCCGTGCTGGAACTGAAGCTGCCGATCAACCTGGTGTGCATTCTGGCCTGCGCCGAAAACATGCCGAGCGGCGGCGCGGCCCGTCCGGGCGACATCGTCACCACCCTCAGCGGCCAGACCGTGGAAATCCTCAACACCGACGCCGAAGGCCGCCTGGTGCTGTGCGATGCCCTGACCTACGCCGAGCGCTTCAAGCCACAGGCCGTGATCGACATCGCCACCCTGACCGGCGCCTGCATCGTTGCCCTGGGTTCCCACACCTCGGGCCTGCTGGGCAATAACGACGAGTTGATCGAGCAGCTGCTCAGCGCCGGCAAGGCCGCCGACGACCGCGCCTGGCAACTGCCGCTGTTCGATGAGTACCAGGAACAGCTGGACAGCCCGTTCGCCGACATCGCCAACATCGGCGGCCCGAAAGCCGGCACCATCACGGCTGCGTGTTTCCTGTCGCGCTTCGCCAAGAACTTCAACTGGGCGCACCTGGACATCGCCGGCACGGCCTGGACCAGCGGCGGCAAGGACAAGGGCGCCACCGGCCGTCCGGTGCCATTGCTGACCCAATACCTGCTGGACCGCGCCAAAGCCTAAACACCTGCCCAGCTGCCTGCCGCGGTCAACTGTAGGAGCGAGCTTGCTCGCGAAGAGCGTCAACGATAACGCGTTCATCTTGGATGAACGCATTGTTCTCAGGTTCTTCGCGAGCAAGCTCGCTCCTACATTATGACGGCGGCAGGCGCGGCAGCCCAGGAACCGCAATGACCCAAGTCGACTTCTATATATTGCCCAGCGCCGATCCGCTCGCGCGCCTGGACTTCGCCTGCAAACTCACCGAAAAAGCCTGGCGCATGGGCCACCGCATCTACCTGCATTGCAGCGATGCAGCCCAACGCGACGAGCTCGACGCCCGCCTGTGGCGTTTCAAGGGCGAAAGCTTCGTGCCCCACGGCCCCGCAGAATCAGAACCCGAAGGCCAGGTTGTCCTGGGTTTGGGGGACAGTTGCGGCAATCACCAGGACCTGCTGGTCAACCTGGACCTGAAAGTACCGCCTTTTGCCAAGGCCTTCGCCCGTGTGGCGGAAGTGGTGGTGGAAGATCCGGCTATTCGTCAGGCCGCGCGGGAGAGTTTCCGTTTCTACCGCGAACAGGGCTATCCTTTGCAAGATCACCGGCTACAACGACTTTGAGTACATGATGGACACTCCCAACCCGACAAAAAAAGATGACCACCTGCTGGACGACCTCGAGTCGATCCGTCAGTTGCTGGGTGATGATGACTTGCAACCGCCGCTATTGACCGAACAGGCCGATGGCGAGGTACAGATTCCGCTGTTGTTCGACATGGTCGGCGGCAAGCAGGTCGCCCCGGAACCGGTTGTCGAAGCCCCCGTTGTGGTGGACGCTGCCCCTGCTGCGGCTGAAAAGGGCCCCGACGCCCTGCTGCTGCACCTGGACAACGAACTGCGTGCCGCTGCGCAATTGATCATGCAAGACGTGATCGACGACTTTGCCCCCCATATCGAAACCGAGATCAAGCGCCGGATGGATGCACGGATGGAGCGGCTGCTCAGCCAGTACCAGTCTTGAACCGTCCATAGATCCCCTGTGGGAGGTGGCAAACTCCTCCCACATTTGATTGCCTGCACCTTAAGCCCGCCTTCGCCTCGCCCTGCGCCCTATCCCCCGTTATACTTGCCGGCTTTCCTGAATATATGCCAACTAGGGTCCCGCCGCGCATGGATAAGACCTACCAGCCGCACGCTATTGAAACTTCCTGGTACAACACCTGGGAGTCCGAGAACTATTTCGCTCCGCAAGGCGCGGGCGAGTCCTACACCATCATGATTCCGCCACCGAACGTCACTGGCAGCCTGCACATGGGCCATGGCTTCAACAATGCGATCATGGATGCGTTGATCCGTTTCCGCCGCATGCAGGGCCGCAATACCCTGTGGCAACCGGGTACCGACCACGCTGGTATCGCCACCCAGATGCTGGTGGAGCGCCAACTCGAAGCCACCGGCCAGAACCGTCACGACTTGGGTCGCGAGAAATTCCTGGAAAAAATCTGGGAGTGGAAAGACCAGTCCGGCGGCAACATCAGCCGTCAGATCCGTCGCCTCGGCTCGTCCGTGGATTGGAGCCGCGAGCGCTTCACCATGGATGACGGCCTGTCGGAATCGGTGAAAGAAGCCTTCGTGCGCCTGCATGAAGACGGCCTGATCTACCGCGGCAAGCGCCTGGTCAACTGGGACACCAAGTTGCACACGGCGATTTCCGACCTTGAAGTGGAAAACCACGACGAGAAAGGTTTCCTGTGGAACCTCAAGTACCCGCTGGCCGACGGCGCCAGGACCGCTGAGGGCAACGATTACCTGATCGTCGCCACCACCCGTCCGGAAACCATGCTTGGCGACGCCGCCGTCGCGGTCAACCCGAACGACGAGCGCTACCAGGCACTGATCGGCAAGTTCGTCGAGTTGCCGCTGGTAGGCCGCCGCATCCCGATCATCGCCGACGATTACTGCGACCCTGAATTCGGCACCGGCTGCGTGAAAATCACCCCGGCCCACGATTTCAACGACTACGAAGTCGGCAAGCGCCACAACCTGCCGTTGTTGAATATCTTCGACAAGAATGCCGCCGTGCTGCCGGCCTGCCAGGTGTTCAACCTGGACGGTACGCTGAACGACAGCATCGACGGCAAGATCCCGGCCGAATACGCCGGCATTGACCGTTTCGAAGCGCGCAAGCAGATCGTTGCTGCCTTCGACGCTGCAGGCCTGCTGGTCAGCGTCGACGACCACGCCCTGAAAGTGCCGAAGGGCGACCGCTCCGGCACCGTGATCGAACCGTGGCTGACCGACCAGTGGTACGTGTCCACCAAGCCACTGGCCGAGCCGGCGATTGCTGCCGTGGAAGACGGCCGTATCCAGTTCGTGCCCAAGCAGTACGAAAACATGTACTTCTCGTGGATGCGCGACATCCAGGATTGGTGCATCAGCCGCCAGCTGTGGTGGGGCCACCGTATTCCGGCCTGGTACGACGAGTCGGGCAAGGTCTACGTGGGCCGCGACGAAGCCGAAGTACGTGCCAAGCACAATCTCGGCCCGGACGTGGCGTTGCAACAGGACAACGACGTACTCGACACCTGGTTCAGCTCGGGCCTGTGGACGTTCTCCACCCTGGGCTGGCCGCAGCAGACCGAATTCCTGAAGAAATTCCACTCCACCGACGTGCTGGTCACCGGCTTCGACATCATTTTCTTCTGGGTTGCCCGGATGATCATGCTCACCATGCACTTGGTGAAGAACGAGGACGGCACGCCGCAGGTACCGTTCAAGACCGTGTACGTGCACGGCCTGGTGCGGGATGGCCAGGGCCAGAAGATGTCCAAGTCCAAGGGCAACGTCCTCGACCCGCTGGACATCATCGACGGCATCGACCTGGAAACCCTGGTACAGAAACGCACCTCGGGGCTGATGCAGCCGAAACTGGCGAAGAAGATCGAGAAGCAGACCCGCGACGAGTTCGCCGACGGCATTGCCAGCTACGGCACCGATGCGCTGCGCTTCACCTTCTGCTCGCTGGCGTCCACCGGTCGCGACATCAAGTTCGACATGGGCCGCGTCGAAGGCTATCGCAACTTCTGCAACAAGATCTGGAACGCCGCGCGCTACGTGCTGGACAAAGGCGAAGACTGCGGCCAGAACGGCGAGGCCATCGAACTTAGCCTGGCCGACCGCTGGATCATCTCGCAGCTGCAGCGCACCGAGGCCGAAGTGACCCGTCAACTCGACCAGTTCCGTTTCGACCTGGCCGCACAGGCCTTGTACGAGTTTATCTGGAACCAGTATTGCGACTGGTACCTGGAACTGTCCAAGCCCGTGCTGTGGGACGAAAACGCGCCGATCGAACGTCAGCGCGGCACCCGTCACACCCTGGTACGCGTGCTCGAAGTCGCCCTGCGCCTGGCGCATCCGTTCATGCCGTTCATCACCGAAGAAATCTGGCAGCGCCTCGCGCCGCTGGCCGGCAAAGACGGCAAGACCATCATGCTGCAACCTTGGCCGGTGGCCAACGAAGCACGTATCGATGAGGCGGCCGAAAGCGACATTGAATGGCTCAAGACCCTGATGCTCGGTACGCGCAACATCCGCGCCGAAATGAACATCGGCCCGGGCAAGCCACTGGCGGTGTTCGTGAAGAACGCCAGCGCCGAAGACCAGCGTCGTCTCACCGAGAACGATGCGCTGCTCAAGAAGCTGGCGAAGCTGGAATCGATCACCGTATTGGCGGATGGCGCCGAAGCGCCACTGTCAGCGACCGCGCTGGTCGGCGAGATGGAAGTGCTGGTGCCGATGGCCGGCTTGATCGACAAGGGCGCGGAACTGGCCCGTCTCGACAAGGAAATCCTGCGCCTGCAAGGTGAAGTGGCGCGGGTGGGCGGCAAGCTGTCCAACGCGGCATTCGTCGACAAGGCACCGGCTGAAGTGATCGATAAGGAACGCGCCAAGCTGGCCGAGGCCGAACAGGCTTTGGGCAAGCTGGCGGAGCAACATGCGCGGATTTCCAGCCTCTAAGGGGCAATCCGTGTGAAAAAAGAGACCTTCGGGTCTCTTTTTTTGTGCTTGCGGTCAATGTGGGAGGGGGCTTGCTCCCACATTTGACCGAGTTATCCTCGGGAATGTGTGACAATGGCCGCCACTTTGAGCCAACACCAGAATCATCATGACCGCCCCCACTACGCCCAAACCTCCACGCAAGAAGCCTAAGACCGCAGCCACGGCCAAACCCGTCGCGCCGCGCAAAGAGGCTACCCTGCACCCACGCAACCGCCACACAGGCCGTTACGACTTCCAGGCGTTGATCAAGACCACGCCGGAACTGGCGCAATTCGTGATCATCAACCCCTATGGCAAAGAGAGCATCGACTTCGCCAGCCCGGACGCGGTGCGGGTGTTCAACCGGGCGTTGCTCAAGGCCTTCTATGGCATCCAGCATTGGGACATCCCGGCGGATTACCTGTGCCCGCCGGTACCGGGACGTGCCGACTACGTGCACTTCCTCGCCGACCTGCTGGCCAGTGTCAACGAGGGCAAGATCCCGCGCGGTTCAATCGTCAAGGTGCTGGACATCGGCATGGGCGCCAACTGCGTCTACCCGCTGATTGGCTATATGGAGTACCGCTGGAACTTCCTCGGCTCGGAGGTCGACCCTATCGCCGTGGCCGCCGCCAAGGCCATCGTGCAGTCCAACGACCTGAGCAAGGTCATCCAGTTGCGCCAGCAGGAAAACCCCAAGCACATCCTGCTGGGCCTGCTGGAGCCGGGTGAGCGTTTTGACCTGACCATGTGCAACCCACCGTTCCATGCGTCCATGGACGAAGCCACCAAGGGCAGCGAGCGCAAGTGGCGCGCCCTGGGCCGGGCCGACCCCAAGCGCAAATTGCCGGTGCTCAACTTCGGTGGCCAATCGGCCGAGTTGTGGTGTGAAGGCGGTGAAGCGCGCTTCGTGACGCAGTTGATCGCCGAGAGTGCGCACTTTGCCCACAAGGTGTTGTGGTTCAGCACCCTGGTGTCAAAAGCGTCAAATTTGCCCGCGATCGAGACCGCCCTGAAAAAAGCCGGCGTGCTGGAAAGCCAGGTGGTGGAAATGTCCCAGGGCCAGAAGCAGAGCCGTTTCGTGGCCTGGACCTTCCAGACCAAGAACGAACAGCAGATCTGGCGCCAGCGCTGGGTGCGCTGACGCCAACCTGTAGGAGCGAGCTTGCTCGCGAAAAACGCCAAGAAACCGCATTCATCCGGGATGGCCGCGTTATCGTTAACGGCCTTCGCGAGCAAGCTCGCTCCTACAGGTAAAAAATCGCAGGCAACAAAAAACCGTGCCCGGATCGCTCCGGAGCACGGTTTTTTTTGCTGCGTCTTACTTGTTAACAGCGTCGGTCAGGCCTTTGGCCACAACCAGCTTGATAACTTTCTTGGCAGCGATTTCGATGGCAGCGCCAGTCGAAGGGTTACGGCCAGTACGGGCAGGACGCTCGGTCACTTTCAGTTTGCCAACGCCTGGCAGAGTGATTTCGCCGCCGTTTTCCAGCTGGTCAGCAACAACTTGGCTCAGTTGGTCCAGCAGAGCGCGCACGGTGGTTTTCGGTGCGTCTACTGCTTCAGCCAGGTCAGCGATCAGTTGGTCTTTAGTAATAGCCATTGTGGTGTTCCTTCCCTATCAAATTCATATGGATTGCAGAGTGCAGTGTCAGCCGTCGAGCCCGACCGTCATGGCCTGGCACCCCCGGCTATAACCACGGAGATCGGGGTTATAGATGCTTGAAACGGGGATTGGTTCGACCTGACAGATGCTGAATGCACGCTTATCGCCGAGACTTGGCGTAAGACGGGGCAAAACTAGCACAGAGACGGGGAAATATCCGCCTCTACCTACCCATTTGGTCAGCTTTATCGCTCTAAACCGTGAAAAAAAGGCATATGCCTCGTCCGAGAGCACCCAAAATGCCCTTCGACGCGTGTCTTGACCAATGGGTGCGGTACACTGGGCGACTTTTCGGGGAGGCCGACCGCTCCCCTTCAACCAGCCGAGAAGCCCATGCCGATCCGTCATTGCATCGTCCACCTGATCGACAAAAAACCCGACGGCACACCTGCAGTTCTCCACGCCCGCGACTCCGAGCTTGCCGAGTCGGCCGCCATCGAGAACATGCTTGCCGATCTCAACGAGAGCTACAACGCCAAACAAGGCAAGGCCTGGGGTTTCTTCCATGCCGAATCCGGCGCGCACCCGTTCAGCGGCTGGTTGAAGGAATATTTCGAGGGTGGCCAGGATTTCACCACGTTCAGCCGCACCGCCGTCGAACATCTGCAAAAACTGATGGAAGAGTCCAACCTCTCCACCGGCGGCCACGTGCTGTTTGCCCACTACCAGCAAGGCATGACCGACTACCTCGCCATCGCCCTGCTGCACCACAGCGAAGGCGTGGCGGTAACCGACGAGCTGGACGTCACCCCGTCGCGCCATCTGGACCTGGGCCAGTTGCACCTGGCAGCGCGTATCAACGTGTCCGAGTGGCAGAACAACAAGCAGTCCAAGCAGTACATCTCGTTTATCAAAGGCAAGAACGGCAAGAAGGTCTCGGAATACTTCCGCGACTTCATCGGCTGCCAGGAAGGCGTCGACGGCCCGGGCGAGACGCGCACCCTGCTCAAGGCCTTCAGCGACTTCGTCGAAAGCGAAGACCTGCCGGACGAATCCGCCCGCGAAAAAACCAAGACCCTGGTCGATTACGCCAGCAGCCAGGCCAAGCTCGGCGAGCCCATGGGCCTTGAAGAGCTGTCGGGCTTGATCGATGAAGATCGGCCCAAGGCGTTCTACGACCATATCCGCAACAAGGACTACGGCCTGTCGCCGGAAATCCCGGCGGATAAACGCACCCTCAACCAGTTCCGCCGCTTCACCGGGCGCGCCGAGGGCTTGTCCATCAGCTTTGAAGCACACTTGCTGGGCGACAAGATCGAGTACGACGAGGCCGCCGGCACCTTGATCATCAAGGGCCTGCCGACCCAACTGACCGACCAGCTCAAGCGCCGCAACTGATGCTCGGCGGGGTCCTCAAGAAAGTCCTGCTGGTGTTGCTGGTGGTGGTGGTTATCCAGAACTGGGGCAAGATCGAGCGGCTGTTCAACCCCTCCCAGGTGGTCCCGGAGCAGACGCGAGCCTCGGCGCGGGTGGTGCTGTATGCCACCGAGTGGTGCGGCTACTGCAAGCAGATCCGCCGCTTCCTCGACCAGAAGGGCATTCCGTACCAGGCCGTCGATATCGAGAAGGACGCCCAGGCGCGCAAGGCGTATGAGGCGCTGGGTGGTGGCGGGATTCCGTTTGTGGACGTGAACGGCACGCTGATTCGCGACTACAACCCTGACGCGATCATGGCCGCGCTGAAGTAATCAGCGCACCACGATTACCCGCCCCAACAGACTGTGCTGCTCGAACCCCAACACCGCTTGCAAGGCGTTGAGTACCGCCTGCGGGTCCTTGCTCGGGAAGCTGCCGCTGACGCGCCTGGCGCCCATCGCTTCGTTGAGCAGCAGGATGCGGCCAGGGTAGTAACGCCCCAAGTCCTTGACCACCTCCGCCAGCGGCGCCTTGTAGTAGTTGAGCCAGCCATCCCGCCAGGCCAGGCGGGATTCGCTGTCGACCGCGTGCAAGGGATCGGCGCTGCCATCGGCGTAGGCCACTTGCTGGCCCGCCGTCAGAATTTGCTGCGGGCCCTGTTTCGACGCGGTCACGCCCACCCGTCCCGACAACACCGTCACCTCGGCCCCCGCCGGTTGCAGGCGCACTTCGAACTGCGTCCCCAGCACCCGCGCTTCGCCGCCGCCCGCCTCGACCACAAAGGACTCGCCGGTGTGGGTGACGCTGAAAAAACCTGCACCGCGACGCAATTGGATATGCCGCTCACCGTCGCTGAAGTCCACGGCAATGGCGCTGTCCGCATCCAGCGTGACCCGGGATTGATCGGCCAGGGTGACGGTCTTCACTTCTCCCGGTGCGCTCACGTAATCGGCGCCGAAGTCATCGATCCACCGCGAAGGCTGCCAACCGGCGCCCATGGACACCATCAACACCAGGCACGCCGCCATGGCTAATGCGCCGGACCAGCGCACCACCCGCGAGCGCGTCGGGGTGTTCATCGCATTGAGGTAACCCTGCAATGCCAGCGCGTCTTCATCCGCCAGTTGGCGTGCCGGCACTTCGCTCAACTCCCAGAGCACCTGGGCCTGGGCATAGGCTTCGACGTGCGCAGAATCTGCCCTTAGCCAGCGGCTGAACGTGGCCTGGTCGCCACTGCTGGGCTGGTCGTGCAACAGGCTCAGCCAGGCCAGTGCGGCTTGTTCCTGGTCAGGTGTGGGGGTCGGATTCACGGTGCTTTCCCTGGCGTGCGCGATGGCGATGGTTCTCGAAGGCTGGCTTTGCAGGCTTCGAGGGCACGCATCATATGTTTTTCCACGGCGCTTTGGGACAGGCCCATGGCCTTGGCGATTTGCGCGTACTTGCGCCCGTGAATGCGGTTGAGCAGGAAGATCTGCCGGGTGCGCTCCGGCAGGCTGCGCAGGGCGGCTTCGACATGCCGCAGGTCGTTGCCCGCCTCGAGCGCCGCCTGGGGTTCGGAGCCCTGGTTATCCTGCTGTTCCGGCAGCCAGCCTTCACTGCTGCGCACCCGCGCGCCTTCGCTGCGCAGGTGGTCGATGGCGATATTGCCGGCGCAGCGCAACAGGTAGGTGCTGAGTTCTTCGACCTGCACCAATGGCCGACGCCAAAACCGCAGGAACAGGTCCTGCACCAGGTCGGCCGCCGTGGCGCGGCACCCGACACGGCGGCTCACCAACGCTTCCATCTGCGAACGCTGGGACAAGAACACCTGCAGGAAATGCGCGCGCCCACCCGCCGCGTCAGCCTGGGGGCTGTCCTGGGAATCGGGTGGGGTGCTGATCATCATGGCGGCGGCTCAGAACGTTGCGAAGGCGGCAACAGGACAGGCCAGCAGGCCGACGCCTGCCAGGATCAAGGCCAGCCTTGGCCGATACGGCAACAACAGCACCAGCAACAGGGCGCTGAGCATCAACACCGCGCACCACTCCACCAGACCCTGGCCCCAATCGGCGACAGCCACGGCGGGCCAGATCGAGACGGTCAGCAGCAGCCAACCGATGACGCGCAAAGCAATACGCCGCCGAGGTGATGGCCTGCTGTGCAGCAGTTCGCCGTGGTGACGGTCGGTGGACAGGCACAAGGCGGTAAACCCGGCGTAACACATCAGCAGCGCGAGGAGCATTCAGTTCGCCTCCTGCTTGAGCTGCAGCGGCCGCGCCCGTTCGGTCTTGGGCTGCGGGGCCTTGCGGTGCTGCATCTTCCAGGCTGCCCAGGCGAGGAACACACCGCTGGCCAGGCAGGTCAGGTCGAAGCCCGCCATGGCCCAGTCGCCCGTCGCCAGTGAAGCGCCCAAGTGCTGCGACGTGGTCAGGGCATTAAGCAACGGGATTGCGGCAAACAGCAGTGCTGCGAAGCTCAATTGCTCAACCCAACCCTGGCGGCCCCGGCGCAGGATCGCGTGCAACAGGCTCAGGCCCCAGGCGATAAAGAAGGCCTGCACTTCCCAATCGGAGCGCTCGGCAAAGCCCACCGGCAATAAACGGTTGGCCCAGAAGAAGGCTGCAATGGCGATCAACAGCCCGGACATGCTGGCGATGTTCAGCACTTCCACCAGCCGCAGTTCAAACGGCATCACGCCGCTTTTTGCATGTTTGAGTTGCCGCTTGCCGAGCCAGATCACCAGTCCCGTGCCGATCATCGCCGTGCCCGCCAGGCCGCAGATAAAGTACAACCAGCGCAGCACCGGACCGGCGAAATGGCCCATGTGCAGGCCATAGAAGCTGCCGCCGATCGCCGCCGGCAGCGATTGTTCAGCACTGACCCGCAACAACTCACCCGTGTTGCCGTTGAACGACACGGTACTGCCGAAGTCATGCACCACGCGGTCGGAGCTGGCACGGAACAGGTTCACCGAAGCGTTTACATCACTCGGGTTGTTCACCGCCAGCCGCCCGATATGCCCACCCGCCCACTGCGCCCTCGCCTGCTCGTACATCGGCAGCAATGACAGCAATTGGCCTGGCTGGCCCAGCGCCGGCGCGTTGTTGGTGGCGGGGAACACGTCATTGAAGAAGGCCCGGGTGTCGTTGCCATAGGAGGCCACGATCGGCGCCGGCATCACCATGCTCATGAAAATCACCAGGCTGCTGTAGGTGATCATCAGGTGAAACGGCAGCACCAGCACACCCACCGCGTTATGCCCGTCGAGCCAGGAACGCTGGCCTTTGCGGGGGCGGAAGGTGAAGAAGTCCTTGAAGATTTTCTTGTGGGTGATGATGCCCGTGATCAACGCCACGAACATCACCATCGCTGCAATGGTCGACAGCCAGCGGCCCCACGGGTAAGGCATTTGCAGCTGGAAGTGGAAGCGGTAGAAGAAATCCCCGCCCATGCTTTCCCGGGCCTCTACGGCCTGCCCGCTCACGGGGTCGAGGGTTTTCTGAATGAAATTGCCGCGTTTGCCGGGGTCGACTTTGTCTTGCCACATCACTGACAGGCCAGGGTCGCGGCTATCCGGCAAGGTGATGAACCAGCGTGCGGCCGTGGGTGCGACCTTCTGCAGGTAGTCCTGGGCGACACTCAGGCTGCGCGCATCATCCAGGGGATGGGCCTGCACTTCGGGCTGCATCCAGTGACTGATCTCATCCTTGAAATAGGCCAGGGTGCCCGTCAGGAAAATCGCAAACAGCAGCCAGCCAAAGATCAGCCCGGCCCAGGTATGCAACCAGGCCATGGCCTGACGAAAGCCCTCTTTCATGTGCGTGCCATCCACAAGCCCAGGCCTGCCAAGGTGGCGAACGCCGCGCTCGGCAGCATCATGCCGCACCACGCGCGCCATGCCGTACGGCAGGCGAAGCACCACAGCACTGCCAACAGGTAGAACACGAACGAACTCATCATCCCGGTGATCACCGCATCGGCGCGGGAGACAGGCATCCACAGTGCCAGGCAGATACTGGCCAGGGACGCCATCAGGTAACCGCCGACCACAGCGGCGAGCACCCGCGATGTGACGGCGAGACGATAGGAGGCGGGCAGTGAGGTTTTGCTTTTCATGCGGGAGGCGCCAGGTTCATCAGCGCGCAATATTAATGATAAATATTCTCATAAGCAAAACAGAACGGATGAAACACCTGCCTTCACGCATTGCCGAACGGTTGGCGGCGCCCTACAATGCGAACAATTCTTGTTCTCTAAAGCATGCCCATGCTTGTGGAGTGTTTGCGTTGCAGCCGTCCAACCCTGTCGAAGTGCTCTACAACGACCATCACCACTGGCTCACCGGCTGGTTGCGAGGCAAGCTCGGCTGCCCGGAAAGTGCTGCAGACCTGGCACAGGACACCTTCATCCGGGTCCTGACCGCACGGGAGGCGCCGACGCTGGTCGAGCCCCGCGCGTTCCTCACCACGGTCGCCAAGCGTGTGTTGTTCAACTTCTACCGCCGCCAGGACCTGGAACGCGCCTACCTCGACGCCTTGGCGCAGATGCCTGAGCAGGTAGCGCCATCAGAAGAAGAGCGCGCGATCATCCTGCAAACCCTGCTGGAGCTGGACCAGTTGCTCGATGGCTTGCCCACCCAGGTCAAACGCACGTTCCTGCTGGCCCAGCTCGACGGCCTGACGTATGCGCAGATCGGCGCCGAACTGGGCATCTCCATCGCCACCGTCAAACGCCACCTGAATAAAGCCGCCATGCGCTGCTATTTCGCCCTATGAATGTCTCGACCCAGGTTGCCGAACAGGCCGTGCACTGGCTGATGGAAATGCAGCAAGGCGCGCTCAACCCACGCCAGCAGGCGGCCTGGCAACAATGGCTGAATGCCCATAGCGAACATCAGCGCGCCTGGGACCATATCCAGCGCGTCAACCAGCGCCTGCGCGGCATGCCCTCGCCCCTGGTCCATGCGGCGTTGAACGCACCTAAGTCCAGCAGCCGGCGCCAGGCGCTGAAGTTGTTGCTGATCCTCGGCGCCGGTTCGGCCGCCGCCTGGAGCCTGCGCCAGCAGCATATCCTGCCGCCGTTGAGCGCCGACTATCGCAGCCCCGTCGGCCAACGGCGTAAGGTGCAATTGGCCGACGGCAGCCAGTTGCAACTCAATACCGGCAGCGCCGTGGATGTGCATTTCGACGGCCGGCAACCGCTGATCCGCCTGCTCGAAGGCGAGATCCTGCTCACCGGCAATGCCGGCAGCACGCCGCTGCAGGTGTTGACCGGCCAGGGCCTGCTCAGCAGCCAGGCGGCGCGCCTGAATGTGCGCCAGTTCAACGACCACACCCAACTGGCGGTCTTGGACGGCCGCGTCGAGGTGATGCCCAACACCTACAGCGGCCTGCCCCTGACGGTCGAAGCGGCGCGCCAGGTCAATTTCACCCGTAAAGGCTGGGACACTCCGCGACCTACCGATGCCAACAGCGGCGCCTGGGCCGACGGCATGCTGGTGGCCGCGCATATGCGCCTGGAGGACTTTCTCGCCGAACTGGGTCGCTACCGCCGTGGCCAGCTCAATTGCGATGCGCAAGTCGCCAACCTGCTGCTGTCCGGCAGCTACCCGCTGGACGACAGCGAACGCATCCTCGACCTGCTGGAGGTCAGCCTGCCGGTCAAGGTGCGGCGTTTTACCCGCTATTGGGTGAGCGTCCAGGCACGTGCATAAATTATTTTCAGCCACCGTGAGCCGTTTTCCGCACCTCGCGTGACAGAGAAGGAAAGCCACCTTGATCCTTCCTTCTCAGGACCGCCCTCCATGCCCCAGCAACCCACCCTTCTCGCCCGCACCTTGCGCCAACTGCTGCTGGGCGCCAGCCTCAGCCTGACCGTACTGCCTTGCGTGATGGCGGCCGATACCAAGCCGTATCACATCGCCCCAAGCTCGCTGGAAGCAGCCCTGAACCAGTTTGGCCGTGAAGCCGGCGTGTTGATTTCCTTCGGTTCCGAAGTCACGGCGGGCATGCAAAGCCGTGGTTTGTCCGGCAGCTACAGCGCCGCCGAAGGCCTGCAGAAGCTGCTGGAAGGTACCGGCCTGCAAGCCCGCGCCGAAGGCGACAACGCCTACAGCCTGCAACCGGCAACGGCGCCGGCGGCTGTCGAGTTGGCGACCTCCAGCGTGGTCGGCGACTGGCTCGGCGATGCGGCACAAACCAATGTCTTCGAACACCCCGGCGCCCGTGACGTGATCCGCCGCGAAGAGTTCGAACGCCAGGGCGCCACCCAGGCCAAGGACGTGCTCAACCGCATACCCGGCGTCAACGCTCCGGACAATAACGGCACCGGCAGCCACGATATGGCGCTGAACTTCGGCATTCGCGGTCTCAACCCGCGCCTGGCCTCGCGCTCAACGGTGCTGATGGACGGCATCCCTGTGCCCTTCGCGCCGTACGGCCAGCCGCAGCTGTCGTTCGCACCGATCAGCATGGGCAACATGGACGCCGTGGACGTGGTGCGTGGCGGCGGCGCGGTGCGCTACGGCCCGCAGAACGTCGGCGGCGTGGTCAACTTCGTGACCCGCGCGATCCCGGATGCACCCACCGTCAAAGGTGGCTTGCAGACCGAGACCAGCCCGTCTTCCAGCCATGACGGCTTCAAGACCACCGGCAACCTGCTGGCCGGCGGCACTGCCGAGAATGGCCTGGGCGGCGCGATTTTGTATTCCGGCACCCGTGGCGGCGACTGGCGCGAAAACAGCAACACGCGCATCGACGACCTGATCCTCAAAGGCAAATACCAGCTCGACGACGCCAACAGCTTCAACGCCATGGCGCAGTACTATGAAGGCCAGGCCGATATGCCTGGGGGCTTGAACGTCGCGGACTACAAGGCCGATCCATATCAGTCCACCCGTCCCTACGACAAATTCTGGGGCCGCCGTACGATGTTCAACGTCGGCTATCGCTACGAGCAGGACCGCCGCGAATTCACCGTCAACAGCTTCTTCACCAAGACCCTGCGCAGCGGCTACCTGGACCAGGGCACCTTCCTGTCGCTGTCCCCGCGTGAGTATTGGGTGCGCGGCTTGGAAACCCGTTTCGCCCAAGGCTTTGACCTCGGCCCGACCAGCCATGAAGTGGGCGTCGGCTACCGCTACATCAACGAAGCCGGCCACGAGTTGCGCTACCGCACGCCGATTTCCGCCAACAACCAGCAAATCCCCAGCACCGACAGCCGCAACGACCGCGACACCCGCGGCGGCACCGAAGCCAATGCGTTCTTCGTCGATGACCGGATTGATATCGGCAAGTGGACCATCACCCCGGGCATCCGCTACGAGATGATCGAGTCCCAGCAGAGCAACAACCTGACCAACGTCAAATACAAAGGCGACTACAACACCGCGCTGCCGGCGTTGAACGTGCTCTATCACCTGACTGACGACTGGAATCTGTACGCCAACACCGAAGGTTCATTCGGCAGCGTGCAGTACAGCCAGATGCCCAACCGTGTGACCAGCGGTGAAGTGAAACCGGAAAAAGCCCGCACCTGGGAACTGGGTACCCGCTATGACGACGGCACCTTGCGCGCAGAGATCGGCGCGTTCCTGATCAACTTCGACAACCAGTATGAAAGCAACCAGACCAACGATTCGGTGATCGCCCGCGGCGAAACGCGCCACCAGGGTATTGAAACCAGCGTCAACTACGCCCTCGATGGCTTGAGCCCGGCGTTGGCCGGTTTCGATGTGTACGCTACCTACGCCTACGTCGACGCCACCATCCGCGAAGACGGCCCGAACAAAGGCAACCGCGTGCCCTTCTCGTCCAAGCACAAGGGCACCCTTGGCGTGGGTTACACCGAAGGGCGCTGGAAACTCAATGTGGACAGCAGCTATCAGAGCAGCCAGTTCGCCGACAACGCCAACACTCAGGCAGAAAGTGCTGACGGCGCCAACGGTCGAATCCCCGGCTACATGCTGTTCAGCAGCCGCGCAGCCTATGACTTCGGCCCGCAACTGTCGGATCTGAATGTGGCGGTCGGCGTGAAGAACATCTTCAACACGCAGTACTTCACCCGCTCGTTCGACGACAACAACAAGGGCAAATACGTGGGTGAGCCGCGTACGCTGTACGTGCAGACCTCCATCGCGTTCTAACTGCCCGCCAGGCAACTGGGGGTGGCGGCGACCAGAGCGTCGATTGCACAACGCGTCTTGGCCGGCATATGCACGGCTGTCGGCCAGATCACATGGATCGGCGCAGGTTGCTCGCGATAGCCGGGCAACACCGCGACCAACTGCCCCCGCAGCACATAGTGCGCAATCAACCAACTCGGCAACCAGGCCAGGCCGACGCCCGCGATGGCGGCATCGGCCACCGCCTGGAGGTCGTCCATCATCAACGGCGAGGCCACGGGATTGCGCTGCGAGGTCGTGCTGCGATAGGCAATGCCGCGATGGCCGGCAAGGTCTTCGATGCATTCAATCGGCCCGACGCGCTGCAAGTACGCCGGTGACGCCGCCAGCCCAACGGCCTGTTCGCCCAGGCGACGTGCACTGAGGCGGTCGGTGTCGGGCAGCGGGCCGATCCGCACGGCGACGTCGAAGCCTTCCTGTGCCAGGTCCACCAGCCGATCGGCGAAGCTGATCTCGATCTCCAGTTCCGGATAGCGCGCCATCAACCCCCACAATGCCGGGGCCGCGTAGTGATGCCCGAAGGCCAGTGGCAAACTCGCCCGCAAGCGGCCGCGTGGCTGTTGCCGGCCGCTTTCCAGCACCGATTCGGCCGCCTCGAGTTCCGCCAACGCGCGCAGGCAATGCTCGTAGTACGCCTGGCCGTCCTCGGTCAGACGCTGGCGGCGGGTGGAGCGCTGCAACAGGCATGTGCCCAGGCGCGCTTCCAATCGCGCCAGGCCCTTGCCGACCGCAGAGCGGGTGAGGTTCAGCCGTTCGGCGGCCCCGGTCAGGTTGCCGCTTTCGACGATGTGCAGAAACAGCTCAACGCCATCAAAACGCGGTGTCGTCATGGCTCTATTGTCGCCCTTAATTCCCCTATGAGCGGAAAACTTATCACGAATAACGAAACAGATTCCCCTGAAAATAACGCGACACTTCATCCACAGGAGAATCCCATGCCACCCGCCGCCACGTTAACTACCGCCAGCCCCCCGCGTACCGCCAGGAATGGGCTGGCCCTCACGGCCGTGTGCCTTGTCGCCCTGATGTTCGGCCTGGAGATTTCCAGCGTGCCGGTGATCCTGCCGACGCTCGAGCGGGAGTTGGGCACGGGCTTCCAGGACGCCCAGTGGATCATGAACGCCTACACCCTGGCCTGCACCAGCGTGCTGATGGCAGCGGGCACATTGGCCGACCGCTTTGGCCGTCGCCGCATGCTGGTGCTGTGCCTGTGGGTGTTTGGCCTGGCTTCACTGGCCTGCGGGCTGGCCGAGGATGCCTCGCTGCTGATCACGGCGCGGTTTATCCAGGGCATCGGTGCCGGGGCGATGATGATTTGCCAATTCGCCATCCTCTCGCACCTGTTCCGCGAACCGGCAGCACGGGCACGGGCGTTTGCGATATGGGGCGTGATTGCCGGCGTGGGCCTGGGCTTCGGGCCGATGATCGGCGCATTGATCCTGGCGGTGGCGGATTGGCGTTGGGTGTTCCTCGTACATGTGCCGCTCACCCTGTTCACCCTGGTGCTGCTGCGCATCAGCGTGCAGGAATCCCGCGACCCGGCCGCCCATCGCCTGGACATCGCCGGCATGCTCACCCTGACCCTGTCGGTGTTTGCCCTGGTGTACTTCATCACCCAAGGCAGCGAACACGGTTTCGGCACACCGGCCATGCTCGGTTGGGCGGCGTTGTCGGGGCTCGGCCTGCTGCTGTTCATCACGGTCGAGCTTCGCAGTGCGCACCCGATGTTCGACTTCTCGGTGTTCCGCATCCAGCGGTTCAACGGCGCGTTGATGGGTTCGATCGGCATGAACTTCAGCTTCTGGCCGTTCATGATCTACCTGCCGTTGTACTTTCAGGCAGGCCTGGGTTACGACACCTTGACCACCGGCGCCGCTCTGCTCGCCTATACCCTGCCGACCTTGCTGGTACCGCCACTGGCCGAGCGCCTGGCCCTGCGCTATGGCGCCGAACGCATCATCCCCCTCGGCCTGGGCCTGATGGGCGCGGGCTTTCTGGCCATGGCCGCCGTCAACGGCGCCGAGCACCCACGTATCGGGCTGGTGCTGCTCAGTTGCGTGATCGCCGGCGCAGGCCTGGCGCTGACCAACTCGCCCACCACCAATACCACCACCGGCTCGGTATCGGCCGACCGCGCGGGCATGGCCTCCGGCATCGACCTCAGTGCGCGGCTGATCACCCTGGCGCTCAACATTGCCCTGATGGGCCTGGTGCTGTTGCTGGGGATCAGCCATCAGCTGGCCGAGATGCTGCCCGCCACCACGGCAATGGAGTGGCCGGCCATCAGCCAGAACATTGCCGCAGGAAAGTTGGAGTCGATGGGGCTGGCAGCCAACGATGCCCAGGCGGCACTGCGCCACGGCACCGGTTGGGCGATGCTGTTTGCCGGGTTGGGGGCTGGGGGGCTGGCGCTGTTGAGCCGGTATTTTTTCCGACGCGGCGCCTGAACGAAAACGGGCCTGCAGATGCAGGCCCGTTTGCAGGGGGTGAAAAGAACGTCAGCCGTTGATGACCGCGTTTTCGTTTTCCAGGAATTCCTGTTCCAGCGCGTCTTCGTTCACTTTGTTGATGGGCTGGTTTTTCGCGGCAGCGCGGGGCTTGCCTTGCAGTCGGCCAAACAGATGTTCCAATGCGTGATCCAGCTTGGTGGCCGCGCTGTCAATCGCTTGTTCCAGGGTATCGCCCTTGGCGGACACCGACAGCGGTTGATGGCCTTTTGGCCGCGCTTCCAGGCGGCAACTTAAATCGTGGGGACCGGGCTTGTCGCCGTTCTCATCCCGCAGGTAGACCTCCACTCGGGTCAGGTCTTCTTCATAACGTTCGAGCGTGCTCTCAATGGTAGTACGTACCCACTCCTCCAGTCGGATGCTGCTTTCAATATGGTTATCGCTATTGACTTGGATTTGCATAGTTCTTCCCTTATTTCAGCTAGCTCGCGAGAGGTCACAAACTGCAACACCGGGGTGGTGAAACCATGACCTCTTGATTACACAATTGAGCAGCCAGAGAAACATTTCAACCCCTTTGCAAAGATAAATCCTACATTACAAATTAACCCTGACGACAAGCAAAAACGCTGTTAGGGTGGGGAGTTAGTTACATCTTCTTACGCCCTGCGATCCTCACAATTGCCCCTCTCCGAGCGGGTGCAATGCGCGAAAAATCCCTGCTTCCTCCACCAGCCAGTCATGCACCGCGCGCACGCCCGGATGACTCAGCGCGCCCGGCGCATACAGCAGCACATAGCGTTTGTGGTTGAGCACCGCGAGGCCGAACGGCACGATCAAGGTGCCGCGCTCCCGTTCATCATTGAGCAAGGTACGTCGCGCAATCGCCACGCCCATGCCCGCAATGGCGGCCTGGCGGTCAGCTGGGTGGAGTGCTGATTGCGCTGTCAGCGATCGTTTTTTCCGTGTTGCCCTGAAACGGATCACCGATTTCAATAACAACATAGAACCCATGTGGGAGGGGGCTTGCTCCCGATAGCGGTGCATCAGCCAAGTATTCATTGACTGATGCACCGCTATCGGGAGCAAGCCCCCTCCCACATAAGGAGCTCATTGTTTGACAGACCGCTGTACGGCACGCCCTTTGCTGTACAGCCCATGAGGTAAACGGAATTTGTACCACCTCAGCGACGGAGTGGCCGGTGGTCAGGCAACGCGAACTAATCACGACACCGGTCGTCAATGACTGCATGTTCTTATCAGGCGGTAACGCACCATGGACAATCCTTTTCAGATCATCACCGACACCTTCACCCCAAAATACCGTGTCAACCTGAGCATCCAACGGCTCGACGGCAGCATCATGCTCACCCTCTCGGACGAGACGGGCGTAGTCGCCAAACGCATGATCAGCGCCGAACAACGCAACGATCCGCAACGGCTCAAACGCCTGGTGCAAAGCATTCAATTCGGCATTGCCATCGAGCAGGGCCACAGCGCCATGGAGATCCTGGCGGTAATGACGGACGGCGACAGCCACAAATTGTTGCAGCGACCACCGACCCGCCCCCTGCCCTTCAGCGTCGGGCTTTAAAGCTCGCCCTTCTCGGTCTCCAGGTTCGCCTCGCCCTTGCGACGCGGGCCTTCGACCTTCACCGACGGGAACGCCGACGACGCGTAGCGCACCACCAGAATCGCAAACGCCAACAGCAGAATCCCGCCGCACAGGTAGATGATGCCGATGTCGGGCGGGTTGTGGTGGGACACGTTAGAGATCAATAGGCGCGTCAGCGCGGTGATCGCCACGTAGATCAGGAAACGCACCGGCATGTGGTTGGTCTTGAAGTAAATCCCGACCATCGCGCCCAATTCCAGGTAGATGAACAGCAGCAGGATGTCATCGATCTTGATGTGCCCGTTCTCCAGCATCCCCAGGAATTCCATCACCGCTGCCCAGGCGGTCACCGCACCGATGGCGAACAACGCCAGGTAATGGAACGACTCGACAAACAGGTTACCCAGGGACTCGGCCAGCCCATGGACTTGATGGCGCAGCTTTTCGGCCCAATTAAATTTCACGATGGTGCTTCCTTAGGTCGGTTCGACCGGATAATGCGGGTTGGACGTGACGGTTGTTCTGCATGCAGAAAAAAGGCCAGAGGCGGGTATAAGATGATGGCGGGGTGACATGAGGCACGTGGGAGGATGAGCAGAGTAGATACTTTGCCCATCCGAGAAGCGGATTTTTCAAGGATATCGCTGGCGGGCGTGTAAAACCGAAATGACCCGAGTGTTGTCTGTCACCTTATAAACGACCAGATAATTCGGGTGTACCACCATCTCTCGCGTGCCGATGACACGCCCAGGGCGGTAAAGATGGGGCCTACGAGAAAGAGCCAGCACGGAGGCTTCTATTGCTTGGTTTAGCTCAAGCGCAGCAACTGGATTGCGGTCGCTGATGTAATCAGTAATTTGCCGGAGTTGCACCCGCGCTGCGGGAGCCCACTCAATCAGCATCGCCTTTCTTGCGTTTGGATTCAATTAACGCGCGCATCTCTGCCATCACTTCATCATGAGGAATGCCAGGGCTTGGATCATCAAGAGCGGCCTGTACCTTGGCGCGAAACCAGCGGTCATAGCTGTCGGCCTGCTCTTCGGTATCTGCGGGGATACCTGAGGAAAAGGAAGTGTCCATAAAAGCCTCCGTTGTCGATGAAGAAGGAGTCTAGTCGCTGGAGTTTTTACTGTCGTGCTCCGAGCGATGAAGTGAGTAACAGGAAAAATCGAAGCCATTTGTGACTATTTTTTGACCGTTCCCATAAACGTAGGAACGGTCAGAGGGCTTGGCATCAAACTGGTGCGACTTTCTCTGGCGCTTGGTCGACTAACAGACCGCCAATCTCAACCAATTGGTGAATGGCCAATACCAGACTTCGCTGCGGACCTTCAAGGTCGAATGCCAGCATATTAGCCATTTCACGGGCGCTGTTCAGGGTTTCGCTGGCGTTAGCCAGTAAGGTTTCTGTGTCAGCTTCAGGCGTGACGCTGAATAGCGTCGAATCGGTGAACGGGGGGTTGGGAGTGATTTTTTTCATAGATTAGTTCCTTAGTTAAGAAACCATCACCGCCTGCCGCCAAGCAGGTTGGGTGACGGATTGCACAAGGTTGGCGGACCGGTAAGGAACAACCCGGCACCCCGAAGGGTCCATGCGCAACCCGCCATGACACAAGAATGCAAATGCAAAAAACGCCTGCAATCTTATAGGGGTGTTGTTGCGCTTCCTTGTTGGGCCGCCAAGCCCGCTAGCTGCATTTGCAGCGCCCGGTGAAAGTAAGCCACCGGACAATTCCAGCGCAACCCCGGCAAGTTGTCAGAAATTTCCGGTGTAGCAAACCCCTATTTCCCGGCTACATTAAAAAACTGCTACCCAAACCCCACGGTTTGGCTTACCCTTTTAGCTGTATATAAATACAGTAGTCACAAAAGACAACTATCGTGAAGGCATGTGAGGTGGTGAATGGCCGTCGAAGTGGTATACCGCAGCAGCCGAGATCTGGAGCGTTTGTATATCGTTTTGCGGACTAGCGGACTGCCTAGATAGGCCATTGGTCGGGGTAGCTGCATCTAAAACTGCCGTAGTATCAGCAGCCTACGTATCCAGATGGAGAAATATTGTCCTTCGAAACCAATTATCCTGCCTAGTTTTCGCTTTTGCCACCCTGCCTAGTTAGCTCGTAGGGCTTTAGCGCAACAGTTCGCAAGATTCATCGGCCAGCATTTGATTTGAACAAATGCTTCCTCATACACGCTGGACAGACAGACGACGAGGCCAAAATGGCAGTTGAGACTCTTTATCGCAGTACCCGAGACCTGGAGACTACTTTTGTGGACCGCAAACTCGCTGATGCGCATGATCAAATGCTTGAGCTGGCGGAGCTGCTGACGGACACACTGATGAAGCATGTACCGGGGCTATCTGAGAAACACGCAGAGGATGTGAGCATCTACATGGCTAAAAATCGCTCAGTGTTTGCAGCAGCTTTCAAAAACAATGTGGGCGCTTTGAGCGAGCTTTCTGAAGCCACTGGTACTGAAGGATGAAATAGGTCAGAGCCTTCGAACGTGATTGACCGTTTAGTAAGCGTTTGGAGCTTATGCAAACTAAGCTCCAGCGTAATGGGAATGTTTGGAATATTTTTAAAATTACAACCCCCTCGGGAGTGTTTGGTCGCTCATCGCTTCAGCCAATAACGGTCGACTGTGGCGCGACTGACACCCAGTCTACGAACGATCTCCATTTTTGCTAATCCTTCGGTTTGCAAAGTCTGGATGGCCAAACGATTATCTTCTGCCCGCTTTCCACGTACCCCGCGGCTCGCACCATGATTGATAACACTACTCAGCAGGCCAGCTCCGACAAGTCGGTTTAAATCACGTTCTTGCTGATGCCGATAGGCTTCAAGGTCGATACCAACCATGCGCGCCTCCACAGCCATAAGCACAAGGCTGAGGGAGATGCCTAGGCATTCGCATAAAGAATAGAGTTTGAGAACAGAAATGGCCAGGCGTCCTTGTTCGACCTTGGCAAGATGATCTCGATTTAGGACTTGTGCACAGCCCTCTCGACTGAGCCCAGCAGCAACCCGGACTTCCCTTATGACCTGCCCCAAAGCCTCCAAATAATCCATCTCTCTTCCGTGTACTCACAAAAGAGAGAATAAAGCCACGCTTTGACGCATCACATCGTGGGGGTATAAAATGCATATATAGCGCGTAAGCTTGGAATCCTCATCCTTCCAGGAACGTTCTACAAATCCTCAAACACTCACAACGCAGTCGAGATGAGTCCTGCGATACCGAATATTTTTCCACTGTGAGTGTACGAGCGGCACGGACTGAATCGGGAATGGGTTGGCAATTGATATACATACTTGACCCTGCAGAACGTAAAGTTTTCACTAGGACACACTGTGAACTAGAGGGGGTGGGATTTCTTATCACCATTACCTCAGCCCAGACAGGGATGAGTGATCGCGCTGCGATGGTCAGCTGTGCGTATGAACTTCAGTACTATATGAATGCTGCTCCTGACGTTGTCATCAGTCACGTGCAGATGCTGTGCCCACCAGCCCTGACCCGTTCCGGCAGATGGAGTTTGGAGGACCTGGACCAAATTATTTGCTTCCAAGGCATAGCAACTCAAGAAAGTGCTGTTGTATATCGCACCTCTCGCGGTGTTTACAAAATGGGAGAGCTGGACCTTCGCAAAAAAAAGACATCACAGGTGTGGTTCTCGAAAAAGCGCTTGGAAAATCACCGCCCTAGGATATCAGTGCCGGCTCCCAAATCAGCCAGTCACCAGATGTACGCTCCCCTCTACCTGAGGCGCAAGTCGACGATCAGTCCCAAGTTCGCTTAAGTCTCGTGGCTCCTTACCGAGGAGCTTTCTGATGTCAGATTTCAAACGTGCCGCCGAAGCTCTGTCGGATGCCCGCGAAATTGTCGTATGTTGGCGCCGATTGAAAACTGACCCAATGGGTCAGTTTTCGGTCAGCGGCAACAGATTAGGTTGGATTTTACTTTCCTGGACGCGCCTATTGTCTAGTCGCGGACTCGACAGTGGTTGTTATGGTGGCCTCCTCCCGTCAGTCAAAGTTTGTTGTTAGAAGAGGATTTTCTCCTACTTTGGTTAACGCTTTATGTGGTATCCACGATAGCAAAAGGGTCAAAATAAGGCCCAAGGATGGGCTGATGTTAGACACTTATTTGTTTGAAAAAGGATTGGTTATCTGGTTCGCACCGCACGCCACTGGTCTTCCTCTAGATGATTCGCAGATGCAGTGACATCGAGTATGCGGAAGAAGGCCCCGATAGATAGAGCACCTAATTATAAAACTCAGCAGCTTAGCGTATGTTTAGGATGTCAATGTTTTATTATTAACAGAAGCCATTTATCATTCTGGAAATATCGATATTCAGAATATTCGAATTTCTTGACTTCGGATATGCCTAAGAGTGAATCTTCATTCGCTGTTATCCGTAAACAGGCTGAACAGGCGAAAAACTATAAGGATTTTGTCTTTGGGTAATTAGTCGGAATAGGCGGCAATTTAATATCAATGACTAATTTTCGAAAACGCTCTATTGACGAGCTTGATATTATAAGCGATGCTTTTGAGAGGCTGGTAAACAACGTGCCCCGTAATCATAAAAATTTAGAAATGCAGCGCAAAGCCAAGGTAGAATTCACGTTGTCCGCCGTAGACGACGAGACTGGTAGGTCTCGATCCCTCATAGCTTGATCAAATACTAAATATTATTAAGTGAGGGATATAGTTTTAAAAAATGGAAAAAGAAAATTGCCTCAACGTGGTGAGGCTGCCAAAAAAAATTGAAGAGATAAAACAAGAAAACATTGATCTTAAGAAGCGCTTTGAGTTAGCACTTGAGTCTCAGACCCAGATGCTGTTCGAGAGAACAAGAGCTGAGCGGGAGGCCGGGAAGTGGCTGAAGGCTTACAGGTCTTTACAAGACCAACAACAAGGCGGCAGTAAGATTTTCTCTGCAGTATTCGACAAGTAATTGCCCTATGGCGGCGCCATTTCGATGATGTCAATCTCAAAGTAGTGAATCTGCGGAGCGCCACTTGGGAGCATGAATTTGGCGACATATTAAAATTTAAGGCTTTCCTGACTGCTCTGCTAAAAACACCCTCCTGAACGAACACTTTTAATAGTCTGAATTTGAGCGCTTTATATTGCTACCAAGGATTTTGAACGGGGCATTATTTGAAAGCATCAAATATTATTCGCACGTTCATTATTTTTAATAATGTAAATCTAGCGTTTTTCTAGAACATATCCCACGCCTCTAAGTGTGTGAATTAACTTACTCTCAAAAGGGTCGTCCATCTTGGCTCTAAGTCTTCTTATGGAAACCTCAACGACATTAGTGTCGCAGTCAAAATTCATATCCCACACTTGAGATATGATTTGTGTGCGGCTCAGAACAATGCCCGTATTCCGCATTAGATAGTGCAGCAGAGCAAACTCCTTTGTTGTTAAGTCTATACGCTGACCATCTCTGAACGCTCTGTGGCGGCTTTGATCCAACTCAAGGTCAGCTACGCGAATGATTTCTACAGATGCAGCACTATCCGACCTACGCATCAATGCGCGAACTCGAGCAAGCAATTCGGGGAATTCGAAGGGTTTAATTAGGTAGTCATCAGCTCCATTCTCCAAACCTCTGACTTTATCGATTAGTCGGCTGCGGGCAGTGAGCATCATAATACGCGAAGAGCAATCTTTCCGTCGTAATAGTTCTAGAACTTGCCAACCATCCATCTCTGGAAGATTGATATCTAGAATAATGAGTTCGTACATGTGCTGCTTGGCCAGAAATAGCCCGTCAGAGCCGGTATGTACGCAATCCACTACATATCCGCACTCAGTGAGGCCCTGGCGTACATATTCAGCAGTTTTTACTTCATCCTCAATTACCAGAATTCGCATTGGATTTTGTCTCGATATTACTCAGCAGTTTTAACCACGCAAGTGCGCAGTCATCATTGGGGGGAATGGTAAATCAAAACTAACTGTCCGTGGCTTAAATAACGGACTTGTAATTGTTAAGCAATACGCTTGATAACCTCGCAGGTTAATGTGTCGCCATCTGGGTTTGTCAATTGCGGACCCTCCCCCATTAGGTGAATTTACCTTATGAAATATTGGGTTGTTCTATTTGTCGTGGGCGCTCTGTTCCGTTCAGATGATGGGGTCGACTCTCACGTTGAGGACGTGGGCCACTGGTGCAGCCATGAACTCCATCGGGATGCCATGCACATCCTTGAACAGGTATTGGAATTTTAGTAAAAAAAAACGCCCCGAAGGGCGTAAAATATTCACCTTTTACCAAAGGAGCATTTAAGCAACTCAAGGTGAATTCGTTGAACTAGCGATTTGCTTTTCAGAAGTTTCGGCTGGAGGAGTAGCAGAGCAACGCAATGGCTTATAGTACCGAAAGTGGGTATTCAACGATCAGGCGCACTTCATCCAAATCCGATTCGAAAGCAGTTGCTCGTGTATTTGCTTGGCGCAATCTCAAAGAAAGGTCTTTGGCAGCTCCTGTTTGCACTACGTATTTAACCTCAATGTCACGCTCCCAACGTTTCTGATTGGTGAGCGGATTGCCATTGTCATCGGTACGCATGTAAAACTGATTGGCATTAGAGTAGTCCGCGCCAGAGCCTTTGGCATAGCGAGTCATGAACGAAAGGCCTGGAATACCGTAGTCGGTCATGTTTAGGTCGTAGCGCAGCATCCAAGAGCGTTCTTTTGGCGAGTTGAAATCGCTGTACTGAATTGAGTTGTCGACGAATATCGAGTCTGATTGACGTAAATAGTCGAAATCGTCATCGCCATTGTTACGCTGATGCGACAGTGCGAGGGTGTGTGCACCATACCTGACGCCGAGCTTGGCGCTCCAGATATTATTATCGAACTCACCCAAACGTTTCTTGCCTTCGTCAACAGCTTTATAGTAATTAAAGCCGCTGATCAGGGTCAAATCATTGCTAAGCGGGTAGGAGACGCTTGTCCCGGCGTAGTATTGATTCCATACATCTTTTAGCTGGCTGGCATAGAGACTTACAGTAACACTGTCGTTGACCTTGTAATCGCCGCCACCGTAACCGATCCAAGGCGAGTTGACTGGGCCGCCATAGAAGGTCACGAAGTTATCGTTC
Source organism: Pseudomonas sp. AM8 (assembly GCF_036346475.1). Classification (NCBI taxonomy): domain Bacteria; kingdom Pseudomonadati; phylum Pseudomonadota; class Gammaproteobacteria; order Pseudomonadales; family Pseudomonadaceae; genus Pseudomonas; species Pseudomonas sp. AM8. The sequence goes on from NZ_JAOTNX010000001.1 coordinate 709,160, forward strand.
AGGTCGCTGGATACTGGTTGGCTCATCGCGTGTAGTCTACCACCCTGCAGGGTGAGGCCTTGCATGCTGGTGTTTTCAACCGTTACACCGCGGAAGCTTTCTGGCAGTAGACGTGCGTCTCCTGATGCAACGACTGGTGTCGCTGGGAAGACATCACCCAATTTCACTACGGTATCGAACAGGCGGACTTTGGCAGCCCCCCCAACCTTCGTGTATTCATCACGGGCCTGGCCCTTTCCATCAACTGGCAACACATCGAAGGAGCTTCGGCCGCGGTTACGGCCATCGCCTGTATCGAGCTTGAGGCCGATCATAGCGAAGGCATCTAAACCAAAGCCGACGGTGCCTTGGGTGAAGCCCGAGTTGAATTTAGAAATTATCGCATGCGCCCAAGCTTCAGAATATCCGTTGGTGTTTCCCTTGCCGCTATTGAACGTTGGCGCAGAAGAGCTGCGATTATCACGATTGAAATAGAAGTTTCGGTTTAAAACAGTGAGGCTGCTACCGTCAATAAAACCTTCTGATGACTTATCTTCCGCGTTTGCTATAGCTGTATAGCTTATGGAAAAAGCAGAAGCTGCCAACACACACAACGGTACTTTAATTTTCATTTGATGCCCCTTTGATTACGGCAGCTTTTATTTTGATTTACCGACACGGCTATATTTTTTTTGTGGCCCGGCCGGGCACCTGCGTAGGACCTGACATGATAGTTGCAGATCAAAGATAACGGATTGGTGATAGAAAAATTACAATTTGGTAATCTAATTGTTATCTGTCGTATTTAAGGACGTTTTGTAGCTGCGGACTGATTTACTCAATAGCTTGTCCCGTGCGCAACTGGGCGGGAAATTTTAATGTCGAACGTACTTTCTAACGAAATTGTAATTTTACAGCCACCCCACTGATAGCGATCGCTGATTAGAGTGCCATCACCTGATCCAGTGGAGCTTGGCGGCTGTAAATACGTTCTCGCCAAGCTTTATCAAAGTTTGTGCACGAGGACCATAAAGTGCCCTGGTATAATCACAACGTTTTATCTAAAACCTCTGTCTTTGTCTTTCCCTTGAGAGCCATTGCATTCTGTACGCTCCTTTCAGGAGCGATCGTGCCAGCCGCATTTGCTCAGAGTATTAGCCTGGCCGAAGCGCTTTCCACTGCAATGGATGCTAACCCCGATCTTGCAGCTGCGCGTCAGGAAATCGGCATCTCGGAAGGAGTTCGCAAGCAAGCGGGACTCATCCCTAATCCTGAAATTTCGTATGACGTGGAAGACACCCGTCGTAATACAAGCACGACCACAGTCACCCTTAGTCAGCCTTTAGAGTTGGGTGGCAAACGAAGTGCTCGTATCGAAGTTGCCACCTACGGTCAAACCGTCGCGCAGCTAGAGCTGGACCGACGAGTCAATGGTCTTCGTGCGGATGTTGTCCAGTTTTTCTACGCCGCCTTAAGGGCTCAGACAGGCTTGAACCTGGCAAAACAATCTTTGGAGCTCACCGAACGCGGTCTGCGCATAGTCGATGGTCGGGTGCGCGCCGGTAAGTCCTCACCGGTGGAAGCTACGCGCGCCCAGGTGCAGTTGGCTGAAGCCAAGTTACAGGTAAGGCGCGCTGAAACAGCGAAGTCAACGGCTTACCAGCAATTGGCCCAGGTAATAGGCAGCTCGGCTACTGCATTTGATCGTCTGGACTCGCCAAACCTATCTCCCGGCATTCCGCCGCAGGCCGCAGAATTATTGGCGAAGCTTGATCAAACTGCAGAGATGCGACAGGCGCTTGCTCAAATAGACAAGAGCGATGCCTCACTCGGGTCGGAAAAGGCCCAACGTATCCCGAATCTCACTGTGAGTGTGGGTAGCCAATATGACCGGTCTGTTCGCGAGCGGGTCAACCTCGTGGGGCTGTCGATGCCTTTGCCGCTCTTTGATCGTAATCAGGGCAACATTCTTTCCGCTTCTCGCCGCGCAGATCAGGCCCGAGACCAACGAAACGCTGTAGAGCTAAGGCTACGCTCCGAAACCCAAACCGCAGTTAACCAGTGGGCTACCGCCATGCAAGAGGTCGAGTCTTACGACAAGACGATTCTGCCTTCAGCTCAACTGGCCGTGGATACCGCAACGCGTGGATTTGAGATGGGCAAATTCGGCTTCATCGAAGTGCTGGATGCGCAGCGCACCTTGATAGTCGCTCGTGGCCAGTACCTCGACTCGTTGGCGGCTGCAACCAATGCGCGTGCGCAGGTGGAAAGGGTTTATGGCGACGTCGGATCGAATGCCAGTTTTCGCTGAACGCCTAGACATTTTCCTCGGTACGCGTCTTTGAATAAGCCGCTACCTACGATCAGCAGGAGTAACAATGGACAACAAACGTAAGATCGCACTGGCGGTAGTCGCTGTGGCAGCCCTTGGATTTGGCAGCTTCGCCTGGAACTCTAGTTCTGAGCAGCCGCCAGCCAGTAATGCCGAACACGGCGCTGAGGACGGCCATGAGCATAAGAAGATTGCCGCAGCACCCGCTGAAGAGGGGGGGGATGATGGCCACGGTGAGGAGGGCCACAGCGACAGCGAAAAGGGAGAGGAGGAAGAAGGCAAGATGACGCTTAGCGCTGAGCAGATCAAGGCTGCCGGTGTCGTCCTCGAAGCTGCGGCTCCCCGCGAACTTAGCACCGTCGTGACTTTTCCTGGCGAGATACGGTTTGACGAGGACCATACAGCGCATGTCGTGCCTCGCGTACCTGGCGTTGTAGAAAGCGTTCAGGCCAACCTCGGAGAGTCGGTTAAGAAGGGGCAAGTCCTTGCGGTGATTGCGAGTCAACAGATCTCCGATCTACGCAGTGAGCAACAAGCCGCTCAACGACGTGTAGAACTGGCACGTTTGACCTTCGACCGCGAGAAACAGTTGTGGCAGGACAAAATCTCCGCCGAACAGGATTACCTCCAGGCTCGTCAAGGGTTGCAAGAGGCAGATATATCCTTGGCCAATGCTAAGCAAAAGGTCGGAGCTATCGGGGCATCGGTCAATTCTGCCGGCGGTAACCGCTACGAGCTTCGCGCGCCCTTCGACGCAGTTGTCGTGGAGAAGCACCTGACCGTCGGTGAGGTTGTCAGCGAGGCAACCAACGCTTTCATTCTTTCAGACCTCAATCAGGTGTGGGCAACCTTCGCAGTTCCTCCGAGCGATTTGGGGAAGGTTGTGACAGGCCGTGCGGTAAAGGTTTCTTCGCCTGACATGAAGGCTGAGGTGGACGGCAAGGTTGGTTATGTAGGCAGCCTCCTGGGTGAGCAGAACCGTGCAGCGACCGTTCGCGTCACGCTGACCAATCCTAATGGAGCCTGGCGACCAGGCCTTTTCGTAAGCATCGCGGTCACTTCACAGACTGATCGGGTGGCCGTAGCCGTTCCAGAATCCGCAGTGCAGACCGTTGAGGAAAAGCCTGCGGTATTCGTCAGGACCACTGAGGGATTTGACACTCGCACGGTAACGCTTGGTCGCCGTGCAGGTGGCTATGTGGAAATAACCGAAGGCCTCCAATCCGGCGCCCAAGTGGCAGCCAGTGGCAGCTTCACGCTCAAGTCCGAGCTCGGCAAGGCTAGTGCCGAGCACAGTCACTGATGCGAACTGACAGGATCATTCCACATGTTTGAACGTCTCATAAGATTCGCCATTGAGCAGCGCATCGTTGTAATGATAGCCGTGCTGATCATGGCCGGTATCGGTGTCTACAGCTATCAAAAGCTGCCTATTGATGCAGTACCAGATATTACCAACGTACAGGTTCAGGTCAACACTGCTGCTCCTGGTTACTCTCCGTTGGAAACCGAACAGCGAATTACCTTTCCAGTTGAAACGGCAATGGCTGGCTTGCCGGGCCTTCAGCAGACTCGTTCCCTTTCTCGCTCTGGACTATCTCAGGTCACCGTCATTTTTGAAGACGGCACCGACATCTTCTTCGCTAGGCAACAGGTCAACGAGCGACTGCAGGTAGCGAAGGAGCAGTTGCCGGATGGCGTAGACGCAGTGATGGGGCCTGTATCAACGGGTCTCGGCGAGATCTTCCTGTGGACTGTCGAGACTGAGAAAGGCGCTGTCAAAGAGGATGGTACGGCCTATACACCAACTGATTTGCGCGTGATCCAGGATTGGATAATCAAGCCACAATTGCGCAACGTCCGGGGTGTGGCCGAGATCAACACCATTGGTGGCTATGCCAAGCAGTACCTGATTGCTCCGGATCCGAAACGTCTGGCCACTTACAAGCTGACTCTTAATGATCTGGTCGCTGCCTTGGAAAGCAACAACGCCAACGTTGGCGCCGGTTACGTCGAGCGCAGCGGTGAGCAGTTGCTCATCCGCGCACCCGGCCAGGTAGGCAGTATCGAAGATATCGCCAATATTGTGATTACCAGTGTCGATGGCGTGCCGATTCGAGTCAGCAATGTCGCTGAAGTCAGCATCGGGAAAGAGCTCCGCTCTGGAGCTGCTACTGAGAACGGTCGAGAGGTTGTATTGGGTACGGTGTTCATGCTGATCGGCGAAAACAGCCGGACAGTATCTCAAGCTGTTGCAGCCAAACTGGCTGACATTAACCGTACCCTACCCAAGGGCGTTGTTGCCGTTACCGTCTACGACCGTACCAATTTGGTTGAAAAAGCCATATCGACAGTGAAGAAGAACCTGATTGAAGGGGCGATTCTTGTAATCGTTATCTTGTTCCTGTTCCTCGGTAACATCCGTGCGGCACTGATCACTGCCATGGTGATCCCGTTGTCCATGTTGTTCACGTTTACAGGCATGTTCAACAACAAGGTCAGTGCCAACTTGATGAGCCTTGGCGCACTCGACTTTGGCATCATTGTTGATGGGGCGGTAGTGATTGTCGAGAACGCAATCAGGCGCCTGGCTCATGCACAAAACAAGCATGGGCGGATGCTCACCAAAGCCGAGCGCTTTCACGAGGTTTTTGCAGCTGCACGGGAAGCTCGCCGCCCCTTGATCTTCGGTCAGCTGATTATCATGGTTGTGTATTTGCCGATCTTTGCACTCACCGGTGTCGAAGGAAAAATGTTCCACCCCATGGCATTTACCGTTGTGATGGCACTTGTCGGCGCGATGATTCTCTCCGTAACCTTTGTTCCTGCGGCAATTGCCATGTTCGTCACAGGCAAGGTCAAGGAAGAAGAGGGGATGGTGATGCGTATTGCACGGCAGCGTTACGCTCCCGTTCTGCAGTGGGTGCTTAAGCATAGAAGCATCGCATTTTCCGCCGCCATAGCCTTGGTCGTTCTAAGTGGTGTGCTCGCGAGCCGAATGGGCAGTGAGTTCATTCCGAGTCTGAGTGAAGGGGATTTTGCGCTGCAGGCTTTACGAGTACCGGGGACTAGCTTGACTCAGTCCGTAGACATGCAGCAGCGCTTGGAAAAAGCCGTCATTGAGCAGGTGCCTGAGGTCGAGCGAATGTTTGCCCGTACCGGCACAGCGGAAATTGCTTCCGATCCAATGCCGCCGAATATCTCAGACGCTTACGTGATGCTGAAGCCGAAAGACCAGTGGCCAGATCCCAATCGATCGCGTGAAGAGCTAATTGCTGAAGTTCAGAAAGCTGCAGCAAGTGTGCCTGGCAGCAACTATGAGTTGTCCCAACCTATTCAACTGCGCTTCAACGAACTCATTTCGGGTGTCCGCAGTGACGTGGCCGTCAAGGTGTTCGGCGATGACATGGACGTTCTAAATCGAACAGCAGCGAAGATAGCCACTGCATTAAAGGGTGTCCAGGGGTCTTCGGAGGTGAAGGTAGAGCAGACTACAGGCCTGCCTGTACTTACCATCAATATTGATCGGGAGAAGGCAGCACGTTACAGCCTGAACATCGGCGCAGTGCAAGATGCGATTGCAATCGCAGTAGGTGGTCGTCAGGCCGGCACGCTTTATGAGGGCGATCGCCGCTTCGATATGGTGGTACGTCTATCTGAAACACTGCGTACAGATGTAGCGGGGTTGTCCGGCTTGCTGATTCCCGTGCCGCCGAATGCGGCACAAGGGGCGAATCAAATCGGCTTCATTCCGCTGTCCCAAGTGGCTAGCCTGGATCTGCAGCTAGGTCCGAACCAGATAAGCCGAGAGAACGGTAAGCGTGTTGTTGTGGTCAGCGCAAACGTTCGGGGGCGTGACCTTGGTTCGTTTGTTGAAGAAGCGAGCAGTGCTCTGGCAACCGGCGTGGAGATTCCCGCTGGCTACTGGACCACGTGGGGTGGTCAGTTCGAGCAACTGCAGTCAGCAGCCAAACGTCTGCAGGTAGTTGTTCCGGTAGCTTTGCTGTTGGTCATGACGTTGTTGTTCTTGATGTTCAACAACCTCAAGGATGGCATGCTGGTCTTCACCGGGATCCCATTCGCACTCACGGGTGGCGTAGTCGCGCTTTGGCTGCGGGATATCCCGCTGTCGATCTCGGCAGGGGTCGGATTCATTGCGCTTTCCGGTGTAGCTGTGTTGAACGGTTTGGTAATGATTTCCTTTATCCGCGGACTACGTGAGGAAGGGCGTACCCTACGTCACGCAGTTGATGAAGGCGCATTGACTCGATTACGGCCAGTGCTGATGACTGCCCTTGTTGCATCCCTGGGATTCATACCTATGGCACTGGCAACCGGTACCGGTGCAGAGGTTCAGCGGCCGCTGGCTACAGTCGTGATCGGCGGTATCTTGTCCTCCACCGCACTTACCTTGCTGGTGTTGCCTGCTCTGTATCAATGGGCACATCGCAAGGATGATGACGGCGATGAAGCAGAAAGCTGATAGCCGATAAACAAAAGCCCACAACAACAGTTGTGGGCTTTTTCGTTTTTATAGGGTCGATATTTCACCTTTCAAAATTGTAAGTTTTCCGTCATGCCGGTGATGCCTATGAATTGATAAGGTTGCATCCAGTGACATTGATATCGAGAGAAACTTATGAAAAAGCTTATTGTTGCAGCTGCACTTGTTTTTTGCTCTATGACTTCGCAAGCCACTACTTTTTCGGAGAAGAAGCAGATGGAATACATCCAGGAGCACCAAAGTGCCGTGGCTGCCTACGCGAAAAAAAATAACAAGCCTATGCCAGAGATTGTCGACTATAAATACGGTATGAAGATTGATGTAGAGAAATTCGTACGTCAATCCCAGGACCCTCGTACTTGCCAGATTTATTCACGATTGATGAGCTACGAAGACCCCCAGGGTGAACTCAAGACGATTCGCTATTCTGTATTCTCGCAATGCCCGAATAACAAAAGCTGAATTTTTTGAATGGCTAGGCATTTAATAAGCGCCAGGCAATGCCTGGCGTTTTTTAAGGCGCCTGGAGTGGTACTAGGCAAAAATTGTTGCACCGACGGTGCTACTCGCCCTCAACCCTTAATACGTTATAGCTAATATACTTGGTTGGAACACCTGCATTCAGAACGATCGAGTTCATAACATCTGGTTGACCCTCCTGATGGCTAAGCAATAGTAACTTTCCCTAGATTAACCTGATCGCAGCTTGCTCAGAGTGAGCTTTTGGTACTTAACCTTTTGAATATTTTGATATTAAGACGGCTAAAATTGGCGAGGCCGAATGATTGGGGCAGTGTATTTCTAAGACTTCGACCTGTGGAGTAAATTGGAAGCTTGTGGTATGTGGGAAATCCTAGAAGCGTACAATTGTGATTCCAGTCTCTCTGCACTAACTAATCTCTGCGACAGACAAACTTACTATGTGGTCACCCATTCAACTCGCAGCAGGGTAATGTGGGGTATCTATACTTGTGATATGGATTGTCTGTTTTTTTTCAAAATTGTAATTTTTCGAGTCATGTTGAAGTTATTCAGCTCTGAAATCACATGTAATTTTCACTTTTTTTTCACTTTGAACTCCTTAAGCTTCGCAGATGGAAAATAAAAACTTGCCTATTGTAGCGTTATTTATTCGTTATCTAGGGGTCGGATCTATTGCAACGGGAATGCATTACTCTGTTTTCCTTGCACTGGTCGCGAGCGGGTTTGCTGATCCAGTGTTGGCCAGCGTTAGCGGAGGCGTCTTAGGCGCGTTTGTTAGCTATGTTGGTAATAAAAGGCTCTGCTTTATAGCGAAGGGAGATTGTAAGCTTCAACCCATTAGGTTTTTGCTGATTTCGTTGGCGACAAACCTCGGTAATGGAATGGGCATGTGGGTCTTAATTAAAATTGACCTGTCACCGTTTATATCCCAGATATTGGTGACGTTAATCCTAACTGCGCTCGGATTCATCGCACACCGTTTCTGGACATTCAATCATGCAGACATTACATCGGCTTTCCGAACGCCCTGATCCTTTGTTAACCATTGTGGTGCCCTGCTTTCAAGAAGAGCAAACCATTCCCGAATTTCACAAGCGCATCACCCGCGTCGTAAGGTGTTTGCCTGTCTCGTGCGAGATTCTTTATATCGACGACGGAAGCAATGACCGTACTGCAGACTTACTTCGCCACTATCAGGATGGATCTGATGTACGCTGCCTATTCCTGAGCCGAAACTTCGGCAAAGAGGCTGCGTTAAGTGCAGGCATCGACCACGCGCGCGGTAGCGCATTGATCTTTATTGACGTGGACCTGCAGGACCCGCCTGAACTCATTACGAGCATGGTGCACCACTGGCAGATGGGTTACGACGTTGTGAACATGCAACGCGACTTGCGAACCGGCGATTCCTTGCTAAAGCGCATGAGTGCGCGCAGTTACTACTGGATCATGCAGCGACTGGTGGAGAAAGTTGATCTCCCGGCGGATGTCAGTGACTTCCGTCTGATTGGCCCTGCGCCATTGGCTGCATTGAGAGCGCTAGACGAACGCTCCAGAATTCTTAAGAGCCTGATCGGCTGGGTGGGTTTTCGTACCATAGAGCTACCCTACAATCGCACTTTTCGTCATGCGGGTAATACCAAATGGAACGCCGCTGGGCTGTTCAATCTAGCCATTGAAAGTGTTCTCAGTTTCTCTCGAAAGCCGCTGCGTATATTCAGCCTCATTAGCTTCGGCTTCTTCGTCTCCAGTATCTGTTTCCTGCTCGCAGCGCTCGTGACAGGCTCCTTCGACATCCATCACTTGCTGCTCGGAATGGCTTCATTTATGTGCTTGGGGGTTGCCATGGTGGGCGAGTACTTGGGTGTGACGCTCGCGGAAGTCAAACGCCGACCGCTTTATTTTTTGAAGAGCAATAACAAAGCAACCCCCGTGACTATTCACCCTCCGGTTTCCTCGATCGAGAGTAAGAAATGCTGAACTTGAAAAACGAGCGGACACTGCTGTGGATCCTAATCTCGATTCTGCTTTTACGTCTTCTGGGGCTGGGAGCATATCCCCTGATGGATACGTCCGAAGCACGCTATGCCGAAATGGCACGCAAGATGGTCGAACTGAATGACTGGATTACCCCAATGTTCGATTATGGAGTACCGTTTTGGGGTAAGCCGCCACTGTCTTTCTGGACTCAGGCAGCGAGCATGAAGTTATTCGGTATCAACGAATTCGCTGCCCGATTTCCAGCTTGGCTACTTCACCTAGCAAGCTGCTTTATCATCATTAAGCTCGCGACCCAGGAGATGTCGCGCAGGGCTGGCATCTGGGGAGCCATCATCTTCTCAAGCACGACACTGGGCCTGGTATCCAGTGGTGTTGTACTGACTGACCCTGTTCTGTCGTTCTCGATACTGCTTGCTAGCTATGGTTTTTGGCGTTGGATGAAGTGTGCAGGCAAAGCGGATGCCTATCTGATGTTCTTAGGTCTTGGCTTGGGCTTACTCGCTAAGGGACCACTGACACTGGTGTTGATGGGCATGCCGGCGTTCGCCTGGATCGTCATCCACAAAGAATGGAATCGGATGATGATGCTTCCGTGGGTAACCGGGATTATTCTCATGCTCGGTATTTCTGTGCCTTGGTATGTCGCGGCCGAAATAAAGACGCCTGGGTTCATGGAATATTTTTTTGTTGGTGAACACTGGAGCCGATATGTAATTAGTGATTGGGCTGGGGACCTATATGGCAGTGCACATGCCAAGCCATATGGCACCATCTGGATCCAGCTCGGTCTGTCGCTGTTGCCTTGGGCATTTTTCCTGCCTCTAATGATTCGCAGAAGAGCATCGATGCGGCGTTTCGAGGCTTATATGTGGCTCTGGGCATTGGCCACGCCTCTCTTCTTCACGTTCTCTGGCAACATTCTCTGGACCTATCTGCTCCCGGCTCTACCCGCCTGGGCGCTGCTTCTTGCAGGGCGAATCAGTGAAGTCGGCCTTTATACCAGCCGGGCTGCTGCAGCGAGCGCTTTCCTGCTGCCAATTGTGGGCGCAGGTATCATTTACGCTGGAGTACTAGACGAACGCCCTCAAAACCAGCGAGATGTGGTTGACGCCTGGTTCAAAGCACAGTCGGCTCAATCGGGTGCCCTGATCTATCCTGGCCGTCGTTCGTATTCTTCTGAGTTTTATAGTAGGGGAATGTCCGAAAACATCAAAGATCCTGATGAGTGGCCTCGCAACAGCTTTTTCTATCTTTCCAGGCGTTTGCGCGACAGCAATGCTGATCTGCCTACAGGCCTAGGTTGCGTAAGAGTTACCGAAACGAACGCAAGCCTACTGCTTCTTTGTCGTTGGGAGAATACTGGGCCAAGATAGTGAAGATTTTGCAGCAGATGGCGTAGCGGGCTCTAATCGAAAATGATCATCCGATGAAGGACATACTCAAAGCGTGACGTTATTTCAGATTTAAAAGAACAATAAGTCTTAGAGATAATCTCTGTATCTGAGTAGTTCCGTCTATCACCGCTGGAATAGCTAACACTAAATGTAAGAAAAAGCCAGATATTAATCTGGCTTTTCGTCGATACGAATCGTCATTTTACATCTAACCGCCTATTAGTTGTCGGCTTGCTCCTGACGATCCTGACGCTCTTCCTGCTTTTCTTGAGCAACTTTCTGTTTACCTTGCTCCGAGGAGTCAGGGCCCCACAAGCGAGCCTGTTCGGCTCGGAAGTTTTCCTTGAACTGCTTAGTTCGCTCGAAACCATCTTCAGCAAACGCGAAACCTGTAAGCCCAATTAGCAGGCTGCCAATAGAGAAGTATTTTACGAATTTCATTGAAGCCTCGATATTCACTAGGTCTGCCTTGATAGCATCCTTTGTTGGTTACTAGTCTAGGATTACGAAGCTAACGGCAAGGTGAGTTAATAATTACAATTTCGTAATTTTACGCTTGGCGAGAAGGTTTAAGTCTTCCAGGCGATAACAAAAGACGATGAAGAGCTGGGGCTTTTATTAATTTTCAATTTTGATATCCGGTGCATTAACACTGTAGGCTTTTCTTGCTTGCCAAGGAGCTAATCATGTTCGTTTTAGAGCCCTGAGTGGCAGAAGTCTTTGATTTTCGCCCATGCATCAAGACTCAATTTACAGCTAAGTGAGCTTTCATTTCACATTAGGGCGCGCGACGCGGTCGGGGGGAGATCAATTGATTTTTTTCCATGAGTTTACGATCTCCGCCGCATATTCCGGGGGAAGGTGCAAGAGAGAAGGTGCGGCCTCATGCCGTCGAGATCGACTTACAGTTCGAAGCATTTCAAATTCTGCAGAGTGTAGCGGGGTCTCTGATCGTTGAGCGCTAGGCAAAAGCAACGGTTGCGAATTATTCGGTCTGAAGTTCAGAGACCGTCGGTTTTCTACGCGCCATGTGAGGATTCTGGCGATAGAGTTTTTTTCTCGCATAACGTCAGTGAGTCCTTGAGCACCCACGCGTCGGCTACGTCTCAGGCATTCGCGCCTGCACCTAGAGCGAAGGGGGCCCATCTATAACCGGGCCTTCTTCGTTACACGGAGCTAAGCTGGCTTCATTTCTTGTTGTTTCATTTGAACTTCGGGGAAGTTAAGGTGAAACCAAGTGAAATTCTGATCCGTAACTTCCACGCTTGCCGAACCCTGATGCAAAATCATGATTGACTGAACGATAGCTAAGCCAAGACCGGTGCCACCCTCGCTTCGTGCTCGACTTTTGTCCACCCGGTAAAATCGCTCGAACAAATGCGCGTGGTGTTCCTTGGCGATCCCACGTCCCGGATTGCCAACACTCAATGTGGCGCCGTCAGCACCACGTTGAACCTTCACGTAAACCGTCCGACCACGAGGGCAGTAGCGGATCGCGTTCGAGACCAGGTTCGAGACGGCTCGCTGAATCATTATCTGATTACCATGCACCACGTCTCCACTTCCTGCGATCTGGAGCTGTATCTCACCTTCTTCGGCCGAAATGCTGAACAGATCGCAGACCCGCTGAGTTTCGTCGATTAGAGATACGCTTTCGAACTCTACCATTGACGCTGGGTGGCTGACTTGGGCTAGGAATAGCATGTCGGAAACCATCCGGCTCATGCGATGTAGCTCTTCTGTGCACGACTCTAGGACCTCTCTATACTCAGGGAGGGATCGTTCCCGGGTTAACGCGACCTGAGCTTTACCCATCAGGTTAGACAGTGGTGCCCGCAGTTCGTGAGCAAGGTCGTCAGAGAACTGCGAAAGCTGCTGAACTCCGTCGTCTAAACGCATCAGCATGATGTTAATTCCATCGGCGAGATTCTTAAGTTCTGCCGGCATCCCCTTTGTTGGAAGGCGATGCTCAAGGCTCTCGGTGGAAATCCTTGAGGCGACCTTCAGGAACTTGGTGAGGGGGAGCAGTCCTCTGCGTACAGTCCACCACCCAATTGCCAAGATCAGCATGAGAATAAGAGGCGACACCATTAATGCCCAGGTGAGCAACGCATCAAGAAGGGCATGGTTAGATGACTGGTCCATGGTCATGAATACACTAACTTCGGTTCCATCGCCTAAGCGCATGACTCGTGAGGCGCTCATTAGCGGGCGGCCCGTCGAGTCGCGCCACTCTCGCTGCTCCGCCTGTTCGGTAGGCTGGAATTTGTGCACTTCCATGTTGACTTGCTTCGAGCCTATCGAGAGCAATGGAGTTAGAGTTTGTGTCGATTCGAAGATGCTGACGTAAAGATTGTTATGCCCCATGACCAAGTCAACAAGCTGGTGGGCGTCTGCATTTACACCAGAAATAGCAGTGATTGCGGAAAGGTTGTGAGCCATGCCTGCCATTTTCACTTCGAGGTCGGTTCGGGCGTTTCTCTCAAGAGCTTGGCTCACCATCAGATAACCGAAGGTGGCGAAAAGAAGCAGCAACGCCGCACTCATCATTCCAACTTTGAATCCCACCTTCACAGCGAGGCTGAAAGGCCTCATGTACGCTCCTCCAACACGTATCCGACGCCTCGAAGTGTGTGTATGAGCTTGGTCTCAAATGGATCATCAATTTTTGAGCGCAATCTCCGGATGGCGACATCAATGACGTTAGTATCGCAGTCAAAATTTACGTCCCAGACCAACGAGATTATTTGCGAACGGGCAAGCGCTTCGCCTGTTCTGCTCATTAGTAGGTGCAGGAGAGCAAATTCCTTTGTGGTGAGATCAATGCGTGTCGCTCCTCGGCATACTCTGTGGCGCAAGGAATCCAATTCCAAATCCGCAACTATAAGTGTGCTCTTCTCGACAAGCTCATCGCCACGCCTTTGCAGTGACCGGATGCGAGCAAGCAATTCGGGGAACTCAAAGGGCTTGACGAGATAATCATCTGCACCACCATCCAAGCCCCTAAGCTTGTCATTAATGCGTCCGCGGGCAGTCAGCATGATGATGCGAACCCGGCTAGTTTTTCTGATAGTTTCCAAGAGGTCCCAACCATCGATGCCAGGGAGGTTCACATCTAGGAGTACGAGCGAATAAACAATCGTATTGAACAAGTGAAGAGCATCAACACCATTGTGTACAATGTCTACGACGTACCCGCTTTCGGATAGACCCTGCTGAATATATTCCGCGGTTTTAATCTCGTCTTCCACAACTAGTACGCGCATAACTTATCTCAAGGTGTGAGTAAGGAGGGGGCCGAGCTCTCCCTGATCGTGATTTAAGGCCAGTTTAAAGTTTCTCTGCGTGCTTGGCATGTGGTGATTTCTACCTATATCAATACGCCGTGATCAACTCAGGATGCTCGAATATTAACGCGAAATAGTGGGTTTTGGCGAAAAATTACAAATTTTTAATTTGATCGCAAGGCCACTGAAAGTTGTGGCGATTTAAATTATTGGTGCAGCATAGCTTTGATGAATCAGGTAGTTGAGCACTGCCACGACTGGCGGATGCACCAGACTATTCTGCTCGAGAGCCGCTGGATATTTTTTTGGTCAGTTCCATTGTGATTTGGCATCAATCGATCCGAGTAAAAATTATATTCCTGGTTAACGTGCCAATATTTTAGTTTTGTAACCTTCAGCTGGTGGCATTGTTGCTAACGCAACGTGACAATAAAATAATTTTTAATTGACCTGTCTCTCGACGCTAAGTAATGAGCCAAAATTAATCTAAATTTTTGGTGCTGACGCCTTCAATATTAATCCTACGATTTAATTTTTCTAGGTTGACTAGTGTGGAGGAATTGGAGTGTCCTTATGGAAGTCCGTATTCTCCATTTGAATTGTGCAATGGTGAATGTCGAACGCATGACTTACCGCATTGATTACATCTGCTAGCGCAGCATCTCGATCTACTGAGTCGCGAACTACAACGTGCGACGTCAGTACGTTGCGACCGCTACTTACAGCCCAAACATGTAGATCATGAACGTCTGTGACACCATCGACACGTAGAATCGTCGACTCGATCTCCTTAATGTTGAGGCCGCCAGGAACCCCTTCCATAAGGATTCCCAAACTCTCGCGCATTAGCTGCCAAGTGCGCGGCAGCACCCATACTCCGATCGCTACGGCGACGACCGTATCGATCCAACTCCAACCCGTAAACCGGATTATAAGTGCGGCAATTATCACGCCCAATGACCCAAGCATGTCGCTCCAAACTTCGAGATAGGCTCCCTTGACATTCAGACTTTCATTACTCGCTGAGGAGAGCAAGCGCATCGATATCAGATTTACAACAAGGCCCCCAATAGCGATCCACATCATCGCGCCGGTTGCGATCTCAGAAGGTATTAGGAAGCGTTGATAAGCTTCGTACAAAATGTAAATAGCCACCATGAAGAGCAATAGGGCGTTGAATGTAGATGCTAAAATTTCCAGGCGAGC
The DNA here is from genome assembly GCF_036346475.1 of Pseudomonas sp. AM8. Lineage (NCBI taxonomy): Bacteria > Pseudomonadati > Pseudomonadota > Gammaproteobacteria > Pseudomonadales > Pseudomonadaceae > Pseudomonas > Pseudomonas sp. AM8. Next base: position 724,346 of record NZ_JAOTNX010000001.1, read on the forward strand.
ATAGCCAAAAGTTCGTTTCTGATCTGCTGGCCGCTTGGCTATTTGAAGCGCAATCAACGAAATCATCAGGGCGGCAGTATCTGTAAGCATATGCGACGCGTCGGACAGCAATGCTAAGCTGCCAGTAATCCATGCTCCGATCACTTCAGCAATCATGAAGCTGCCTGTCAAGGCCAGTGCCATGACTAGCTTTTTCTGGTGACCTTCACTTAGCGCTGCACCGCCATGAGAGTGATTAGATGCCACATACTTCTCCTTCCGTAACGTAGAGGACGCACACTTGCCCTGCTATGGAGCTACGTGTTTCCTAAATATAGCTTAATTAAGTATTCTGTTCGCCGACTTTTAGAAAAAATCATATTTTGGTCAGGTATAGGATAAAATAACGACTTTACGAATGCTGAGTTTTAAGCGCCATGCTAAACGGTGGCTACGTTTCAAGTGGTAGATTGCTACTGATTTTGATCATAAGGCGACTCAGGCGAAATCAAAAGGTCTAGGCGGGATTCTGTCGGGATTGTAATTACGCGGTCATCGTGTCGTTATGAGTGAGTGGCTACACTAAAATTGTCGGAAAACTTTAGGCTCTCACAGAATATTCCTGACTCCCATACGCTACCAGCCAGGATTAGGTATAAATCGCTACGTGCTTTAAATAAAGACTGGGCGTTACGCTGCTATTAAATTCTCAGAGTAAGCGATGGGCACAGTACCGCCCGCGCTATCTAGTTTTTGAAACTGTAATCCAGGGCCTTGGCGATGGCCGAACCCTCAGGCACAAGCTATCTTTGGGAGGTCATCCAGGTATGAAGTGCGTCGGTGATTGGCGTTGCTTTTCCTGCCGTATTCGCTGTCGATCACCCGGTTTCAGCTCACAGACTTCTCGTTCAACTTCGTATAAGGCCGCGATGTAGGGCAGTGCTTTTTCGGCGATCTAGCTCTTGTTGGTCGCATGCAAGTCGAAGAACTTTGCGGGCATAGGCCATGCAGCCGATCTGCGTAACGCCCAGCTCAAAGCCTGCCTTGTAGCCGGCAAAGTCATCGCAGACCAGCTTGCCGTTCCATCCGCCCAAGCAGGCTCGTGCGTGGTAAGCGGTTGGTAACCCACCCAAAGCGAAAACTCTGACGGCAACAATCTAGGCAGGCAGGAGTTCTGACTACTGAGATGCCTGACGGAATGGTAACCGTCCGGCCAAGTCACCTACCGAACTCCAGCATTAAGGGCGATGGTGCCCGCGTATTTTTAAGCGAACGCGATCACCCTTATAGCTAGGATGTCCATGTGCCAACGTAGCTCTTATGCCAACCGTTCAAAGTCCAGGTCGTCCAGAAAGCACAGTGCGGCAAGGTGTGATTGCGGGACGCTTACCGCCGATAAGCGGAAAACCCGAAAATAGTGGTTACGCGGCCATTTTCGGTTAATATTTTCTGAGTGTTTGGCGCACATTTTAAGAAATTCTTGGCGCGGTTAAGAAAATCTAGCCAACGACAGGGAAAAAAATGGGAAATCCAGTGGGTGACACCCATTAGATCAATCCGATGGAGCTACCCACTGGTGCGCCAACAACTGTCCAATTTCACTGGCCCTCTGCGTCGACAACCGCGATAGCCATACGGGTCATGTGCCGTTCATGCGCGCAGACTGAATCAGGCTCATGATTGCCGCAGCCCTTTTTCCGCTACGCAACGACCCTGCGAAGAGCCAGTTTTGCGTCCAAGCGCCATGGCCTAATTTGGTTTTCCGCCCAATTGTTATCTATGGGAACGCTCCCGTCATTGAGTTAGTGCGATAGCGCTGCCCAGCGTTTCAGGCTGTAATCGAGTGCTCTGCTGATGGCCGTAAGCGTTCGGCCAAGTCATCTTCCGAACCTCCACGGCGCTCTCGCATTCAAGCTAATCAAGTGATAAACACCATAAATATCCAATGCCACGGCAAGCAATAGGCGATCAGATGGCGCGATTTTCGATTTATAGCGGATTGATTTTGGTTGGCAACTCGTCGCTGGAGAGTGGAGATCCTCCCATGGGCGTTGCTTTCGGCCAATTCGAGCCAACCACTGGGTATCCTGCTATTCAAAACGAGTGCCGCACAAATCACTTCAACCAGTCCGGTTTGGCCCTTTCAGTAAAAACCGAAGCAGGCTTGGTTATTCCATCTATGGGAGTCGCCATTCTGGATTACGCTGAAGAGCTTCTGCCCGATTGCATCGAGATAAGTATCCTCGGCATTCCCACTGCTTTTTATGAAGAATTTTTTCCTGCCCATGTGATCAAGTACGCGCACCAATTGGCTAGGTGAGCCGCTCCATGGCGAGCAAGATGCGCCGTCTTTAGCAGGAAGGTGTGATCCTTGAGTTATCGGAGACCGCAAAAGCTACTGACTGGAGCAATTGGCAGAGCCTCAAGAGCAGGGTCAGGAACTCAGCATCGGTTGCCTCAGACTAGTCTCGCCCGTATCTGAGAGTAAGGTGTATGGTGGTCACTGGGTCTCCATTTTGAGCATACTCGAGCGAGTAGCGTTCACCATCCGAAAATGCACCTTGGGCACATCCAGGGAACACCAACTCCAGAAATGTGATTACGGCCTCATGGCATCCAATATCTAGCACGTCCTCGACGTTGGACAGATCGTTTTCACTGAGGTTAGTAGGCTTCAAAATAATAATGTCAAAGCTCATTGCTGCTGGCTCCCATCTTGTAATCCATTTGGCATTGGCATTCCCTTTTATATGTCCGGCTATCACGCCTCGCGTAATTAAACCGGCGACCATTTATGCGGCAGCAATTGATCGATTTCACTCGCCCGCTGCATCGGCAGTCGCGTGAGAACGTCTTTCAGATATGCATACGGATCATGACCATTGACCCGCGCAGACTGGATCTAGCTCATGATCGCCGGCGCCCGTTTGCCGCTGCGCAGCGACCCAGCAAACAACCAGTTCGACCGCCCAAGCGCACACGGTCGGATCAAGTTCTCGATTTGGTTGTTGTGATGGGCACAGCGCCATCTTCCAGGTAGCGCGTCAGTGCTACCCAGTGTTTAAGGCTGTAATCCAGGGCCTTGGCCGTAGCTGAGCCCTCGGGCACAAGTTCGCGTTGGTGGCCAGCATCCACTCATGCAGTTTTTCAGCGATGGGCACCGCCGTTTCCTGGCGTAATCGCCAATAGTCTTCGTAGCTCATTTCCTTGGCGTGTCGCTCAACTTCGTACAGCCCGCCAATCGAGTGAAGCGCCTGCTCCGTCAACTGGCTTTTATTCGCGACGTGCAGATCGAAGAACTTGCGCCGCGCGTGGGTACAGCTTGTACGGGGATGAAGGCCGGCAGAGTTGCGGGTGATTGATCCCGGTAAATCGGTAGCCACTTGCGGATCACGTTGGCGTTGATGCCGTGATGGATGGCTACGCTGGAAATCGTCGCTCCGGGTTGCAGGCATTCCTGGACGACTTGGGCTTTAAATAGTTTGGGGTAAGAGCTGCGTTGGCGCATGGAAATCCTGGCGATAAGGGTGATCGCGTCCGCTTAAAAATACGCGAATACCATCGCCCTAAATACTGGAGTTCGGTAGGTGTGTTCGCCATCCGCTTACACGGAATGTGATCTGGTTGCAGGTCAAACCACTACGTCATATTTTCTATCAGGCATATGAACCAAGTGTTTGATGGACGACTACAGACTTGCTCGCGAAGAGATCACCTTGATCGCCCCGCGAATTGAATTGCCCTTAAGTCTACGTCACTTCAGCCATACACCAACCTGCTGCTCAGTTCCCTCTATAAACACCAAAGCCTCAACCTGACCTGCTTCGATCAAGTCTTGGCGAACGCCTTTTATCATTTCAAGCTGCGCAGCCCTGTCAACCAGTTCAACACGTGCTACCGAAGCCTTCATGGATTGGCGGGCGTCAGATTTTGCTTTGCGAATCGCAGATAGCACGGCACTAACACTCATCAATAAGCCTACTGATGACGGCAAAGTCACCTCGCTTTAATGGAGTGGGCTCAGGTGGCCTGAAATCAGGCTGATAAGCTGCCAACGAGTCGCAACGTACGCCATAGAAATTCTCGACCCCGCGTTCGGTAGGCAAGCCGTTATCGTCCCAACCCATGGGGTAGAACACAGCCTTACCTCGCATGCGCTGGAATCGAGCGATGATATCTGTGTGGGTATAGCTGAAGACATGACCGACATGCAACGAGCCTGAGGCCGTCGGCGGGGGCGGGGGCGTATCGATGGAGAACACAGCGTCGCGTTGGGCTGTGTGGTCAAAGGCGTACGTGCCTTTGAGCTGCCAACGTTGAGACCAGCGTGTTTCAAGGTTTTCGAGCGAGGGGGTGACAGTTTGATCCTTTAGAACTTCATCACGTTTAACGGTGACATAGCATCCTCCTGTTAATATCAAAGGGCACAACAGTGAGTGCGCACCCAGGTTAAATTTATATTGAATCGCCTTTGGAAAGTAACCCCCCTAATCAACATTTACCCATCGTAGCTCAATGCAACTGACGGCTCGCCCAAGAGGATGCATTCAGATTTACATCACCTGCGTAGCCCATTTATGGGGCAGCAGCTCGGCGATGTCACTTGCACGCTGTGTTGGCAGTCCAGCCAGAACGTCTTTCAAGTAAGCATATGGGTCATGCCCGTTGAGCTTCGCCGACTGGATCAGATTCATCAGCACCGACGCGCGCTTGCCGCTACGCAACGATCCGGCGAAGAGCCAACTCTTGCGTCCAAGAGCCCATGGCCGGATCTGTTGCTCGATGTGGTTGTTATCAATAGGAACCGCGCCGTCATCCAGATGACGTGACAATGCTGGCCAGCGCTTCAGGCCGTAATCCAGAGCCCTGGCAATGGCCATGCCATCATGCACAAGCTCGCGCTAGGCGATCATCCGGGCGTGCAGCCTGTCCATCACGGGGACGGCTTTTTCTGTATGCGTCCGGCCAAGTCATCTACCCAGCCCCGCAAAGCTAAGACATGGTGTGCACTTAAATTTAAGTGGGCACCAGTTCTAGCCTTTTAAGCGGGTATTTCATGCAGCCAACACGCCGTTCCTATTCCAAGTCCTTCAAGGCCCAAGTCATTCAAGAGTGTGCACAGCCCGGCGCTTCGATTGCCAGCGTCGCGCTTGGCCATAGCCTCAACGCAAACCTCGTCCACAAATGGATTCGGCTGCAAGCGCAGAAAAGCCCTGCGCTCCCACCTGCATTTATTCCGTTACCCATGCCGCTGGCCGGGGCAAACTCCCATCCAGCATCATCGAATATCTGCGTTGAAATACAGCACCCGCGCGGCACCATCAAAGTGAACTGGCCGACTGAAAGTGCTGCCGCCTGTGCGACTTTTCTTCGAGACCTTTTGCGATGATCCGCATTGACTCCATCTGGCTCGCCACCGAACCGATGGACATGCGCGCAGGCACCGAAACGACGTTAGCCAAGGTGATCGCCGTGTTCGGTGCGGCGCAGCCGCACTGTGCTTATCTGTTCGCCAACCGCAGCGCCAATCGCATGAAAGTGCTGGTGCATGACGGCTTTGGAATATGGCTGGCGGCGCGCCGGTTGAACCAAGGCAAGTTCCATTGGCCTGGCATTCGCCATGGTTCTGAGATGGAACTGGATACCGAGCAACTTCAGGCATTGGTGCTGGGTCTGCCATGGCAACGCGCAGGTTCTGGAGGCTCGATCACACTGCTTTAACGGCTGCCATTAGTCTATCGGTCTATCGCCGCGAAGCGCCTGCTCTGGCAAAATCCGGCGCATGACTTCTTCTCCCAATCTCGACCAAATGTCCCCCGACCAACTGCGTGCTTTGGCAGCGCAGTTGCTGTCGCAAGTCGACACGATGGGCAAGAAAATCAACCGCGACCAAACGCTGATCGAGAAACTGACCCACGAGATCGCCCAGCTCAAGCGTTTGAAGTTTGCCAAGCGCAGCGAGCAGATGAATCCTGAGCAGGCCAGTTTGCTCGATGACCTGATCGATACCGATATCGCAGCGATTGAAGCAGAGCTTCAGGCCTTGCATACAGTGCCAGCTGCGACCGAGAAAAAGCAGAAACCCAAGCGCACTGCATTACCGGCTGAGTTTCCACGCACACTGATGCATCACGAACCGGACAACACTCACTGCCCATGCGGCTGCGCACTCAAGCGCATCGGTGAGGACGTTAGTGAGAAGCTGGACTACACGCCCGGCGTGTTCACCGTCGAACGCCATGTCCGTGGCAAGTGGGTCTGCGATGACTGCGAAACGCTGATCCAGGCACCGGTTCCGGCGCAGGTTATTGATAAGGGCATCCCGACTGCGGGCCTACTTGCACACGTCATGATTGCCAAGTTTGCTGACCATCTGCCGCTTTACCGTCAGGAATCGATCTTCGGTCGAGCAGGCTTGGAGATTCCACGTTCAACATTGGCTCAATGGGTTGGCGTGACGGGCGTGCAGTTGCAGCCTCTGGTCGACGCGCTGCGCGAAGTAGTGCTTGGGCAACAAGTCATCCACGCAGATGAAACACCGGTGCAGATGCTCATGCCGGGAACAAAGAAAACTCACCGTTCCTATGTGTGGGCCTAAGCCACCAGCCAGTTCTCGGACTTGGCAGCGGTGGTTTATGACTTCAGTCCCAGCCGTGCCGGTGAGCATGCTCGCAACTTCCTGCAAGACTGGAGGGGCAAGCTGGTCTGCGACGATTTTGGCGGCTACAAGGCCAGCTTTGAACTCGGTGTGACCGAGATTGGGTGCATGGCCCATGCACGGCGCAAGTTCTTCGAACTGCACGCCACGAATAAAAGCACGCTCGCCGAGCAAGCCTTGCGCTATATCCAGTTGTTGTACGAAATCGAGAGCGAAGTCCGCGATCTGGGGCCGGATTTACGGCGCCGAATACGGCAAGAAAAAGCCGTCCCAGTGATGAATATGTTGCATGCCTGGATGATCGCTCAGCGTGACCTCGTGCCCGAAGGCTCAGCCATCAGCAGAGCACTCGATTACAGCCTGAAACGCTGGGCAGCGCTGTCGCGCTACCTTGATGACGGGGCCGTACCCATAGATAACAACTGGTGTGAGAACCAGATCCGCCCTTGGGCTCTTGGACGTAAAAACTGGCTCTTCGCAGGGTCGCTACGCAGCGGAAAACGGGCAGCGGCGATCATGAGTCTGATCCAGTCAGCGAGACTGAATGGTCATGATCCGTATGCCTATCTGAAAGATGTACTCACGCGCCTGCCGACGCAGCGCGCAAGTGAGATTAGCGAGCTGCTGCCTCACAGGTGGGCCCCCGTTTAATCGCGCAAGGTGTTTTGGGCTGATGCCTTCCTTGGCATCTACATTTTGCGCCACAACAAAGCAGGAATTGCCCGGATGTAAATTAGCTCGCTGACCAATTCAATCAGCGTTTGAGTAATGACTGCTGCCGCCGCGAGCCCTCTGATTTCATCGGGCAAGGCCAGTGCCAGTGGCAGAACTACCAGTGAATTTCGTGTCGAGCTGCTGAAAGCGACTGATCTTGCCGTGCTGGCCGGCAATTTAAAGGCGCCGGCCACCAGCGCGCCCACCAACGGTGCCAAGAGCATGAAACCAATGTAGACGGGAATAACGGGCAGCAGCTTGTCCATGTCTCTGATCACCGCTGAAATCTGAGAGCCGATCACAACGACCAACACAGCCGCCATAGCCGGTACAGGCATCCAAGTCCATGCATCATTCCAGCCCTCAACGATGCTGGATCTCTTTGCCCCGGCAGCCGTTGCTACCGCCAAGACCAGAGGCAAAGCGATCAGCACTACAAAAGCCTCAATAAATGGGCCGATAGATATGGCTACCGCTGAGTCGTTACCCAGCATGAAGGCCAAGTAAAGCGGCAACAACACAAGCTGTAGCAAAAGTAGCAATGGCGTCGCCGCCAGAGTGAGTTTGGAGTCACCCTTACCGATATGGGTAAACACCACCACATAGTCGATACAAGGCGTCAGCAAAACCAACAGGGCACCCACCAAAATCGCAGGGTGATCGGTTAGCCCCATCGTCAATGCCCAGACCAACAAGGGGATGGCCACGAAGTTGGCAGTCAGCAACGCCGCCATGAAACGCTTATTCGCAAGCCCATTACGGAGATCCAGGAACGGAATCTGTAGAAACATGGCGTACATCAGCACTGCGATGGCGGGTGTCACCATCGCCCCTAGAGCTTGAGACGCATTGGGTGCGAGCAGGCCTCCGATGGCCGCGACAATGACCGCGACGAAGTAAACGGGAATCTGGTTCTTCTCTAGCTGTTCTCTGTCCACGAAATGCCCTTCAAACGCGTGAAATTATTTTCTGAAGACAGGTTAATATCTGTAGCTACTACAGGTTCAAGAAAATGCTTGGGGAGTTTGCATGTCAGGAATCGGGGCGCTGTCGAAATCAACGGGTTGCCACATTGAAACGATTCGCTACTACGAGAAAATAGGCCTTCTACCTCCAGCTCTGCGGTCGACAGGGCGGCATCGAATCTATACCGAAAAGCATCGTTCAAGACTCGTCTTCATCCGGCAGAATCGTGAATTGGGCTTTCCACTCGACGATATCCGAGAACTCATTGCGCTCGCAGCAGATGCTGATCGTCCGTGTGCTGATGCGCTGTCGGTGGTCAAGAAGCACTTGGCAGAAGTAGAGTCGAAGGTCGCCAAGCTCCAGCAGATCCGTATAGAGCTGCTATCAATGGCAAGCAAGTGTGAGTCAACATGCCTAGGTTCGAAAACTCCAGACTGTACGATTGTTGAGTCATTGTTCGAACCTGCTGCTGGGGCTCGCTCTGGTTGCTGCTCCTAAGCAAATCAAAATGCTGGGCGCCCACTGAATTGCGCAAGGTGTGTTGAGCGGACGCTTACCTTTTTCTTGCCGTAGACGTCGGCGTAAATCTGGCTTCAGGTCGCGGATCCCCCTTTCGATTTCGTATAGCAACTGGATGGAGTGCAGTACTTGCTCGGCGAGCTCGCTCTTGTTCGTGGCATGCAGGTCGAAAAACTTGCGCCGGGCATGGGCCATGCAACCGATTTCGGTGACGCCCAATGCGAAACTGGCCTTGTAGCCACCAAAATCGTCGCACACCAGTTTGCCTTTCCAGTCTTGCAGGAAGTTGCGCACATGAGGGCGCCTGCATATCGTCAGCGAGGGACTGTTTCCTTGGGGTTTTCCAAGTCAATGATAGATGGCTGCCTATGAGCCTTATCAACGTTGAACTATTGTATTTCTTGTTTCAGCTGAGGTCTCTTGAATTCTCGGGACTGTCTTACCGGTCGATGGTGGCGTCACTGCAGGTCGTCTTTAGTTGAAAGACAAGGCGGGAACAGAGTAAGTGTGTGTCGAGCACATTTTGCCCCAGCTCTTTTGGGATGAGCGGAGGCTCAGCACTCCATCAGCTCGGGTCTTGTCGTCACCTTTTACCTTCTACCATCATAGGATTGAGTATTGCCGCCGCAGTACCCGTTCACGAGAGTTCGATGCTGCACGTAGTATTTAACGCTTTGCTTTTGTTGGCCTATCGCAAAGACGCCTGATCCTGGAACACTGACAAAAAAACCTGAAGCGCTCAGTGCGCTCCAGGATTTTCCGTCCTACTCGAGGCCTATCAGAAGACGTACTGCAGGCGGGTCACGATTGCACTGCCCCCGTCATCACCGACAGTGTTCTCGGCATTATCAGTGCGAACATTAATGTAGTCGGCACTGACTTTCACGGCATCATTGACATACCAGTTCACGCCGACGGTGTGGCTCTTGGCTTTACGCTCATTCGACAGATCCGCTGCAGTGACTAGGTTACCATCTTCTACTTTGATGTCATCAAAGCGGTAGAAGACCTCCCATGCGCCCAGCTCTTTGCTCTGTGGCTTGACGGTGTCGAATTTAGCACCGTCGAGCTTATAGATGCGAGGCTCGCCAGTCAGGGTGTAGGCCATCTGAGCGTAGTAACCCGAAGCTTTAAGGTCGTTTCTGGCTTGCTCGGCCTTCAACTTGCGGCGGAGGTACTCACCTTGCACCGAGAACGGACCGGTGGCCCAGGCACCTTCAATCCCCCAAACGGAATCGCCGCTCCACAAGCCGTCTTGTGCGGCAGTGCCGCCAAACAGCATCCGATTGCCGTTGGTGCCGGCATCTCCACCTCCGTTGGTATCTACACCGCGGACACCCAAGCGAGAGCGGATCCGTGTATCCACCGCGCTGTCCTTCAGATCGCGATAAGCGTACTGGGCGCCGACGTGCAGGACATTCCCATCGGTGTGCAACGGTGCAAATACACCGCGCACGTTATAGCGTTTGACGCTGTCGCCATTGGTATTATTGTTGGTCTCGCTAAACACGCTACCGGACAGGTAAGCCATGTCAGCAATAGTGCTGGTGGCCTGGATACCCATACCGGCGTTGTCGTTGATCCAATCTGCTATATCGTAGGAGAGGTTCCGCTCCATAGCAGTAGTCCACTTAGAGCTGGTGGCCTTCTCAAGACCGAAATCGGTATAAAAGCGGCCGAAGCGCACCTGGATCGGTTTGAAACCGGTATAAGTCAAGCTCGCTTCGTCGAAGTAACCATCGGAGTCGTTGCCGGTATTACGGGACAGGTCGTAGTTGACCTGATATTTCCAGTCGCGGTACAAGGTTCCGCCGAATTCAAGGTAGGCACGACGGAAGTAAGCTGCGTCTGCTGTCTCACCATTTTTAGTGAAGGCGCCATCAAATCTACCATAGTCGGCCTGCACCCGGCCGCCCAATTTGAAACTGAACTCTTTGTCAGCAGTAGAAACTTCAAGCCCACCCTTAGTCTTGAGAACGATATCCGCTCCGTCAGTAGTTACTGTTCCGGAGAATGCTTGCGAAGAAAATGTGCCGATAATTGCGGCAGTCAAAAGCTTTTCCCGCATGTTCGAAGAACAGATCATTGCTTACCTCTCGTGTGTGAAGTGCTTAGCTGCCGACGAAATACATAGCCCTATGTCGGCATGGGTAAATCTTGCTGAAGTTGGCAGTTAACTAACTACCCTAACAAGATGCCTTTCTTCTAAGCACTTTGACTAGGCCACAAGCAAAAATGACAGAAATATTTCATTTATGTTAACGGGAATGTTTGAGGGGTAACGCGGATTTTATCGAACAAGCCATTCCTTCTTGTCAGAAAAGCTTTTCTTGATCTGCCTTCTAAGTTCTAATACTCTCGTGTCGTATGTGAGTTGCATTTTTATAGCGAGATAGGCATCTTTTTCCTCTAGGTCCCCCAGGAATCCGGGCATAGGTAGGATATTTTTTTCCAGTCGTCGACTGTAATCGGGCAATACGCCGATGCAGGCTCCTCCTACTATCAGTCCACGCGCCAAGTTGTAGCTCTTGACCCTAGTAATTCCACCCTCGTGCTCAGCCATCACCGACGTCCACCCTGATGAGCCCGATAAAATATCGTCATCCCAAGGAATTACGAGCATGAAGTTACGCAGATCCAGGCCATCTACGGGAAGCGTAACGTTTCGTGAATAGCGGCTGGAGATAAACAGCGCATGTCCAATTCGGCCCAGTCGTTCGAATCGGTAATCGGGATGGTGGTCTATCGCCTTGACCTCGTCAGAGCCTAGTAAAGCAATACCTACATCTACATCACTCTCAGAGAGAGTCTGTAAGTTGCACTCTGAATGGATGTCTAACCGAATGTCTGCATTATCTCGTACAAAGGCTACGAGATCGCGGTTGACAATGTCGCTCAAGACTGGCTCGGTGATAGCCATTGAGAGAATAAGCGTTTCCCTAGTCCCCCTCTTAACCAGAGCTTCCCGACCGAATGATTGTGATAGATGATCTCTGAGCTTCTGGCCTGTACGCGTAAGGACAAGCTTGTTGCACTTGTAGACAAACACCGGAGCACCTAGATGCTCCTCCAGCTTCTCCATACGTTTACGGAGCAATACCGCAGGCACATTGAGCCCCCTGGCTGCCTGTTTAAAACTCGCGCACCGGGCTGTTGCAAAAAACTCTAGTGCTAATTGATCAGTAATTGGCAGATCATCCAATATACCAAGGCTGCAAGGAATAGAACTGCCTGTATATGTTTCGTTTTGTGTGACCATACATGATTCCCTCTGTGCAGAGGAGCTTATCTCACTGCTACCAGTCAATGCCTTATTTTTTCAAAATTGTAATCTTCAGGTCATGCCTATGTTATTCGGCTGGGTAAATTACCAAAACGTAATTTTTGGCAATTCGCTTAATACTAATATGCATTGGCCTAGTTATTCGAGTTTTATTGCGAAGCTTATATAGATCCCTGCACTGCGGATTCACATTTGATTCAATGCTTTTCACCTACGATTCCATAACCTTTGTGGATGCAGACATAGAGTCCTACCTGTTAAGCTCTTTCTAATTATTTATCTTAGAAGCGGGTTGGTGGCGGCGATAGTCAATGAAGGCGATGGCAGCAGCGTAACTCTGCGTTTTTTTTGATGGAGCCGCAAGATTGCTGACAGTCATGCATGTTTGTCATCCTGACATATTGGATTCTGCGGCCTGCAGCATTTCAGCTTGGCTCAGGAGGATAGGCCGATTTTATTGAAGTAGGCCGTACTTCAGCCAGCACCGAATTTCAAGATTTGCCCGATTCGCTCAAATGTAGCGGAGCGCGGCCTGATTTAATTTCTCTGGGTGACAGCTAACCGAGGCTCTAAGCATTTTTGTAATGCGGAATTACTTTATATCCATTGCATGTCTAAATTGTAATTCCGATCATCTACGTGTGAACTCCGGCTCCAGGCTGCGCGGGAGATTTGTTTGGCTGCGACTTCTCCAGCTTCACGCGCCTTTAGCTCAACTTGTTGCTTCAGCTTTTCGAACTTCTGCATTGCTTGCTGATAGGCCTGACCGTAACTATCAACGATCTGAGTCGGGGACACCGCGCTGGCACCGATAGCAGTTCCCAGAACGCTAAGCACTACGTACGCGACCAGAGCAATCGCGCTACCGGCCAATACTGAACCCATTACCTGCTCTTACAGCCAATGAGCTCTACAAGCTCTTTGAACGCTACATGACATCTAAGTCAATTCAGTCATGGAACTCCGTCATAAGAGCCTAATGAGCGGTCGCTGTGGCTAGGCTCTTGTAAAGCTGCGCGAGGAGCTAGGCATTGAGTTGCCAACAGTCGATGTTCAGTGCTAGCGGAGCGGAGATTAGCTGGCGACCTGTGTGTCTCAGGGACATAACGTAGAGCAGTATATGAGCTCAACCCAAATCTTCGGGCAGCTGATCATAGCTCATTGCATATTCTAACCTTGGGCTAAAGAACTAGAACCCAGGCTGCGACAAGGGCGCAGCAGTGGAGCCCGAACGAAACACGATAAGAAAGTCAACATATAATTCTCTATAAACTGCAGCCTTATTCACGTTAATTGCACCTTGACTAATTTATCCTGGCGCTCATTAAATGCCCGAAGGAATATCATCTAGTTTCTGCTGGAGATGCTCAATGGCACGCACTTTAACTTCGCCCTGCTAACGTATATCAGATACTATCTCATCTTCGCGCTTAGCTACCGCCGAAACAGGTGATAGGGTACGACTAGCGCTGTTTTCCACTACGCCAAGAGATAGATGATCTGTTGTATAAAATTCCGGCGATAAGTAAGAAGCTAGCTGTGAAGACCGCTCACCCATAAGCTGCGCTCGCATGTCTAAACTTGCAATGAGCTTATATCCATTGTGTGATGCTTCGTCAAAAGATTGGAAACGTTGCACGCTGCCAAAACGAGTCTCCAACATTCGCACGACTGCTTCGACGCTTAAATAAGGATCTGAAGTTTCTATGTATGCTTTGCGTATAGCTTTCGTGTACAGGTTCGCTGCAAAGCCTGATGACCATCGCAGATTATAACTTTCTAGCTCCTTAACTGTTTCATTCGCAGTGATGCTCACAATGAGAGCGACTGGCCCTGCTGGTAGGCTCACAGGATTCTTCCGTACTCCCTCAATGTTTTCGCTATTTTTTTCGGTGGTACAGCCTGATAACATTACAATAGATAATTAAATAAAGAAAACTCTTAGAACACCAAAAAATTATCGGCCAGCTAAAAAAGACTTCGACACCTTAAAATTTAGCACATATGACCTACCAATCATAATAGAAAGGCTTCGGACACCAAAAATTCGAAATATTTTAGTATTACTAGACAGTGCCAAATAAATAGGCAGCCGTAACAGTAATTGTAGTTTCGGCGGCAATAGCAACACTGCCAAAACGTTGATTATTTCTGCCATAAAAACCTCCAAACACACTGCGGCCAACTGTCGCACTACAATATGATCTTTTTAAAATGTTAAGCTTTTTTCAGTAACTGCTCGCTGAGCATCGGTAGGGATTTCGGGGTATGAAATGAAATATTTAGTTATCTGGGCTGTCGGTTCATTGCCTTTTTTGGCGGACGCTGCACAAGATCCTGAGACGGTTTTCAATCAATCATGTGGCATATGCCATAACGGTCAATTGCGCACCGCACCTCAAAAAGGGGACACGAAAGCGTGGGCGCCACGCCTTGAGCAAGGGATGGACTTGCTGGTAAATCGAGTCACTTTTGGATACGGCGTGATGCCAACGCGCGGCCTCTGCATGCAATGCACCCCAGAGGATTACAAAGCAGTCATAGAGTGGATGGCTAAGTGAACATCCTCATCAGGACGCCCTGATAAAGCTGAATCAATCAACTCGTCTGATTGCGAGATATGGATACCTAAACACGACGTGTGGCCAAGTACCGGTGCATAAAATTTTACTTAACTAAATAAAACCAGCTAAATAGCCCCCACATAGCGGCGATTCAATCATGAGTTCTTTGAAATGCATCTGTCCCTGGATAGCCTGCCTAACCGTCCTACTCAACCTGTTCGCCATGCCGATGAGCCGTGCGATGCAGACGCCGGATGTGCGCCTGATGCTCTGGGGTGGGTTCTGTTCAGGCGGCAGCTTGAGTGCGCAGCCAAAAGACTTCAGCAAAGTAATCCATGCCCTGCAACTGTCGCAGTCAAAACCTACCATGCCGCATGCTGATTGCTGTTGCGGGCACGCCGGACTGGCCTCATTACCGTCCAATTACTACCGGCATTTCCTACCGCAGTACACCGCCAACACCGCTCTAGAAAATCCTATCCTCCCGACGCTGCATCCGCGTATTCGCTGGCCCAGCCTGAGCCCTCGCGCCTCCCCTTTTGCCTGATCACACCACCGCTGATGCTGTGCGGTGTTGCCCGCTTTAAATCCTTTCAGCAACTAGCGCTGAACGTTAAGTTTCTTGATCATCAGGAAGTGCGTGTTATGCCTGCTCCATTTTCTCTGCGCCCTGCAAAGCGTTTGTCTGTGTCCACCACCATGTGGCCCGTGTTTTCCATAGGCGTGCTCGCACTGAGCCCACTATCGCTGGCATTAGCTGACGCCGGCAAACCCGAAAACTCAACATTGACCCTCGGCGCCGTGAGCATTCAAGGCTCAGCCAGCGGCCCGTTAAGCACCAGCAGCGTACTGAGTTCAGTCGATATTCTGGGCGCGGACATCCTTGAAAAGATGCCGGTCAACTACAGCTGGGAGCTGTTCAGCCGTGCGCCCGGAGTAATGCTGACCGAGTTCAATCAAGGTACCACCTCAGGCAAAATTTCCTTCCGGGGCTTTAACGGCGAAGGCGAAGTGAACGCGGTGAAATTGCTGATCGACGGCATCCCGAGCAATAGCAACGACGGCAACATGCCATTCATGGACATGATTTTCCCCATGGAGCTGGACAGCATCGAGGTGGTGCGCGGTACCAGCGATGCGCGTTACGGCCTGAATAACATCGCCGGCAACGTCAATATGTTCACCCGCACCGGCGGCGATTACACCAAGGCGCGACTGCGGTATGGCACCTTCAATACTCAGGAAACCCAATTCGCAAAGGGCATCGAAGGCAGCAACTGGACACAGAACTATTTCTTCGCTTATCAGAAAGCCGATGGCTATCGCGATCACGCCGAAGCCGACAAGTTTTCCATATCGGGCAAATGGTTTTACACGCCGGACGATGACAGCTACCGCGTCGGCCTGATCGCCCGTCATTATGAGACCGAGGCGCAAGAGCCCGGTTATCTGAGCGAGGAGGATGCCCGCCATCACCCTGAAATGACCAACAGCTTCAACGCCACGGATAAGGGCACGCGACGCATGAATCAGGTCAGTGTACATTTCGATACCGACATAGCTGACACACTCGCCTGGTCAGCGAAAACTTACGTCAACACCTTTGATGACCGCCGCTGGACGCAATATTGGCGCACCAGCGCACAGCAGGAGCGCGAAGCCTACGAGACCCAATACGGCGCACTCACATCCCTGACGTGGCGCCCTGAAGTCAGCTGGCTCTACGATCTCGCCCTAGAAGGCGGTGCAGACGTACAGCAGCAACAGAACAAAAGTCAGCGCTATCGCACCAGAGACCGCATACGTCTGGCTACCACCCGCAACCAGCAGTTCGACTTTGAAACCTACGGTGCTTATGTCCAGGCAGAGATCAAACCGGTCGAGTCGCTGAAAATCGTACCCGCCTATCGGGTCGACAAGATCCAGGGCGATTTCACCAACGAAATGACCGGCATGGACTACGACATCAATGACTACGGCCTGATCAAGCAGCCGAAGATCAGCGTGGTTTATTCCCCGTGGGACGTCGCCAGCTTCTATGCGAACTGGGGTCGCACATTTCAGGTGGGCACCGGGGCTGCGGCCTACAAGATTCCGCCGAGAGACACCGATCTGGCGCCGTCGATCAACGAAGGCTGGGAAACCGGGATCAAGTTCACACCGGCAGACTGGGTAGACGGGCGTGTCGCCTATTGGCAGCAAGAAGCTTCGGGGGAAGTCAGCCGCCGACTCAACGACCCGAGCGGCGAATCCGACAACGTCGGTGAAACCCGGCGCTGGGGTTATGACCTACAGATCAACCTGCACCCGAATGACCGCACTGAAATGTGGATGGCCTACTCCTGGCAGTATTCGAAAATCCTCCAGCCCAGTGCCACGCTGCCCAACAGCAAAGGCCAGGAAATCGACCACATCCCGCATCACCTCTACAACGCCGGCATCCGCTATGACGCGACACCTGTGCTACAGCTAACAGCCTGGATGAACGGCCAAACCAACTATTACCTGGAGAGGGAAAACACCAAGGGGACTTACGGCGGTTACGTGCTGATGAACATTGGTGCAACGTACAAGGTGACGCAGTCAGTGAGCGTCGACCTGCAGCTTAAAAACCTCACCAACCGCTATTACGAATACGTCTGGTACGACCCGGATGGCGCAAAAGCCTCCCTACATTCACCAGGTGATGGACGTGCGCTATATACCGGAGTAACCATCGAATTCTGATGTGACAGATTGCTGGGGTCTATTTTGGCCTCAGCAGCACACCGGGTTGGGCTACCACGCTGGCGTCCACTTTGTCTTCAGAAGGAACCAGGTAGTCAGTCTAAGCGCATCGATATCTAGGGATGGCCTCATTCACAATCGCACTCAAATACAATTTTACGGGATCGAGAAGCAAGTAGCCCTATCAAATCCTGAAGTTGGCATGATACGAAATGATCATGCATTGCCTTTTCATCATGCCACAAACACTCAATCCTCCAGCTGTTCGGTGCGGCAACGCTATTTAATTCGCATTTTGCTAGACCCAAAGAATTACACTCGACCAGTCGAAGAATATTAGAAATCCTGATCTGAAAATTATCATCCATGTTCACTTCGAATCCCATTGCGCTCTTCATAAGACCCGACATATAACCAACCTCCATTCAAAGCTACCAATTAATATCCAGATACCGCCAAGGGAAGACAAAATGACACTCAGTGTCACTAAAAAAACTCTGCGATATCGAGCTACCCTGACGCGTTTTCGATTAATGCCACAATAGACGCAAGTCGGTTAAAAACATGACAAAACGTTGATGATTTCTGCCAAAATCGCTAGAGCCCATTGGGCTCCTGTCGGAGGGTTTACTCAAAATGTCTGTTAAATCTGTTCAGTTTATTACCTACCCCGAAGTTAGCCTGCTCGACCTAGCTGGCCCCTTGGATGTATTCATCGCTGCTAATCATTTTGCTCATCCTGATCACCCGCCGTACTCTCTATCTATTCTTTCGTTAAATCAAACGACGGAAGTTTTCTCTGATTTCTCATTGAAAGCCTTAATTTTGGCGCCTGAGGCGCCGGCACCGCATACGCTTATCGTACCTGGCGGCCCTGGAATACATAAATTTTGTGAAGACCAGAAGTTTTTTACACATTTCGTGAAACACATTGAAAAAGCAAAACGTCTGGTTTCCGTCTGCACAGGGATATTTGCTCTAGCCACCGCTGGAAAACTAAATGGGCGAAATGTAACGACCCATTGGTCTGCTTATGACAAGTTGGAACTCGATTTTCCTTCTGCGAACGTGAAGCGCGGGCCGATATTCATCAATGATGGAGACTTATGGACTTCTGCAGGAGTTACCTCGGGAATAGATTTGGCTCTGGCGATGGTGGAATCTGACTTAGGACATACTGCAGCACTTGAAGTTGCGCGACATTTAGTTGTTTTCTTGAAGCGTCCTGGAGATCAAAACCAATTCAGCTCATCATTGACCTTACAGGCGAAAAGCATTCAGTTCTCAGACCTGCATGTTTGGCTTAATGACAACCTCAGCAGCGACCTATCGGTGTCTTCTTTAGCGAATTTTATGAATATGAGCGAAAGAACATTTGCTCGAAAGTATCGTGAAATGACAGGCTGCACGCCAAGCAAAATGGTTGAGCAGATTCGCCTGGAAGCAGCTTGCCACTTACTGATAACATCAAGGGCTCCACTTAAAACCGTTTCCAACAAATGCGGCCTAGGCGATGAATCGACCTTCATACGTAGTTTCATTAAGAAATACTCCGTCACGCCCAAGGACTATAGAGAGCGTTTCAAACAAAGTAATTGATAAGCATCTATATCAAATAACATGCCGAGAAAAATAGGTATTTTGTATAATACTTAAATAAAACTCCTGACAACTCTTGGCCTCAAAATTTAATTGACAACACGTGGATTACCTACACGTTACTTCCCGAAGTTACTCCTCGAAAAAACATTCTCCGATACTCAGACGGCGAAGTGCCGAGCTGTACACCGAATTGTTGCCTCAAAGAAAGGGCCGTTCCGAAGCCTGCCTCCCCGGCAATGCACTCAATAGGTAACCTAGCCACACGGGAGCTGATCGCCGTGGAAGTAGCCGTCACTACACAGTGTTCCTACTGCATTGCCGACCATGCCAAGCGAGCAGTCAACGCGGGTGCGTCGAAGCAAGACGTGGCTGAGGCAATCATGGTGGCGACGGCCCTTCGTGCTGGTGGAGGTATTACCCATGGCTGGCAAGCGATGAAGAGCATTGCTGAAATCAAGTAATGGGGCAGCTCTCTTGGCCCATATGAAACGTCGAGTCGGGCCAAGCGACCGTTTACAGCTTTGAGAGTCGATGAATCACTCCCTGTAGTTCGAGGATATGCTCATTCCAGTAGATGCCACTTTATCCCTGCTGATTAAGGACGACCGGCAGTCACGCCACCGTCGACCGGCAATACCGTCCCGGTAATCCAAGACGCCTCATCTGAAGCAAGGAACAGAATCGCCTGGGCTACATCTGCTGGCTGACCATTACGCCCGAGCGGATGAAAAGCGTTGAACGTCGGCAGTACCTTTGCAACCTGAGCTGCGTCCATGAACGTTCCATAAACCGGCGTCTCGACCACCGCAGGTGCAACAGTGTTAATGCGAATGTTGGAATCAGCGAGTTCTAGTGCAAGATTCCGTGTCAGCGCATGCACCCCGGCGTTTGCTGCGGAGTAGGCTGCGGACGGAGTAGCACCGACGGCTTGGATTGCCCAGAGGGAGCCTGTTTGCACGATTACCCCTCCTCCACGCTTCTGCATGGCTTTAGCCGCAGCCTGAGCCATGAAGAATTTGCCTTTCAAAATGATATCTAGGAAGGAGTCGTACTCCTCCGGACTTACCTCAAGAAATGGTTTGGGATTGAAGATGCCTGCGTTGTTGATGAGGATATCTACCCCACCAAAGTTGTTGACTGCGGCATCAACCAGGGCTTGTGCTGTGGCTGGCTGTGCGATGTCCCCTGCGAAAGCGCGTACCATTTTGCCTGACGCATCGATTTCCAATGAGGCTTGAGCAAGCTTGTCAGCATCTCGACCACCGATCACGACGAGAGCGCCCGCCTGAACAAGACGTTGCGCGACTTCTTTACCGATGCCTGAATTGCCTCCAGTAATGATGGCTACCTTGTTAGAAAAACTTTGCATGCTTTAATCTCCGGGATAGGATTTCGGATGATGGACGGCGTATGGTGTTAAGTCCGCTGATACGCAGTTCCGATTGGCTTTGCATACATCCTGAAGAAAAGCGCCCTATCTAACGACCCATAAATTTTCGCTGATGAGACAGAAAAACTATCAATGACGACTCCCGCATACCTCAATGCATTGCGAGCTTTCGAAGCAGCGGCACGACACCAGAGCTTTTCATCAGCCGCTGCCGAGCTGAACGTCACGCCCGCAGCCGTAGGGCAGCAAGTTCGAAACCTGGAGTCATGGCTGGGCATTGCCTTATTCATGCGTGCAAGCAGCGGGACTGCTCGCCTGATGCTGACTGACGTAGCACGGACTGCCCTACCTGATATCCGAGAAGGGTTTGATCGCTTATCTATCGGATTGAGTCGCCTGAAAGACTCAAGCGTGCATGCGCGGCTCATGGTGACGGTAAGTCCGGCCTTCGCATCAAAATGGTTACTGCCACGAATTGAACGGTTTCAACAGAAATATCCGGGGCTAGACGTTCTATTGGATACGAACGCTCGATCCGTGGACTTCCAGATTGAGCGTATCGATGTGGGTGTAAGGTACGGCGCGGGGAAATGGCCAGGGCTTACAGCTGTGCATTTGATGGATGAAGTTATGTTCCCTGTGTGCGCCCCGGACTTCGCCCACCTGAAGAAGGAAAGACTTACGCCAAAGGCATTGGAACGCTGTACGCTAATTCATGACCTATCAATGGCCAACGACCGCGACTATCCCACATGGCGTATGTGGCTGGACGCTTCTGGATTCACTCAGGTAAATTCAGACCATGGATTGCGAATCAACAACTCAGCTTCGGTTCTACAGGCCGCGATAGATGGGCAAGGCCTGGCGCTCGCCCGAAGCGTCATGGTCAAGGACGATTTGGCAGCAGGTCGTCTGATACGACCGTTTGCCGACAAAGGCGTGGACTGCCCTTTGATCCAGGCTTATTACATCGTTTACCGCCCTGAGTGCAGTGATCTGCTTAAAGTGGAAGCTTTTCGAAACTGGCTGCTCGCGGAGGCTGACCAGCCGGTATCTCAGTCCTAGTCTTTTTTTCAGCACTCCCCCTTTAGCCCCCACAACCTGGACTCCCAGGCCCGCAATAGGCAAGCCCGCCATGTGGCATGCCTTAAATTTTTCACTCGAATCTCACTATCTGCCCCCCAAATTCGACCATCTCCGCTCAGTTCAAAAAACTGACTTCAACACGAGAAACAAATTCCTGAAACCTAATCCAGATGACTAGCCCCGTGAAAACACGCCGCGTAGCTGGAGCGCTGCTCAAAAACCCTATTGACGTAGAAAAACTTTGTTGTGAGCAACCCAGAATCTGGAAGAGTATGGATATATCGCCATACTTAATGCTTCATCCTAGTAACGTTCCTTTTAACCGATAAAGTTTTTCTATCTTTTAGGCTCTAGGAAATGACAATAACTACGATCACGAATAGAGACCTCATAAGCCGCCCACGCTTGATAATCCAATTGATCCTATGCCTGGTGGCATTCGCGGCAAACTCGATCTTTTGTCGGCTGGCGTTGATGGAGGGTCAAATCGATCCTGAGTCTTTTACGGCGATTCGGTTGCTCAGCGGCGGCTTTTTTCTACTGCTGCTGATCAAACTTCGCAACCCTCAAACCACTATCCGTGGAAGCTGGAAAGGAGGTCTTTCACTCTTCCTTTACGCCTATCTATTCTCTATCGCTTACGTTCAGCTAGGCGCAGGAATGGGAGCCCTGATTTTGTTCGGTGCGGTTCAGGTCACCATGTTCATTTTTTCATGGACGCAAGGTGAACGCTTTCAGAAGAAAGTGGTGATCGGCATGCTGGTGGCATCCTGCGGGTTGCTTGTATTGTTGTTGCCCAGCGCCAATTCTCCGCCGCTGGGTAGCGCATTGCTGATGACAATTTCAGGAGTAGCTTGGGGAGCCTATTCGCTGCTCGGAAAGTCAGCTGTGAATCCACTGGCGGAGACCGCCGGTAATTTTTCGAGAGCTCTCCCCTTTTTGCTTTTACTGACTCCAGCAACCGTTTTCGGAAGTGGCCTCAATATGAGCCTTCCTGGAGTGATGTTTGCCGTTGCATCTGGCGTGCTTGCATCAGGTTGCGGCTATGCGCTGTGGTACAGCACTGTTAAGCACATTAGCTCTCAGCAAGCCGCCACTCTTCAGTTAAGCGTTCCGATCATTGCTTCGCTGTCGGGTGTACTGATTCTGAACGAGCCGATATCGCTGCACCTATTGATGATATCGAGCGTCGTACTGGGCGGTGTCGCGCTGGCTTTTTTGCCGAACTCTTCGGCAGCAGGTCGTTAATCGTCAGATGAATGCCTCCTGAATCCGCGCAGCCTGGACAACTGCCTAACGAATTTCTAGATAATTAACAGCGGTTTTTTGCGCTTTATAGGATGTGAAAACGACTAATCTCGACCGTATCGACTCAAGCCGATAGAGAATAAAAAATCATGTCCAGTGTTCTTATTATCGAGAGCAGCGCCCGCCAACAGGAATCAGTATCTCGCCAACTTACCCAACAATTTGTCAACCAATGGCGAACTGCCCATCCAACAGATCAAATCATCATTCGTGACGTGGCGCTCAATCCTATACCCCACATGGACGAAAACTTGATCGGTGGCTGGATGAAGCCAGTTGGACATCGTAGCGAAAATGAGCAGGTTTGCTTAGAACGATCCAACGAACTGACCAACGAACTCTTGACCGCCGACGTGTTAGTCATAGCATCGCCGATGTATAACTTCACTATCTCCAGCACTCTCAAAGCTTGGCTAGACCATGTGATCAGGGCTGGCGTAACGTTCAAATACACCCACGCACGCCCTCAAGGATTGTTGACTGGCAAGCGCGCAGTCGTTTTAACCGCCCGAGGCGGAATTCATACTGATGACACTTCGGATCACCAGGAGCCGTACCTACGTCAGGTGCTGTTGTTTATTGGCATCCACGACATCACCTTTATCCACGCCGAAGGAATTAATCTCAGCAGTATTTTTCGTGAAAAAGGTATCAGGCACGCCGCTACATTGCTGGCAAAAATTGTTTGAACCGTTACGTCCGAAATCAAATTCAGCTGGGTCTGCTTATTGAACCTTCCCGAAGTACCGACTCGTCGCGAAACACTCGCAGTGAAATGAACGCCCACGGCGCGCCCATGCGATGGAGAGCGCCGTGAGTCTGTGGACTTCAGACCTTCGTCAGCCCCGCGAGCACATCCGCTTTTTTCGTGAAGTCTGCCACCAAGTCGATCATGGCAGTCTTCACATACGTTGGAGCAGTCTGCATTGAACCCGCGTTGAACGGAGGGTCGGGGTCATATTCGCTCATCAGTTGGGCACACTCGGCATAGGTCTGATCGCGCAGCTCAGCAACCATGCTCAGGCCAAAATCCAGCCCTGCCGTCACCCCAGCCCCCGTAATCCTGTTACGGTCACGTACGACACGCGCTTTGGTTGGAATTGCACCGAACCCGGCCAGCGCATCCCGGCACGACCAGTGCGAAGTTGCCTTATAGCCCTTTAATAGCCCCGCCGCACCAAGGATCAGAGACCCAGAGCAGACACTGGTCACGTATTTCGCACGTGAGCCACGATCAGCCATGAAAGCAAGTGTCTCGGCGTCCGAAGCCGCTGCCAAGGTGCCATCCGTGCCGCCCGGCGTAAAAAGCACAGTCAGATCGCGAGGACACGTTTCGAAAGTATCGGTCGGTATAACGGTCAACCCTGCGTCGCTGGTTACCGGATCCAGCGATTTGGCGACAATATAGATCTTGGCCCCCATTAGCGAACCAAACATGCAATGCGGCCCAACCAGATCCATTACTGTCATTCCTGGATAGACCAGCATGGCGATTTGCTCTTCCCCCATCCATGGCACCTTTGCCATGTCGGGCCCCAAGTCAGGCATCTTGTGGTCATGCGTAGGCTCATCGGCAGCCGACGCTTTGAGGGTGATGCTGGCAGCAAGCGGTGCAAGGAGCGCACCAATGACCAGGTTTCGACGTTGGTTATCGATCATGATGAATTCCTTAAAAGCTGGCGGTCAGCGTCAAAAAAGCCGAACGTGGTTGGGTGGGCAAAACCACTGGAGATCCCAGGTATTGGTAGGTCTCGAAAACCTTGCGACCGGTCAGATTGACCGCCGAGACTGAGAGCGTGTAACGGTCGAAATCGTAGGAAGCCTGCGCATCAAACAGCGCGTACCCCGGCGCGGAGACAGTATTCGGCAGGGTTAGCTCACGCGCACTGAGCGCAGTGACGCCAGCACCAAATCCCAGCCCCTTGGCGGCGCCATCTAGTATCCGATAGCGGGCTGCGAGGCGACCGCTGTGCCGAGGCACGCGCGGTAATCCGTCACCTATTGGAATCGAATTGTCGTCCGTCACTTCTGCCTGGGTATAGGCGTAGTTTGCCAGCAGCGAAAGTGCTGGAATGGGCTCCCAGACCAGGTCTGCTTCTACGCCACGAGCGCGTTGTTCACCACTCTGCACCGAATACCCCAAGATCGCGTTGGCAGGATCGGGATCAGGCGTGGAAACGTTACGGCGTATTTGCTCAAACACCGCAACACTACCGGATAGCCCCATATCGCTGGATGCCAGTTTGACGCCCACTTCATAGTTACGTGAAAGCTCAGGCTTGGGTGTCTCCGTACCATTGAAGTTAAAAGCGCCCCTGAACCCGGTCGAATATGCCGCATAGAGGGCAACGTTTTCAGTCAGGTCATAGGTGACGCCCACTCGCGGTATCACACGGTGATAAGAGGTATCAACGCCCTGCTCCTGCTGCTTCAGGTTGAGCTGGGTCAGACGCAATGAACCTAACAGGTGAAAACGGCCATAGGTCGCCTGATCCTGAACATAGACGGCCTTCGTCTCGTAGCGGTTGGTCTGGGACACAATCGTTTCCGGCCTCGCGCCATAGGAAATCCCATAACGGGGATTGGCCAGATCCAGTTCACCGATCAACTCGGCATTGGAAACCCCTGAGGTGAAATCGGTTCTGTCGTAGCTAACGCCCACCAACACTTCATGGACACCGCCCAATGTCTCGATTCTGGAGCCCAGGTTGGTATCCAGCGTGCTTTCCCGAATGTTTGTTGGCAAGTAAAGCTTGAATATCGGGTAAACCGTGGGTGTCGCAGGATTCGCCCCAAGAAGCTCAGGAAATATGAAGGCGCCGTTGTCCCGCATTTTGCCTTCGTAATACTGGGCAGAAACGCTCATACGAGTGTCGTCATTAAGCTCGTGCTTGAGTTCTGCAGTGGTTGTTCGATTCTCGATTGTGGTGTGAGGCTGCCCACTGGTGGCCCCCGGGAAAGCATCACGATCAATCTGACCACCCAGTGCCTGGGCGGCTGGCAGGCCAGAATACTCAAGCTGACTGCGATCCTCATATTGGCCGCGTAGTAACAGCTCGGTTTCTGGCGACAACTGAAAAGTGATGCTCGGCTGTATCGACCATTGGTGGCCGTTGACGTGATCGATCCAGCTATCGTTCTCCTGATAGTCAGCAGATATCCGCGCGGCAATCTTGTCGCCGATTGGAGTATTGAGATCCATAGCAGGATTCATAGTGCCAAAGCTGCCGGTGCGTATAGAGAGCAACGCGCTTGGCTCAGTCTCGGGACGTTTGGATATGACGTTGATCAAGCCACCTAAGGGCGCGCCAATACCGCCACCGTACAGTGCAGATGTAGGGCCTTTAAGTACCTCAATGCGCTCGGTACCTATAAGGCTCGTCGGATCAATGCTCGCCGCAGTGCCGCCGAAAGCCGGCAGCCCGTTCATGTAAATTTCTGCCGGAAAACCGCGCACGATAGGTTGAGCGAACAGTGCCTCTTGAGGCTTGGTCGCTCTAACGCCAGAGACGTTAACCAGCGCGTCGGCAAGTGTGTGGCTGCCCTGCTCTTTAATCATCGACTGTGTGACAACTTGCACGGACTGCGGGACTTCGATCAAGGGAGTGTCGGTGCGCGTGGCCGACGCAGAAGTAGGTGCGATATAGCCTTCACGTGCACCCGAAACGGTAATAGGTTCCAACGTCCAGGTCTGTAGCTTTTTGGAGGCTGGCGGTGCATCCAACGAGCCGGTCTCCGGCTGAGCGGCTTGAACAATGACTGGCAGCGCCAGCCCCACGAACATACAAAACGCGCTGCACCTGCGCAGGCGCGATGGATGGAGGTGAAACAGAGACTCGTTCTTTGTCGAGTTCATGGGATCTTCCGATGAAAGTCAGGTGCGGGCTAAGCACACATGGATAGTCAACATCACCAGGTACGAACGCCCGTTGACGCAGAGTCGGCAATGCGTGTTCAGCAAAGAATGGAGTGACGTTCAACGGTTGATAGGGGGTGCTCGGCTTCGCGCGCCAGGGAACACTGGTGGCGCTGCTTGCTGAGTGATGAAGCGGGCGGGTAAATGCTGTAACGGTGAGACAGTTAGCCTAAAGCCAGCCAGATTTGAGTCGGTGAGTGCAGGATGCTGGAACAGCAGTGAACAATACCCGCACTTCTCCCATACGATCAGATCATGGTGCTTATCAGCTGAGCCATGGTGAGTCACCTGGCTCATGCCAGGCATGTCGTGACACTCCATGCCCGCCATGCTCATTGATTGGCTTTTACCACGGGCAAGGCTGATACCCTGACTAATCAGCGGGCCGACAAAGATCATCAGCATGGCGAAAAGACTCAGCCATGCTCCGATCAGTGAGCGCTTACGCACGCGCAGGTGCTCTACTGATCACGTACGGCGGTGGATAACTGCGGTTGACCAACGTCTCGGGGTATGGGTAACCAGTGATTAAATCCTCCCCCCTCCGCACCTGATAATGGACGCCAGGCGAAATCCCACGGTAAAGGCGCTAACGCCTCATACTGAGAGTCAATGGTGCCGGAAAGACGGGGCTTAACCTTCCAGTCATACACCCTCACCGGCGAACCTTCCCAAGCCAAAACCAGTCCTACCGACTGGGTTTCGTCAGTATTTATCCAACGTGCCGCTGCCGCAGTCATGAACGCGTCTATGTGCTCCTCATGAATTTGCTTTCGATATGACGACGTAAGCAACCAACGACAAATACTCAGGTAATAAGTCCAGTTCAAAGGTGGCCGGTTACGGTATGCCCATGTCATGAAGCTTCGAAATATATTCAAGCCTTCTGGCGGATCTAGCTTTAGAAGCGAGGGGCATACATCGAACAGTGCATGCCAATACGGCAGTAGGCGCGCATCGAGATGGACGAAACAACGTGCATTGCTGGGGTAGTCGTCACACGGCATCAGGACGTCACCGCGCCCCTTTAAGCTCGACGGTGTACTGACTAGCCGCGTCACTCCAGAAGGAATAGCTACAGTGCGCATATCTTCCTCCCTGCCATCGAAGCTTGAAGTACACAGGCTGTAGGAAAACCGAACGTTATCTTTTTGAATAGGATGAATCTGCGATCTGAATGATCAACCAAAGACGACATGCTGCGCCCCTTCCAAACATGATTGAACGTCGCCCACGAAGCGTCGCATCAGCAACAACCTTGTGTAAAACGGACGACGGAAAACAAGCAATAGCCGGCGAACCAGACCGGCTATTGGCAAGCGTCAAATCAAGGGGAAGCGCGAGGGTTGGCCGAGGGCCAGGAATATCGAGGAGGTGCCTTGCACCGCAGCTCACGACTAGGGCGCGGGTTTCGTCCGACTCGCAGCAGCCAGGTCAGACAAAATAGAAACGCGATGCTTAACGTCACCGCCGAACATATAGGACAGGAAAAGCTAGACGTCCAACCGTTTGCTGACTGCCCAGGTAGATCCGTGATTTTGAGCGGACTCTTGCTGCCCAATTCAGAGCAAAATTGACCACCCACTCCGTTGAGCTCGAATCCGATCATCTGCCCATGCCCCAATCCGCAAGCGAACACGTTGAACAGGACGCAAAAATAAAGCGTCCATGCAACGAGCGAGCGATTAGTCAGAGATAGTTTCATCGCAGTAAGATTAGCACTGAAGCACTGAGGATTGAAGATCAAGCTGTGAGATTCAGCCCCGCCCACTCGGCACTGCAATGCAAGTCATTAGCATATGGTCGGGGCAAGCTCATCAGACATCTCCAGTTTTGACGAATGTTGCACACCTTTTCGCTCAAACTTAAGTCCTAACTAGGGCCAACGATTTCGACTGACGTGTGACTAGTGTAACCGCTGCGCGAGCTTCTATTGGGACTATATCGAAACGAGGTAGCTCTCCTAACCATCCCCAAATGCGATCTTAATGTGTACAGAGGCTAGAAGATATTAATATCCCAGCCCGTCGTCTGAGACGGGATTGTCAGCAATAGTTACTTGGAAACCAGCTTTAGTTTTTCACGGGAACAAGATCGAGTTTCTGCCGGAGTAACTCAAGCGCTTGCACCTGGACTTCACTATGTTTAGGTATATTTGACAAAATCTCCTTTTCGCGGATGTGCCCCGTCCACATAGGGGTAGCAGTGCGACGACTATCGCTCTCCAAAGTCCCGAGATATTGATCATCTGCTGAATAAAATTTTAGTGACACGTAAGCGGACGGTTGTGAAAACCGGGTACTGACAAGTTGTGACTGCATATCAAGCTTAACTATGAGCTTGAAACCATTGCGCGATGCCTCTTCAAACGACTTAAACTGATGGACTTTTCCCAACCGAGCCTCCAGCAATTCAGTGATGGCTGCGACACCGGATTTAGGGGCTGAGGCGTCCAAGTATGCTTCGCGTAGAAAGTTACTATATAAATTTGCACTCGACCCCGTGTTATAATAGCGATTATAAGTAATTATTTCTTGAGCTGTTTCTGTCGCAGAGTCGCTTATGATAATGGCGACAGGGCCAGCCGGCAAATTTACGGGAGCTGTCGCGTCAGTGCGTTTATGATCGCCGACAATACCGGCGGAGCAACCTAACACCACACAAAAAGTAATACTCATAAGGAATAGCTTTAAACCACCACACCAAAACTTGGCTCGACACAAGCAAAATAGTCTTTGTATACTTAGCACTTATAAGCCCCCAACCTTAATTAACCCTAATATTTTTCATGCTTAAGCCCTCTTATAGGGCAAGCTATAACAACAGTCTTTTATTAGTAAATATAAAAATCAGCCAACCTTGCTTCCTGTCAATCTAGACGCAGGAAGGCTACCTGCTTTTGCAGTTCCGCTCATGGTGTTCAATGAAGTACGAACCGCAAAATCGAGGGTGATCTTCAAAGGCTTTTTTAAGGCTTGAGACCAACAGAGTTGATCGCCGTTGATCCAAACTGAATCGAGCTGCGTAGTCTCTCCCTCTTGCGTAGCAGTCCCTTGAAGGAGACCATCCACAATGAGTATTGAAAGCATGACCTTCATAACACCGATAGGTGTACTTATCTCAACGTCCCAGTCGCCCAGGAAGCCCCTGCCCTCGCTAGACACTGCCTTTGGATTTTGAACATCAGCGATGCCGTGCTGTTGATCTACATCGGATGCTGGATGCCAACTCATAGGCGTCATACCTCGTGCGTTCCACACTGTGCCACGCCGTTCGTATTCAAAGAGCACCTCAATGCTGAGGGCTATTTGTGAGCCCAGCATACGATCAACCAAATACAAGGCGAGATCCAGTCCTGAAGTAACACCACCGCTAGAAACGAAGTTGCCATCATCCACCACACGAGCATTTACCGGGAACGCCCCAAGTGTCGACAGCATCGTCATACCGAAGTGATGAGTCACTGCGTTACGTTTTCCGAGCAGACCGGCCATAGCGAGCAACAGACTCCCTCCACAGACGCTTGCGACAATCGTTTCAGGCAGATCGAAAGCCCTTTTCATTAGAGGCACAAGTTCGGTGTTGGCGGCTTGGTTGAGAAGAAATGGAGCTGTATCCTTGCCATCACCGTGCGGATTTCCTGCAGCCCCTGGAATTACGATGATGTCAGCCTCTTCAGGGCTTAGCGTTCCATCGGCTGGAATAGATAGAAAACAAAGTCCACTGGTCACGGAGCGCGGCCCCTCGGCGGTGACCAGGTTGACTTTCAATGCTCCGTTGGAAAGTTGTGCAGCAGCTAGGAAGACTTCGTACGGAGCGATGGCGTCAAGTAAATCAAAACCATCAAACAATACAATCTGTACACAAAGCGGTGTATCTGAAGAATAAAACCTGGTCATAAAAATCGCCTCGTTAAAAGAAATTCATGCATGCCAAATGCTCACGCGCCCGAACAAAAATCCGATATGTGAAAATTAAGCGCTCTGCTCTGGTTACTTAAAGACTCTTACCTAGATAGCAAATCGTGAGAATCAGAAAGGCTTAAGTACCACTAGGAAAATTATGATGAGAGGTGCAACCAGAATTACGGGTAGCATATTTCTCCCGTAGCCTCCAGCCTCTTCAATTGAAAGCATCCGTCTCAACCAGCCCGATTGAACCCCGTGTACCGCAGCCAATATCATTACGACAGTTATCTTCGCAAACAACCATCCGCTACCGAAGAAATTGAACGTAAGCGCAATATATAGGCCACTAACAAAAGCACAAATCATGGCTGGCGTAGTTATGACCTTGTCCCATTTGCGTACCAGGCGAAGCCGCGCTAGCTCCCTAGGCATAGCCGGGCCTGATAATTTGCCGTCGACGATTATGACTACAGCCTGCATTATTAATCCAGAAACCCAGAGCAGTATCGAAAAAACATGTATAACTTTGAGGATCAGATAAAGCATACGTCGTCTAACTCCGCCAGAAGCTTGACATCGCAGCACATGGTGGCCATCCATATCCCACCTAAAGGTATAAATGCAGCCACTAAAGCTCGTAAAACAATAATTGCCTTCCATTTATCCTCTGCAGCAACAGATAAAACCAACCAGATGTAAATAAGGAACGATACGCCATGTATAGGGCCCATCCAGGTAACTATTCCTGGATAACCTAAAACATACTTTATGAGCACTGCTACGCAGGTCAACAGTATCAAAGTAGAGCCTTCCATCAGCGCAACCCATCCCAGTAACCGCCGAGGGGAGAACGTTCCAATTTTTTGCTTAAGCATTGTTTAACCCATCTAGGTCGTCGTAGGCCTCATTGTCTGTAACGTACCTGCATTACGCCATGGCTAGAACGCCATTCTTCATAGGATTCAAGCCAACCAAAAACTTGGCTTAGATCAGAGCGAGTAGATATTAGAGCTGTCGGCGGACGCTTTTACTGACGGGCTTCCACGTATCCATAATGTTGATTAACCACAAGGACTGCAGCCTAACGCATAGCTAAGCGATGTCCTTATACGCCCCGCCTCTGTCTCGTGAGCTTTTCGACCAAAGCCTTTCCGCCTTCACTAGATCGCTACCATTCTCTCCCCCAGCAGCCCTTACCCTCCTCGCAGAGCCCCGCTAAGGTCTTGACCGCTCATTGCGCATCAAGGTGTGAGACTGAAATCCTGTCGAAATTGGCCGGAATCATATGGTCAAGACAATGTGGCTGAAATACTATTTCCCGTATGATTCCCGCCATCATACATAAGCGCTACTTCGACTGCTTGAACAGTCAAGGCCCGAGGAAATTTACGATCAAAACGCATAACGTAGTAATTCTCGCCTTCGACGGTGTAGTAGCTGGCGACCTGACAATGCCTGCCGAGCTTTTTGAACGCGTGGAACTCACGAAAAGCCACTACCCCTACCAAGTTCGTGTATGCGCTAGCACCCCCACGGTACAGACACGCTCATTTGATTTGCAGATCAGATTTTCTCTAGACGAAATTACCCGCGCTGACACATTGATTGTGCCTGGGCTAAGCGATCCAACCAGTCACGTTCCCGACGCCATTCTCGACGTCATCCGATCCGCCACTCAGACGGGAGCAAGGATCGCGTCAATATGTACAGGTGCATTTGTTCTCGCTGAAAGCGGTGTACTAGATGGATTGAAGGCTACTACCCACTGGAAGGCCGCTGAAATGCTGGCGAGGCGATATCCGAAGATCGAAGTGAATCCAAACGTACTGTTTGTCGATAACGGTCAAATACTGACATCCGCAGGGGCTGTGGCTGGCTTGGATCTTTGCTTGCATATGATCAAGCAGGATCATGGCGCCAGTGTCGCGGCGGGAGCGGCGCGACTCGCCGTTGTCCCATTGGAGCGATCTGGCGGCCAAGCACAGTTCATTGTCAGAGAAATCCCCTGCGCGCACACGAGCCTTTCGCCCGTCATTCAGTGGATCGAAAGCCGACTAGCTACGATTATTACGATCAGAGGTATGGCAGATTTTGCAAAGGTCAGCACGAGAACACTAACTCGTCGCTTTCAAGAGCAACTAGGCCTAAGCCCCCTGCAGTGGGTGATCCATGTAAGAATCACTCGTGCGCAATGCCTGCTTGAAGCGACTGATTTACCAATCGAACAGGTTGCTGCAGAAGTAGGATTTAGTTCTTCGACTTCTCTAAGAGAGCACTTTCTACATATCGTAGGTACGACCCCTACGAATTATCGACTGGCTTTCAGAAAAGCGCCTTCGAGGACACAACAGCAATCGGTGAAGCAATAAGAAAGAGCGATCTTCCTGTAAAAACCTGCCTTACCTGCGGACTTCCTTTCACCTAGCGAAAGAAATGGGCGCGGTGTTGGGAGGAGGTTCGTTACTGCTCGCAGCGCTGCCGGCGAACCAAAAGTTAAGCCCAAAAAAGGGCCACCACTGGCCCTTATGTACACAACCCCAAATTACTTGCTTAGCCAGGACTCGACAGTCGCTGCGCCATGCTCAGTTTTCCATTCCTTCAGGCCGCGATGCTTCCCGCCTTTCGTTTCAATGATTTCACCGGTGTGTGGGTTCTTATAAACCTTCACCTGGCGGGCCTTGCGTGTGGGTTTAGGCTCAGATACTGGAGCGCGACGACCAGCTTGTGGATCAAGCAGGTTGATCACGTCCTTCAGGCTGTAGCTGTATTTTGCGAGCAAATCGCGCAGCTTCGTTTCGAATTCGATTTCTTTCTTGAGGCCAGCGTCACCCTTGAGGGCTTCGAGCGCTTGGAGCTGGACGGCGAGGTGTTTTTCGAGCTGACGGAATTCTGCGAGTTTGGACATGGAAACTTCCTTAGTAATTGGTATTTTTACGTTACAACAGAATAGACACTCAAATGAAGGAGAAATGTCAATGCATAGCTTCCCTGCGCTATTAGAGCATTTGGCGCTCTTCCTGAGGGTCGTAGTAAGCGTTTTTAGGAGACGCAAAGGCCTATGAATAGGATCGTTTGAATTTCTGGCGCTTTATTTCACCTTTCGCATACGACCGGTGACCGACTCCAATGACCTCGACCATACCCCCCTCCACTTACTCTACCGAAAGCCTTTTAGCTCATGCTGCCCAACGTCTAAGCATTGCTATCAAAACAGCAAAGATGAGTTTTGGGCAGCGTTTCAGGGTGCTGCACCATCAATAGGGGCTCCGTTGCCTTTCCCGATTGAATCAACCGTGGCCGTGAAGGATTGGATGACGTACTACATCAACTGCGCTCGTAGCGTTGTTGTTCTGATACAGCGCAATCATTTGCAATGCAAAAAGGTGGTCAAATGAAGCGTAATTCCCCAATCGCCACGTTTAATAGCGTTGTTTTCTGAAAACTCGCATTTGTTCTCAAATTCTTCAGGTGACGTGTCGAACACTTTCTGAATGGACACTGATGCCCTAATTTTTAAAAAATATCTCGTCGCCATGGACACAGTTAAATAGCGCTACAAAGCACTAATTTCGGTGGTTTCGCCAACTGTCCATACCCTGCTAACTAGCGGATGATGTCGCCAGTGCCGTCCTCAGTATTCTGGCACTTGACTGCCCAACGCTCGCTCATAATCTTCCGAGCCCTCATCCGACACTATGAGAATGACACACATCATTATGCTCGGACGCAGAGCTGACCAAAGGAACGTACAATTCCCCGGGAGGCATGCACTGCCGCTGCTCGAACGCCGGATAACAGCGAAATGGGTCAATGGCTTTGCCGCCTTTCCACCGTCACATGGTTACGAGCTTGATCTGGCAATTACACGAAAAGGAAATAACATGAACCCTGATGAGCTTTATGTTTCCGTCGACGTCGAGACTTCTGGACCTATACCAGGCGAATACAGTCTGCTTTCAATTGGAGCTTGCCTTGTAGATCAACCTGCCACGTCCATCTATCTTGAACTACGACCTGACAGTCCAAAACACGACCCAGAAGCACTGGCAGTATCGGGGCTGAGTCTGGAGAAGCTGGAGCGCGAAGGACTCACTCCGCAACAGGCGATGCTGACATTTGGTGAATGGCTGAAATCATGCTGCCAAACGGGACAGAAGGTCATTTTCGTAGGACTCAATGCACCGTTTGACTGGTCATTCGTCAACTACTACTTCCACAAATACTTGGAAACCAACCCCTTTGGATTTACCGCTATCGACATGAAGGCCTACTTCATGGGAGCTGTAGGTTGCAGCTGGCAGGAAACAAAATCATCCAAGATGACCGCTGCGCTGAAGCCACTCAGCGAACCGAACCATAACGCCTTGGATGATGCTCGCTTTCAGGCAGAGCTCTTCGCGCTAATGCTTGCGGGTAAAGGTAACCACTGACGTGCCTCCCACGGCACCGACTTGAAGCTTATCTAAGCCAAGTTGCCTCAACATATCTGCCGCCCCTGAACGACCACGCCTTGATGCCTTCTGGTTTTTCGGACTTGCCAACGATAATGGCTATTGGGTGCGGCAGATCCTGCGTATAACGCGCAGCAAATCTGAAAAAACTTCCTATGTCTGCCGGAGAAATCACCGGGACAGATTGGGGATGCGTATGCCAATAGCCCACCAGACGTAACCCTTGTTCGTTGGCAGCTTGGATCTCCTGACGGCACCGCTCCGCATCCAACTCTAGCCAAGACCAGCCTGACCGATCGGCGCAATGAGGCAACGTGGCCAAGGCCAGCAGCAACCCTTTCGGATTAACCGGGCTGACGAATAACTGTCCCCCTCGCTCCACGCCAAAAAGGCCCTGCCGATGACTATCCAAGATGTCCGCGACAGCTTGCGACACCAATAGCTCGGAATCCACCTCCGCCCATCTCCAGCGCCAAGCGATATCCGTCATACAGTTTCATCCCTATGTTCCGGCCATCCGCGCTCGAGTAAGAGTTGCTGCGCCCCCTCTGGCAGCTTGGGCCCATGGTATTGGCCTCCTAGGCTCGGCACATCTTCAGGCCTGTAGATGCTACTGACCCAAGATGCAGTGCCGATGTTGCCGGTCAATGCGCGTAAAGCCGTGTGCGACACCATAGAGGCAATATTGGTCATACCCAGCGACCCGCCTGGAATAAAGCTCTCCCCACACGCGGGCAGTGGAACCACACCTCCTCCCGGCCACTCTGTAAACTTATGAAGAAAATCGCCGATGTCCGTGAATAAATGACGGCCATCAAAGATACCGGCTGGTGCGAATAGTGCGTGGCCCACCTGGGTATAAGGTTCGCTCCAGGCTTGTAAAAGTCCCCAAGAAACGCCGCTGGATTTGGCTCGCCATACAGTGACCTCCGACTGCCAGTCTGCTGTCGTAATCACGACAAGATCTGCGTTATCGAACACTTCTGGTTTGCTGCTCATCACTACTTCTGCAAAAGTCGAATAAGCGGTGCATTCTGTAGTCGGAAGATCTAACAGAATCTTGTCCCTCAACGCTGAGGCTTTCAGCCTCCCTAGGCTATCCGCTCCCAGAACGTGCCTACCCAGATTGGCTGACACCAAAGTGTCAGGATCGATGAGGGTAAGGTGGCCGACACCGGAGCGTGCCAACTGTATTGCCACCGCACTGCCTAACGAGCCAACGCCAACACAAACGACCCGAGCATTTTCAAGGTGCTTTGCTGTGCCGCTTATATCGCGGGACAGAATGGACGCACGATCAAGCACGTCTAGGGCAGTTGCGCGGACGAGTGCCGGAGGATGTGCATTTGCTATGGCTGGCCGGCGGCGCGCTGTGCGCAAGCCAAACTTTGCCCCCCGCTCTTGCTGTACGCCAAGCGAGCGCACATTGAGGCAATAAGTTGGAGCATCCGCCCCCCCAGGAAGCTCCAGGACAATCCATCGACTCGCCAACGTTCCATGCAGCTCAAACCATGCCAGCAATTGCTCGGCATCGTCTGGTTGAAGGTGTGGCGTTAGCCACAGCAATAAATCTTCTGGATCCGGGGTGCGGATATCCGGATAAGTCTGAAGCTTGACGTAAAAACCGGGAGTTTCGGCCGCGCGAATGACAGCGGAGCGCCCGACAACCCGTCGGTAATGCCCTTTGAGTGCAGCTATGTTCGATGCTAGCCAAACCGTTTCCTGACCGGATGGCACAGCCCGGCGCGGATCGCTGAGAGCAAACAACTGCGAGGCGGTCTGAGGTCGATCCAAAAGTAAGAGGTTCTGGAATGACTGACCGTGCTGAAAAAACCAGTAGGTAGTGATCTCATTCTGAAATTCGATATCGCGCGTTGTCTGGCTTGATCCCATCTTGGACAACGAAACGATCTGGGCCAAGCGCGCAAGGCTGTCCTCTACCACGACCTCCGGGGAGCCCATAATGGGGCGCTCCTGAAAGCCATGAAGACAAAGCCCCGACTTGGTGGCATGCGGCCAAACCAGCCATGGAGAAGGTTCGACGTTCAGCCGCAAGAGCCCACGGGGAAAGTTGGAGGGGAAACCTATACGCAGTCGCCGCTCCTGCCCCGTGTAATCGATGGGCAAGGGGAAGTGAAAGCACGCCGCTTCGTCAGCCCGCATGGGTGCGGGCTGGAGCAATGCATCGGCCGCATCCTGACCTAGGGTGTTTCGCAGTGCCGCGATTCCGCGCTGCAATGGCGTCTTAATAGGATCAGCCAAGGCGTCCAACTGGCTTTACGCTCGACTGAGAGGTTCCGCCACCGCTGGCACCTCCGAAGAGCGAACCCATCGAAGCAGAGTTTCGAGTAGTGCCATCCGGTCGGCCGGGCATCGTCCAATTCGCAGGGATCTCATTGTTCACTGCCGTAATGAGTGCCGGTGCAATACCGAAATTCTTTTTCACTGCCTCGGCAAAGGAATCGTTGGATTCAAAACTTTCCAAACCCAATGACACAGATGCACTGGCGTCCGCATGCCACTTGGCAAATGATTGACGATAGCCTTGCCCCTCGCCCGGTCGATTCCACTTCTCTGCAAAGTTTTCGCCATTATCGGCAGGGTTGCAGACAAAGAAATCGCTACCTCTTTGCGCGATGTGCTGCGGCATTCTGCGAACGATTTCCAAAATTGCATCGAGCGGTGCCAAAGGCTTCGACTGGGACTCCTTCACGACATCTAGGTACGCGTGAGTGGCCAAAGTGGTGATAACAGCAGATATGGGGCGAGTATCAGCGCTCCTTGTTTTGATGGCCCATTCATCGCGATGCCGCTTAAGCAGCTTTATGGTCGCACGCAGGGGATCTTGATCGATGTAGTCCTGATAATGCGGCAAAGGATCTTGTGTTGCGGCATCAAGCATTCGCTGGCTTTTGGCAATTGCCAAGCTTTCCAGAGAGATTTTCTGGGCCGAAGCAACCTGCAACCAATTCGAGTAGGGAATAGGGCTGCTTGCTTTCCACCCTGTGATCCGATCCGGAACCTCCAGCTTACCCTCGCCGTTTGCTTCGCCATTTCCGTTGATCGCGCGGGCAGGTGTGACATCAATGTGGAAACCTGGATTTTCGTCGGCATAAACGATCCGAATACCACGACGTAGTTGCTTAACTTCCTCCTGAACGCGGGAGCCTTCTCTAAAACGCTGTTCAATCGCCTCTAGAACTTCCTTCGCACCAGCGCCTTGAGCGTGAGGGAGCCAGATAATCGCGTCCGCATCAATGGTGTCCAGATCCGCAGGCGCGCCGGGAATTGGCTTGATGGTGGTTTTCAGCCGCATTGAGCCCTGAACGAAGATATGGGCCTCAGCGAGCAACGGATTGTCAGAAGCCGAGAGGATTTTTTCCAGTTGGGAGTAGCGGTCGTTGATTTTTTCGTACTGCGCTTCCGACAGCGAGATTTCCCGCGCGGCGCGAAGCAGAAAATATTCCCAACTGCTGCGCTTGGTCTGTTCGTTGCTCAAAAGCATTTACATAGCCTCCTGGGCCACCGAGCCCAATTGCAGTGTTTGCGTAAACCGATCTTGGTTTTCTTTGTCCCGATCGAAGATCAGGTACGTATGTTGATGCTGCGTTGTGAGCAACGCGCCAAACTCGATGGCCAGTGCCGCAGGAATGGCAGCGAAGACGTGGATAGGATCAGGAGTCAGAGCCTCAAGCTGACTCAGTCGTATTTGGAGTGCGTCGCGAAAGGCATGAATCACCCGACGGTTCTGTACCATCGCGTAGCTTGGTTCAGGGATCGACAGCTCTGCAATACGTGCACCGGGTAGAGCGTCGGTCACGTCGCGAACTGGAACTTGTGCAGAAATGGAGAGCACCAACGCCAGTGGACCATCGCCGTTGGGTGGAGGCGTGAACAGAAAACTGGGCGGCTCAGCACACTGATCGGGCCAGCGCAAAAGATGCTCGCGGTGAAAAGAGAAGATTAAGCGTTTGGAACGATCGCCGATGCTCTGGCCCAACATCATCAAAGCTGGGATATCGGCCAAGCCTACTACTGCTAGCGCGGGCGAGTCGCCATAGGTGCCGCCCCGACGCTTGAGTTGCTG
Organism: Pseudomonas sp. AM8; assembly: GCF_036346475.1. Lineage (NCBI taxonomy): Bacteria > Pseudomonadati > Pseudomonadota > Gammaproteobacteria > Pseudomonadales > Pseudomonadaceae > Pseudomonas > Pseudomonas sp. AM8. The sequence continues at coordinate 763,504 of NZ_JAOTNX010000001.1, forward strand.
CTCCAGCTCATACTGGATGCTGTCTTTGACGTTCTGCCAATAGGCAGCGTCCCTGCCGCGCGGTCCGGGCGCAGGGAAGGCAATTTTGATGCCTTGATCGAAGGCGGTTAATCCCTCCGCAGACATCGCAGTCAATAGATCGCGAACGGGAATATCGTTGATCGTCTGGAAATGCTGACTCTGAACAATGAGAGGAATCGCTCTGCCACCATCAGGGGTCGTTGCGGCGATTCGGATGCGCTCTAGGTATGCTTGGTGTAAACCACTCAAATCATTTTCAGGATAACCGTCTGCGTCACGATCAATTTTGTCATGACAGCCTGGGCACAGGAGCATCAGGTTAGCAGTATCGTTCGTGTGCGCCTCAGCATCATGATCCGCGCGTCCCCGAGGCCCCTTGGGACTGGCGGGTAGGATATGCGCCACCTCGCCCCATTTCATTGGCTTGCCGGCACGATAGTCGAACGTTAGATCTGTGCCGCACAGTTCGCAATGACCAGCGGTCTGTGTCCATACGATCCGCTTCGTCTCATCATTCGTGTTAAAGCGCCCAATCGCGGGCTTAGCGTCTTCTGGTTCTGCCATTTCGACCTACCCCCGAGAAACATCCATGATTGAAAACGATGATGGCAAGATAAGATCATATTAAGGTCATTTGCCTCAAATTCAAGAGAGATCTGAGTGGTGACCAATGCTGAGCCAACTTCGAGCAGGACGCTTGTTTTGACTCATCGAAACGGAGTGATGGCAGCTTTCGCTTTCTGGAAAATGCTGATGGGTAATGGCGCTGACCAAAGCGTATGTTGCAGCACTTCGGGAGAGGCAGAAAATCGGCCAAAAGCAGACGGCAGTGATTATCACGCTTCAACCGGCTTAGGCATCGCGAGCATAATGAATCGTTCCTACCAAGACCAACTCGTGGAGAATATTATGATCGAAGCTCAGCGCTGGAACGTGAAATGCCAAAATCCTACAGATGGAAGTGGAGACGTCATCGTTGACTTACCTGCCGACCTACTCGTGAGCATGGGACTCAGTATCGGCGATGAATTGACCATTGAAGTGGTCGACGGAGCAATTGTTTTAACTCCTAAGTCGAAGGATCAAACTATCCCCTGAACCATTTCAGGGCTCGAGTTAAATCTCAGGTTAGCACACAGAAATTGGGGCTATCGACGGCGAAGAAAACTCTATTGGGTTAGACAAGAAACTGCGGTGCTACGCTGCAACTGGTCGATTTTTACCTGTCGCCACCCTTAGATACCTGGCTTGGGTTGGCGACCACTTAAACATTGAGAGTTGGATCGATTGATGGTGTTAAATCCAGTCCGGGATATGACTGACGCCCCTAATATTTTAAGCTTCAATCGACACGAACCTGTTAGATGACCCCGCGGTAAGTGAAGGCGGCTTAATACCCCGCGGGCGAAAAGTGAGAGTACCCACTTACATCGATGTGACCGACACTACTTTCACAAACCTAAATTTTTTTGGCCGTCTTTGTAGCTTCTCGTTCTGCAACTAGTAAGCTCAGCGTATCGGCCTCATGCACCATCTGGTGCGTCTCACCCTCGAATTCGCTCCCCACACGGAGCGTAACTTTCAACCTAGATGTGAAGCCTTTTGAAACCGCCTTTTTCCTCGCTGCCTTCCCCGGTTGCACGATCACGACATCCGTGACTGTGTCCTGAACGTCTGAGTTAATTGCGGGCGTAGAGGGCTCAGAATCACCGAATAGCGCCCCACGCATCTCATCTTCCATCAATTCCGTATTCATACTATTTCTCAGAAGAGTGACTGACAACTGTCGATCAGTAGCGGTCAATCTATCGCCTTAAAAGCCCCCGGCAATCAACTATCGGTGGGGTTTCTACAACGTTAGGAGGCGAGTTTTGAGAATATAATCACTCACAGCAATTTACCCGTTAGCAAACCTACCGGTTCATGCTCGACTCCAAATATAGCTGCAGCATCAAGGAAATGGTTCGAAGCATCACGGGATCGTCTCCGCAGTATTAGCCTCGCCTCCCTCTCGAATTGACCTTTCATGAGCCACTTGGATGTTTCGGCCTTACGTTTGCCTTTCATGGTCAATCTCATTAGGTCTAATCGTTTTTTTAGGGGGGTCTTGGGGTAAAGGTATCACCAAACGCTGGAGCATGGTGATTCACAACGCAAACCGTTCTGCCACTTGAATAAACATCACCTCAACCATTCTAGTTTCGGCAATGACCGCAAGAGTAGCGCTGCCGTACTGATGCATAGCTGCCGGCGGAAAATATCCGAATATATCCTGCAGACTATAATCTATAGTCACCAGGATATATTCAGATAGGTGTGGGAGCACTTAGCATTCAGCGGTAACAGTCAGTCATAAGAAAATTATCAATTAAGACAACTTCGGTCCAGCCACATCAACAGAGTGAAGACCTGAAAAGTTCTGCGGCTTAAACGGTATACCAAAAGGTGTTCCCAAAGCGCAGAAAACATTTAAACCAGTAAAACAAACACAATATTTATTGAAAGTAAGAAGCATATCCACATTATCAAAATTTTGTGAACACGAATAACGCTTTTCTGCATAAAGTCTGGCACAGCACCAATTATCTCTCTAAATATTCCGAGGGTGCGCTTTACGCACGTAAGGATTTCTGATCATATTTACAAGCTTTAGTGCATACAGTCTGAGCAATTCGTGGTCAAGACTCTGGCTTTGAGGAATCAAGCTTCTGAAGAAGAGTTTTCGTTAACCCGGAATTTTCATTGTCATACTTTCTGAATGTATCTTCAAGATGATAATGCCGTCCGTTTCCCAGTACTTTAACGCATTTAAATCCAACCTGGTCAGGTTATCTTAAATTTTTACACCTATTGTAGGCCCGCCTTCAACTTAGAGGATTCACGACACAAAATATTAAAATTAAAAATCCGCTGATTCTTCTTATTTACCAACTTCAACAAAGCTCGTCTAGTTGAAATGCCAATCACCAAAATTAGCAAACTGAATTTAATAATGACTGAAGCCGCCTACATATTAAAAGCCATATAAAATTATGCACGGCCATTTTTATTCAATGAGCGAGCCTTAGCTTCGAGGGTAAGTAAATCATTTGATCATATCCCTTAGCTATGGGTATCGCTGAGGTTGGAATAGATTTAATAATTCGCGCCTACACTTCGAATCAAGTATAAAAAAATTGATTTCTACCGAATTGCAGCTAAGGGTCCATAGCATGTAGACGCACCTCCGGCATTCGATTGCAAATAGGGCATTCGACCACACCTGCCATATCACGCCTAATAAACTTAGAAATATCTAACGACTCTTTTACGATAACGCTGATCACGTGCAAATATTGCACGCGCAACGCCTCATAACTCATGATTGTACGAGTCAAGTCATTCTCTAGCTTTGAAATTTTCACTTTTAAATTGGCAGCGTGCGAGTCCTTGTCCAGACTATATTTTTTAAGAGAAAGTGTAGATATGGCTTCATCAAGCTCCCCCTGATGCTTCCTGATAGTTTCTCTAGAAACGCTCGCAAAAACGGCTAATTCCTTTTGGCTATATACATATTGTTCCCCACGACTTAGATATTCAGTATTCAATGCATTCAACGACTTATTAAGATACTCACTCAACCGCTTTCCTCTACGCTGCATTTTGAGTCTCCGGCGCTACTTAAGTTGGCGAACCTCCAACAGGCGAGCGGTACTTCTTGCCACGCGGCTGAAATGGACATCTTGATGACCACCTTCCCCACCGTTCGCTTGAATATATTCCCTAATAGTATTAGCATCATCATTGATTTTTTTCAGCTCAATAAATTGACCTTCATTCTCTACATCCACCACCAAACTTTCACAGCAGTCTCCTCGCTCATTGACTGACAAGCAAGAGAGACTATGCCTGCACGTTTTCAGAGCTAAATCTAATGTACATCCCCCATGTGGCATTGGATTGACAATCCGTACTGCGGCTTTGAGGTATTGTTCGGCAGTTTGGCGATCGGTCATGCCCAAAATGTTATAAGTCTCTTGTATTTGCCCAATGGCTTTATCTTGCCGGATGCTTGTCAGCAAATCCTGAACAACTTTGCTTCTATCGATCGCTAACGTCTGATCATATACTCGCGCCTGCGCTAAGCTTTTTCTAGACAAGAGCGCATTAACTTGCAAATCAGTCAGCCCCCCTTGCTTGTAAACAGTATTCAACCAGTGTCGTATATCATGCCATGTGAAAGTGGCAACATTACCAGTTCTAGGATCAATAACATTGTATTTAGAAAAAACTGAATCTAGGCCTTTCGCGGCATCGGCCAGCCAATAACAAAATTGTGCTCGAGATACCATCGTATAATTAGCCAAATCCGTATTGAACGAAGTATGAAAAAAGAAACGGGGTAGAACCATCAGCGCATCCTCAACCTCAAGCACTGCACCAGTACCATCTCGAATAACTGGCTCAATTTGTTTATGAAATTCTCCCTCAAAATTGGAGTCATATGTAAATGGGAACGATTTTTTCAACAACTGATCCGAAAGACACACATCAAAAATCTTCCTCACAATACTAGTCGCTGTTTTGTGATGCCTAAAGCGCATCTGATAAAACTGCTCGAAGCGATTGAATGAAACCGAATGAGGATGCACCAACAATACTTCCCTCCAATTAGGAGTATCAAGCGTCACAGGAAACGAGCGCCAATTCGAATCAAAAGAATAATAGACACCTTCTTTAAGTGCCATTTGCCTGTTAACCTGTCTTTTAAAATGCCTTGCACTAACACCTACATACTTAGCTCCTCCATTGATACCCAGGCGCCGCTGGACTCCAACAAAATCTATAAATTGATTACGTTTACTAACCCAAACTGCATCAGGCGTAAAGATACTAAAGCTGGTGGTCCACTCGTGACAAAATCTCCTCGCATAGTACTCTGTAGCTTCCGGCGATTTCCAAACCTTATACCAATCGACAGCCGATGATTCTTTTCTTTTGCGCGCTATACGTCTGCCCTCCACTGTTAGGTTCTTCAAGAACTCGACTGCACTTTTAACTGCCGGCAGCAAATCCTGTGGAAACAATCTCAACGTCTGACCTTCGACCTTTTCGGGAAACAGTCTGAGCACCCACGCGCCCTCATGAAATACTAAACAATCAACTGGCAAACTTGCCAGCTCGCCAACACGCCCCCCCATTGCTGAATTCAGTACAATTGCATTTATAAAAAAGCGATCTTTCGGAGCAAGACTTTCGTTCGACGCTAGCCCGAAAAAATCTCTCATCACCTCAATAGGTATGAGTTTATTACGTCTCCCTTCCTCAGTTCCATCCCGACCATGCTCTATAGTGCTGGTTGCGAGCGCCTTATAACTTATTCTAAGACCTAGATTTATTCTCAGCCAAGAACCAAAATTAAATAGCTTTTTTTGAAGATTGACGTTATTCCCCACGGCAATTTCAAAATCACCATTATTCACCTGCATAATACTTTTTGACCCTAAGATTTCGTCCAGTTTTTTGATAGCCCTCATATCTCCAACGGCGGTAGCATCACAGATATTAGATTTCCAGCGCTTATTTAATATGTATGCTTTAGCTACAGCTCTGAGACCAAGATTACTAATGGACGAAAAAAGAACATTTGAATATCGCGCATTACCGGGACGTCTTTTCCAACGCAAAACATTCCATTTGTCAGAAAAAAAATCGATATCATCTTCCAAAATCTGCATCCACCGCGTGCACTTATCGATTAGTTGACTTGGCATACCGATTGCTTTTAATTTCTTTAATAATTCCAATTTAGTCACCTGCTTCGATTTTAACAATCACATCTGTGATGGATTGATAAACACGCTCCAACTCTTTAAGCACTTTACTACGTTCGGATCCGTTGATTGCCGCATTCCACTTATTCAACATAGCCTCTATGTAATTCAAAGACCGGTAGTGATCGGCATCTTTCCAAGCGATAAAAAATGGACATCCGTTATAACAGCTAAAAAATGGGTGTTTAGTACAAGCAACTTGACTTCCACAGGACCCCACTACTGCGGGGGCAGCTATAACTGGGATCAGTATTGGATTACCTGGCGAAATCGGCGCTATCTTCCCTGCAAAAAATGCAGCTGTGAGCTCGGAAAAGATACCGCCTAACTTTCTTCCGACACGATCCAAGAGTGGACAAAAATCAGATACTAGGCAGTCAATATATGCGTTTACTGCGAAAAGGCTCTTATGCTCCAACACATACCTTATCTCTTCGCTAGTACATCCCTGCATGGCCATTTGTGTTGCGCCGCTATGACGAATACGATAAGGCGTCAAAATCAAGATTTCGTTGGTTCTAGGGCTAATGATTTTCTTTTTTCTGGACCAGTTTTTTATCATAGCGTCGAAATTCGATTTTGTGCCAGGTTTAGATGTTACAATTAGCCGCCCCTTAGCCTTTTGACACTCACTTACGCCTTCACGCTTTCCATACTCTAAAATTTCATTAGCTAGTTCAGCTGTAATAGGCCACAAATCACTGGGCTGTCCCGCGTTATACTTAATTTTCGGAATTCTCAAGAAGAATTCTTTTTCACCTAAAATACCTGGCGGCGACCAGAGAGCCTCAATATCCATACTTGAAATCTGCATTGGTCGCTTGAGCGTTTCAAAAGAAATCCAAACAAAAAGTCTTGCAACATTTTCATCCCATGACTCGTTCCCACTCTCAAGCATCGCTCGGCGCACCAACTCCAGCTCTGCGTTAGTCAAAGCCCCACGTTTTTTATCCCAATCCGATATAACTCTTGTCGATGGCGAGCCCACTGCAATTTGATTAAGTTCAGCAGCGTAAATTTCGTCCGCCTGGGCCAAACCATTATCAGCACAATATGTATAAAATTTTCTAAAACAAAGCCTTATAGACTTCGACGCGGTAGCGAACATCTCAAAAAGTTCATGCCATGACAACGACGAAAAATTTTTCCACTCATCCTTCCATACAACAGCCATCATCTTTAATGCTGACTTCACTTCATTTACAATTGCCGGCGTATGGTCTTGAAGTTTATCACACACATATTCGTATGCTGCATCAACTACCTGAGAGCAAAACAGGTACATGGAAAAGTCAATCCAATACCTTCTGCCCCTCCAGATACTTTCTATCCTCGGCCCAGTCACATCAATCAACAAACAGGAAGAAGGATCAGCGTAACACTTTATGAAGATATTCCCGTCGCTGTTTACATACTTCCCCTGTTCATTGACTTCCATTCTGAACCCTCCTCTTATTATTTTCAGTAACTTTTCTACGTGTAGAATCTCTCACTGCCCGGTTTGCATAAAGAAGCAAAGACGTTTCACTTCGCCATCCCCCCATATATACGATGCTATCGATTGCAGCGCTTCGGTCAGGAGATTCCTGAGCTGCAATATATAATCGGTTAAACTTTGAATGGCGAAGCAAATGCCATCTAAACGTTACTCCAGATTTCCGCTGAATGACATTTGCGATGCGGCTCGCGGCAGAACAAGACAAAGGTTTTCCTGCGCCAAAACTTCCATGCGCAACAAACAGATAATCATGATCTAAAAAATTAGTCACTCTCATCTTGCCCCTGATAAATTTCTTCATGACCCTATATTTCTTTACATACAGCTCAAGCAATCCAACTAGATCATCATCCTCAGGCTGCATATACAAATATCGACCTAGCGTTTTAACTTTTGGATTATAAGGAACTCTGGAGTCTAGATTGCTATTTCTTCTATCCAGATGAACTATTTCAACATACGGATCACTACCCGACAAATTCAAATCTTCCAACCTAAGCGATAGTGCCTCACCAATTCTTAATCCAAACGCTTTTACGAGTCGCCATAATAAATAATTTCTATGACAAATACCCTTGTCAAATTTTGCCTCTTCAAATTCATGTAGCAAGAGATTCTCGATTGAATTAATTTCACTATCGCTCAAGTCCAAAGCGAGTTTTCCTCCCTCCCCTCCAATGGTCGCCTTACTCCAAAAAAAACGCTGCGTATTAACGAGGGCAATTAACTCCACATCCGCCTTAATCAGCTCACTCGAGCTTACATAGTTGAAAACAAACCACACAACAAAAGTTTTACAGCTTTGCATTACCTGCCTATTGTAGGAGCTGATAGTGTTTGAGTCTTTGTCAACCACCTCACTGAGCCAATCCGAGAAACTTTTTATTTGTTTATAGCGAAGCCCAAATCCACTCAATAGATAGAATTCTAAATCGACTTTTCGTTCGCTAGCCCAAGTAAATAAAAATGCTACGTGATGAAACAGGGTAAATATGCTACCTTTGTTTTTTCTTTCCCCTCGGGCGTACGCTGCCTCGAAAAGCGATGCAGCCAAAGACGGAACCAGTGTTCTAGAATTGACAAATAAGCATCTACCGATCCCTTCGGCTTGAAACTTGACTAGTTTATACCGTAGATTTTTTCGACCCTTCGATATGCGAAGATTAACTTTCACAGTTCACGCCCCCATTTAGATTCGCAGGCGTCCGTCCATATGCAGCCAAACAATGCACATCGATATAGATTTTTCTTACCTATAGCGAACAATAACGAGCGAAAGATCACAGACACATAGAATTTCTTGCCCATGGGCTTAGCATCCCACCAAGCAACGCCCGGTAGACCAATTAGAGATTCGGCTCGAAATTGATATTGAAGGTGTGATCTTTTAATACACATGCGCACAACCCCGACGTCTTAGTAAACGTTCGTGGGTACAGATGCGCGTCAGCGGACTCCGACAGGCGGTCGCTATCTATGGTCCCGAGGCGTTGCGATGACGCCCCTAATTGACGATAGCGCGCTATCAGCAGGTTCGCCACTCCGCAATTTAATATATTCCTAAAATTAAGTAGGCACCTTTCGATCCACTAAATCATGGATAAAGCCGAAGCTGACCGTCATGACAAGATGCTTGAACTCGCTGAGTTGCTCGCAGAAGTGTTGCAAAAAGCCGTGCCGTCCCTGAGCGAGCAGCAGGTGGAGGAAGCCGGGATCTACATGGCGAAGAATCGCGATGTGTTTGCCAAGGCGTTCAAGAGCCAACCGGACGCGTTGTCCGAGTTGCTGAACGCGCCGGCGGAATAAAGCCCGAATTGAACAGGCCCTGAATCATGGATTCAGGGCCTTTTTAATGCGTGGTCTATTTGTAGAGCAATCGCTCGGCCAGTTCGTCCGCGACCCGTGCGGGTGAGCGTTTTTCGGCCTGGGCGTGGGCGAAGATTTCAGTCAGGCGCGTGCCGATGTTGGACAGGTGCGCGGTGATGGTAGGCAGCTCGGCGCCGCTGTGCTTGAGCGCGACGTAGATCAGGCCGCCGGAATTGATCACATAGTCCGGGGCGTAGAGGATGCCGCGGCCTTCGAGTTGGTCGGCCACTTGCAGGTTGGTCAGTTGTGCACTGGCGGAACCGGCGACGGCGGCGCAGCGGAGCTGGCCGACGCTCTGGCGGTTGAACACGGCGCCCAGGCCGCAGGGTGCGAGGATGTCGCACGGGGTGCTGAGCAAGGCGTCGTTGGCGATAGGGTGCGCGCCGAGCTGTTCCATGGCCAGTTGCACCTTGCCGTGGTCGATATCGCTGACCAGCAGTTCGGCGCCGGCGGCGTGCAGTTGTTCGGCCAGGGCGAAGCCCACGTTGCCCAGGCCCTGGATGGCCACGCGCAAGCCTTCGAGGTTGTCGCTGCCCAGGCGGGCCATGGCGGTGGTGCGGATACCGGCGAACACGCCCATGGCGGCATGGGGCGAAGGGTCGCCGGCGGCGGTGGTGCTGGTAACGAAGCGAGTGTGCTGGGCGATGCAGTCCATGTCGGCGACCGAGGTGCCGCTGTCGGTGGCGGTGATGTAGCGACCGTCGAGTTGCTCGATGCAACGACCGAAGGCTTCAAACAGCGCCGCACGGTTTTCCACATGGGCGGGGCGCAGGATCACCGCCGTACCGCCACCCACCGGCAACCCGGCCAGGGCGGCCTTGTAGCTCATGCCTTGGGCCAGGCGCGCGGCGTCCGCCACGGCGCTTTCATCGTCGGGGTAGGCAAGGTAGCGACAACCACCCAAGGCTGGGCCCAGGCGGCTGTTGTGGATGGCTATGACCGCCTTCAACCCCGTCACCGGGTCGATGCTCAGGTGCAGCGATTCAAGGCGGGTGCTGTGCATGAGAGCAAACATCGTCGAGCTCCCGAATCACTTCTTGTGTCGCCAAGTATAGGCTTGCGGCAGAAAACTGCCGAAGTGCGCTGGAATAAGCCGTCCGGTTTTGTAGGTCTTGTGACATAAGCGGATAGGATATTTCTTAAGCCACTGGACGAAAATTCCCAGCAAGGCTAAAACGGGGGCATTCGCCGGAGAATGCAATGAATCCCCGTCACGCTTTTTTCGCCTGCCTGGAACGTTCGCCCCCCGCGCTGTTTGAAGCCGCGCTGTGGATCGCCGCCGAGCATGACCCGGCGGTGCAACCGGCGTTGATCATGCAGGACCTGAAACTGCTCGAGCAACAGGTCAGCCTGGGCATGCCCCTGCTGCCGGCGGATGAACTGGGCCAACCCTTGCTGCGACGCATGAATGACCTCGGCTTCGCCCAGGATGACTTCACCCCGCTGCGCCCCGCCGCCGCCCTGCTGGACAAGGTACTGCAGCGCAAACGCGGGCAGCCCTTGGCCTTGGGGTTGATTGCCATGGAGCTGGCGCGACGCCTGGGCATTCCCATGGTCGGCGTCAACTTTCCCGGCCACTTCCTGCTGCGGGTGCCCGGTGCCGATCACCTGCTGGACCCCTGCGGCGGACGACGCCTGTACCCCAACGATTGCCGCGAGCTGCTGCAACGCCAGTATGGCCCCAACCTCAAGTTGCAGGTCGACCACTTGCACACCGCCGAACCCCGTTCGATCCTGCAACGGCTGTCCCGCAACCTGCGCCAGTTGCACCTGGCCAATGACAACCCCCTGGCCGCGCTGATCGACGCCGAGCGCGTGCTGGAACTGGGCAATGCCAGCGCTGCCGATTACCTCGCACGGGCCAGCCTGTATCAACGCCTGGACTGCCCCAACGCCGAGCGCTTCGACCTTGAACACGCGCTGATGCTCAGCGAAGACCCAATCCAACGCCTGCGCCTGACTGAACGCCTGGGGCACCTGCCGCCCAACTCCGTGGTGCATTGAACCCACTGCTCTCAAGCGCCTATTTCCCTGTGGTGAGCGGCCTTCTGTGGTGAGCGGGCTTGCCCCGCGCTGGAGTGCGAAGCGCTCCCACGATTTTTGGGGCCGCTACGCAGCCCAGCGCGGGGCAAGCCCGCTCACCACAGTGATCCTGCTCGATGTAGATGCAACATCTTCAGTGATTGGCCGGTACCTTGAGGATATCGCCGTGCAAAGAGCTCTTCGGCGCGTCAGGCGCGGGCGAGCGCACTTGAATGATCAACAACGCCGCGATCACCGCCGGAATCGCGCAGAAGAAGAAAATCTGCTGCACCGGAATATGCATCGCCAGCAGCATGCTGCCCAGCAACGGGCCCAGGATCGAGCCGAAGCGCCCTACACCCAATGCCCAACCCGTACCGGTGGCGCGTACATGCGCCGGATAAAAATTGCTGGCGAAAGCATTAAGGGTCAGTTGCCCGCCGATGATGCAAAACCCGGCGGCAAATACACAGGCCACCAGATAGCGCGGATTGTCGTGGTTCAGCCCCAGCAGCACGGTACACACCGCCGCTGCCGCCAGCACGCCGGACAACAGCCGCACCTTGTGCTTCAATCGATCGGCAAACCAGGCCATGCCGATGGCACCCAAGGTGCCGGCGAACAGGAACATCGAGGTCACCAGGTTGGCTTCACTCAACGCCAGGCCACTTTCCAGCAGCAGTGACGGCAACCAGCTGATCATGAAATACAGCAGGATCAGGCTGACAAAGAAGGTCGCCCAGATCAGCACGGTCGGGCGTGCATAGCCATGGCGAAACAGCTCCACCACCGTCAATGGGCTGCCCTGCTCGCGGCGGTTTTCGTCCTCGCTCGCCAGCGGCGCACGCCACCCAGGCAACATGCGCGCGGTGACCTTATGCAAGCGTGCATACGGCGGCGCATCGCGCAGCAGGCGCGGCAGGGATTCCGGCAGCAGCCACACCAGGAAAGGGAACAGCAGCAACGGCGTCACGCCGCCGGCAAGAAACACCGCCTGCCAGCCAAAGCCGTCGATAAATCCTGCGGCCACAAACCCACCGGCTGCGCCGCCGAACGAAAAGCCGCACGCCGCCAACGTCACCATCAAGGTGCGCAAGCGTGGCGGGGAATAGTCCGACATCAACGCCATGGCACTGGGCATCGCGCCGCCCATGCCGATACCGCAGATAAAGCGCGCCGCCATCAGCGTGGTCAGCGAGCTGGCGAAGACCATCAACACCGTGAGGCTGGCGTAGATCAGCACGCAGCCCAGCAGGATGCGGCGAACGCCAAAGCGGTCGGCCAGGGGAGTCACCAGCAGCGAGCCCAGCGTGAGCCCCAGCAGGTTGGCACTGAATACCGGGCCGAACGCGGCCTTTTCCAGCCCCCAATCCGACGCCAGCGCCGGTACCACATAACCCAGCACCTGGGCATCGTAGCCATCGGTTACCAGCAACAAGGCCAGCAACAGGAGAATCAACCACTGGTAGCGCGACACCGGACGGGCATCGAGTGCCGCGCGAAAGCTGGCAATCTGATTGTGCATCGCAAGGTACCTGTTTTTATTATTGTGCTCACGCTCTGCGTGGGCACGATCACTCAGGAGTGTCGGGTTGATTGGCAGGATGGGCCTGGATAAATGCCGGATGCTGCGCCGCCAACGCCGCCACCCTGCCGATGCGCGGATACGCCCCCAACGGCACCTTGAAGCGCTCCGCCGCATACAGTTGGGGAATCAGGAAGGCATCGGCCATGCCCGGCTGCTCGCCAAAGCAATAGCCCTTATCGCCAATCAACTGCTCCACTGCCCCCAGCCCCTGGCTGATCCAATGCCCGATCCACTCCAGCACCTGCGCCTCGTCATGTCCCCACTGACGCAACAGGTTCTGGGTGCTGGAGTTGTGCAGCGGGTGAATATCGCAGCCGATGATCGACGCCACTGCGCGTTCATGGGCACGGGTGGCCATGTCCTTGGAAAGCAGCGGCGCCTGTGGATAACGTTCGTCCAGGTATTCAATGATCGCCGCGGACTGAATCAGCAGCTCGCCGTCATCGGTGCGCAAGGCCGGCACACGACCTTGGGGGTTGATGGCCAGGTACTCCGGCTGGCGATTGGCGCCACCCGCCGGCACCAGCAGGTTGACGGGCACCGCAGTGAAATCCAGGCCCTTGAGCGCAAGGGCGATGCGCACCCGATAGGACGCCGTAGAGCGGTAGTAGGTATAGAGTTCCATCGCCCTGCCCTCCTAGCGCGCCGCGACCACGGTGCCACGGCATTCGCCGAAGCCGATGGAGGCGAAGCCTTCACGACTGCAACGGGCGCGCAGGATGATTTCGTCGCCGTCTTCAAGGAACCTGCGCACTTCGCCGCAGGGCAGTTCGATGACCTTCTTGCCGCCTTCGGTCATCTCCAGCAGGCTGCCGAACTGCCCGGCTTCAGGGCCGGACAAGGTGCCCGAACCAAACAGGTCACCGGCCTGCAGTTGGCAACCGTTGACGCTGTGGTGCGCCACCAACTGCGCGACGGTCCAGTACATATGCAGGCTGTTGCTCAGGGCGAGGCGATGAGCCGGCAGGTTTTGCTCGCGCATCGAAGCAGTGGTGATGAGTACCTCCAGCTCAATATCGAGCGCGCCGGCCGCCTGATCGCGGTTATCCAGCAGGTACGGCAGTGGCTGCGGATCGCCTTCGGGCCGCGCCGGCTGTGCTTTGCGGAACGGTTCCAGGGCTTCGGCCGTGACCACCCACGGTGAAATGCTGGTGATGAAGCTCTTGGACAGGAACGGGCCCAGCGGCTGATATTCCCAGGCCTGGATGTCCCGCGCCGACCAGTCATTGAGCAGGCAGAAACCGGCGATATGCTCGGCTGCATCGCCGATGGCAATCGAGTCGCCGATGGCGTTGCCCTGGCCGATCCAGATGCCCAGCTCGAGTTCGTAGTCCAGGCGCGCGCAGGGGCCGAAGCTTGGTTCGGTCTGGCCGGCCGGCAAGGTCTGGCCTTTGGGGCGACGGACGTCAGCACCCGAGGGGCGAATGGTCGAGGCGCGGCCGTGATAACCGATCGGCACGTACTTGTAGTTCGGCAACAGCGGGTTATCCGGGCGGAACAGTTTGCCGACGTTTTGCGCATGCTCGATGCCGACGTAGAAGTCGGTGTAGTCGTTGATCTTCGCCGGCAGGTGCATCTGGCAATCGGCGGCGCGGTGCAGCACCTGCGCTTCACGGGCCTGCAGCTTGCTGCCCTCGGCGAGCAGCTCCAGGAGGCGCTCGCGCAAGGCCACGCGCGGGCCACGGCCCAGCTCGAAAAAGGCGTTCAACTGGCCGCCCGCAGTCGCATCAACGGCGCGGCGGGCTTCGCCTTCAAACTCATCCACGGCGGCGTGCAGGTCGAGGATCGCGTCGCCAATCGCCACGCCACTGCGCGGCACCGAGCCGTTGATGCTGAACACACCCAGCGGCAGGTTTTGCAGGGGGAAATCACGGTGACCATTGGCGGAGGCTACCCAACTGCGGGTAGGGGTTGGCTGCGTCATGGGTTATCTCCGGTTCGGGTTGAAGGTGACGGGCAACGAGGCCCAGCACGCGTCATAGGAAGGTTGCAGTTGCGGGCACTCCAGGGCGAACTGAGTGGGACGCAGCACTTGGCTGGTCTCGAACATGAAGGCCATGGTGTTATCGATCTTGTGCGGTGCCAGGTCCACGTTGATGGCCTTGGTGCAGGTCTCGCCGTCCGGGCCGTGGGCGCTCATGCAGCTGTGCAGCGACGCGCCACCGGGCAGGAAGCCTTCGGCCTTGGCGTCGTAGGCGCCCTGGATCAGGCCCATGTACTCGTTCATCAGGTTGCGGTGGAACCACGGCGGACGGAAGGTGTTCTCGGCCACCATCCAGCGCGGCGGGAAGATCACGAAGTCGAGGTTGGCCAGGCCGTGCACGCTGGTGGGCGATGTCAATACAGTGAAGATCGACGGATCGGGATGATCGAAACTCACGGTGCCAAGGGTGTTGAAGCGGCCCAGGTCGTATTTGTACGGCACGTTATTGCCGTGCCAGGCCACCACGTTCAGTGGTGAATGGTCCAGCTCGCACGCCCACAGTTCACCGAGGAATTTCTGCACCAGCGTGGTCGGTTGCCTGAGGTCTTCGTAGTGGGCCACCGGGGTGAGGAAGTCACGCGGATTGGCCAGGCCGTTGCTGCCGATAGGCCCCAGGTCCGGCAGGCGCAGCGGCGCGCCATGGTTTTCGGCGACGTAACCGCGCGCCTGTGCATCCAGCAGTTCGACACGAAATTTGAGGCCACGGGGCAACACGACAATGTCCAGCGGCTCGACGTCCAGCACCCCCAGTTCGGTGGCGATGCGCAGGCGGCCCTGCTCGGGCACGATCAACAGTTCGCCGTCGGCATTGAAGAACACGCGGTCCATCGAGCGGTTGGCGCGGTAGGTGTAGATGCTGATGCCTGAGGGTTTTTCCGCCCCTGAGTTGGCCACCATGCCGACCAGGCCGTCGATAAAGTCCGTCGGCTCACTCGGAATATCCAACGGGTTCCAACGCAGGCGATTGGGCGTCACCGTCCCCAACGGGCCGCCGGCCAGCTGCCGCTCCAGCTTGACGAACGCCGGGTGATTGGCCGATGGCTGGATGCGGTACAGCCAGGTGCGGCGGGCTTCGCTGCGCACCATGGTGAAGGCGGTGCCGGAAAACAGTTCGGTATACAGCCCGTAGGGTGCTTTTTGCGGAGAGTTCTGGCCGACCGGCAAGGCGCCGGGCAGGGCTTCGCTGGCGAATTCATTGCCGAAGCCCGACAGGTATTCGAGGTTCATGGATCATCCTCAAGGCGGAAGTTGTTTTTATCGTAATCCAGTTACGCATAACGTAATTTGATCACTATCGACCGTCAAGCTATAAAGACGCCCATTCATCTCTCGGATTCTCGCCCCTCCATGGAAAAGCCCCGCGACACCGGTAAACAGAAAGTCCGCTCGGCCGAAGTGGGCACCGACATCCTCAAGGCCCTGGCCGAACTGTCGCCCTCCACGTCGTTGTCGCGGCTGGCCGATCATGTGCAGATGCCGGCGAGCAAGGTGCATCGTTATTTACAGGCGCTGATCGCCTCGGGTTTTGCCGAACAGAACACTGCCACCAACCATTACGGCCTGGGGCGCGAGGCGCTGCGCGTGGGCCTGGCCGCGCTGGGCAGCATGGACGTGCTGAAAGTCGGCGCGATGCCCCTGGCAGAGCTGCGCGACGAGTTGAATGAAACCTGCTTCCTGGCGGTATGGGGCAACCAGGGCGCGACGGTGGTGCAGATCGAACCGGCAGTACGCGCGGTGACGGTGGTGACGCAATTGGGGTCGGTGTTGCCTCTGCTCAGTTCGTCCACCGGGCTGGTGTTCAGTGCCTTCCTGCCGTCGCGGGAAACCGTCGAGTTGCGTGAGCGTGAAATCCAGGCCGGCACCGCCCATGCCCTCGCCGACGACCAGGCCTACGCCATGGCCTGTGAACAAATCCGC
This sequence comes from Pseudomonas sp. AM8, assembly GCF_036346475.1. Classification (NCBI taxonomy): domain Bacteria; kingdom Pseudomonadati; phylum Pseudomonadota; class Gammaproteobacteria; order Pseudomonadales; family Pseudomonadaceae; genus Pseudomonas; species Pseudomonas sp. AM8. The sequence continues at coordinate 780,213 of NZ_JAOTNX010000001.1, forward strand.
CGGCGCGGCCTGCACTTTGTGCATGGCCTGCTGATGCCGGGGGTGGATGCGCTGTCGGCACCGGTATTCAACGCGGTCGGGCACGTGGCGGCGGTGATGACCGTGGTCGGCCCCACCTCGCTGTTCCACGCCGACGAAGATGGCCCGGCGGCGCAGCGTTTGCTGGCGGCGACCCAGGCCGTGAGTTGGCGGATGGGCTACCAGCCCTGAGCTAGTCGTGCCACTGGGCCAGCGCCAACGCCATGCGGTTCTCGAGGGCGCGGACAGGGGCTGCGTCGCTGACGTAGTTATTACTGATCATCGAAAACACCAGGCGCCGTCCCTCGGCATCGGTGATATAGCCGCTCAGCGATGATACGCCGGCCATGGAGCCGGTCTTGGCGTGCAGGTTGTTTTCCGCAGCCGTCCCGCGCAGTCGATAGCGCAGGCTGCCGCCGGTCATACGGTCGGCATTGCCGGCAATCGGCAAGGCGTTGTACCAGGCATCGAACCAGGGCTGTTTGGCGCTAGCCAGCAGCAGGTCGGTCAGGTTCTGCGACGAGACCAGATTGCGCCGCGACAAACCTGAGCCATCCACCTGGCTGAGCGTCGCCGGGTCCAGGCCCTGGCGCTGCATGAACGCCGCTACCGCCACCACGCCCGCCGCCGCCGTACCCGCGTTGGCCGTTTTGCGGCCCATGGCCTTGAGCAACGCTTCGGACATGTTGTTGTTCGAGAGCTTGAGCAGCGGTGTGATCAAGTCCTGCAACGGCGCCGATTGATGCTCCGCCAACACCGTCGCCGTCGCGGGGCTGGCGCCACCGATCACGCGCCGGCCCAGCACCTGGATGCCCTGCTGCGCCAAGGCCTGCTCAAACAGATTGGCCACCAGTTGCGTCGGTTCCCACACACTCACCCACTGCCGACTTTGCTTGCCCGGGGCGAGCGCGCCGCTGAGTTGCAGCAGGTTGGTACCGTGCTGGCGGGTAATGGCGTAGCTGTTGCCGGGGCCGCTGACGGCACGGTTGCTCAGTTGCACGTAGTCGGTGGACGGGCTCAGCATCACGCTTACTGGCTGGCCGAGCGCGACGGGCGCCTTCGCGGTGACAAGCAAGGTGCCCGCGTCAAAATCCGCATTGGGAGACACCGTCAATGCCGAAATCTGCGCGCCGTAGTAGGTGCTTTCATCGTCTTGCGCCCAATCCACGCCCAGGCGTTCGGCGTCGAACCAGGTGTCGTCGAAAACCAGGTCGCCTTGTACCTGGCGCACGCCCCGGCTCGCCAACTGGGCGGCCAATGCCTGGTAGTCGACGAACTGCGTGGTCGGGTCGCCGAGGCCGCGCAGGTACAGGTTGCCGGCCAGGCGCTCGCCTTGCCGGGTGCCGTTGCTCAACAGCTGGGTGGAAAAACGGTATTGCGGCCCCAGCACATCCATCGCCGCAGCGGTGGTGAGCAACTTAAGGTTGGAAGCCGGAATCAGACGGGTGCGCGGGTTGTGCTGATAGAGGGTACTGCCGCTGAGGGCGTCGCGCACCATGATAGAAACCGTGGCGCCGTTGAGGACAGGATCGGCCAACAGCTGATCCAGGGTTGAAGGCGTGGAAGGCTGCGAAACACTCGCGCAGCCGCCCAGTAAAACGCTCAGGCACAGCAGGTGCAGCCATCGTCCAAAGTGCATCAGTACTGTGTTCCGCAAAGCCATTAATGGCCGCAACGCTAACAGCTCCGTACCTTTGTGGCGAGCGGGCTTGCCCCGCGTTGGGTGGCGAAGCCGCCCTTAATGATGCCGTCGCGTTCTTTCAGGAACACCATGGAGTCTGTTTTGGGGCTGCTTCGCAGCCCAACGCGGGGCAAGCCCGCTCACCACAGGAAGCCCACTCACCAGAGGAAGCCCGCTCACCAGAGGAAGCCTGCCCACAACAAGGAGCACACTTGCCATAGGGAGCTCGCCAGGTTTTAGAACTCCAGGGTGCTGGACACCGATACCTGCCGCGCATCGCCCATGGACACAAACAGGCGACTGGCCGCCGAGGTGTAGTAAACGCGGTCGAACAGGTTTTTCACGTTGACCTGGAACTTGACCTTCTGCCCGTCGATCCTGGTGTCGTAGGTGGCGAAGGCGTCAGCCACGGTGTAGCCCGGCAGGTTGAAATCGTTGGCGGCGTCGCCGGCGCGTTCGCCGACGTAGCGTGCACCGGTGCCCACGCGCAATTGGTCGCCACCGAAGATGCTACCGAAGTCGTAGGCCACCGCCAGCGAGCCGGTGTGCTTGGCCACGTTTTGCAGGCGGTTGCCTTCCAGCGTCGGGTCCTTGTCCTTGATGTCTTCGGCGTCGGTGTAGGCGTAGCTGCCGATCACGCTCCACTTGTCGGTCAACTGGCCACTGGCGTCCAGCTCCAGGCCACGGGAGCGCACTTGGCCGGCGATGCTGTAGACGGTGTTCGCGAGGGACCCCACCGACACCAACACATTGCGCTTGTCGATAGTGAACAACGCTGCGCTGGCGGTGATGCGCCCGGGGATGTCGAGCTTGGCGCCCAGCTCCCACGACTTGGATTCCTCCGGCGTGAGGTCACCGGTCAACGTGCTGCCATCGGCCAAGGCGGCGATGGTGGAGTTGGGTTTGAACGACTCGGTGTAGCTGCCGTAGAACGACAACTCATCGGTGTAGCGATACACCAGGCCGGCACGCGGCACCCAGGCCTGGCCGTTGCCGTCGGTGTTGGCCTTGAACGGCACGCCCTTGCCGGCGTACTGGTCATACATCTGATAGCGCGCACCGGCCACAAAGATCCACTGGTCGGTCAGGTGAATCGCGTCCTGGAAGAACAGCGAGTCGCTGCGCAACAGGTCGGTCTGGGCGCTGTCGGCGGCGCTGACGGTAGTGCCCGCGACTTCGTTGCCGTACACCGGGTTGTTGTAGTTGAACGTACCGCGCGAGTTCTGGCGAATCAGGTCGGCGCGGTAGATCTTGCGGTACTCGTCGTCCAGGCCGAACACCAGGTCATGCTGCATGCCCAGCACATTGACCTTGCCTTCCAGGCTGGCCGTGGCGAAACGGTCGGTGGTGATCGCACCTTTGGTGCCGTCCATCTTGCGGGTCAGGGTGCCGTTGGTATTTACCGCGCTGACACGCACCTGGCTGGCATCATAGGTCTCACGGTTCCAGCTGTAGCCGAAATGGGCTTTCCAGTCGTCGTTCAAGTCGTGGTCGGCTTCAAAACGATACAGGTCGGAACGCCCTTCCATGTTGTTGAACGGCTCGTCCAGACGGCGAGTGGCCGGGATGTCCAGCGGGTGGTTGGACTTGTCGATGGCGGTGCCGCGGTCGAACGGCGAGAGGAATTCGCGGTGTTCGTAGGCGAACAACAACTTGGTTGAATCGCCGTACCAGGCCAGGGACGGCGCCACCAGCGACTCGCGGTGGGTGCCGAAATTGCGCCAGTAGTCTTCGTCTTCATGGTCGACGATCAGGCGATAGGCCAGGCCCGAGTCACCGATCGGCCCGGTGGTGTCGAGGCTGCCACCGCTGCCGTTCTTGCCGTTGCCGAAGGTGGAGCCGCGCACGGTCAGGGCTGTGGATTGGGTCAGCTCGGGCTTTTTGCTGACGATATTCACCACGCCGCCCGGGTCCTGGATGCCATACAGCAGCGAGGACGGGCCCTTGAGCACTTCGACACGCTCCGCCGTGGCGTTCAACGCACGGCCCTGCACCACCGGCATGCCGTCGCGCATGATCGAGCCGTTACGGTTGTCGCCAAAGCCGCGCAGCATCACCGCGTCCTGGGTGCTGGCCAGGGTGTTGGCCTGGGTGATGCCGCTGATGTTGCCCAGGGCGTCATCCAGATTGCGCGGGGTCTGGTCGCGCAGCACTTGGGCGGGGACCACGTTGACGGTCTGCGGGGTTTCCAGCAGCAAGGCACGGGAGCGCATCACCGAGCTGGTGGGCGGCGGCTGGTAGCTGGTGCTGTCCTGGGGTTGGCCGATGCCACTGATGGTGGTAGCGCCGAGGTTGACCGCGCCGTCGGTCGGCAGCGGCTCAAGCGCCAGGGTGCGGGCGTCGATCTGGCGGAAGGTGAACCCGGAGTTGCCCAGCAGGCGTTGCAAGGCCTGCGTCGCGCTCATCTGCCCGCTGACCGCCGGGGCGCTGAGGCCGTAGGGCGCTTCATCGGTGTAGATCACACTGATACCGGTGACCCGGCTGAAATCACTCAGGGCCTGGGGCAGCGGTTTGGAAGCCAGGGCAAACTTGAACTGGGCGCTTTGCTGCTCCTGCGCCTGTGCCACACACAGGGGCAGCAAGGCCAGCCCCGATACCGCCAGTACCGAGGCTCCCAGCCACTGTTTAACCAAACCGCCCGCCGTCGACTTCATGCTGTGAGAACCCGTGTAGAAAACGCAGTTAATGCGAATAGATCGCAGTTTCAAGCACTACACGGATGGGCCGCCGGTTTACCTCACGTTTATTTGCAAATATTTTCAGTTAGTGCGCCTGAAGGCGAAAACCAAAGCGCGGGAAGTGCACGTGCACGGTGCCGGCGCGTGGGTCGGTACGGCGCAGGATCAGTTCTTCGCGCCCGGCAAACAGCAATTCGCCGGCGACCGGGTCGACGCCGTAGTCGATGGCGCTGATGCTCACCTGCTGGCCGGCCTTAAAGCCATTCAAGTCCTCGAACACTTCGTCCGGCAACGCTGCCGGTGTGGCGTCGCGCGCAATCTCCAAGGCCTGCTCGGCCGTCATCTGGCTGGACGTGCCGTGGCCGAAACCGAGCACGCGGCCCAGCCATGCAGACACAGCCGGATAAGCATCCACCAACGGCGCAGTCACCGGCGTGGCCTTGAGGAACCACAACGGGTGGGCCAGGGCAAAGTCGGCAATCGACGGCTCGCCAAACAGGAAGTCCCCGGCCTCGCGCTGCAATTGCTGCTCCAGGCGCGCCATGATCGCTGGCCATTGGTGCTTGGCCAGTTCGGCTGGCAACTTGCTCGCGGTGCCGCCGCTGAACAGCGCGGCGCGATCGGCGAGAAACGCCTTGATCGCTTCCGGCGGCAGTTTGCCGAAGCGCACCGCCACCGATTCTGGCTGAAACACCAGGCTCACCGCGTGGGCAAACACCACGCTGTCGGCCCAGGTAGCAAAGGTTTGGGTGATCATTTCCTGGCCGAGCGGGAACAGCGCGGGCGCGGTTTTTTCCTGCTCCAGGCGGCGGGCGATCAAGGCGGTGTCGCAGTAGATATCGGCGCCCACTTGCAGCACTGGGGTTTTACGGTAGCCGCCGGTGAGGGCTGTCAGGTCTGGCTTGGGCATCACCGGCGAGATATGCACCGAATGCCAGGACAAACCTTTGAAGCCCAGCAGCAGCCGAGCTTTTTCCGCGAAAGGAGACGTTGGGTAGTGGTGCAGGATTAGCTCAGGCATGCTGGGGTCCACGGGGTAAATGAACCCGCAGCTTAGCGTGCAACCGGCTCTGGTGGCGTGATGGGAGCCTATCAGTCATATCAATGAGCCCTGCGCCGCCAGACATTCCTTGGCGCTCTTCTTCAGTTTCTTGATCAACCGCTCCTGGCGCAGCGCCTCGCCCTTGCTCGCGCATTGCTCCGTATACACCAGCGCCACCGCCGGGCTGCTCAGGAAAAACCGCGCGCCTTTGCCGCTCTGGTGCGAGGCGAACCGGCGCAGCGGGTCATTGCTGATGCCGCAATACAGCGCGCCGTTGGCGGCGCGCACCAGGTAGACGTACCAGGGTTTGGGTTCAGCGGGATCAGTCACGGCAAGCTTCAACACACCAGAGGAGCGCCAAGCTTATCAACGACTGGCCTGGAATGCCTTCAAGCCTTTGTTCGCCTGGGCGCGCACGGCGTTTTTCACCAGCGGCGTCCAGCCCAGCAGCAGGCCCTTGGTGCCCAATGCCTGGCGCGACCAACGCCACAGGTCGAAGTGATCGTGGTGCTCGCAGATCTTGCCGTCACGAAACACAAAACGCGCCTGGATATCGTTGACCACGACATTGCCGGTCTGGCTGAACAGGTAAGTTGCCACCCAATGGGCACTGCCCGTGGTGTCATCGCTGCGAACCTGGTCGAACGTCAGCGAAAAATCCTTGGCCCGCGTGGTCAGCATGCGCCACATGTCGCCGGCATCGCGCCCGCGCAACTCGCCGAAAGCCGGGTCGCTGAACAGTACATCCTCGGTGTAGCAGGCACTCATGGCCTCGGCATCCAGCCGTTGAAACGCACTGTAGAACGTGGTGATCAGCGCGGTGTGGGCGTCACTCATGGGCAGCTTCCATCCATCAGGTTCAGGGCTCGGTACGATAAGCCCTGGCGCGGTTGAACACTATCGGCATTTATCCGGCGAATGCCGGTGCACCTACGGCACCATGCCGCAACTGCGGGCATAGGCGAACAAGTCGACATCGGTAGAGATGCACAGACGCTGCATCGCCGTACTTTTCTGCTTGCTGATGGTCGAGATGCTGCGATTGACCCGAGCGGCGATCTGGCTGACCGTCAGCCCACTGGCCAGCATGCGCACCACTTCCCGTTCCTTGCCCGACAACTGTGGCTGTTGCGATTGGTCGCCGGTTCCCGCCTCTATCAATTGCACCCGCAAGCACTCGCTGACAAAGGTCTGGCCTGCGCTGACCGAATTGATCGCCAGCGGCAACTCTTTGGCCGAGGCACTTTTGGCCACAATCGCCTGGGCCCCATGGGCAAAAGAGGCGCGCAACGTGGCGACGTTGGCGAACATCGTGACCAGAATCACCGGCAACGTCGGGTACTGGCGGTGCAACAGGCTCAACAAGCCATACCCGTCGGCCTGCTGGCCACCCGGCATGGCGAAATCGGTCACCAGCACGTCACAGGGGGTCGTTTCCAGCAAACGCAGCAGTTGGTCAGGCCCATCGGCCTCGCCGACCACTTTGCACCTGCCATTGGCCTCGACCACCACTCGCTGCCCGATACGCACGATGGGATGGTCGTCAGCAATAATCACGCGAAGCATAAACACCCACAGATGATGGCAACTTGATTCAGCGCAAAATACCCTCGCCCGCGGCCCTCAACAACCGTCTAAATCCAGGCGTTTGCGTTGCGATCAACGTTTCGTAGCTGCTCCATGCAGGCCTACAAAATAAAAAGAAAAACCCTACATCCATAGACTGCAATTCAGGCTTTATTTTTCCTACAAACAGCAATGGCTTCACAGGGAACCCAAGTACGTGAGGTAGTCACGCAGCTCCCGCTCAAAGGCTTCCAACGCAGGCGTGCTCGGCCTGATGCCCTGAGCATGGACTTGATCGATCAAGCTCATGCCTCGCACCTCCAATTCAGCCACGCCGAGAAACGCCAGGCTTCCCACCAGGCGATGCAGGCGTTCGACAGTCGAAGGGACATCCAAGGCCAGCCGGGCTTGAAACAGGGCAGCGCTGTCCTCCTGGACTTCACAGAGCAGGCTGGCCAGCATCTGGCTCACGACTTGGGCATCTCCAAAGGTATCAATCAGGCCGGCGCGGGTTGGCCAACGCGCTGACAGCCGATAAACCGGTGCAGCAACAGGCGGGCCGGGAAGCCACAGTGCCAGCACCTCACGCAGTTGATCGAAGGTCAATGGTTTGAGCAGCCAGGCGTCCATGCCTGCTTCGCGGCAACGTTGCGGATCGTCGTCTACCAAGTTGCCGGTCAAGGCAATGATCGGTACGCGTGCCGACGCATTCGCGCATTCGCGCCGTCGAATCGCCCGGCTCATGCTGTAGCCGTCCATGACGGGCATCTGGCAGTCGCTGATCACCAGATCGTAGGGGTATTCGGCGAGCGCCGCGAGGCCGTCCAGCCCATCGACGGCCAGCTGATGGCCAAGCCCCAGTTTATGCAGAAACCACCCCATCAAGGCGCGGTAGGCGGAGTGGTCTTCCACCACCAGCACCTTCAAATGCTGCCAGTGTGGTGGCAGCGCGGTCGAGGGAGTCAATTCACGGGAAAGCACTGCGCTCAACGATACGCCAGTCTCCATGGTCACCTCAGTGTTGCGATCGGTTCGCCAGCGCCCGGTTGGCGCTGGCGCAAGAGTCAGAGATGCGCCTAAGCACACTCATATGACCGTCATCGCCAGACTAAAATATCTTCATGACCACTTCTAAGACGATGCAACAACTACGAAAAACCAATTTTCCTACATGATCTCGCATCTATTCCGACATGGACCCGATTGACTTTCAGGCCCCCTCGGCATTGTCGTAAAAGTTGTATTTCTCGCGGCCCCTCCCCTCGCTACATTGCGCCCCACCCCGATCAGAGGGAACGGGCTCGCCGCACTGCGGCAGCCTCGACACAGCGCGCCAAGCCGCCTTGCAACCTGCCCCTCAAAGGGACTGGCACGGAGCTATGCGCGCATCAACCGCCGACCTTGCACTGGATCAACCTGAACATGAACACGTCCCTCACCCTGGTGTGTACCGCCCTGCTACTCGCCAACACTGCCTCTGCCTTTGCCGCCAGCTCCGTGGACCTGACGGTAAAAGGTGTGATCACGCCCAACGCCTGCACACCCACCTTCTCCGGTGGCGGTGTGGTCGACCATGGAAAGATCGCGTCCAAGGACCTGGTGCAGAACAACCCAACCCTCTTGCCCAAGGCCATGTTGAAGCTGTCGATCAATTGCGAAGGCCCCACCACCATCGCCATCCGCCCCGTCGATAACCGCGCCGGTACCGCCATCGGCAGCAGTGACTTTGGACTGGGCCTGATCAACACAAACAAGAAACTCGGCCGGTTTTACCTGACGCCCCTGAACATGGTCGCTGATGCGGTGCCGGTTCAACCCATCGCATCCGGCGATGGCGGCCGCACCTGGTATGCGGAGTGGGCTTGGGAACTGCAAACCTTGTGGGGCGCGGGTGCTTTGGACGATGCCACGACCCTGCTCCCGGTCAAGGATCTGGTCATGGACCTCGAAGTCAGCACCCAAATCGCACGTGCGGATCAGTTCGACTTCAGCGAAGAGCAGCCCATCGACGGCTCCGGAACGCTTGAGGTGATGTACCTGTAATAACCAACCAGAACGCCAGGAGGGCACACATGCCGCACTTTCTCAACGCCATCCCCTTGATTGTCTGCTTAGTCGGCGCTTCATCCATCGCGATGGCCGACAGCAACACCGACCTCACGGTCAAAGGCACCATCACCCCGAGCGCCTGTGCGCCACTGATCTCCGGCGGCGGCACAATCGACTTCGGAAAAATGGCAGTCAAGGACCTCAACGCCGGGCAATACACCTCATTGCCCAACCAATCCATGCAATTGAGCGTGCGTTGTGAAGCACCGACGTTCTTCACCCTGACCACCGTCGACAACCGCGCCGGCTCCTCTGCCAACCACCAGTACTGGCATGGGCTGGGCCTGACCCAGGAAGGCGAAAAGCTCGGCGGCACGGTTTTCCATCTCTATGGTCCCGTGGCTGATGGTGTCGCGGTACGCACCATCACCTCACAAGACGGCGGCGTGACGTGGCTACCAACCAGCCTGCTGACGCACACCCTGCTGACCGCCGTCGCGGTGGGCAACCAACTGGTGCCGATCGCGGTGAAGGATTTCGACGCTGAAATCCGCCTGTTCACCCACATCGCCCCCGCCGATAGCCTGACGCTGACGGATGAAGTGCCCGTTGACGGGCACGCCACGGTCCAGGTCAGCTACTTGTAAGTGCCACACACAGACTCACTCGAAAGGAACTCGCCCCTATGAAAGCCCTGTTAACCACCCTCACCACCAGCCTGCTGCTGCTCGGCTCCGCCAGCACCTACGCCGCGTCTACCGTCGACCTGACCGTCAAGGGCCTGATCGTGCCTAGCGCCTGCACGCCAAACATGAGCAGTGGCGGGATCATCGACCACGGCAAGATTTCCGCAAAAGACCTGCGTCCGGACAACCCTACACACATCGGGACCCATGTCATGACCCTGGTGGTGGTGTGCGACGCGCCCATTCAGTTTGCCCTGCACTCCATCGATAACCGCGCAGGCTCCTCCCTCGTGTCTTCCGATTACGGCCTGGGCCTGATCAACGGTACCCAGAAGCTGGGTTGGTTCCAACTCATGCTGCGTAACGCCGTCGCCGACGGCGCACAGATGCAACCGATTGCGTCCTCGGATGGCGGCAACACCTGGTACAGCGAAAAGTTCTGGGACGCCGGCTTGTACATGGCGCTGGCCACCCTGGACGACGCCACCCAACCGGCCTCCATCAAGGAACTGGTGACGGAGTTGGTAGTAGACACCTCCATCGCCCGCACCGATGGCCTGGACCTGAGCAACGAGGTGACGCTCGACGGCTCGGCCACCCTGGAAGTGAAGTACCTGTAAGCCTTGGGCGCCCATGCCTGGCGGGAACAGGCAGGCATGGGCATTTCTTCCGTTTCGGCCGTTTGCACGTCGGCCAGTGGCGCAAACCGATGACTACCTACCCTCGCCTCTTGGCGACAGTCCTTTTACTGACGAACGCCACGGCGGCCTTTGCCGCGTCGTTTGTCGACATCACGGTGACCGGTCGGCTGACGCCGGACGCTTGCCACGTGACGCTGTCTGACGAGGGCACGGTCGATCACGGCAAAATCCCGGCTCACACCCTCAGTCCCAGCGAGTTCACCCTACTGCCCAGCCGGGCATTGGCGCTGAATGTGCAGTGCGCCAGGCCCATGCTATTTGCCCTGGTTGGGATCGACAACCGAGCCGAGTCCGCCTTGGGCCCCGGGCTTTACAGCCTGGGCAGAAACATCCACGCGCCCGCCGAACGCCTGGGGTCGGTGGCGCTGTCTTATCGCAACCCGTTGGGCGATGCGCAACCCATGCAAGCGCTGGCTTCCAGCGACAACGGCGAAACCTGGGCACCGCACCCCAATGCCTCCCCCAGGACCTACGTCGGTTTTGCCCCCATCGGTGATCGCCAGCCCGACTTCATCGGCCAGTTGAGCGCCCAACTGCAAATCGACACCGCCATCAACCTGGCCCAGTACCTGACCCTGAACCAGGAAGTGCCGCTCGATGGCTCCATCGTCCTGGATTTGCGCTACCTCTGACTTCTTTATGCTGCCCCTATGGGAAACCCCGTCATGACGACGACATTGTTGAAAACCGCGGCCTGCCTGGCTGCCCTGACGTTGCTGCCGGCCACTTATGCACAGGCCGATGGCATGGTCCCAGACACCTCCGTGGTGATCATTTACGAAACCGATGGCGAAGCCGCCGTATCGGTGACCAACACCGACAGCCAACTCGCCTTGCTGCACGTCACCCTGGAAGATGTTCCCGAGGACACCGAGTCGTTACTGGTGGTCACGCCGCCACTGTCGCGGGTCGAACCGTCCAAATCGCAACTGGTGCGTTTCATCCTGCAAAGCCAGCAACCGTTGCTCACCCAGCGACTCAAGCGGGCAATCTTTGAAGGCATGCCCCAGGGCCGGCCGGCCACTGAAGCCGGGCATGCACGGGTAGGCGTGACGGTGCGCCAGAACTTGCCGGTGATCATTCATCCCAAAGGCCTGGCGCGCAATCGCACACCATGGACTCTACTGAGCTGGTCGCAGCACGGCGCCACCTTGCAGGTGCGCAACGACAGCCCGTATGTAGTGCGCCTGGCCCAGGAACTGCGCCTGCTGCCCGGTGATGGCAAGGCGATGCTGCCGCGCACCTACGTGTTGCCGGGAGAAACCCTGAGCATGCCGGCCACCGGCGGCCCGGCCAGCACCGTACGGCTGCAACCGGCCACGGTGTATGGCTTTGCGGTAGCCGCCTACGAAGCCCCTCTGACCTGACGGCATACACCAGGCGCCCGGCGCCTGCATAACGAAGTGACGGCTCGAAGACCGTCACCAGGGCGCACAGACGCCCATCACTTGAGTGCCTTTCGTGAAAACAGTATTTAGCGACCGTGACGGCGAAGCCGTGCCCGACACACCTGCCCGCATCACTCGCCCGGCCATGCTGTTGGCGTGTGTGCTCTGGCCCGCAGCATCCTGGGCCGAAGCACGACCGGGGTTTGATGCCACGACCCTGCACCAGCGGGGCATTGATCCACAATTGGCCAGCCTGTTGCTCGACGCACCGCGCTTTGCCGCAGGCCGACATGCTGTCAGCCTGCGGGTCAACGGCCAGCGCCGGGGGCGGCTGGAGGTGGGGTTTGATCAGCAGGGGGCACTGTGTTTTGACCGCGCCCTGCTGGACGCCGCCAACCTGATCGTCCCCGCAGATGACGGCCCCTGCCATGACTTTCTGGAACGCTACCCACAAAGCCTGGTGGAGCCCGACCCGGCCAGCCTGACGGTGTCGCTGGTGGTGCCGACCGAGGCGTTGCGGCCTGCGCAACAAGACGTCTCAGGCTATGAAACCGGTGGGGTTGCCGGTTTGCTCAATTACGACCTCACCGGGTTCTACAACCGCTTCGGTGACGGTGACAGCCGTTTCGGCTCGGCCAATACCGAAGTCGGCTTCAACGCCGGCGACTGGATCGTGCGCAGCCGCCAGGTACAGACCTGGCAGGACGGTCTGTCGCGCAGCACGCACCTGGAGGCCTACGCCCAGCGCACGTTCGCCAGCCACCAGGCCGTGCTGCAACTCGGGCAGATCAACCTCTACAACCCAGTGCTGTCCGGCGCGCAGATCACCGGGGTGCAGGTCCTCACCGAACAGGCCCTTCAAGAGCAGGGCCAGGGCGCGACCATCGAGGGGATCGCCAACAGCCCGGCGCAGGTCGAGGTGCGGCAGAACGGCGCGTTGATTCACTCCACAGTGGTCCCCGCCGGGCCGTTTTCCCTGACGGACGTGCGCCGTTTGAACTCGCGCTCCGACGTCGAAGTCACCGTCCGCGAAAGCAGCGGTGGCGAGCGGCGTTTCACCGTCCCGGCGGCCATGCTCGGCCTTGGTTTGCCAGCACCGGGCTATTCGGTCGCAGCGGGGCGCGTGCGCAACATCGGCAATGCCCAGGGCGATGACCCTTGGGTGGTCAGCGCAGGCTGGACCGGCGCCGTGCACCCGCAACTGTCCCTGGGCAGCGGCGTGCTGGCGTCCAGCGAATACCGCGCGGGCGGGTTGAGCCTGGGCTGGCTGCCGTGGCTGGACAGTCAAATCCAGCTGTCCAGCCAACTCGCCGATACCCAGGCACGGGACAAGGTTCGCGGGCTGCAGACCGACCTGTCATGGGCCCAGCGCCTGAATGATCAGTGGTCGTTCAGCGTGGCCAATTCCTGGCGCACGGCGGGCTATCGGGAGCTGGAAGAAGCCACCTACGAACCCGAGACCACTCAGCAACGGCGCTCGCGTTATCGCGATCAACAAAGCGCGACGTTGGGATGGTCCCACCCGTGGTTGGGCGCGTTCAGTGCGGGGGCTTCACGCTCCAGCAGCTTTGATGGCGACAGCAGCAGCCGGGGCCTGGTCTCCTGGGGCACCAGCGTGCGCGGGGTGTCGCTGTCGGCCAGCGGCGAATGGCAGATGGGCGGCCGCCAGCAACAAGACAATGCGGTGTACCTGAACATCAGCGTGCCCTTGGGCGAGAGCCGCCGGGCCCGCGGCTGGGTGCGCAACTCCGGTGGCGAAAACCGCACCGGGCTGGGTTTGAGTGAGCAGATCGACGATCAACTGAGCTACCGCGTCAGTGCCGAACACGACACCCGCGATCGACAGGTGGAAACCACGCTGGGCCTCTCCGCCCTGCCGCGCTATAGCCAACTGGACTTCAGCTACAGCCGCTCCGACGCCGAGCGTTCGAGCTACCAAGGCAGCGCCCGAGGCGGTGTGGTGATGCATGGCGGCGGCGTCACATTATCGCCCTACCCAGTGCGCGACACCTTCGCCGTGGCATCGGTGGGCGACATCAGCGGCATCAAACTGAGCACCCCCAGCGGGCCGGTGTGGACCGACTGGCAAGGCCAGGCCGTGGTGCCGCAGGTCAGCGCTTACGGCCGCAGCCCGGTGGAAGTCCAGACCCGCTCGCTGCCACGCAATGCGGATATCAACAACGGCCTGGCAATGATCGCCGCCGGGCGCGGGGCCGTGGATCGGGTCGAATTTGGCGTGACCCGCACACGTCGGGTATTGCTGCACGCGCGCACCGAACAGGGCACACCCCTGCCGCGCGGGGCGTCCGTCAGTACCGCTGGCGGGGAGTTCGTAACCCTGGTCCAGGACGGCGGCCAGGTGTTCCTGCCCAATGTGCTGGAGCAACCGCAATTGTGGGTCAGCGCCCCTGGCATGACGCGTTGTGCCCTGCGCTTCGAGTTGCCGGAAAAGAGCGACCCCCAGGTGTATTTCGAAACCGCGTCCGCACGCTGCGATAAATCATGAGGACCCTCACCATGAATACCGCTTCTACCCTGTCCCGCCTGGCCATGAGCGTGATGCTGCTGATAGTCGCCAGCAACGCCCTTGCCGAGGACGAGTGCCAACTGAACCTCAATGAATCGCTGCTGGATTTCGGCCTGATGAGCCGTATCGCACAACAGGACAGCACCCTTGAGCGCCCGTTGGGTGAGCGCCGCGTCAGCCTGAATGTGAGCTGCGCGCAGCCGACCGACATGAGCCTGTTTTATCAGGCGCTGGCGGCCACTTCGCAGCGGCTGCGGTTCACCGAGCATGGCAGCTACGCGATCCAGGCCAGCGACGCGGTGCTGGACGGCACCGCCGTGGAGCTGGGATTGATCCCCGCACTCGGCCAGCCGCCAGTGGCCCGTGGCGCGCTGCTGAACTGGCGCACAGGCCACGGCATCGCACCGGTCAACGGCGAGACGCTACTCAACGGCCAGCATTTTTCCGTGCAATTGACCTTCAGCGCCTTCGCCGACATCGCCGCCACACGGGTCACGGACGCCACCACCTGGGAAGCCTCCGGGACGTTCCATGGCCGTCATAGCGCGCGCGAAGTGAATCTGCGCGCCCACTTCGCCCCCGCCGCGTGCAAACCTCAACTGTCCAACGGTGGCCTGGTGGATTACGGCACGTTGCTGGCGAAAGATCTGAGCCCCACCCACGAAAACCCACTGCCCACCCGCACCTTGCAGTTCTCTGTCAATTGCGACGCGCCCACCCCCTTTGCCCTGCTGATGCACGACAACCGCTCCGGCACCGCCACCGGCGGCACCGATGAAACCGCCTATGGCCTGGACCTGGACAACAGCGGGAACAAGATCGGCCGCTACTACCTGAACATCGACCCGGCAGACTTCACCGCCGACGCCTACCGCACGCTCTACCGCACCGACTCCACCAGCAGCGGCAAGGCCTGGAGCACCTCCAGTGCGCGGCAGATTCCCATCGCCGCCCACAGCCTCATGGGTTTTACCGACAGCGCCGGCAACACCCGCGGCCCCATTGCCCTGCAGAACCTGGCCGGCACCGTGCGTATCAAGGCGTACCTGGCGCCCACCCAGTCCATGGACCTGCGCACGGTGGTGCACATCAATGGTTCCGGCACCCTTGAAATCATCTACCTCTAATCACTGGAATCCGCTGAATGAACAAGTACTGCCTGGTTTTTTCTTCACTGCTATTGCTGCCCTCGACCGCGCCGGCACTGGCGGCGTCGACCGTGGAGCTGATCGTCAAGGGCAGGATCACGCCCGTCGCCTGCACGCCGCTGCTGTCCGCTGGCGGCTTGATCGACTACGGCAAGATTTCCCAGCAGGACCTGAACCTCGACAGAGGCACACGACTGCCGATCAAACATCTGCAAGTCAGCATTGGCTGCAACGCGCCGAGCCGCTTTGCCTTGCGCATGCGTGACAATCGCGATGGCACTGCCACGGTCAATAGCGAGATTTACTACGGGTTGGGGCTGGACCACAGTGGCAATCGCATCGGCCTCTATTCCATGAGCTTCGACCCGCGTAGCACCCAGGCAGACAGCGCCACCCCCCTGTACGGCACCGAGTCCACCACCGGTGGCCTGGCCTGGCGCACCGCCAACCTCAACCCTATCGATATCGGGGCCAACAGTTACCTGGGGTTCACCACCGCCGAAGGCAGCACCGCCGGGCCCTCGGCGATCCAGGAGCTGATCAGCACGGTCAAGGTCGAAGCCGTGATCAATGCCCGGCAGAACCTTGACCTGAGCCGCGATACCCCACTCGATGGCTCGGCGACGCTTGAAGTGGTGTATCTCTAAAGCTTCTCACTGCTGACCTGCACATACCGTGCACGCCCGGCGCCCAGGCCGGCGGTGATCGCGCCCACGCCCAGCAGCGCAAAAATCCAGCCGGTGGCGGCCCAGCCGCCGGTCCAATCGTGCAATAGCCCCACCGCCAAAGGGCCGAGGGAGGCCAAGGTGTAACCAATCCCCTGGGCCATGCTCGACAGGTTGGCCGCCACATGGGCATCACGCGAGCGCAGCACAATCAGGGTCAGTGCCAGACTGAACGTGCCGCCCTGCCCCAGGCCCAGCACAATTGACCAGCCCCACAGACCGTCCAGCGGCGCATACAGGCAACCGAACAGGCCGCCCAGGGTCAACAGCATCACCACGACGATGGCCACGCGTTGATCCTTGCCGCGTGTCGCCAGCCAGGGTGCGGCCAGGGAGCTCAACAGCTGCACAATGATGGAGCCCGACAGTGCCAACCCGGCTTCGGTGGCGTTCAGGCCACGGCCGATCAGGATCGATGGCAGCCAGCCAAACACGATGTACGACAGGGACGATTGCAGGCCCATGTACAAGGTGACCTGCCAGGCCAACGGATCACGCAGCAGGCCCTTCACTCGATAGGCGACCTGGTGGGTAGCGTGTTTGCGGCCGACCTGCGGTAACCAGAACAACGCTGCCGCCAACGCCGGCAGAATCCAGAAGCCCAGGCCAATGGTCCAGCGGTCACCGAAGTAATGACTCAGCGGCACCGTGGCACCGGCGGCCAACGCCGCGCCCAGGCACAGGGCCATGGTGTAGACGCCGGTCATGGCACCGGCCTGCCTGGCGAAATCACGCTTGATCAGGCCCGGCAGCAAGACGCCGATGATGCCGATGCTCGCACCGGCGATCAGGCTGCCGGCGAACAAGCCCACTTCGCCAAAAGCGCTGCGCAGGATGATGCCGGCGGCCAGGGTCAGCAAAATCCCCAACACCACCCGCTCGGCGCCAAACCGCCGGGCCAGGATCGGCGCCGTGGGTGCGAACAGGCCGAGGCACAACACCGGCAGGGTGGTGAGCAAACCGGCCTTGGCCGCCGACAACCCCAGGCTGCTGGAGACGTCGGCCAGCAATGGCGCCACGCTCGACAGCGCCGGACGCAGGTTCAAGGCCACCAGAATCAGGCCCAGCAGCAACAACCAGGGGCGACTCACCACCGGGTGGCTGCTTTGCACCACTTCGTCGTCGGCCTCGGCGTCGATCAACAGTTCGTCCAACTCGCTCGTACGCTTGGTTTCAGGGTTCATTGATCAACTGCCGGCAAAGGGATTTGGCGCGTTCCGGGTCCTGGTGTTCCACGGCTTCGAGCAGGGCGATATGCAGGTCGAACACCGCCTGGCGACGCGGCGAAATGTTCAGGGTCTGGCGCAACTGCGCGCCGACGATGGCGGAAAAGTACTGGTACAGCTCGCTCAATGCCGGGTTGTGCGCGGCGTCCACCAGGCGTTTGTGGAACAGCAGGTCGGCGCTGATATAGGCCTCGAGGTCACCGTGGTACAGCACCGCGCTGGCCTTGAGTGCCTCATGCAAAGCGGTGAGGTCGGCTTCGGTACGGCGCACCGCCGCGAGCCCGACGGCCTCCACTTCCAGTATCTGCCGCGTCTCCTGCGCCTGCTCCAAGGTGCAGTGGGATAACGCGCGCATGGCCCCCAGCGGGTCGGTCATGGAGCGCAGGTAACTGCCGTCGCCCTGGCGGATCTCGATCAACCCGGAAAACGCCAGCACGCGCATGGCCTCGCGCACGGTGTTGCGGCTGATGCCCAGTTCGGCGGCCAGCTCCGGCTCGGTGGGCAGGCGTTCGCCGATGGCCCACCGGCCTTCGCTGATACGCCAGCGCAATTGCTCAAGGGCCTGGTCCACCAGGGAGCGTTTGATCAAGGGGGCGATGTCTGTCATGGGATGCAGGCTTTCGTCCAATCATAGGATGAATTTTCCTACAGCCTATTCAGAGTTGCCTACAAAGGCAACGCACTACGGTTCTTAGGCAGCAAAAGGAGCAGTATTTTCGATTGGTAAAATTACCCTCAAAGGGTAATTATTCAGCTCAGGTGTCTTATGGAAAAGTACACACCTCATTACGATCTGGCGGTGATCAAGGCGGATGTCAGGCGGCTTGGAGGCCGGGCATTTACGCTCGCAGCAAAGCAAACAGGCGCGCGGCTCGGCCTGAATATCAACGAGATGCAAGAGGTCGTTTTCGAACTACAAAACAGGATGTTGTACAAATCGATGACCACGTATGCCGATCACCGGGTGTGGCAGGACGTGTACCACATCAATTCACACGGTCTGGAGATTTACATCAAGGTCACTTACTGCACAGCCGGTAACCCTCCAGTGATCTCCTTCAAGAAGAAGAGCTCATGAACACTCAACATTGCTTCATTTGCGGTGCACCCGACGCCATGACGCGCTTCGAAAGCCGCAGCGAAACCCTCCGTGTCAACGGCATGGAACGGCGTGTCGATGACCTGTCTGGCTGGGAATGCCAACTGTGCGGCGACGGCATGCATGACCCTGACAGCTCCGACCGCTATAGCGCCGCCAGCGATGAACTGGTCCGTACCGCGCGGACAATGATCGGCAACGAGATGAAACGCATCCGTCGCAAGCTGCACCTTACGCAGAAAGAAGCCGTGCAACTGTTGTCCGGTGGCGGTCACAACGCTTTTTCACGTTATGAACGCGGTGAGCTTCTGCCACCGAAGCCACTGGTTCTATTGATGCGATTGTTGGACCGTTACCCTCACCTCCTCGCCGACGCCAGGGTATTGGCCGAAGGCGCTGACCTGCGGGGCTTCACCCATACCGCAAACACAGGGCAGGAGGCGCTCAAGGCCTCCTGAACAGACAAAAATAAACCCGGCCAAGCCGGGTTTATTTTTTCAGGCATCGATCAATGCAGGATCTGGCTCAAGAACAGCTTGGTCCGGTCATTCTGCGGGTTGTCGAAGAAGTCATTCGGCGCCGCCTGTTCGACGATCTCGCCCTTGTCCATGAAGATCACGCGGTTGGCCACGGTGCGCGCGAAGCCCATTTCGTGGGTCACGCACAACATGGTCATGCCGTCTTCGGCCAGGCCGATCATGGTGTCGAGTACTTCCTTGACCATTTCCGGGTCGAGGGCCGAGGTCGGCTCGTCGAACAGCATGATTTTCGGCTTCATGCACAGGGCACGGGCAATCGCCACGCGCTGTTGCTGGCCGCCGGACAGTTGCCCCGGAAACTTGTGAGCCTGCTCCGGGATGCGCACACGCTCCAGGTAGTGCATGGCGATTTCCTCGGCCTTGCGCTTGGGCATCTTGCGCACCCACATCGGCGCCAGCGTGCAGTTCTGCAGGATGGTCAGGTGCGGGAACAGATTGAAGTGCTGGAACACCATGCCGACTTCACGGCGGATTGCTTCGATCTGCTTGAGGTCGTTGGTCAGCTCCACGCCATCGACCACGATGCGGCCCTGCTGGTGCTCTTCCAGGCGGTTGAGGCAACGGATGGTGGTGGACTTGCCCGAACCCGACGGGCCGCACAGCACGATACGCTCGCCCTGCTTGACGTTGAGGTTGATGTCTTTCAACACATGGAACTGGCCATACCACTTGTTGACGCCCTGCATCTGGATAATGCCTTCAGGGCTCACAGGCTGTTTGATCGCTTCGCTCATAACATCAACTCCTAACGCTTGTGGCCTGTGTCGAGCTTGTGTTCCAAATGAATGGAATAGCGCGACATACCAAAACAGAAAATCCAGAACACCAGGGCGGCAAACACATAGCCTTCGGTGGCCATACCCAACCATTTAGGGTCGGCGGCGGCTTGCTTGACGCTGTTGAGCAGGTCGAACAGGCCGATGATGATCACCAGGCTGGTGTCCTTGAACAACGCGATAAACGTGTTGACGATGCCCGGGATCACCATCTTCAGGGCTTGCGGCAGGATCACCAGGCCCATGCTGCGCCAGTAACCCAGGCCCATCGCCGCAGCCGCTTCGTACTGACCTTTGGGAATCGCCTGCAAGCCACCGCGCACCACTTCGGCCACGTAGGCCGACTGGAACAGGATCACGCCGATCAACGCCCGCAGCAGCTTGTCGATGCCCATGCCTTCGGGCAGGAACAAGGGCAGCATCACCGAGGACATGAACAGCACGGTGATCAACGGCACGCCGCGCCAGAACTCGATGAAGGTCACGCAGACCACACGAATCGCCGGCATGTTCGAGCGCCGCCCCAAGGCCAGCACAATCCCCAGCGGCAAGGCACCGGCGATGCCGACAGTGGCGATGACCAGGGTCAGCATCAGGCCGCCCCATTGGCTGGTGGCCACGTTGGTGAGCCCGAAGATCCCGCCGTGCAGCAGGAAGTACGCGATGATCGGGTACAGCACCAGGAAGCTCAGGCCATAGACCGCCTTGCGTGGGAAACGCGAGATGAACAACGGCGCCACGCCGACGATGGCCAGCCACACGGTCAGGTCCACACGCCAGCGCAGGTCGCCGGGGTAATAGCCGTACATGAACTGCCCGAAGCGCTGTTGGATAAACACCCAGCACGCGCCTTCCTTAGTGCAGTCAGCGCGGGTGGTACCGACCCAGTTGGCATCGAGAATGGCCCACTGCAGGATCGGCGGCACCACCAGGTAGATCAGGTAGAACGCCAACAGCGTCAGCAGGGTATTGAGCCAACTGGAGAACAGGTTGGCGCGCATCCAGGCCATCGGTCCGAAGACTTTGCTCGGCGGCGGCATATCAGGTTTGAAAGTATGCGAACTCATGTGCGTTTCCTCACCGCTCGATCAGCGCAATGCGCTTGTTGTACCAGTTCATCAGCAGGGAAATGCTGATGCTGATCGCCAGGTACACGCTCATGGTGATGGCAATAACCTCGATGGCCTGGCCGGTCTGGTTGAGCACCGTGCCGGCAAACAGCGAAACCATTTCCGGGTAACCGATACCGGCGGCCAGCGACGAGTTCTTCGCCAGGTTCAGGTACTGGCTGGTCAGCGGCGGAATGATCACCCGCAGGGCTTGCGGGATGATGACCTTGCGCAGCGTCGGCCCAGGGCGCAGGCCCAGGGAGCGCGCAGCTTCGGTCTGGCCGTGGCTGACGGACTTGATGCCCGAACGCACGATCTCGGCGATAAACGCTGCCGTGTACACGGTAAGCGCCAGGGTCAGCGCCAGCAGTTCAGGGATCAGTACCCAACCGCCGACAAAGTTGAAACCTGAAAGCTTTGGTATTTCCCAGTGCAGCGGCGCGCCGAAGATCAAGGCACACAGCGCCGGGATCACGATAAACAGCGCCAGGCCCGCCCAGAACTTATGGAAGGGTACGCCGGTCGCTTCAAAACGCTTGTTGGCCCAACGCACCATCAGCACGATGGCCACGATGGCAACCACGATACTGGCCACAAACGGCCAGAACCCGTCAGCGGCCAGCGCTGCCGGCATGTTCAGGCCACGGCTGCTGACAAAGAAGGTGTCACCGAAGTTATGGCTGTTGCGCGGTCCCGGCATGGTCAGGAACACCGCGAAGTACCAGAACAGGATCTGCAGCAGCGGCGGAATGTTGCGGAACACTTCCACATACACGGTCGCCAGCTTGTTGATCATCCAGTTCGGTGACAGGCGCGCCACACCGATGATGAAGCCCAGCAGGGTCGCCAGGATCACCCCGATAAAGGTCACCAGCAAAGTGTTGAGCAGCCCGATCACAAAGACGCGGGCATAACTGTCCGATTCGGTGTAGTCGATCAGATGCTGCGCGATGCCGAAGCCGGCACTGCGCTCAAGAAAGTCGAAACCCGAGGTAATGCCCCGGTGCTGAAGATTGGTCTGGGTATTGTCGAAGAGGTACCAGCCCAGCGAGACCACCGCCACAATCGTGATGATCTGGAAGAGCCACGCACGCACTTTGGGATCGCTGAAGCTGAGCTTCTGCTTTGGTGCGCCGATTTGATTTTGCATGAAGTGCCCCAGAAAGAATGGAACAGAACATCACCCGGCGGTTGGCCCACCGGGTGACAGAACCATCAGCGATCAGCGCACAGGGGGTGCGTATTGAATGCCGCCAGCGTTCCACAGCGCGTTCAGGCCACGGTCGATTTCCAGCGGGGTGCTCTTGCCCAGGTTGCGCTCGAACACTTCACCGTAGTTACCGACTTGCTTGACGATCTGTACGACCCAATCCTTCTTCACTTTCAGGTCTTTGCCGTATTCGCCGTCAGCACCGAGCAGACGCGCAACGTCCGGGTTCTTGGTGGACTTGGCTTCAGCTTCAACGTTTTTGGACGTGATGCCGGCTTCTTCAGCGTTGAGCATGGCGTAGCCCACCCAGCGCACGATGGCCAGCCACTCGTCATCGCCGTTACGCACGACCGGGCCCAGCGGTTCCTTGGAAATGGTTTCCGGCAGAACCACGTAGTCCTTCGGCGCGGCCAGCTTGCTGCGCTGGGCGAACAGTTGGGACTTGTCGGAGGTCAGTACGTCGCAACGACCGGATTCCAGCGACTTGGCGCTTTCATCGGAGGTGTCGAAGGTGATCGGGGTGTATTTGAGGTTGTTGCCACGGAAGTAGTCGGAAACGTTCAGCTCAGTGGTGGTACCGGCCTGGATGCAGATGGTTGCACCGTCCAGTTCCTTGGCACTTTTGACACCCAGCTTGTTGTTAACCAGGAAGCCGATGCCGTCGTAGTAAGTGATGAAGCCCGGGAATTTCAGGCCCATGCCCGCATCGCGGGAGCTGGTCATGGTGGTGTTGCGCGACAGGATGTCGACTTCGCCGGATTGAAGCGCGGTGAAACGCTCCTTGGCGTTCAACTGGCTGAATTTGACCTTGGTGGCGTCGCCGAAAACGGCAGCGGCCACGGCGCGGCAAACGTCAGCATCGATCCCGAGGATCTTGCCGCTGGCATCCGGTACCGAGAAGCCCGGCAAGCCGTCACTCACGCCACATTGCACAAAGCCTTTCTTCTGCACGGCGTCCAGAGTGGCGCCAGCCTGGGCGAAACCACTGACACCCAGTACAGCCGCCGCGCTAACGATGGCCAGGGTGGATTTCAATACCTTCATTCAAACCTCCAGTTGCTCTTGTTGTGTCGAAGCTCCAACCTCAGCGCACCCTTATGAGGCGATATCGACCCGTGTTGGCTTTTTTTGGGGTCAAGCGGCATGAGGCTTTCGCGGTAATTCCAGCGGCTATCCTGAAAGCGGCAGTCACTGATAGTGTTACCGTCCCAGGAAAGTTCTGACATCGACCTACACATAGCAAGGCGCGTACCAGAGTGGCGGCTGAGTCGTTTCAGCCCCTCGTCAATGGAAAAAGATTCAACCTTGCGACATTCTCTTAACAGATCAACCTGTCGCGCACCGTTACGACGCACCCAATCGGAGCGCGCGCACATATATGGAGCAGACATGACCGAACCCTTGATTCTTCAGCCCGCCAAGCCCGCAGACGCCTGCGTAATCTGGTTGCATGGTCTGGGTGCCGATCGCTACGACTTCCTGCCGGTGGCCGAGGCGCTGCAGGAAAGCTTGCTGTCCACCCGCTTTGTATTGCCCCAGGCACCGACCCGTCCGGTGACGATCAATGGTGGCTACGAGATGCCCAGTTGGTACGACATCAAGGCCATGAGCCCGGCCCGCTCGATCAGCCTGGAAGAGCTGGAGGTGTCGGCAAAAATGCTGACCGATCTGATCGAAGCACAGAAGAGAACCGGAATAGACGCTTCGCGGATTTTCCTCGCGGGCTTTTCCCAAGGTGGCGCCGTGGTATTCCACACCGCGTTCCTGAATTGGGAGGGGCCATTGGGCGGCGTCATCGCCCTCTCCACCTACGCGCCCACCTTCAGCGATGAGCTTGAATTGTCGGCCAGCCAACAACGCATTCCAACGCTATGCCTGCACGGCCAGTACGACGAGGTGGTACAGAACGCCATGGGCCGCAGCGCCTACGAGCATCTGAAAACCCGTGGTGTCACCGTGACATGGCAGGAATACCCAATGGGCCACGAAGTGTTACCCCAGGAGATACACGATATAGGGACTTGGTTGACCGCTCGCCTGGGGTGAACCCCACGTTTATGTAGCCGTATGACAGACGCACTACGCCGCGCCCGATTCTTGCATTACACTGGCCGGCGTACATTCCTTAACCAATTAATGAGATCACCGTGCTCAAAGCACTCAAGAAGATGTTCGGCAAAAGCGAGGCTGAGCCGCTCGCGCCTGTTCCCAGTGCTCCTGTCCCCACCTCCGGCAGCCGCAATGACGGTCAACAGCCAGGCCGGACTGCACCTGTCGCCCAGCCGAAGACGCCGACGGTGACACCGCCCGAACAGGCAAAACTCGAGACGCAAGCCGCACCCGCCCCCAAGCCTCGCCGGGAACGCGCGCCCAAACCGCCGGTGATCCCGTGGAAACTCGAAGACTTCGTCGTCGAGCCCCAGGAAGGCAAGACCCGCTTCCACGATTTTGACCTGGCCCCGGAACTGATGCACGCCATCCAGGACCTGGGGTTCCCGTACTGCACGCCGATCCAGGCGCAGGTATTGGGCTTTACCCTCGCCGGCAAAGATGCCATCGGCCGTGCCCAGACCGGTACCGGCAAGACCGCCGCGTTCCTGATCTCGATCATCACCCAGCTGCTGCAAACGCCGCCGCCGAAAGAACGCTACATGGGTGAACCGCGTGCGCTGATCATCGCGCCTACCCGTGAACTGGTGGTGCAGATCGCCAAGGACGCCGCCGACCTGACCAAGTACACCGGTCTCAATGTGATGACGTTCGTGGGCGGCATGGACTTCGACAAGCAGCTCAAGCACCTCGAAGCCCGCCACTGCGACATCCTGGTGGCGACTCCTGGCCGCCTGCTGGACTTCAACCAGCGCGGCGACGTGCACCTGGACATGGTCGAAGTGATGGTGCTGGACGAAGCCGACCGCATGCTCGACATGGGTTTCATCCCACAAGTGCGCCAGATCATTCGCCAGACCCCGCCAAAGGCCGAGCGTCAGACCCTGCTGTTCTCCGCGACCTTTACCGAAGACGTGATGAACCTCGCCAAGCAGTGGACGACCGAGCCGTCGATCGTCGAGATCGAAGCGCTGAACGTCGCCAGCGAAAACGTCGAACAGCACATCTATGCCGTGGCCGGTGCCGACAAGTACAAGCTGCTCTACAACCTGGTCAACGACAACGGCTGGGAACGCGTGATGGTGTTCGCCAACCGCAAGGACGAAGTGCGCCGCATCGAAGAACGCCTGGTGCGCGATGGCGTGAATGCCGCGCAGCTGTCCGGCGATGTGCCGCAACACAAGCGCATCAAGACCCTGGAAGGCTTCCGCGAAGGCAAGATCCGCGTGCTGGTGGCCACCGACGTGGCCGGGCGCGGGATTCACATCGACGGCATCAGCCACGTGATCAACTTCACCCTGCCGGAAGTGCCGGACGACTACGTGCACCGCATCGGCCGTACCGGCCGTGCGGGGGCTGCGGGCGTGTCGATCAGCTTTGCCGGGGAGGATGACTCGTATCAGTTGCCTTCCATCGAAACGCTGCTGGGGCGCAAGATCAGTTGCGAGACACCGCCGACGCACTTGCTGCGGGCTGTAGAACGCAAACGCCCGTAAGCTGAAATGCGATAAAAAATGTGGGAGGGGGCTTGCTCCCGATGGCAGTGGCACATTCAACATCTCTGTTGACTGATCCACCGCCATCGGGAGCAAGCCCCCTCCCACATTTGGTTCTGTGTTCGGCTGGCTATTTCCAGCGATCCGCCGCAGCGTGGTCGCTGTCTCGCCCTTCCACCCAGCGCGCGCCTTCGCTGGTATTTTCCTTCTTCCAGAACGGCGCACGGGTTTTCAGGTAATCCATCACAAACGCACAGGCATCGAACGCGGCCTGGCGATGGGCACTGGCGGCGGCCACGAACACAATCGGCTCGCCGGGCTCCAGCGCACCGATACGATGCAGCACTTCGAGCTTGAGCAGCGGCCAGCGTTGCTCGGCTTCGACGGCGATCTTGGCCAAGGCTTTTTCAGTCATGCCCGGATAGTGTTCGAGGAACATGCCAGACACCTCGCGCCCCTCGTTGAAGTCGCGCACATAGCCGACAAAACTCACCACCGCGCCCACGCCCACATTCGCCGCGTGCATCGCGTTGACCTCGGCACCGGCGTCAAACGATTCGACCTGTACACGAATGGCCATGTTCAGCCTCCGGTCACGGGCGGGAAGAACGCAACTTCATCACCGGCCTGCAACGGCTCGTCGAGAGCGCACAGCTCCTGGTTGCGAGCACACATCAAGCTGGTTTCGTTGAGCACTTCAAAGCCCGGATCAGCGGCCAGCGCCTGGCGCACGGCATCGACCGTGGCGAAGTCGCCTTCCATCTCAAGTGAATCCAGGCCTATTTTTTCGCTGTAACGCGCGAAAAACAGTACGTTGATGCTCATTGTCCATCCGCCTTGAAATGCCCGCTCTTACCGCCAAGCTTTTCCAGCAGGCGAATGTTTTCGATGGTCATGCCGCGATCCACGGCCTTGCACATGTCGTAGATCGTCAGTGCCGCGACGCTGGCCGCCGTCAACGCTTCCATCTCTACGCCGGTCTGCCCGGACAGCTTGCAGCGCGCGACGATGTGCACCGAGTCTGCGCCATCGGTACTCAGTTCGACCTTGACACCGGTCAACATCAGCGGGTGACACAGGGGGATCAAATCACTGGTTTTTTTCGCCGCCTGGATCCCGGCGATGCGGGCCACGGCAAACACGTCGCCCTTGGGATGGGCGCCGTCGACAATCATTTGCAGGGTCTCGGGCAGCATGCGCACCCGCGCTTCGGCCACCGCCTCCCGGAACGTCACGGACTTGTCGGTGACGTCGACCATATGGGCGCGACCTTGGGAATCGAGATGAGTCAGCACAGGGATACTCCTGATCAGGAGCGGCGATTGTAAACCCAACACACAATAAATGTGGGAGCAGCGGTGCGACGCACCGCCGCTCCAACGGTTACAGGTGCGACTCTGCGTATTCAGCCAGAATCGAGCGAGGCACCCCTTGCAGCGCGATATGCACGCCGTTCGGGAAATCCTTGAAGCGTTCCGTCAGGTAGGTCAGCCCGGAGCTGGTCGCGGACAGGTAAGGGGTGTCGATCTGTGCCAGGTTGCCCAGGCACACCACTTTGGAACCGGCGCCGGCACGGGTGATGATGGTTTTCATCTGGTGCGGGGTCAGGTTCTGGCATTCATCGATCAAAATCAGGCTCTGCTGGAAGCTGCGACCTCGGATGTAGTTGAGGGATTTGAACTGCAACGGCACTTTGCTGAGGATGTAGTCGACGCTGCCATGGGTGTTTTCGTCATCCATGTGCAAGGCTTCGAGGTTGTCGGTGATCGCCCCCAGCCACGGCTCCATTTTTTCCGCCTCGGTACCGGGCAAAAAGCCGATTTCCTGGTCAAGGCCCTGCACGGAGCGGGTGGCGATGATGCGGCGATAGCGCTTGGTCACCATGGTCTGCTCGATGGCGGCAGCCAGGGCGAGGATGGTTTTACCGGAACCGGCAGCACCCGTCAGGTTGACCAGGTGGATGTCCGGGTCGAGCAGCGCATACAGCGCCAGGCTCTGGTAGATGTCACGCGGTTTCAGGCCCCAGGCTTCCTGGTGCAACAGGGGTTCCTGATGCAGGTCGAGGATCAGCAGCTTGTCGACCTGGATCTCTTTGATCCAGCCCACGAAGCCCTGTTCGTCGACGATAAATTCATTGATATGCACGGCCGGCAGATTGTCGATCAGTTGTACCTGGTGCCAGGTACGGCCATGGTCCTGACGGGTTTCGACCTTGCTGACACGGTCCCAAAACGAGCCGGTCATCATGTGATAACCACGGGACAGCATCGACACGTCGTCGACCAGTTGGTCGGTACTGTAGTCCTCGGCAGCGATCCCACACGCTCGTGCCTTGAGGCGCATATTGATGTCTTTGGTCACCAGCACCACGCGCAGGTCCTTGTCGCGAGCGTGCAGGTCGATCAATTGGTTGATGATTTTGTTGTCGTTCAGGTTTTCGGGCAGCAGGCTGTTGGGCTCGCTGCGCTTGCTCATCAGGATCGACAGCAAGCCCTTGGGCCCGCTTTTGCCGCGCTGGATCGGCACGCCGACCTCAACGTCCTCGGGTGACGCTTCGCCCAGGGTCTTGTCGATCAGGCGGATGGCCTGGCGGCATTCGGCAGCCACGCTGTGGTGCCCGCTTTTGAGTTTGTCGAGCTCCTCAAGCACGATCATCGGGATGGCGACGTGGTGTTCTTCGAAGTTAAGCAGTGCGTTTGGATCGTGGATCAGTACATTGGTATCAAGCACATAAAGGATTGGCTGGTCGGAAGAAGGGTTACGTCCATGATCATCCATACTCGGTCACCTTTGTGGGAGCCAGTCGACGCAATACCACAACAGTGCTGCGCCTCGATTCGACCACCGACTGCACCTGAGTGACGTCAAGCGCAGTGCCCACATGAGGAGTCTTGGAAGACGCCACCTGTGTTGCAGGTTTCGGCGATCTGACTTCGTAATACCGCAAAACCCATGACAGGAAAAAGTACTTTGACGCTTTTTTGAAGTTTATTTTTCAGGATGACGAATAGCACTAGCCGAGTGCCCCATGCACCGTTAAAGTCGGAAGTCCGCCTGCATCGAAATGTCGCACAAAATCAGCGTAAAAATGCCTCGCACCCAACAGGGCCGGGCACTTCATCCTTTTAACGAAACGCCTCCCGGCAGTCCTGCCAACCCAGCCCACTCTGCGCCGTTGCCTGCAGCAACATCGGCAGTGCTACCCGCGCCTTGTCCTGGGTGTCGTGAAACACAATCACGCCTTTGCGCCACAACAGCATCAACGTCAGCACCCGTTGCGCCGACTCATCGGCCTTGAGCTTGCCCGGCTCGTCCTGGGAATCGATGTCCCATAACGCCACCTGCAAGCCCTGGGACTGGAAGAACCCCTGGCTGTCCGCGCGCCGCTGCCCGTAAGGCGGGCGGAACAGCGGCACGTAGTTTTCCGGCATCAGGTTCTGCACCAACTGCGCGCTGCGGGTGATGGAACTCTGCCAGTCCACCCAATGGCTGTGGGAACGGTACTGCCAGCCCTGGGTGCCGACGCACTGGCCCTGGTACAACGCCTCCACCTCAGCGGCGGAACTGCGCTCCACACGGGTTTGCAGGCTGCTGCCGAGGACAAAGAAGGTGGCGTTCATCTTCTGCTTGCGCAGGTAGTCGGCGAGCCAGTCGGTATTGCCGCTGACCGGTGCCGGACCGCCGTCGAAGGTCAGCAGGAACAGGCGGTCGTTGAACTCGTCGCCGTTGCGTTCATGGTCGCCAAAGCGCGCGACTTCGCTGCTGATCTGCGGAAACAGCGCGGCCTTGCGCAGCAGTTCGTCCAGATAACGCTCATGGAAGGCATGGCTGGGTGCAGCCCAGCCTATATAGAAAGAGTCTTCGCTGATCGCCAGCTTGCCGGCCTGCTCCCGCAGGTCGTCCATGCTCTCCACCAGGTAGCAGAACGAGGCGTCGACTTCGCAGCTCTGCTGGGCGAACGTGTAGTTCTCCAGCAGGCGCTGCCACAGCTCGCGGCGCAGGTCGTCGATGGCCGCCAGGTTGATGATCTTCAAGCCCAGGCGCTGCTTGAGTGCGGTTTCATCCTGGGATTCACTGGCCAGCAGGCTGTGGGCGAACATCAGGATTTCCGCACGCGAGGCCACATCGAACAGCGCGGGACTGCTGAGTTTTTCCGGCCAGGTGCCACGGTCCAGGCTGGCTACATCCACCGGCGCCGCCTGGGCATTCAGGCACAGCAGGCACGCCGACAACAAAAGCGCTATTCGCACACAGGGTCTCCCTCTCCAGAGTCACCGGCCATCATAGCGGATCGCGTCTATCGCCATCATAGGTGGAGTCAAATCGCCCCAGCCCCTAGAATCCCCGCACGATTTACAGGAGACGACTTCATGCTGATGGTGATTTCCCCCGCCAAGACCCTCGATTTCGAGACCCCAGCGGTGACCCAGCGCTTTACCCAGCCACAGTACCTGGACCATTCCCAGGCGCTGATCGAGCAACTGCGCGAACTGAGCCCGGCGCAGATCAGCGAATTGATGCACGTGTCCGACAAGATCGGTGGCCTCAATGCCGCCCGCTTCGGCAGCTGGAACCCGGCCTTCACCCCGGAGAATGCCAAGCAGGCCTTGCTGGCGTTCAAGGGCGACGTGTACACCGGCCTCAACGCCGAGACCTTCAGCGATGCCGACTTCAGCTACGCCCAGGACCACCTGCGCATGCTCTCGGGCCTGTACGGCCTGCTGCGCCCCCTGGACCTGATGATGCCGTATCGCCTGGAGATGGGTACCAAACTCGCCAACGCCCGTGGCAAGGACCTGTACGCCTTCTGGGGCACGCGCATCAGTGAGTGGCTGAACGAAGCCCTGGCCGAACAAGGCGACGACGTACTGCTCAACCTGGCCTCCAACGAGTACTTCTCGGCGGTCAAGCGCACAGCCCTGAACGCGCGGATCATCAACACCGAGTTCAAGGACCTGAAGAACGGCCAGTACAAGATCATCAGCTTTTACGCGAAAAAGGCCCGGGGCATGATGAGCCGCTTCGTGATCGAAGAGCGCATCAACGATCCGACCAGGCTCAAGCAGTTCGATGTGCAGGGTTACCGCTTCAATGCGGAGCAGTCCAAGCCGGACAATCTGGTGTTCCTGCGCGATCATGCACCGGAATAAGGCCGTACCCGCCTCTTTCAGACAATGAAATCCAAATGTGGGAGGAGGCTTGCCCCCGATTGCGGTGGTTCAGTCACGAATCTATCGACTGATGCACTGACATCGGGGGCAAGCCCCCTCCCACATTTTGTCCGCGCTTCACGCCAAGAATCGTCATTTATTTGACGTCAAAAAATATCCCGACACATCCCTAACATTTCTTTCACTCGACATTTGCGATTTTTTTTCGTAGTGGCACCACTTTTTTAAAACACTAGTGGCACAAAACTATCCCTTCGCGCCAACTACCCGTAACTACTGGTCCAAATAGCAAGTGCTATCAATATAGTACCAGTGCCATCTTTACCTATATTTCAAGAAATTTCGGGAAACAGGATGAGCGGCCAGGAACTTCGTCCTGAAGCGCCGCTCATACCACCGGTAACGAAATTCTCTGTTTCTGTAGGAGATGACTTACAAGGCGGACCAACGGAAGTAGCGAAGTTGTCATATTCAACTTTGACTCAGTGGTCACATTACCAACCGATTAGTTGAGAGCGGCGATAAGGATCCATTGCCACGAACTATAAGGCCAAGGCTGTGCTTACCCTAATGGGTCAGTGAGACAACCCAAGGCATTGATATGTAAAGGCTTATAGCCTCTATCAAGGCCCTGCGGCACTGGCGCCAGGCCCTTCTCCCAGGAAGGCTGGCTGCATTTCAGGGCAGGCCCCAATAACAAGGCCAAGTTGCGCACAACTTGAGTGCAATAGTTAGTCACTCGTTATTCAACATGCCTGTACGCGGCAAGTCGGCGTCTATTCGCCCAACTTTCGCGGCATTTGTGACGTTTGCAAACATGAACTCCGGCCATCTAATGGCATGATTTAAATACAGAGGTAATTGCGATGCGCATCAGCATATTTGGTTTGGGTTACGTTGGCGCAGTGTGTGCCGGTTGCCTGTCTGCCCGTGGCCACGAAGTGGTCGGCGTAGACATCTCCAAGGAAAAGATCGACCTGATCAACGCCGGCAAATCGCCGATCGTCGAGCCGGGTCTGGGCGAACTGTTGAGCCAGGGCATCGCAAACGGTCGACTGCGCGGCACCACCAACTTCGCCGAAGCCATCCGTGATACTGACCTGTCGATGATTTGCGTCGGTACGCCGAGCAAGAAGAACGGCGACCTGGAACTCAACTACATCGAATCGGTATGCCGCGAGATCGGTTTTGTCCTGCGTGACAAGACCACCCGCCACACCATCGTGGTACGCAGCACCGTGTTGCCGGGCACCGTCGCCAACGTGGTGATCCCAATCCTCGAAGACTGCTCCGGCAAGAAAGCCGGCGTCGACTTCGGTGTTGCGGTCAACCCGGAATTCCTGCGCGAATCCACCGCCATCGCCGACTACGACCTGCCACCGATGACCGTTATCGGCGAATTCGACAAAGCCTCCGGCGATGTCCTGCAGTCGCTGTACGAAGAACTCGACGCACCGATCATCCGCAAGGACATCGCCGTAGCCGAGATGATCAAGTACACCTGCAACGTGTGGCACGCCACCAAGGTCACCTTCGCCAACGAGATCGGCAACATCGCCAAGGCGGTCGGCGTCGACGGTCGCGAAGTGATGGAAGTGGTCTGCCAGGACAAGACCCTCAACCTGTCCCAGTACTACATGCGCCCAGGCTTCGCGTTCGGCGGCTCCTGCCTGCCTAAAGACGTGCGCGCCCTGACCTACCGCGCCGGCTCCCTGGACGTGGAAGCGCCGCTGCTCAACTCGCTGATGCGCAGCAACGAATCCCAGGTGCAGAACGCCTTCGACATCGTCGCCGGCCACGACAAACGCAAAGTCGCCCTGCTGGGCCTGAGCTTCAAGGCCGGTACCGACGACCTGCGCGAAAGCCCACTGGTCGAGCTGGCGGAAATGCTGATCGGCAAGGGCTACGACCTGAGCATCTACGACAGCAACGTCGAGTACGCCCGTGTCCACGGTGCAAACAAGGACTACATCGAAGGCAAGATCCCCCACGTGTCGTCCCTGCTCAACTCGGACTTCGATGATGTGATCAACAACTCCGACGTGATCATCCTCGGCAACCGCGACGAGAAGTTCCGTGCCCTGGCGCAGAACGCACCGCACGGCAAGCAAGTGATCGACCTGGTGGGCTTCATGTCCAAGGCCACCAGTACGACAGGCCGTACCGAAGGCATTTGCTGGTAACAGCAACGGTAAGTTTCGAGCTGCAGGCGTACCAATCCCCAGCGCTTGCAGCTCGAAGCCTTCTTCACCTTCGGATGACGCTTATGTCCAAGTTAAAACACGTACTGCTCCAATCCGCCGGCTGGCTGTTCTTTCTGAGCCTGCTGATGGGTCTCGCCCTGCTGTTGCCGGCGAGTACGTTCGACTCCGAGTCGAAGAATTTTATTTTCCTGATTGGCGCCGTCGGTATCTGGCGCTACTCGATGGGTGCTACGCATTTCTTTCGCGGCATGCTGTTCCTGTATGTGGTCTACCCGCACCTGCGCCGTAAAGTGCGCAAGCTGGGCAAGGCTGCCGACCCGTCCCACGTGTTCCTGATGGTCACCAGCTTCCGTATCGATGCGCTGACCACCGCGCAGGTCTACAGCTCGGTGATTCGCGAGGCCATCGAATGCGGCTTCCCCACCACCGTGGTCTGCTCGCTGGTGGAAATGTCCGATGAGCTGCTGGTCAAGAGCCTCTGGGAACGCATGAACCCGCCGGACCACGTCAAGCTCGACTTCGTGCGTATCGCCGGTACCGGCAAGCGCGACGGCCTGGCCTTCGGTTTCCGCGCCATCTCCCGCCACCTGCCGGACGACCGCGCGGTGGTCGCCGTGATCGATGGCGACACCGTGCTCGCCGAAGGCGTGGTGCGCAAGACCGTGCCGTGGTTCCAGCTGTTCGGCAACGTCGGCGGCCTGACCACCAACGAATTCTGCGAAGTGCGCGGCGGCTACATCATGAGCGAGTGGCACAAACTGCGCTTCGCCCAGCGCCACATCAACATGTGCTCCATGGCCCTGTCCAAGCGCGTGCTGACCATGACCGGCCGCATGTCGGTGTTCCGCGCCAACGTCGTGACTGACCCGGGCTTTATCGCCGACGTGGAAAGCGACTCGCTGCAGCACTGGCGCCTGGGCCGCTTCAAGTTTCTCACCGGTGACGACAAGTCCAGCTGGTTCAGCCTGATGCGCCTGGGCTACGACACCTTCTACGTGCCGGACGCCGCGATCCACACCGTGGAACACCCGCCGGAAAAGAGCTTTATCAAAGCGAGCCGCAAGCTGATGTTCCGCTGGTACGGCAACAACCTGCGCCAGAACTCCCGCGCCCTGGGCCTGGGTGTACGCCGGCTGGGCCTGTTCACCAGCATCGTGTTGTTCGACCAGCGCGTGTCGATGTGGACCTCCCTGCTCGGCCTGACCGTGGCAATCATCGCCACCTTCAAGTACGGCGGCGCGTTCATCCTCGCGTACCTGCTGTGGATCGGCATCACCCGCCTGATCCTGACCCTGCTGCTGTCGTGCTCCGGCCACAAGATCGGCCCGGCTTACCCGGCGATTCTCTATTACAACCAGATCATGGGCGCGTTGGTGAAGATCTACGTGTTCTTCCGCCTTGATCAACAGTCCTGGACCCGCCAGGACACCAAACTGACCCGCGATTTGGCCAGCTTTCAACGTTGGTTCAACACCTGGTCGTCTCGGACCATGACCTTCTCCGCCGGCAGCATCTTCGTTGCCGTGTTGCTGATGATGGTCTGACCCTGCCAAGCCTGAATTAACCAAGGAATTACACCGTCATGAACAGCCAAGTAAACGCCAACGTTGTCCACGAATCCGAAGCCCAGCGCCAACATGCCCGGGTCAAAATCCCGGCCAAGCTGCGCTTCTTCAACACCGACCGCACCCAGACCGAAGCACGGGTGATCGACCTCTCGGCCGGCGGCCTGGCGTTCACCGCCACCCAGCCCTTGACCGTGGGTGAAGTGCACAAGGGTCGCCTGCAATTCGTCATCGATAACCTCGGCCTGGCTATGGATGTGGAGCTGCAGATCCGCTCCTACGACCGCCAGAGCGGCCGCACCGGTTGCCAGTTCCAGAACCTCGACGCCCAGGATATCTCCACCCTGCGCCACCTGATCACCTCGCACCTGTCCGGCGACATCGTGACCATGGGTGACGTGCTGGCGACCCTGCAACGCGACAACTTCACCAAGGCGCGCAAGGTCAAGGACAGCGGCAGCAACATGAGCGCCTTCGGTCGCCTGCGCGCCGTGACGTTCAGCCTGGCGATCTTCCTCGTCGGCCTGGCAGCCTTCGGCTTCGTGTTCAAATCGGTGTACGGCATGTACTTCGTCAGCCACGCCCAGGCGGGCCTGGTCAGCGTGCCCGGCATGAACGTGACCATGCCCCGCGACGGCACCGTGCAAAGCCTGCTCAAAGGTGACGCGGTGGCGGCCAAAGGTGCACCACTGGCGACCTTCAGCACCAGCATGCTGGATGTGCTCAAGGGCCACCTGGACGAAGACCAGCTGCAGCCGGCCAAGGTCGAAGAGCTGTTCGGCAAGCAAATGACCGGCACCCTCACCTCGCCGTGCGATTGCGTGGTCGCCCAGCAACTGGTCGCCGACGGCCAGTACGCCAGCAAAGGCGACGTGATCTTCCAACTGGTGCCACGCGGCAGCCAGGCTAACGTCGAAGCTCGCTTTACCTATCGCCAGTTCGGTGACGTGCGCCCAGGCACCCCGGTGAGCTTCCAGGTGGCCGACGAAGAACAGACCCGCACCGGCACCATCGTCAGCAGCACCAGCCTGAACAGCGCCGACCTGTCCTCCGACATCCGTGTACAGATCAAACCTGACGCCCCTCTGGACAGCGCCTACGCCGGCCGCCCGGTGGAAGTGACCAGCGACCGTGGCCCATCCCTGAACTGGCTGATCGATAAAGCCATGGCTGCGGGTCTTTAATCATGAGCGCCCTTCGAACCCTGCCGGTGCCCCTGGCGCTGGCCATCGCCCTCGCCGGTTGTGCCGGCCTGCCCGACCAACGCCTGGCCAATGAAGCGCTCAAGCGTGGCGACACCGTCACCGCGCAGCAGAATTACCAGCAACTGGCAGAACTGGGTTACAGCGAGGCCCAGGTGGGCCTGGCCGATATCCAGGTAGGCACCCGCGATCCGGCGCAAATCAAACAGGCCGAGGCCACTTACCGTGCCGCGGCGGATACCTCGCCGCGTGCCCAGGCCCGCCTCGGTCGCCTGCTGGTGGCCAAGCCGGGCTCCACCGAAGCCGAACACCATGAAGCCGAAGGCCTGTTGAAAAAAGCCTTTGCCAATGGCGAAGGCAACACCCTGATCCCGCTGGCGATGCTGTACCTGCAATACCCCCACAGCTTCCCCAACGTGAATGCCCAGCAGCAGATCAGCAAGTGGCAGGCCGCCGGTTACCCGGAAGCCGGCCTGGCCCAGGTCCTGCTGTATCGCACCCAGGACACCTACGACCAGCATCTGGATGATGTGGAGCGCATCTGCAAGGCCGCGCTGAACACCACCGATATCTGCTATGTCGAGCTGGCCACGGTCTACCAGAAAAAAGCCCAGCCGGAAAAACAGGCCGAACTGCTCAAGCAGATGGAAGCCGGCTACAGCCGCGGCACCGTCACCGCACAACGCGTCGACAGCGTCGCCCGCGTATTGGGCGACGCCACGCTGGGCAAGACCGACGAGAAAACCGCCCAGGCCCTGCTGGAAAAAATCGCCCCCGGCTACCCGGCTTCCTGGGTCAGCCTGGCGCAACTGCTCTACGACTTCCCCGAACTGGGCGACGTCGACCAGATGATGAAATACCTGGACAACGGCCGCGCCGCCGACCAGCCGCGCGCCGAGCTGTTGCTGGGCAAGCTCTACTACGAAGGCAAGTGGGTGCCGGCGGACGCCAAGGCGGCTGAAGCGCACTTCCAGAAAGCCGTGGGCCGCGAAGTAGCTGCCGACTACTACCTCGGTCAGATCTACCGCCGTGGTTACCTGGGCCAGGTCTATTCGCAAAAAGCCCTGGACCACCTGCTGACCGCTGCGCGCAACGGCCAGAACAGCGCCGACTTCGCCATCGCCCAATTGTTTTCCCAAGGCAAGGGCACCAAGCCCGACCCATTGAATGCCTATGTCTTCAGCCAATTGGCCAAAGCCCAGGGCACGCCAGAGGCCAATGACCTGGCCACGCAGCTCGAAGCCCCGCTCACACCGGAACAACGCGCCCAAGGCCAACGCCTGGTGCAACAGGAACTGGCCGCCCGCGGCACCCTGGCCCAGAGCACGCTGCAACTGCACGCCCTGGAAGAAGAAGACGGCGAGGAATCCCTATGAAGCTCAATCCATTCGTGCAGGCCGGCATCGGCCTGACCTTCGCCCTGCTGTGGTCGTGCCCGACCCTGGCCGCGCTGACCGAAGCCAAGAATTTCGGCCTGGAAGTCAAAGTCACCGGCCAGTCCGAAGATGACCGCGACCTCGGCACCCAGAAAGGCGGCGACGTCAACGGCATCGGCCTCGACCTGCGCCCGTGGATCTACGGCGAAAGCGGCAACTGGAGCGCCTACGCCATGGGCCAGGCGGTGGCTTCGAGCGACATCATCGAGACCGACACCCTGCAACAGTCGGCGGATGACGAAAACCAGCAAACCACCAACAACGACCGCAAGACCAAGAAAAACTACCTGGCCATGCGCGAGTTCTGGGTCGGCTACAGCGGCTTCACGCCCTACCCCGGCGAGATCCTCAAGCTCGGTCGCCAACGCCTGCGCAATGACGACGGCCAATGGCGCGACACCAACATCGAAGCGCTGAACTGGACCTTCGACACCACCCTGCTCAAGGCCAACGTCGGCGCCGCCGAACGTTTCAGCGAATACCGTACCGACCTCAAGGAACTGTCGCCCAAGGATAAGGACCGTCAGCACCTCTACGCCGACGCGTCCTACCAGTGGACGCCGGGCCAGTGGATCGGCCTGCGTGGCCACCACACCCATGACAACGGCAAGCTCGACTACCCGGAACCGGGCGTCGCCACCGACTCCCTGGACAAGCGCGAGAACGGCGACCTGACCTGGCTCGGCATCGAAGCCAACAGCGACGCCTACAACTGGCGCAACACCAACACCGTCAACTACTGGGCCAGCATCACCGGCATGAAAGGCGACCGCGACTCGGTCAATGCCTTGAATACCGACGGCACCCGTCCGACAGAGGCCAAGCGCAGCGATGACGTCAGTGGCTGGGCGACCGATCTGGGTATTCGCCTGCGTCTGGACCCGCAATGGCAAGTGGGTGCGGCCTATGCCCGCGCCAGTGCCGAGTACGAGCAGAACGGCCTGCAAAGCAACCGTTCGAACTGGACCGGCACCCAGTCCCGCGTGCACCGTTTCGGCGAAGCGTTTCGTGGCGAGATGAACAACATGCAGTCCATGAGCCTGTTCGGTTCCTGGCAGCTGCGTGAGGACTACGACGCCAGCCTGGTGTACCACAAGTTCTGGCGCGTCGACGGCAACAAGCCGGTGGGCAGCAATGGCATCGACGCCGTGCAGAACAACACCGATGACGTGACCGGCGCGATCCTGTCCAGCACTTCCCTGCCCCTTGAAGACGGCAAGAAAGACCTGGGCCAGGAGATGGACCTTGTAGTCACCAAGTACTTCAAGACCGGCCTGCTGCCGGCCGCGCTCAGCCAGTCGGTTGACGAGCCATCAGCCCTGGTGCGGTTCCGTGCCGGTGTGTTCAAGCCAGGTGATGCCTATGGCAGCCAGGTCGACTCGTACATGCATCGCGCGTTTGTCGACGTGATCTGGAAATTCTGATGGGAGCCTGCGCAATGAATGCTCAAA
Source organism: Pseudomonas sp. AM8 (assembly GCF_036346475.1). NCBI lineage: Bacteria > Pseudomonadati > Pseudomonadota > Gammaproteobacteria > Pseudomonadales > Pseudomonadaceae > Pseudomonas > Pseudomonas sp. AM8. The sequence continues at coordinate 819,015 of NZ_JAOTNX010000001.1, forward strand.
GCCTACTCGTCGCGGCAATGCTGATGGCCAGCGCCACAGCGTTTGCCGATACGGCGGCCAAGGCGCCGACCATCGCCAAGGAACTGCAACAGGCCAAGACCTACACCATTTCCAGCCCGCCGACCGCGCCGCTGGAAATGGCCAAGCCGGCCCTGCCTGATCTGTCGGGTTATACCGCCGCAGCGATGGAAAAGAAGATCGTACGCACCAGGCCCGGCAAGATCAGCATCCGCCGCATGATGCAGGAAGACGCCCTCAAGGACTTTATCGGCGGCGACAACAAGATGGCCGAATGGGTGGTGCGCCAGCACGGTATTCCCCAGGCGATCTTTGTCGACGACGGTTACATGAACCTCAAGGACCTGCTCGGCAAAGTGCCCAAGCAGTACTTCAGCGAAACCTCGCCGGGCGTGTTCCTGGCCAAGTTGCCGATCGTGGTCGGGCGCAAGGGCATCCTGGACATCGATAAAAACACCCAGGAACTGCGCCTGTCCCAGCAAGCCGGTTCGTTCCTGATCAACGACGGCCAGCTGTTTGTGCGTGACACCAAGATCACCGGTTGGGACGAAAAAGCCAACGGCCCGGCGCTGTTCAAGTCGCCCAAGGAATTCCGCCCGTTCCTGCTGGCCTGGGGCGGCACCGAGACTTACGTCTCCAAGACCAAGATGGCCAGCTTCGGCTATGCCAACAGTAAGTCGTACGGGGTGAGTATTTCCCAGTACACGCCGAACATGGCCAAGGTGCTCAAGCGCCCTGAGCCGACCGGCTGGATCATCGATTCCGAGTTCTCGGACATGTGGTACGGCTTCTACTGCTACGAGACCACGGGCTTCGTGATCAAGGGCAATACCTACAAAGACAACATCGTCTACGGCATTGACCCCCATGACCGTTCCCACGGCCTGATCATCGCGGACAACACCGTCTACGGCACCAAGAAGAAGCACGGCATCATCATTTCCCGTGAGGTGAACGACAGCTTCATCTTCAACAACCGCAGCTACGACAACAAGCTTTCGGGCCTGGTGATCGACCGTAACAGCGTGAACAACCTGATCGCCGACAACGAGATCTACCGCAACCACACCGACGGCATCACCCTCTATGAGAGCGGCGACAACCTGCTGTGGGGCAACAAAGTGATCAGCAACCGTCGCCACGGCATCCGCGTGCGTAACAGCGTGAACATCAAGCTGTACGAAAACACCTCGATGGCCAACGGCCTGACCGGCGTGTACGGCCACATCAAGGATTTGACCGACACCGACCGCGACATCGCCCTCGACCCGTTCGACGCCAAGGTCTCGCTGATCGTGGTCGGCGGTGAACTGGCGGGTAACGGCAGCGGGCCGCTGTCCATCGACTCGCCACTGAGTATCGAGCTGTACCGCGTATCGATGCTGGCGCCGACCAAATCCAGCGGCATCAGTTTCTCCGGCGTGCTGGGCGATCGTCAGGAAGAAATTCTCGACCTGCTGGTGCGCCAGCAGAAAGCCGTGCTGATCGACCCTGTCGAACGCCAGACCGAAATGCAGGACTGAGGATGACCCTTATGCACCCACACATGATCAAACTGCTGAGCCTCTCGGGTCTGACCCTCGGCCTGCTCGCAGCCAGCCAGGGCGTGCGCGCCGACGAAATCAAGGCCCCGACCTTCACCGCCGAACCCTGCTGCAGCCTGTGCCCGGCCGCCCATGACGCGAAAAACTACACCACGCGCTACCAGCAGAACTTCACCACTCTGGTGCAAGCCCAGGGCGACTGGCTGTTCCGTACCCAGGAAGACCTGCGCACCGAATTCGACACCAGCCCGGCCGGCTACAAGCGCATGCAACAACTGCACGACGCGTTCAAGGCCAAGGGCGTGGAACTGGTGGTGGTCTACCAGCCGACCCGTGGCCTGGTGAACCGCAACAAGCTCAACCCCGCGGAAAAAGCCTCGTTCGATTTCGACAAGGCCCTGGGCAACTACAAGACCATGCTCGGCCGTTTCGCCAAGATGGGCTACGTGGTGCCGGACCTGTCACCGTTGACCAATGAGCAACTGCCGGACGAACTGCCCGCCCACGACTTCTACTTCCGCGGCGACCAGCACTGGACTCCATACGGCGCCCAGCGCACGGCGAAAATCGTCGGCGCCAAGGTGCGTGCAATGCCTGAGTTTGCCGATATTCCCAAGCGCGAATTCGAGACCAAGCGCTCCGGGCGCATGGGCAAGACCGGCACCCTGCACAACATGGCCGGGCAATTGTGCGGCACCAGCTACGCGATCCAGTACATGGACCAGTTCACCACCGAGCCGAAAGGCGAAGCCGGCGACGGCGACCTGTTCGGCGATTCGGGCAACCCGCAGATCACCCTGGTGGGCACCAGCCACAGTGGCAAGAACTACAACTTTGCCGGGTTCCTGGAAGAAGAAATCGGCGCCGACATCCTCAACGTCGCCTTCCCCGGCGGTGGCCTGGAAGGCTCGATGATCCAGTACCTGGGCAGCGACGAATTCCAGAAGAGCCCGCCGAAAATCCTTATCTGGGAATTCTCGCCGCTCTATCGCCTGGACCAGGAGACCATCTACCGCCAGATGATGGCGCTGCTCGACAACGGCTGCGAAGGCAAGACCGCGCAGATGAGTGCGAGCACAACATTGAAACCCGGCAAGAACGAATTGATGGTTAACAGTTCGAATAAAGACCTGCGCAACGCCAACCATCAGGTTGATATCCGCTTCGCCGACCCGTCGGTGAAAACCTTGCAAGCCACCCTCTGGTACATGAACGGGCGCCACGAGGACATCAAGATCGAGAAACCCGAAACATCCGATACAGACGGGCGTTTCGCCTTTGAACTGCGCACCGATGAAGACTGGGCCTCGCAGAACTTGCTGGCCGTGGAAGTGCAGGGCCCCGAAGCGGGCGCTGCCGCGCAGAAGGTCGAAGCGAAAATTTGCACACGCAACGTATTCCCAGCGGGCGGTCAACAGACCGCCTCGACGCCGTGAAATAAGCGTGCAATGAGGTTACTTATGCAGAAGTTATTGATTCCATCGTTGCTGGGCCTGGCGATCTTCGCCGGTGCAGCCAACGCCGCCGCCCCGCTGCGTCCGCCCCAGGGCTACTTCGCACCGATTGAAGCGTTCAAGACCGGCGACTTCAAGGAAAACTGCGACACCATGCCGACGCCCTACACCGGGCCTCTGCAATTTCGCAGCAAGTACGAAGGTTCCGACAAAGCCCGTTCGACCCTGAACGTGCAGTCGGAAAAAGCCTTTCGCGACAGCACCGCCGACATCACCAAGCTGGAAAAAGACACCAGCAAGCGCGTGATGCAATTCATGCGCGACGGTCGCCCGGAGCAGCTCGAATGCACCCTGAACTGGCTGGTGTCGTGGGCCAAGGCCGACGCGTTGATGTCCAAGGACTTCAACCACACCGGCAAGTCCATGCGCAAATGGGCCTTGGGCAGCATGGCGTCGGCCTATGTACGCCTGAAGTTCTCCGACTCGCACCCGTTGGCCAACCACCCGCAGGAATCGCAACTGATCGAAGCCTGGTTCAACAAACTGGCCGATCAGGTGGTGAGCGACTGGGACAACCTGCCGCTGGAAAAAACCAACAACCACTCCTACTGGGCCGCCTGGTCGGTGATGGCAACCTCCATCGCCACCAACCGTCGCGACCTGTTTGACTGGGCCGTGAAGGAATACAAGGTCGGCGTGAACCAGGTCGACGACCAAGGCTTCCTGCCCAACGAATTGAAGCGTCAGCAACGCGCCTTGTCGTACCACAACTACGCCCTGCCGCCGCTGGCGATGATCGCCAGTTTTGCCCTGGTCAACGGTGTCGACCTGCGCCAGGAAAACAACAGCGCACTCAAGCGCCTGGGCGACAAAGTGCTGGCCGGGGTCAAGGACCCGGAGATCTTCGAACAGAAGAACGGCAAAGAGCAGGACATGAAGGACCTCAAGGAGGACATGAAATTCGCCTGGCTCGAACCCTTCTGCACCCTCTACACCTGCGCACCGGATGTGATCGAGCGCAAGCACGGGATGCAACCGTTCAAGACCTTCCGCCTGGGGGGTGACCTGACCAAGGTGTACGACCCGGCGCATGAAAAAGGCAACAAAGGTAGCTAAGGCTGAATGGATTACCTGTAGTGAGCGGGCTTGCCCCGCGCTGGGCTGCGAAGCAGTCCTAATCGATCCGCCGCCGTGTGCCAGGCATACCGCGGTGTAGGGTTTTGGGGCGGCTTCGCCACCCAGCGCGGGGCAAGCCCGCTCACTACAAAAGCTGCATCGCCGCCCATGAAGTTGTGGGGGGTTTGGGGGGGCTCTGGCCCTTGACTGTTGGTTAAACATGGAGAGATCGGGATGGTTTTCTCGTCCAATGTGTTCCTGTTTCTGTTCTTGCCGATCTTTCTCGGCTTGTACTACTTGAGCGGGCAACGCTATCGCAACCTGCTGCTGCTGTTGGCCAGCTACGTGTTCTACGCCTGGTGGCGAGTGGACTTCCTGGCGCTGTTCGCCGCCGTCACGCTGTGGAACTACTGGATCGGCCTCAAGGTCGGTGCCGCCGGCGTGCGCACCAAGCCGGCCCAGCGCTGGCTGCTGCTGGGCGTGGTGGTCGACCTGTGCATCCTCGGCTACTTCAAGTACGCCAACTTCGGCGTCGACAGCATCAACGTGATGATGAAGTCGGCCGGCCTGGAGCCGTTCATCCTCACCCACGTGCTGCTGCCGATCGGGATCTCGTTCTACATCTTCGAGTCCATCAGCTACATCATCGACGTGTACCGTGGCGATACCCCGGCGACCCGCAATCTCATCGACTTCGCGGCGTTCGTGGCGATCTTCCCGCACCTGATCGCCGGCCCGGTCCTGCGTTTCCGCGACCTGGCCGACCAGTTCAACAATCGCACCCACACCCTCGACAAATTCTCCGAGGGCTGCACGCGGTTCATGCAGGGCTTCATCAAGAAGGTCTTCATCGCCGACACCCTGGCGGTAGTGGCCGACCATTGCTTCGCCCTGCAAAACCCCACCACCGGCGATGCCTGGCTCGGCGCACTGGCCTACACCGCGCAGTTGTACTTCGACTTCTCGGGCTACAGCGACATGGCCATCGGCCTGGGCTTGATGATGGGTTTCCGCTTCATGGAAAACTTCAAGCAGCCGTACATCAGCCAGTCGATCACCGAGTTCTGGCGGCGCTGGCACATCAGCCTGTCCACCTGGCTGCGTGACTACCTGTACATCACCTTGGGCGGCAACCGTAAAGGCACGCTGACCACCTACCGCAACCTGTTCCTGACCATGCTGCTCGGTGGCCTGTGGCACGGTGCGAACATCACCTACATCGTGTGGGGTGCCTGGCACGGCATGTGGCTGGCGATTGAAAAAGCCATCGGCCTCAACACCGCACCGCGCAGTTTCAATGTCCTGCGCTGGGCCTTCACCTTCCTGCTGGTGGTGATGGGCTGGGTGATCTTCCGCGCCGAAAACCTCCACGTCGCCGGCCGTATGTACGGTGCGATGTTCAGCTTCGGCGAGTGGTCGCTGTCGGAACTCAACCGCGCCAACCTCACCGGCCTGCAAGTCGCGACCCTGGTGGTGGCGTACGCAACATTGGCGTTCTTCGGCCTGCGCGACTTCTACACCAACCGCCCTGCCGAGAAAACCAAGCCGGCCGACCCGAGCCTGATCAAGGCCGTGCCGGGCGACAACCCGGGCAGCATCCACGAGCCAGGTTTCACCGTTGGCCGTGACGCTGCCGTGCAACCGGCCTACTGGACTGCTGACTGGCCACGCTACGCCATGCGCGCTGCAGTGCTGCTGCTGTTCGTGGCGTCGATTCTCAAACTGTCGGCGCAGAGTTTCTCGCCGTTCCTTTACTTCCAATTCTGAGGGAGCCGACCATGACCCGTTCATTACGCGTCCTCTATATCGGCCTGTTCCTGGTGCTGCTGCTGGCCCTGGGCGCCTGGTCGCTGCGCAGCTTCCTGGGCTTTCGCACCAACGCCGACGCGACCGTGCTCAACGGTCGCTGGACCAAGGCCGTCGAGACCCATTACGACGAGGAGTTCCCGATCAAGCGATTGGGCACCAACCTCTGGGCCGCGCTGGACTACAAGCTGTTCAATGAAGGCCGCCCTGGCGTGGTGCTGGGCCGCGATCACTGGCTGTACAGCGACGAGGAGTTCAACCCCGCCGTCAACGAAGACCAGAACCTTGAGGACAACTACGCGCTGGTCGAAGGCGTGCGCCAGAAGCTCAAGGCCCAGGGCATCCAGTTGGTGATGGCGATCGTGCCGGCCAAGGTGCGCCTGTACCCGGAACACCTGGGTGAAGTGAAACCGGCAAGCATCCACGCCAACCTGTACCAGGACTTCCACGCCCGTGTCGCTGCCGACAAGATCATCGCCCCGGACCTGCTCGGCCCGCTGCAACAGGCCAAGCTGGGCGGCAAGCAGGTGTTCCTGCGCACCGACACCCACTGGACCCCGGACGGCGCCGAAATCGCCGCCAAGCAGTTGGCTAAAACCATCGCCGACAAGACCCCGCTCCACGGCGAGCCGCAGCGTTTTGTCACCGAGGCCGAGAAGACCGAGCCGCATAAAGGCGACCTGCGTCTGTTCCTGCCCCTGGACCCGCTGTTCGAAAACCTGATGCCACCGAAAGAGCCGCTGGAAAAACGCGTCACGCACCTGGCCGAAACCAAAGGCGACGACGCGCTGTTCAGCGACAGCGAAACCCCGGTGGCGCTGGTGGGCACCAGCTACAGCGCCAACCCCAACTGGAACTTCGTCGGCGCCCTCAAGCAAGCCCTGGGCAGCGACGTGGTCAGCTACGCCGAAGACGGCCACGGCCCGATCCTGCCGATGCTCAGCTACCTGAAAAGTGACGACTTCAAGAACAGCCCGCCACAGGTGCTGATCTGGGAGTTTCCTGAACGTTATCTGCCCGTGAACAACGAAATCGGTGATGCCGACCCATCGTGGGTTGCGCAACTTAAACAAGCCGGTTCGCGCCAACAAAACATGGCACTGAACACCCCAGCTAAAAACCCAAAATCCGAGACGCCCGACCGGGCGCAAAACTGAAAGAGAGGTAACTCACATGACTTTCACTACTACTCCGCGTCGTCTCGCTAAGACTCTGGCCCTGGCTGCCGGTATGAGCTTGGTATCCCTGTCCGCCTTCGCCGGTGACGCTGCCTTGTACGGCCCAGTCGCACCGAAAGGCTCAAGCTTCGTGCGGATCTACAACGCCTCCAACCAGGAAGTCAGCGCCACTGTCGGCAGCACCAACCTCAGCGACGTGGCCCCGCTGGCCAGCAGCGACTTCAGCTTCATGCCCGGCGGCGACTACAGCGCCAAGGTCGGCAGCCAGACCGTGCCGGTCAAGCTCGCCCCGGACCACTACTACACCCTGGTCAACAACAACAGCGGCCAGCCACAGCTGATCGAAGAACCGCCGTTCAAGAACAAGCAGAAATCCCTGGTGCGCGTGCAGAACCTCAGCGACAAGGCCCTGACCCTGAAAACCGCCGACGGCAAGACCGACGTGGTCAAGTCGGTGGCCGCCAAAGGCCGTGGCGAACGTGAAATCAACCCGGTGAAGGTGAGCCTGGCGTTGTATGACGGCGACAAGAAAGTCGGCGACGTGAAGCCAGTGGCCCTGGAGCGTGGTGAGGCAGCGGTGCTGTACGTCACCGGTTCGGGTTCGAGCATTTCGCCAGTCTGGGTAAAACGCCCGGTGTCGACCCGCTGAATGAATTTTCCGGGTCGGCTGCGGCCGACCCGGACACGAGACAAAAACAAGAGTGAAACGACAAACCTTCGTAGCTCTGACCCAAATTGATTCAAGGAGAAACACATGATCCCAGTAATCCTTTCCGGTGGTAGCGGCTCACGTCTTTGGCCGCTTTCCCGTAAACAGTTCCCAAAACAATTCCTGGCCCTGACCGGCGAGCACACGCTGTTCCAGCAAACCCTGGAACGCCTGGTGTTCGAAGGCATGGACTCCCCGATCGTGGTCTGCAACAAGGACCATCGCTTCATCGTCAACGAGCAACTGGCCAACCGTAAACTGGAGTGCCAACGCATCCTGATGGAACCCTTCGGCCGCAACACCGCGCCGGCCGTGGCCCTCACCGCGATGATGCTGGTCAACGAAGGCCGTGATGAACTGATGCTGGTGCTGCCGGCCGACCACGTGATCGACGACCAGAAAGCCCTGCAACGCGCCCTGGCCCTGGCCACCGTGGCCGCCGAGCGTGGCGAGATGGTGCTGTTCGGCGTGCCGGCGACCCGTCCGGAAACCGGCTACGGCTACATCAAGTCCACCAACGATTCGCTGCTGCCCGAAGGCGTGAGCCGCGTACAGCAGTTCGTGGAAAAACCCGATGAAAAACGTGCCGTCGAGTTCGTCAAAAGCGGCGGTTACTTCTGGAACAGCGGCATGTTCCTGTTCCGCGCCAGCCGCTTCCTGGAAGAGCTGAAAAAGCACGATCCGGACATCTACGACACCTGTGTGCTGACCCTGGAGCGCAGCGTGCAAGATGCCGACACCGTGACCTTCGACGAAGCCACCTTCGCCTGCTGCCCGGACAACTCCATCGACTACGCCGTGATGGAAAAAACCCAGCGCGCCTGCGTGGTGCCGTTGAGCGCCGGTTGGAGCGACGTGGGTTGCTGGGCCTCGCTGTGGGCGGTCAACGATAAAGACGCCAACGGCAACGTCACCAAGGGCGACGTGGTGATCCAGGACAGCAAGAACTGCATGATCCACGGCAACGGCAAGCTGGTATCGGTGATCGGCCTGGAAAACATCGTCGTGGTGGAAACCAAGGACGCGATGATGATTGCCCACAAGGACAAGGTCCAGGGTGTCAAGCAGATGGTCAACACCCTCAACGAACAGGGCCGCAGCGAAACCCAGAACCACTGCGAAGTCTATCGTCCGTGGGGCTCCTACGACTCGGTGGACATGGGCGGCCGCTTCCAGGTCAAGCACATCTCGGTCAAGCCGGGCGCGTGCCTGTCGCTGCAGATGCACCACCACCGCGCCGAACACTGGATCGTGGTCAGCGGCACCGCCGAAGTCACCTGTGACGAGAACGTGTTCCTGCTCTGCGAGAACCAGTCCACCTACATCCCGATCGCCTCGGTGCACCGCCTGCGCAACCCGGGCAAGATCCCGTTGGAGATCATCGAAGTGCAATCTGGCAGCTACCTGGGCGAAGACGATATCGAGCGGTTTGAAGATATCTACGGGCGCTCGACGCCGGTTGAACGCGGCGTTTCGGTGAAAACTATCGCGCAGTAAAACAGTCGTACAAGAAGCCCTCACCCAGCCCATTGCGTCCCCTATCCGCAGTGGGTTGGGTGGGGGCTTTTTGTTTGGGATTTGCGCTGGCGGTGAGGGCCTTATCGGGGCATAAGTATCTACACATCTTGAGCCGAGCCCCCTGCGTAGCAGCTGTCGAGCCTTGGCGAGGCTGCGTCGGCGGTGTGTCAGACGCGCCGCAAACGCAGCCTCGCCAAGGCTCGACAGCTGCTACGCGTTATCCTACTGAAGTTGTGTAGATACTTATGCTTATCGGGGGCAAGCCCACGATGAGGTCGGCACGCCCACCACAGCACTCAAGGTAGCCAATCCCACCTACGCTTAAGTTAGGATGCTCGTTCCCTATTCGAGGTGGTCTCCATGTTCTTCGGCGTTCTACTGATCATCACCTGGCTGATCCTCCTGCTGCGCTACCCGGCCAAGGCATTGCCGGTATCGTTGGCCGCTGCCGTCGGCCTGGGTCTTGTCGCGGTGTGGGTGGTGTGGCTGGACAACCGCGAAGCCTCGCAACTGGCGCGCCTGGAACTGCGCATCACCTACGCCCCGCAGGAATGCCCGGCTGACCGACCGCTCAAGCTGACCCTGAACAACGGCAACGACGTCCCCCTCACCGAACTGCGCTGGCGCGTCGCCGCCTATGCGCCGGGCGATACGGTCAACCTGGCCGACAACGTCTATGCTGCCCCGCGCTATCGCGGCCCCGGCGAGTTGCAGGCCGGCGCCACTTGGGACGACTGCCTGCCGACCCCGCCCCTGCGCCCCGGCTACCGCGCGCAAACCCTGGAATTTCGCGCCGAGCATCTGCAAGGCAGCTTCTCGGACTGACAAAGGACTGATCCATGCCCAACGTACTCATCACCGGTTGCTCCAGCGGTATTGGCCGCGCCCTGGCCGAGGCCTTCAAATCCGCCGGTTTCAACGTGTGGGCCAGCGCCCGCCGCCCGCAAGACGTCACCGCCCTCGCCGCCGCGGATTTCAATGCCGTCGAACTCGACGTCAATGACAGTGCCGCTTTACAGCGCCTGGCCGAACAACTGGGAGAGCTGGATGTACTGATCAACAACGCCGGCTACGGCGCCATGGGCCCGCTGCTCGATGGCGGCACCGAGGCGATGCAGCGCCAGTTCGAGACCAACGTATTTTCCATCGTCGGCGTGACCCAGGCGCTGTTCCCTGCCCTGCGCAAGCGCAAAGGGCTGGTGGTGAATATCGGCAGCGTTTCCGGCGTGCTGGTCACGCCGTTTGCCGGCGCCTACTGCGCCTCCAAGGCGGCGGTGCATGCGCTGAGTGATGCACTGCGCATGGAGCTGGCACCGTTTGGGGTGCGGGTGATGGAGGTCCAGCCCGGCGCCATCAATACGAGTTTTGCCAAAAACGCCGGCGCCCAGGCCGAGCTGTTAATCAACGAAAAATCGCCGTGGTGGCCGTTGCGCGAGGGCATTCGCGCACGCAGCCAGGCCTCTCAGGACAAGCCCACCCCGGCCGGCGTGTTTGCAGCGGATGTGCTCAAGGCCGTGCAACAACCACAGCCGCCGCGCCTGTTGCGCTCGGGCAATGGCAGCCGGGCGTTGCCGTTGATGGCCGCGTTGTTGCCCAAGGGATTATTGGAAGCCGTGTTGAAAAAACGCTTTGGTTTGAATGGGAGTTTGTAAATGATCGACTACAGCGATTTTTTTGAAGAAGTGATCCAGACCCACGTCGAGATCGAGCAATGGTTTGCCGGGGTTGCGCCAGAAGGCACCCTGCAAAGCCTGCTTGCGCGCTTCTCGCCCGAGTTCAGCATGATCGCCCCCGCCACCGGCACACGCGTCAATGCAGCCGGGGTCAACGCGCTGTTCACTCGCCTGGGCGGCATGCGCCCGGGGTTGAAGATCACCTTGAGTGAAATGGCTGGGATTGACCGGCATGCGCGCGGCGCAACGGTGACTTATCGCGAACATCAGATCGATGCCAGCGGCACACAGACGGATCGCCGTGCGACCGTGGTGTTTGAGAAACAGGCCAGCGGTGCGTTGCTGTGGCGTCATCTGCATGAGACTTTTGTGCCTCAGGCGCGCAGCCAATAATGGCCAACTAGCACCTGTCAGATCTGACAGTAGACGCGGTATTACACCAAGACCAGACTGAAAACGTCGCAGGGTTTGAGCACACGTTGTATCCAGGGGGCAGACTTTCCTCTCCAACCAAAGAAGGGATGCGTTGATGCGTAAGTCCAAAAAACCCTCAAAGACGCAACCCGGCACGCTGGATCCCGAATTCGGTATTGGAGGGGTGCAAGCCCTGGAAAAAATCCTCGAAGATCATGGTGATCTGAACGTTCGCTTTCGCTTCGGAGGACTTGCAACCGCAAAGGGTGGCAAGCTTTTGTTCAGCGCCAGCGTGTATAGAAACCACGACGACCAGTACCTATACGGCTTGGGCCGCCTGAACGCCGACGGCAGCCTTGATAAATCGTTTGGAACGAACGGGCTGGTCATCGGTGATTTTTTACCCTCGCTACCGGCCGGTGGTTCAAGGCTGACCGTACAATCGGCCGGCAACATCCTGATGCTGGGCTGGACATGGCGCAGTGCATCCAATGGCTGGGCGAACTTGGTGATTGCACGTTTCAACAGCGAAGGTAAGCCCGACACGAATTTTGCCGAGCAAGGGCGGCGCATTCTGCCCACCAAGGACTACGAAGAACTCATAGGAGAATCAGCGACAGTACACGTCCAGAGTGACGGACGTATTTTAGTGAGCGCCAACTATGTAGCCCACGACAATCCGGACCAGACAGTGGGTGTGCTGTTTCGCCTGCAGCCCAATGGTGCACTGGACGAAAGCTTCAACAAAACTGGCAGGCTGGAGTTCAAACTTGCCGGCTCCAATGTGGCCACGGCGGTCAACGCGTGTATCAGCCAGGGCAGTGATCACAAAATAGTGTTTGTTGGACATGCCCGGTTTATCCCCCCCCTCAAGACCGCCCTGTTTGCCCGCCTCAACCCTGACGGCAGCCCGGACGCCGGCTTTGGCAGTCCCAAGACGCCGGGGTTTCATCCCATGGACAGTATCAAGGATCACACCACCTTCAACGCTCTGACCGAGCGCGCGGACAACAGTCTTGTTGGCGCCGGCCAAATTGGGCAGGGCGGCGCGGAAAGCACAAAAGGTCTCATGCAGGCCATTACCCCAAACGGCGCCGTGCACCAACTGTTCAATAACGGTAAACCCCTGGTCAGCCAATTCGACAGCAACCACGACAATGGCTGGCAATGCATCATGCAAACCAGCACAGGCAACCTGGTGACGGCGTCAACCGGCAACTGGATCTACATCGCTCAATTCAAAACCCACGGCGCGCTGGATCTGGCCTTCAACAACCAGGGTTACAACGACATGCAGTCCGAACCCAGATCCCCCCCTGTGCTGCTGACCGAACGGGGTGACCAGCGAATCATTGCCGGTGCGAACGTCTTGGGTATCGATGAAAAGGGTGTAGGCCAGCTAAGGTGCTTATTCGGCTAGGGCACGCTATCGACAATCACCGTGCAGGTAATCCCCGCCGCCAACAACACCCCCTGCGGCACTTCATCAATGTGAATCCGCACCGGCACCCGCTGGGCCAGGCGCACCCAGTTGAAGGTCGGGTTCACATCGGCGATCAATTCGCGGCTCTCGGGGTTGTCGCGGTCGTAGATGCCGCGGGAGATGCTTTCTACGTGCCCCTTCAACGTCTCGCCGCTCATCAACTGCATGTCAGCTTTGTCGCCGACGTTCACATGGGGCAGCTTGGTTTCTTCGAAGAAGCCATAGACCCAGAACGAGTTCATATCCACCACGGCCATCTTGGCTTCGCCGATGCGCGCGTAGTCGCCGCGATGCACGTTGAGGTTGGTGACGTAGCCGTCCACCGCTGCCACGACCTGGGTGCGTTTCAAGTTGAGTTCGGCCGCCTCGAGTTGTGCCAGTGCGTGCTGGTAATCGGCCAGGGCCGAGTCAGCGATGTTGCTGGCGTCGTCGCGGTTTTCCCTGGAGATCACCAGGGCGTCGAGGTCGGCGCGGCGGTGGGCGTTGACCTTGCGCATTTCCCAGGTGGCCTTGCGCGAGGCGACCAGGGACTGCGCCTGCTTGACCGCGATGCGGTAGTGCTCGGGGTCGATCTGCATCAACAGGTCGCCCTTTTTCACCAACTGGTTATCGCGCACCGGCACGTCGACCACTTCGCCGGTGACGTCGGCGGCGACGTTGATGATGTCGGCACGCACGCGGCCGTCGCGGGTCCACGGCGTTTCCATGTAGTGCACCCACAACGTGCGGCCAATCCAGATCGCCAAAGCCAGTACCAGCAAGGTCGCGAGCAGGCTGAAAAACTTTTTCATCGGGGCATTCTCAACGGTAGACGGTCAGCGCCAGGGCGCCGAACAGGCAAACGAACAGGCTCAGGCGCAGCAGCGCCGGGTGCCAGAAAAACCGGTACAGGTCGAAGCCGGCCAGGAAGCGGTCCAGGGCCCAGGCCAACGCGGCCGCGATCAGGAACATCAGGGTCATGGTCGGCATATAGATGCCGTGGAATGCGATTTCACGAGGCATTCGGGGTTCCTTTGAGGGCCGCCAGCGGTGATTGCGGGTCCAGCAACGAGGTGCGGATAAAGTGCAGGTAGCTTTTCACCCGGCGCAGGGCCGAGGTATCGAAGTGCGGGGCGAAGGGTTCGTCGGTGGCCTGCACGCGGCTGATCGCGTGGTCGACGGCGATCAGGCCACGCTCCAGGTTGCTGGCGCTGGGTTGCAGGAACAGGCGCACCAACGAACGCCCCATGACCCGGATCGCCTGGCGCCACGGCTGGGATTCGGCATAGGCCGGGTGTACCGGCAGGATCGCCTGTTCCTTGCGCAACTCGATGATCGCGTGGCCGACTTCCAGCACCACGAACATCCAGCGCAGCAGGTCGCGTTGCACTTGCGGCTGGCCGACAGCGAGGCCGTAGGCCTGGTGCAGGAGGTCTCGGGTGCGGCTTTCGAAACTCGACGCCAACCCCTTGAGCTTGCCGCTGATGGCATACACCACCTGTTCGCGCAGGTCCTGCTCCAGGCGCCGCCACAGCCAGCGGCTGTTGGGCGGCAGGATGATCGCCCCCGCCGCCGCGCATACCAGCATGCCAATGATCATGGCGATGTAGTCGTTGATAAAGATGTAGGGGTTGTAGACCGTGAGGTTGTCCGGCACCGAACCAGTGCTGAAGAAAATCAGCAGGCCTACGCCCACACCGGCATATTGCGGGCGTGAGGCGAGGAACGCGCCGAGGATGATCACCGGGGCGAGCATCACGCACAGCAGCGGGAAGCCGTCGATCCACGGGAACACGAAGAACATTTCCACAAAGCCCACCAACGCGCCGATCAAGGTGCCGCAGGCCATCTGGAACGCCATGCGCTTGGGGTTGGGCGTGGCGGCGGACAGGCCGACGGTGGCAGCGGCGATCAAGGTCATGGTGGCACCGCTGGGCCAGGCCGTGGCCACCCAGTAACTGCCCAGCACAATCAGGATGAACGACGCGCGAATCCCCGAGGCGGCGCAGGCCAGCCAGTTGGTTTTGGGGCTGAAGGTTTCGTCCCATTGCTCCCGTGCATGGCTGTGATCGGCCAGGGAGGCGTGGGTTTGCGCGTAGTTGTGCAGGTCATCGACGAAGCGGTAGAGCAGTTCATAAGCGGTGTGAAAATCCAGCTGTTCGGCCTCGCTCGGATTGCCCTCCTGGAAGGTCGCACGCAGGCTGCGGACTTTGGCGGGCAGGCTGTCCTTGTAGGCGCTGAGCTGGTTGACCAGGCGCGCGGCATCGGGGCTGGTGAGGGCACGGCCGGAGAAGCCGTCGAGGACTTCGGCGAGGTCCTGCAGGCCCGGTTTGATCGCCGCCACCACATGATCCGCGGAATCCGTGCGCAGGCGTTCGAGCAACTGGTGCAAAGCATTGAAGCGCGTGGTGATGCCCATGAACTCGCTGTTGAGGCGACTGAGCCGACCGTTGCGCCGGCGCATATGCGGGTCTTCGAACACCGTGAGGCTGCGCAGCCCTTCCAGGCCCACGGCCTCGGCGATAAAGCGCACGTTGCTGGCCTCGAACCCTTCACGTTGGCTGCGCCCGCGCAGGCCGTCGGTGACGAACAGCGCGAACACGCCAAAGCGCTGATAGAGCGCGTTGCGCATCGCTGCACTGGAGGTCTGCGGCAGGATCGCCGCGCTGACCAGGGTGGAACACAGGATCCCCAGGGAGATTTCCAGCACCCGCCACACCGCCGCCATAAAGGCGCCGTCCGGATGGGCCAGGGCCGGCAGGCCGACCATCGCTGCCGTGTAACCGGCCAGCACGAAGCCGTAGGCGCGAAAGTTACGGTTGCGTGTCGCGCCAGCGGTGCAAATGCCGACCCAGATCGCCAGCGCCCCCAGGAACAACTCGGTGTTCTGCGCAAACAACGCGATCAACACCACCATCACCGCCGACCCCGCCAGGGTGCCGAGGAAACGATAGAAGCTCTTGGCGAACACCTGGCCGCTCTGCGGTTGCATCACGATAAACACGGTGATCATCGCGGTGCGTGGTTGCGGCAGCTCCAGGCGCATGGCCAGCCACAGCGTGAGGAACGCGGCGATCAGCACCTTGAAGATGTACACCCAGGTCACGCCGTCGCTGCGTGCCCAGTCGAAAAAACCACGGCGCCACTCAAGGGAATGCAGCCAGCGCAGCGGTGCAGGCATCGGAGTCATTAAATCCTACTCAGTGACCAAACTATTCAGTGATCAAACATGGCAAGCGCCGCCGGGGTCTTGCTCGGGAGGGTCTTGGCGTCCTGCGGTAGGTCTTTGCCGGCGTCGAGACCGCCACCCAGTGCGGTCACCAGTTCGGCATGGGCGCCAAGCCGCGCGGCCTGGACCTGCTGCTCGACCTGTTGTTGGCGAAACAGCAGGGTCTGGGCATTGAGTACATTGAGGTAATCGGTCAGGCCGCGCTGGTAGGCGATCATCGCGATGTCGTAGGTCTTCTGCGCCGAGGCCACCGACTGCGCCGCAAATGCTGCTTGTTTGTCCATGGACTCACGGCGAATCAACTGGTCGCTGATGCCCTTGAGCGCATTGACCAGGGTCTGGTTGTAGCGCGCCACGGCGATGTCATAGCCGGCGCTGGCTTCCCCCAGCTCGGCACGCAGGCGGCCGCCGTCGAAGATCGGCAAACTGATCGCCGGGCCGACGCTGTAGTTGAATTTCTTGCCGGCGAGAAACGCCAGCATGCCGCCGCCGGTGGCCATGTAGCCGAGGCTGCCGACCAGGTCGACGTTGGGGTAGAAACCGGCGTGGGCGACATCGATGCCACGGGCTTGCGCCGCGACCTGCCAACGGCTGGCAACCACATCCGGGCGCTGGCCGAGCAATTGCGCGGGCAGGCTCGAGGGCAGTTTCAGTGGTGCGGCAAGGGACAGCGTCGGACGCTGCAACGTGGCCCCCTCCCCCGGGCCTTTACCGGCAAGCGCCGCCAGCTGGTTACGGCTCAGGGCGATTTCCTCGTCCAGGGCATCCAATTGGCGATGGGTTTCCGGCAGCGACGTTTCGGCCTGGCTCACGTCGAAATGGGTGCCGATCCCGGCGTCCAGGCGTT
Source organism: Pseudomonas sp. AM8 (assembly GCF_036346475.1). Lineage (NCBI taxonomy): Bacteria > Pseudomonadati > Pseudomonadota > Gammaproteobacteria > Pseudomonadales > Pseudomonadaceae > Pseudomonas > Pseudomonas sp. AM8. The sequence continues at coordinate 835,983 of NZ_JAOTNX010000001.1, forward strand.
TGTTGGCCAGGTCGAGGATCTGCTGTTGCTGGGCCAGGGTCGCCGCGACGATATCGCGGTTGGCGTAATGCAACGACAGCTGGATATAGGCGCGCACCACGTTGTTCTGCAGTTCAAGCTGGGCCTGGCGGGCTTCGGCCGCGCTCATGTGGGCCAGGTCGACGGCACGCTCGGTGGCGTTGCTTTCGCGGCCCCACAGGTCGAGGGCGTAGCTCAACCCCAGGGACGCATTGTTGTCCCAGGTGTTGGCACCGCTCAATTCCCCCGGGCCGTAGAACTGATCCTTCGGCCAATTGTGGCGTTTGAGGGTGGTATCAGCGTTGATCTGCAGCGACTCGGCCGACTCGGCAACCCCGGCCATGGCCCGCGCTTCCCGCACCCGCGCGGCGGCCATCGCCATGCTCGGGCTGTTTTGGGTGGCGAGTTCGACCCAGCGGTTGAGCTGGGGGTCGCCGTAGGCCTGCCACCATTGTGCGGTGGGCCAATGGGCATCCTGGACGGCGCTGCGGATCGCTTCGTCGGTGGCCAGGGTAGTGGCATTGAGGGCCTGGCCTTGGGGGGCGATTCCTCCGGTTCCGATGCAGCCGCTGATTGCTAACGATAAAGCGCAAACACTGAGAGCCTTCAGCGCTCGGTTAATGAGAGTCTTCAGCTCTCTGCTGATGCGACGCGGCACGGCGAACGAATTCCTGAGGTGGTGTTGCGGGGGGAGGTGGCGCAATTCTAGGCGGCGGCATGGAGGACGATAAGCTGGCATTCCTGTGAATCTTTGTTACCGTTCAAGCGATAATCCGTTGGTAGGGATCACTGGACGGCGTAACTTTCTGTCACAATTTGGCATCTCCCCTGAGAACTCTCCATGGACACTTTGCAAAACATGCGCGCCTTCAGTTGCGTGGCCGAAGCGGGCAGCTTCACCGCCGCCGCCGCGCAACTGGACACCACCACCGCCAACGTCTCGCGCGCGGTCTCCAATCTTGAGGCCCACCTGCAAACCCGCTTGCTCAACCGCACCACCCGCCGCATTGCCCTCACCGAGGCAGGTAAACGCTACCTGCTGCGCTGCGAGCAGATCCTGGCCTACGTCGAAGAAGCCGAAGCCGAGGCCAGCGACGCCCACGCCCGCCCCGCCGGGCAGCTGAAAGTGCACACCATGACCGGTATCGGCCAGCACTTCGTCATCGACGCGATCGCCCGCTACCGCCGCACCCACCCAGACGTGACCTTCGACCTGACCCTGGCCAACCGCGTGCCGGACCTGTTGGACGAGGGCTACGACGTGTCCATCGTGCTGGCCAGCGAGCTGCCGGACTCGGGCTTCGTCTCCCAGCGCCTGGGCATCACCTACAGCATCGCCTGCGCCTCGCCGGACTACGTCAAGGCCAGGGGCTGCGCGCAACGGCCCCAGGATTTGCTAAACCACGCCTGCCTGCGCCTGGTCAGCCCGGTGATCCAGTTGGACAAGTGGACCTTCAACGGCCCTGAAGGCCAGGAAAGCGTGGCAATCAATACGTCGCCGTTCCTGGTCAACTCCGCCGACGCGATGAAAACCGCGATCACCAGCGGCATGGGCGTCGGCCTGCTGCCGGTGTATGCGGCCATCGAAGGCCTGCGCAACGGCACATTGGTGCGAGTCATGCCCACCTATCGCTCCCAGGAGCTGAACCTGTACGCCATCTACCCGTCTCGCCAGTACCTGGATGCGAAGATCAAGACCTGGGTGGAATACCTGCGCGGTTCGTTGCCGGAGATCCTGGCGGCGCACCAGGCGGAGCTGGTGGCGTATGAGTTGAGCGGCAGCCTCAGCGGTGCACGGCTGGCGAACTGATTTCTACCAGGCGATACACGTCTTTAAATGTGGGAGGGGCGGTGTCCTGACAATTGCCGGCAGGAATGTTAGCGTGCTTGGCATTCTTCCGTAGTCGATGAGCCCGCCTGCAATGAAAAAGACCGTCCTCGCCTTCAGCCGTGTCACCCCGCAAATGATCGAACGCCTGCAACAGGATTTCGACGTGATCGCGCCCAACCCCAAGCTGGGCGACATCAACGCTCAATTCAATGAAGCCCTGCCTCACGCCCACGGTTTGATCGGCGTGGGTCGCAAGCTGGGCCGCGCGCAGCTCGAAGGCGCGGGCAAGCTGGAGGTGGTGTCCAGCGTGTCGGTGGGCTACGACAACTACGATGTGCCGTACTTCAACGAGCGCGGGATCATGCTCACCAACACCCCCGACGTGCTGACCGAAAGCACTGCCGACCTGGCCTTCGCCCTGCTGATGAGCAGCGCGCGCCGGGTGGCCGAGCTGGACGCCTGGACCAAGGCCGGCCAATGGAAAGCCAGCGTCGGCGCGCCGCTGTTTGGCTGTGACGTGCATGGCAAGACCCTCGGTATCGTTGGCATGGGCAATATCGGCGCGGCCGTGGCCCGGCGTGGGCGCCTGGGCTTCAATATGCCGATCCTGTACAGCGGCAACAGCCGCAAGACCAAGCTGGAACAGGAACTGGGCGCGCAATTGCGCAGCCTCGACCAGTTGCTGGCCGAGGCGGATTTCGTCTGCCTGGTGGTGCCGTTGAGCGACAAGACCCGCCACCTGATCAGCACCCGCGAGTTGGGTCTGATGAAGTCCAGCGCGATTCTGATCAATATCTCCCGTGGTCCGGTGGTGGACGAACCGGCGCTGATCCAGGCCCTGCAAAACCAGACCATTCGCGGTGCCGGGCTGGATGTGTATGAGCAGGAGCCGTTGGCCGAGTCGCCGCTGTTCCAACTGAGCAACGCGGTGACCCTGCCGCATATCGGTTCGGCGACCCATGAAACCCGCGAAGCCATGGCCAACCGCGCGCTGGACAACCTGCGCAGCGCCCTGCTGGGCCAGCGCCCGCAGGACCTGGTGAACCCGCAGGTGTGGAAGGGCTGACACGGGCCCAGCCCGACAAAAAATCGGGTTAAAGCCTGGCTCTCCCGAGTCGATAACCTTCAATAGAAGTTCGTCATCCCTGATCCACAGAAGGTTTTTATGTCCACCACCAAAGCCCGCGCAGACTCACTCTCGCTTCTGCTCTTTACCTTGCGCAGCGGCAAGCTGATGGCCATCAACCTGCTGAAAGTCAGCGAGATCATCCCTTGCCCGCCGCTGACCAAGCTGCCGGAGTCTCATCCCCACGTCAAAGGCATCGCCACCCTGCGTGGCAATTCGTTGGCGGTGATCGACCTGAGTCGCGCCCTGGGGGAAATGCCCCTGGAAGACCCGAACGGCGGCTGCCTGATCGTCACCGACGTGAGCCGTTCCAAGCAGGGCCTGCATGTGCAGGCCGTGAGCAAGATCGTGCATTGCCTGACCACCGATATCCGTCCACCGCCCTACGGCTCCGGCGGCAACCGTGCGTTCATCACCGGGGTGACCCAGGTGGAAGGCGGCCTGGTGCAGGTGCTGGACATCGAAAAAGTCATCCATGGCATCGCCCCGGCGCCGATTGAAGCGGCGCCTACCGACCTGACCATGGAAGAGGCGGAAGTGCTCGGCAATGCGCGGATCCTGGTGGTGGATGACAGCCAGGTCGCCCTGCAGCAGTCGGTACACACCCTGCGCAACCTTGGCCTGACCTGCCACACCGCGCGCAGCGCCAAGGAAGCCATCGATGTGCTGCTGGAACTGCAAGGCACGGCCGCGCAGATCAATGTGGTGGTGTCGGACATCGAGATGTCCGAAATGGACGGTTATGCCCTGACCCGCACCCTGCGCGAAACCCCGGACTTCCAGGATCTTTACGTACTGCTGCATACCTCCCTGGACAGCGCGATGAACAGCGAAAAGGCGCGCCTGGCCGGTGCCAACGCGGTGCTGACCAAGTTCTCCTCGCCCGAACTGACCAAATGCCTGGTGGTCGCCGCCCAGACCGTGGCGCAACAGGGGCTGTAACCGGTGGCGGAGCATTTCCAACTGCTGCGCCGCGACCTCACCGGCAGCCTGCCTGCCCCTCAATGGCCGGCCCATACGCAGTTGGATCACTACCGCGACGAGCTGGCCCCGGCGATCCATGCGGTGCTGCGCATGACCCAGGAGCAAGGGGGAGGCCGCGTTCCTCATCTGCACGCCTGGCAGCATCTGTTTGTCAGCGACGCCGAATTCGATCCCACGCTGTGCCTGGTGGCCAGCAATGGCGATGGCATTCTCGGCGTGGCGCAGTGCTGGACCAGCGCGTTTATCAAGAACCTGTCCGTGCATCCTTGCGCTCAAGGCCAAGGCTTGGGCCGCGCGTTGCTGCTGCACTGCTTCCAGGTGTTCAAGCAGCGTGGCGAACCCTATGTCGACCTCAAGGTGCTGGAGAGCAACCGGCGCGCCCGACAACTGTACGAAAGCGCGGGCATGGTCTTTGTGTTGCGGGATGTGGTCGCCGAGGACTGACAGGCGCTGGCGCATAACTTGCTTCCAGAGCAGCACAACGGTGGATAGAGGTAAAAACCCGTCACTGTTCCTGTGTGCCCTCTGACCTAGCCTGGTGACAGATCCGCCATGAACACCCATTTTTCCTGCGTCGGTTGCGGCAAATGCTGCAGCGATCACCACGTCCCCCTGACCCTCCAGGAAGCCCGCCAATGGGCGGCTGACGGCGGTAACGTCATCGTTCTGGTGGAGGGTTTCCTGAGCAATGGCCTGGGCCTGCCTCAGCAGCAGCGCGAACATGCCGAGCGCCGTTCGGTGGTGGTGCCCAGCGGCAACACCGCGGCGTTTGTGGCAATCACCTTTGCCGCCTACAACGCCGGGCGCTGCCGGAATCTTGACGCAGACAACCTATGCCGCATCTACGAGCGCCGCCCGTTGGTGTGCCGCATCTACCCGATGGAGATCAACCCCCATATCCCGCTCAACCCCGCCGCCAAGGATTGCCCGCCGGAATCCTGGGAACAGGGCCCGGCGTTGATCGTCGGGGGTGAATTGATGGACCAGGAACTGGTGGAGCTGATCCAACGCTCGCGCCAGGCCGACCGAGACGACGTGCAGACCAAGGAGGCGGTGTGCGCCTTGCTCGGCATTCGCACCACGGCGCTCAAGGGGGATGGATTTACCGCGTACCTGCCGGACATGAGCGCGTTTGCCCAGGCGATTGAGCTGGCGGTGGACCAGCCGTCCGTGGCCAGTGAGTGGGTGTTTCATGTCTCGGGGATGGACATCGCCGAGCAGATGCTGGATGCCGGGGCGCAGATTGCCACCGAGGTGCCGGCCAACTATGCGTTTATCTCGCTGCGGGCGGCGTAGACCTTAAAGGCCGCCTCGTGCGGCGGTCGATCAGTGCTCGGCAGGAACGGCGTCAAGGCGGTAGGGCTGGATGATCCGCTGGTACTCGCCGCTCTGCTTCAGTTGTTCAAGGGCGCAGTTAAGTTCGTTGCGCAATGCGGTGTCAGGTTTGCGCACTGCGATGGCCACACCATCGCCCAAAAGCTCGGACGAAATGGCAGGGCCGACGAAGTCGAAATCGTGGCCGTCTTCGGTGTCGAGCAAGGCTTCACGAATTTCTACCGTGCCTTGCAGGGTCGCATCAATCTCGCCGGCTTTAAGGCTGCTGACTAATTCATTGTTGAGCCAGAAGCTCTTGACGATGACGCCATTTGGCGCCCACATCGAGCGGGCAAAAGCCTCACGATTACTTCCCAGCAACACGCCGACACGCTTGCCCTTGAGCGACTTTACCCGCGGCTGCAAGTTGGACATCCGGCGCGCCACCAGGCGCGTGGTGAAGGGGTAGAGGTTATCGGTGAAGCCCACCCAGCGTTGTCGTTGCGACGTCGGCGCTATCCCCATGATCGCGTCGAATTTCCTGGCTTCAAGGGAGATGAAATCTTCGGCAAGCACCTGGTCGACCCAGATGCAGCGTGCATTCAACTGCACGCACAGGGCGTTGCCCAACTCGATATTCAAGCCGACCAACTGCCCTTGCGGGTCGCGGCTCTGGAACGGGGGGAACTGTGCAGCAACGGCGAAACGGATTTCACGCTGCGATGGATCATCGGCCGCAGAGGCATCCGCCGCAAGCAACAGGGCAAGCACTACACAGATGTGTATCAGAGCCAAGGGAGACGTCCTTTTCCGGAAAGACCAGCATCGCCCTGCTTCCCCCTGAAATCACAGGGGCAGAGCAAAGGCTGTGCAAGCTTTCAAGAAACGGTCGTAGGCCTACAATCAGAAATTTCAGCAGAGGCTGTAGGCAATAATCGACACGATGTGCGACTTGTTAATCTCAGCGTTTACCCATCGAACGACGAGTACCCGGCGGTGCCATGCCTGGCGACTTGGTATGGCCGTTCTTGGCGCCGTTTTTGTACCACGGTTGGGCCGCATTCCTGGCCCCAGCCAACTCACCCGGCTTGAACGGAAACTTGAACGCCGGGATCTCGGCTTTTTCAACGCCTTCGGCGCTGGCCGGATCGACGATGTCGGTCGCTTCAACAGGGGGTTGTGTCGGGGAAGTCATGAAAGCTCCGGGGCGTGCAAAAAATGATGCGGGGCCGGCTTGCGGGCCACACTGGCGCGCAGTATACCTGCGAGCTTCAGATCTTTAACCACCACCGGTACGAATGGTCGGAGTTTGCTGACAGCGCTGTCAGTTAGCCGTCACCGTGCTGACCGGGTTGAAGGGCTATAAAGACCGCTCACTCTCCCCATCCTTTGCCCCGGCGCCTCACCCATGCACATTCAACGAAAAACTGCCCTGATCGTGGGTGTACTCGTGCTCGTGGCGGTTGCAGCCTGGGCGCTGACCCGCCCAGCCAAGGCCAGACTGGCGGCACCCACCGCGATCCCGGTGCGGGTGGTGAGCGTAGCGCAGCAGGACATTCCACGCTTTGTCAGCGGCATCGGCACGGTGTTATCCCTGCACAGTGTGGTCATTCGCCCGCAGGTCGACGGCATTCTCACCCAATTGCCGGTCAAGGAAGGCCAGTGGGTCAAGGCCGGCGACTTGCTGGCCAGAATCGATGATCGCTCGATCCGCGCCAGCCTCGACCAGGCCAGGGCGCAACTGGGCGAGAGCCAGGCGCAGTTGCAGGTGGCGCTGGTCAACCTCAAGCGCTACAAGGAATTGAGCGTCGACGACGGCGTGTCCAAGCAGACCTACGACCAGCAACAAGCCCTGGTCAACCAGCTCAAGGCCACCGTCCAAGGTAACCAGGCCGCCATCGATGCAGCCCAGGTCCAGCTGTCCTACACCCAGATTCGCTCACCGGTCAGTGGCCGCGTCGGTATTCGCAATGTGGATGAAGGCAACTTCCTGCGCACCAGCGATACCCAGGGCCTGTTCTCCGTGACCCAGATCGACCCGATTGCCGTTGAGTTCTCTTTGCCGCAACAGATGCTGCCGACCCTGCAAGGCCTGATCGCCGCGCCTGCCAAGGCCAGCGTCGACGCCTACCTGGGTGCCGACACCGACGGCCAGACCGGCGACCTGCTCGGCGAAGGCCACTTGAGCCTGATCGATAACCAGATCAGCTCCACCACCGGCACCCTGCGCGCCAAGGCCGAGTTCAACAACGCCTCGCAACGCCTGTGGCCGGGACAACTGGTGACCATCAAGATCCAGACCGCCCTCGACAAAAATGCCTTGGTGGTGCCGCCGACCGTGGTGCAACGCGGCCTGGATTCGCACTTCGTGTACCGGGTCAACGGTGACAAGGTCGATGTGGTGCCGGTGCAAGTCACCTATCAGAACAGCGACGTCAACATTATCAAGGGCGTGCAGGCCGGTGATGTACTGGTCAGTGATGGCCAGTCGCGGCTCAAGGCCGGTGCCCAGGTGGAGGTGCTCAAGGAGCCACCGCAGGTGATCCAGACCGTCGACGCCAAGGTGCAGCCATGAACGGCAGCCGGTCGCCCTCGGCCTGGTGCGTCGACCACCCGGTCGCCACCCTGCTGCTGACCTTCGCCCTGGTGCTGCTCGGGGTCATTGCCTTTCCGCGCCTGGCCATCGCGCCACTGCCGGAGGCGGAATTTCCGACGATCCAGGTCACCGCACAACTGCCTGGCGCCAGCCCGGACACCATGGCCTCCTCGGTAGCGACGCCGCTGGAAGTGCAGTTCAGCGCCATCCCCGGCATGACCCAGATGACCTCCAGCAGTGCCTTGGGCTCAAGCCTGTTGACCCTGCAATTCACCCTCGACAAGAGCATCGACACCGCCGCGCAGGAAGTGCAGGCAGCGATCAACACCGCATCCGGCAAGCTGCCCAGCGACATGCCGAGCCTGCCCACCTGGAAGAAGGTCAACCCGGCGGACAGCCCGGTGCTGATCCTCAGTGTCAGCTCCGACAGCATGCCCAGCACCGAGTTGAGCGACTATGTGGAAACCCTGCTGGCGCGGCAGATCAGCCAGATCGACGGGGTCGGCCAGATCAACATCACCGGCCAGCAACGCCCGGCGATCCGTGTGCAGGCGTCCCCCGACAAACTCGCGGCCATCGGCCTGACCCTGGCCGATATTCGCCTGGCCATCCAGCAATCGAGCCTCAACCTGGCCAAGGGTGCGATCTACGGCGAGAACAGCGTGTCGACCCTGTCGACCAACGACCAGCTGTTTCACCCGGAGGACTATGCCCGACTGATTGTGTCCTACAAGGATGGCGCCCCCGTTCAACTGCGCGATATCGCCAAAGTCATCAACGGTTCGGAAAACGCCTACGTGCAGGCCTGGTCCGGCGACACTCCGGGGGTCAACCTGGTGATCTCGCGCCAGCCCGGCGCCAACATTGTCGAGACGGTGGACCGCATCCAGGCCGAACTGCCGCGCCTGCAAGGCATGCTGCCGGCGTCGGTGCAGGTCAGCGTGTTGACCGACCGCACCAAGACCATCCGCGCGTCCCTGCATGAAGTGGAAGTCACCCTGCTGATCGCCATCCTGCTGGTGGTGGCGGTGATGGCGCTGTTCCTGCGCCAGTTGTCGGCGACACTGATTGTGTCCAGCGTGCTCGGCGTGTCGCTGGTCGCCAGTTTTGCGTTGATGTACCTGATGGGCTTCAGCCTGAACAACCTCACCCTGGTGGCGATCGTGATCGCCGTGGGCTTTGTGGTCGACGATGCCATCGTGGTGGTGGAGAACATTCACCGCCACCTCGAAGCGGGGCTCGACAAGCGCGAAGCGGCGATCAAGGGCGCCGGCGAGATTGGCTTTACCGTGGTGTCCATCAGCTTCTCGCTGGTGGCGGCGTTTATTCCGCTGCTGTTCATGGGCGGTGTGGTCGGACGGCTGTTCAAGGAGTTCGCGCTGACGGCCACCTCGACCATCCTGATTTCGGTGGTGGTCTCATTGACCCTGGCACCGACATTGGCCGCGCTGTTCATGCGCGCCCCGACCCATCCCGCCCACGACAAACCCGGCTTCAGCGAACGCCTGCTGGCCGGCTACGCGCGCAACCTGCGTCGCGCGCTGGCCCATCAGCGCAGCATGGCCGCGCTATTCGTGGTGACCCTGGCCCTGGCCGTGGCCGGCTACGTGTTTATCCCCAAGGGCTTCTTTCCGGTACAGGACACCGGTTTTGTGCTCGGCACCAGCGAAGCGGCGGCCGATGTGTCATACCCGGACATGGTCGCCAAGCACAAGGCCCTGGCCGAGATCGTCAAGGATGACCCGGCGGTGCAGGCGTTTTCCCATTCGGTGGGCGTGACCGGCAGCAACCAGACCATCGCCAACGGGCGCTTCTGGATCGCCTTGAAAGACCGCGGTGATCGCGACGTGTCCGCCAGCCAGTTCATCGACCGCATCCGGCCCAAGCTCGCGAAAGTGCCGGGCATCGTGCTGTACCTGCGCGCGGGCCAGGACATCAACCTCAGCTCCGGCCCCAGCCGCGCCCAGTACCAGTACGTACTCAAGAGCAACGACGGCCCGACACTCAACACCTGGACCCAGCGCCTGACCGAAAAACTGCGCACCAACCCGGCGTTTCGCGACCTGTCCAACGACCTGCAACTGGGCGGCAGCATCACCCATATCAGCATTGATCGCCAGGCCGCCGCGCGCTTTGGGCTGACCGCCACCGACGTCGACCAGGCGCTCTACGATGCCTTCGGCCAGCGCCAGATCAACGAGTTCCAGACCGAGATCAACCAGTACCAGGTGGTGCTGGAGCTGGACAGCCAACAGCGCGGCAAGGCCGAAAGCCTGAACTACTTCTACCTGCGATCAAAGCTGACCAATGAGATGGTGCCGTTGTCGGCAGTGGCCAAGGTCGACCCACCGACCGTGGGACCTCTGTCCATCAGCCATGACGGCATGTTCCCCGCCGCCAACCTGTCGTTCAACCTGGCACCCGGTGTGGCGCTGGGTGACGCGGTGATCATGCTCAACCAGGCCAAGAATGAAATCGGCATGCCAACCACCATCATCGGCAACTTCCAGGGCGCGGCCCAGGCGTTCCAGAGTTCGCTGGCCAGCCAGCCCTGGCTGATCCTCGCGGCGCTGGTGGCTGTCTACATCATTCTGGGTGTGTTGTATGAGAGCTTCGTGCACCCGCTGACGATTATCTCCACCTTGCCCTCGGCGGGGCTGGGCGCGCTGATCATGCTGTCGCTGATGGGCCAGGACTTTTCGATCATGGCGCTGATCGGCCTGGTGCTGCTGATCGGCATCGTGAAGAAGAACGGCATCCTGATGATCGACTTCGCCCTGGACGCCCAGCGGGTACGCGGGCTGCCGCCGGAAGAGGCAATCTATGAAGCCTGCATCACGCGGTTCCGGCCGATCATCATGACCACCCTCGCCGCTCTGCTGGGCGCGGTACCGTTGATGCTCGGCGCTGGCCCTGGCGCGGAAATGCGCCAGCCCCTGGGCATCGCGGTGGTCGGCGGCTTGCTGGTGAGCCAGGCGCTGACGCTGTTCACCACACCGGTCATATACTTGTACCTTGAGAAATTTTTCCACCGGCCCAAGCCAGGTGCCGAGCTGGCGACCACACACTGAGGCCAAGGCACCGCCCTGGAGCAAAAGGCTCATGCGCGTACTGATTGTTGAAGATGAAGAAAAAACCGCCGATTACCTGCACCGAGGCCTGACGGAGCAAGGCTACACCGTCGATGTGGCGCGCGAGGGCGTCGAGGGCCTGCACCTGGCGCTGGAGAACGATTACGCGGTGATCGTGCTCGACGTGATGCTGCCCGGCCTCGATGGCTTTGGCGTGCTGAGGGCGTTGCGTGCGCGCAAACAGACACCGGTGATCATGCTGACCGCCCGCGAGCGCGTGGAAGACCGTATCCGCGGCCTGCGCGAAGGCGCCGACGATTATCTTGGCAAACCGTTTTCCTTCCTCGAACTGGTGGCGCGCCTGCAAGCCCTGACCCGCCGCAGCGGCGGCCACGAGCCGGTGCAAGTGACCGTTGCCGACCTGTGGATCGACCTGATCAGCCGCAAGGCCAGCCGCAATGGCGTGCGCCTGGACCTGACCGCCAAGGAGTTCTCGCTGCTCAGCGTATTGGCGCGGCGCCAGGGCGAGATCCTCTCCAAGACCTCGATTGCAGAAATGGTCTGGGACATCAATTTCGACAGTGACGCCAACGTCGTGGAAGTGGCGATCAAGCGCCTGCGCGCCAAGCTTGACGGGCCGTTCGAACACAAGCTGCTGCACACCATTCGCGGCATGGGTTATGTGCTGGAGAATCGCAGTGTCGGCTAATTCCATTGCGCTGCGCCTCAGCAGCATGTTCACCCTGGTGGCGGCGCTGATATTCCTGTTGATCGGCGGCGCGCTGTATCAGCAGGTGGATCGCAGCCTGGGCTTGCTGCCAGGGGCGGAGCTGGATGCGCGCTACAGCGTGTTGGAATCCTCTGTGAACCGCTTCGGCACGCCGGACCATTGGGTGAAGATTCAAGCCAAGCTCAAATTATTGGGTGAGGAAGACAAGCGTATCCGCTTCTGGGTCGTCAGCAGCGATCCGAACTACGAGTACGGCAACCCCGATGCGCGGATCCGCACCTTCGCCGAAGGCCCGACGGGCAAGCGCGACCTGCACCTGCCGGGGCGCGAATACCCGTTCAAAGTGCTGGTGAGCCAGTTCCCGGCCAAGGACCAACGCCCGCCGCTGCGTTTCATGATCGCCATCGACACTGAGAACTTCCGCGCGACCCAGCACCATCTGCTGGTGGCACTGGTCAGCCTGGCGCTGGTCGGCGTGGCGCTGGCGGCGCTGCTGGGGTTCTGGGTGTCGCGCATTGGCCTCAAGCCGCTGGGCAAACTCTCGGATGAAGCACAGAAGCTGGCGCCGCCGAAGCTCTCCGGGCGCCTGCAACTGTCACCGCTGCCGCCGGAGCTGAGCCAGTTCGTCAACTCGTTCAACTCCACCCTGGACCGCGTGGAACAGGCCTACTCGCGCCTGGAGTCGTTCAACGCCGACGTCGCCCACGAACTGCGCTCACCGCTCACCAACCTGATCGGCCAGACCCAGGTCGCCCTGACGCGCGGGCGTTCGGCCGAGCATTATTTCGAGGTGCTGCAATCCAACCTCGAGGAATTGGAACGCCTGCGCTCGATCATCAACGACATGTTGTTCCTCGCCAGCGCCGACCAGGGCAGCAAGGCCACCAAGCTGATTGAAAGCTCATTGGCCGACGAGGTAGCCACCACCCTCGACTACCTGGACTTCATCCTCGAAGACGCCCAGGTCCGGGTGCAGGTCCACGGCGACGCCCAGGTACAGATCGAAAAAGCCCACCTGCGCCGCGCGCTGATCAACCTGCTGAGCAATGCGGTGCAGCACACCGCGCCCGGGCAGGTGATCGACGTGAACATTGAAGTGCTGGAGCATCAGGTAGCCATCGGCGTGACCAACCCTGGCGATGTGATTGCCAGCGAACACCTGCCCCGGCTGTTCGAACGTTTCTATCGGGTGGATGCGTCGCGCAGCAACAGCGGGGCGAATCACGGTTTGGGGCTGGCGATCGTCAAGGCGATTGCGCTGATGCATGGCGGCGATGTGTTCGTGCGTAGCGATGTCAGCGGCAATACCTTTGGCATCACTCTGCCGGTCTAGACATCTCCCCCATGGCCCCAGCATCACTGTTGCTGTTTTGGCAACAGTCATTATCTTGTTACACTCTGTATCGCAGCGCTCGCCTGCGTTAATTTGACGCATCGATGAGCGCGACGGCAAAGGCAGCTGACCCGCTTACCCGAATTTCCCTCGACTTATTTCCAGGGCTCTACACTGGGAATCTGTCTTAAAGCCGCTGACTTCAGCGGCTTTTTTTTGCGCTAAAAAAAGGCCAGGCACACCCCCACGACACTGGCCGTTTTCGATTGACCAAAGGAGCTCCACCGGTGAAGAACTCGCTGACGTTCACCCCGTTATTCCTCGCGATTGCAGCAACGATCGTTCCCCTTGCCCACGCGGCAGACACCACCCCCGCCGACGGATTCGTCGAAGGCTCGCACCTCGACATCAACACCCGCAACTACTACATGAACCGCGACCGTCGCGACATCCACACCGATGACAGCAAGGAATGGGGCCAGGGTTTTATAGGCACCTTCGAATCCGGCTACACACAGGGCACCGTCGGCTTCGGCCTGGACGCCCACGCCATGCTCGGCCTCAAGCTCGACGGCGGTGGCGGCACCGACGGTTCCAGCATCCTTCCCTACGGCAGCACTGACGGCAGCGGCAAAGCGCCCGGTTCGTTTTCCACCGCAGGGGGCACCTTGAAGATGCGCGCCTTCGATACCGAGTTGAAGGCCGGCGACCTGTTCCTCAACAACCCGGTGATCGCCGGCGGCATGACGCGCATGCTGCCGCAGACTTTCCGTGGCGTGAGCCTGAGCAACCACAGTTTCGACGGCTGGATGCTCGAAGGCGGCCAGGCCAGCTTCACCAAGCTCTACAACCAGAGCGGCCACCGACGCATCGGCACCAGCTATGGCGCATTGCCGAGCAACGCTGACAGCCAGCACATGAATTGGGCGGGCGTGTCGTTCAGCGGCATCCCGGGAGTGACCAGCAACCTGTACGCTTCCGAACTCAAGGACGTGTGGCACCAGTACTACTACGACCTGGACTACACCTACGCGCTGAACGACCTGGTCAGCCTCAACCCGGGCCTGCACTACTACCACAGCCAGGACACCGGCCAGTCGCTGCTCGGGGATATCGACAACAACACCTACAGCCTGCACTTCACCGTCGGCGTGGGTCACCACAGCGTCACCGCCGCCTACCAGCGGGTCAACGGCAACACGCCGTTCGACTACATCAGCCAGGGCGACAGCGTGTACCTGGACAACTCCCAGCAATACTCGGACTTCAACGGTCCCAATGAGCGCTCATGGAAGCTCAAGTACGCCTACGACTTCGCGGGCCTCGGCATGCCTGGCCTTACCTCGGCGGTGTCCTACATCAGCGGTAAGACCGATCTGACCAAAGTCGACCCGCAAAGCCGTGGCTACAGTGCCTGGTACAGCGCTGACGGCAAGGACGCCAAGCACTGGGAACGGGATATCGATTTGAAGTATGTGGTGCAGGGTGGCAAGGCCAAGGATTTGGCCGTGCGCCTGCAATGGGCGACCAATCGCGGCAGTCATGGCTACTCGGCGGTAGACCGGGATGTGGATGAATACCGGGTGATCGTCGACTACCCGATCAACGTGTTCTAACGCGTAGATCTTTCTTTTTAACCGAGTATTTAATTTTCATCGGGTAGAACTAAACTGCCAGCATCCACATCGCTGAAGTCTGCCCGATGAGCCAACGCCATGTCCGTATCCTGCCCGCACGCCCAGAACTGTTAATGGTTTTGGGCAGCGGTATCACTGTTGTCTTGATCGTGGTCATCGTCGCAGCGTTGCTGATCCGCGAACACGCCAGCACCCTGCAGGCCGCTACGCGCTCAACCACCAACATTGCCCAACTGATCAACGCCGATGTGCTGCGTAACGTCGAGCTCTACGACCTGGCACTCAAAGGGTTGATTGCCGCCAAACAACGCGAAGACCTGGCCCAGGTTGCGGCGAATATCCAGCACCTGGTGCAGTTTGACTTGTCCACTGCCGCACCTTTCAAGGGTGAAGTGCTGTTGTTGGACGCCAATGGTGCGGTGATCGCCGATTCTTCCACCCTGCAGCCCACCCCGCGCAATTTTGCCAATCGCGATTACTTCCAGGTGCATACCAAGGACGCCCAGGCCGGCTTGTATATCAGCCGGCCGTTCAAGATTCATTGCGACTGCGATCAGGTCTGGCGCATGGCATTCAGCCGGCGTGTGTCGGGGCCTAACGGTGAGTTTGCTGGCGTTGCGGTCGCGACCATGCGCCTGGCCTATTTCGACCAGCTGTTCAACACCGTCACCATCGGCAACAGCAGCAGCGTTAACCTGCTTAATAAAAAAGGCTTTTTATTGGCCCAGCAGCCGCTGCTCGAAAGCGACATGATCGACAAGGACCTGAGCGAGCGACCGAATTTCAAGAGGATACTGCGTGAAGGCAGTGGCACCTTCCAGGCCATCTCTGCCATCAGCGGCAAGGAGCGCCTGTACACGTTCACCAATGTCGGAGACCTGCCGCTGATCGTGGTAGTGGCCCTGTCCAGTGAAGATGTATTCGCCCCCTGGAAGCGCGCCGCACTGCTGACCAGTGGCGCCACGGGCATCCTGTGTATCGGCTTGTTATGGCTGACCTGGATGCTGCGCCGGGAACTGCGCCGCCGTTATCGCGCAGAGCGCGTCCTGTCAGAACTGGCAGCCACCGACGCCCTGACCGGCCTGGCCAACCGCCGCATTCTCGACGAACGCCTGCGCCTTGAATGGGACCGGGCGCAACGTTCGCTCGAACCACTGACCGTGCTGATGATCGACGTGGACCACTTCAAGGCCTTCAACGACCGCCACGGCCATCATGGTGGCGATGCAGCACTGCGCACGGTGGCCCAGGTGATCAGCGCCAATATCCGCCGCCCTGCCGACCTCGCGGCACGTTACGGCGGCGAGGAGTTCGCGGTTGTACTGCCCAATACGGACGCCAAGGGCGCGTGGGTCATCGCCGAGCATATCCGCAGCAGCATCGAACATTTACCACGGGTAGCGGGGGATGAGCAGCCGATCACGGCAAGCATCGGCATGAGCACCCGGGACAAGCGCAGCCGGATGTCCCTGGAGGCTTTGCTGCTCAGTGCGGACAGGGCGTTGTATGAGGCCAAGCACACGGGGCGCAATCGGATTGTGGATGCCAGTGAGGGGTGATGATCGCCCCCACGCTGCGCATGGGAACGAGGGAGGCGCGCCACAGGCACATAAAAAAAGGCCACCCGAAGGCAGCCTTTAAAAACTAAAGAAAGAGAGTTGTGACTTACACCGCCGCAACGGGACGCATGTAAGAGATCGGTGCGGTGCTGGCATCTTCGAAGGTCACGACTTCCCAAGCGTCTGTCTGCTCAATCAACTTGCGCAGCAGCTGGTTGTTAAGGGCGTGGCCCGACTTGAAGCCTTTGAACTCGCCTATCAGGCTATTGCCCAGCAGGTAGAGGTCACCGATTGCATCGAGGATCTTGTGCTTCACGAATTCGTCTTCATAGCGAAGGCCGTCTTCGTTCAGTACACCATCCGCGTCGACCACAATGGCGTTTTCAACGCTGCCGCCGAGTGCGAGGTTGTGCTTGCGCAGGTACTCGATGTCACTCATGAAACCAAAGGTACGGGCGCGGCTGACTTCTTTTACGAACGAAGTGCTGGAAAAATCCACGCTTGCACTCTGGGTGCGGTCACGGAATACCGGGTGATCGAAATCGATCTCAAAGCTCACTTTAAAGCCTTCGAACGGGACGAAGGTGGCGCGCTTGTCGCCGTCTTCTACTGTCACTTCCCGCAGAATGCGTATGAACTTCTTGGCTGCGTCCTGTTCTTCCAGGCCGGCAGATTGAATCAAGAATACGAAGGGTCCAGCGCTGCCATCCATGATCGGGACTTCGGACGCGGAGAGCTCGACGTAGGCGTTATCGATGCCCAAACCGGCCATGGCCGAGAGCAAGTGCTCCACCGTGTCCACTTTGACGTCACCGTTGACCAACGTGGTCGACATCGTGGTTTCGCCAACATTTTCCGCGCGAGCAGGAATCTGCACCACAGGGTCCAGGTCGGCACGCACAAACACGATGCCGGTGTCGACAGGTGCAGGCTTGAGGGTCAGGTATACCTTCTCCCCGGAGTGCAGACCTACACCTGTGGCACGAATAATATTCTTCAGGGTGCGTTGTTTAATCATGGCTTGGACCGCTTCAGCGCAAATTGCGAACTGGTATCAACAAAGGCTGGCGATAATAGCAGACCAGACCTTTGCTGAACACCAATCACCTTCATAGCCCTGATACATTCCATTAATCAGCCTGACGACGCAGGAATGCCGGGATGTCCAGGTAGTCCAGATCATCTTGCGGATTCGGGCTACGGGACGCCGCAGCACCGGCCTGAGCCTGGTTGCGCATCACGGTCGGACGATCCAGGTCACGGTAGTTCACCGACGGCAGTTCCTGGCGCGAAGGCGCTGGAGCGGCAGCCGCTTGGCTCGCGTGGCTGGCCTGGCTGTTATGCAGGGTGTTGTCGATGACCTTCACAGGCTTCTCGATTTTTGCGCCCAGGCCGGTAGCAACCACGGTCACGTGCAGTTCGTCGCGCATGTCCGGATCGATAACGGTACCGACTTTGACCATGGCGTGCTCGGAAGCGAAGGCTTCGATGATGCTACCCACGTCGGAGTACTCACCCAGGGACAGGTCAGGACCGGCGGTGATGTTCACCAGGATGCCGCGTGCGCCTTGCAGGTTCACGTCTTCCAGCAACGGGTTGCGGATGGCCGCTTCAGTGGCTTCGCGTGCACGGTTCGGACCGCTGGCGCAGCCAGTGCCCATCATCGCCATGCCCATTTCGCTCATGACAGTACGGACGTCGGCAAAGTCGACGTTGATCATGCCCGGGCGCTTGATGATGTCGGAGATACCGCGAACGGCACCGGCCAGTACATCGTCAGCCTTGGCGAACGCGGACAGCAGGCTCGCGTCCTTGCCCAGGATGGTCAGCAGCTTCTCGTTGGGAATGGTGATCAACGAGTCGACGCTTTCAGACAGCAGACGGATACCTTCGTCGGCGATCTGCATGCGCTTGCGGCCTTCGAACGGGAACGGACGGGTCACGACCGCAACCGTCAGAATCCCCATTTCCTTGGCCACTTCGGCAATGATCGGCGCTGCACCGGTACCGGTACCGCCACCCATGCCCGTGGTGATGAACACCATGTTGGTGCCCTGCAGCACTTCGGCAATACGCTCGCGGTCTTCCAGGGCGGCTTGACGGCCGACTTCCGGATTGGCGCCGGCACCGAGGCCCTTGGTCACGGCTGTGCCCAATTGCAGGATGGTCCGCGCGCCGATGCTTTTCAGCGCCTGGGCGTCAGTGTTGGCGCAGATGAATTCAACGCCTTCAATGTTGCTCTTGACCATATGGTTGACAGCGTTGCCGCCGCCACCGCCGACACCGATCACTTTGATGACCGGGCTGGCGGGGATGTTGTCTACGAGTTCGAACATGTTCCCTCTCCTTTCGTTTTCTCTAGTTTTTTCGCCTACTACTTGAAACGGTGTTGCGGTAAATCTTTAGAAATTGCCTTTAACCCAAGCCTGCAACCGCTCGAACAACGGCGCCTTGGCCTCGTCGTCGCTGCGGTAGCTGTCACGGTTGCTCGGGCCCGACAGGGAAATGCCGTCGGTCTGCTTTTGCAGCCCGTACAACAGCAAGCCCACACCGGTGGAATAAATCGGGTTGCGCACCACGTCGCCCAGGCCTTTGACGCCATGGGGAACACCCAGGCGGACCGGCATGTGGAAGATTTCCTCGGCCAGTTCGACCGCGCCTTCCATCTTCGAGGTGCCACCGGTCAGCACGATGCCGGCCGGGATCAAATCTTCGTAGCCGCTGCGACGCAGTTCAGCCTGGATCAGGGTGAACAGCTCGTCGTAGCGCGGCTCGACCACTTCGGCCAGGGCCTGGCGCGACAGCTCACGCGGTGGACGGTCGCCCACGCTCGGCACCTTGATGGTTTCACCGGCACCGGCCAGCTTGGCCAGGGCGCAGGCGTAGCGGATCTTGATTTCTTCGGCGTACTGGGTCGGTGTACGCAGCGCCATGGCGATGTCGTTGGTCACCTGGTCGCCGGCAATCGGGATCACGGCGGTGTGACGAATAGCACCCTCGGTGAAGATCGCGATGTCGGTGGTGCCGCCGCCGATGTCCACCAGGCATACGCCAAGCTCTTTTTCGTCGTCGGTCAGTACCGAATACGCGGAGGCAAGCTGCTCGAGAATGATGTCGTCGATTTCCAGGCCGCAGCGGCGCACGCATTTTTCAATGTTCTGCGCGGCGTTGACGGCACAGGTCACCACGTGGACCTTGGCTTCCAGACGTACGCCCGACATGCCCAGGGGCTCGCGAACACCTTCCTGGTTATCGATCACGTAGTCCTGCGGCAGGGTGTGCAGCACGCGCTGGTCAGCCGGGATCGCCACGGCCTGGGCGGCGTCGAGGACGCGCTCAAGGTCGGCGGCGCTGACTTCGCGGTCGCGAATCGCCACGATGCCGTGGGAGTTCAGGCTGCGGATATGGTTGCCCGCCACGCCGACGAACGCCGAGTGAATCCGGCAACCGGCCATCAGCTGCGCTTCTTCGATGGCGCGCTGGATCGATTGCACGGTGGACTCGATGTTGACCACCACGCCCTTCTTCAGGCCACGGGACGGATGCGTGCCAATACCGACGATTTCGATCGTGCCGTCTTCCCCGACCTCGCCCACCAGCGCCACCACCTTGGAGGTGCCGATATCGAGACCGACGATCATTTTGCCGCTTTGCACGTTTGCCATGGGTCCTGCCTCTTCTTAATTCTTCGCGACAGCGGGTTGCGCTGCCGTGGGCGCAGCCGGTTCACGCCAGCCGACGGCAAGGCCGTTGGCGTAACGCAGGTCGACGCTCGCAATGTTCGTAATCTGTTCTTTCAAGGTCTTGTCATAGATGGCGATGAAGCGGCGCATCTTTTCCACCAAGCGGTCGCGTCCCAGCAACAACTGGATGCCCGGGCCGGAACTGCCTGCCCCGGTCGTCAAAAACCAGCTACCCCGTTCACGCAATTCCAGGCGTGCAATGGAGAAGCCCATTGGCCGCAGCATCTGGCTCAAGGCCTGGTACTGCTGCATCACTTGCTGCTGCGCCCGCTGCGGCCCGAACAGCTGCGGCAGGTGCTCGTAATTGGCCAGCTCACGCGGGGTGAACGCCTGGCCCTGGTTGTTCAACAGCGCCTCATCGCCCCAACGGGCCACGGGGAGCTGTTCTTCCAGGCGGATCGTCACCTGGTCCGGCCAGACGCGGCGGACTTCGGCGTGGGCGATCCACGGCATCTGTTCCAGCTCCCGGCGCATACCCGCCAGGTCAATGGTGAAGAAGCTCGCCGCCAGGAACGGGCCGATACGCTGCTGCACCGCTTGCTGGCTGATGTAGCTCAAATCGCCCTGTACGCTGATCTTGGTGATCGGCCGGTCGGCATAGGGCAATAGACGCTGCGCGCCCTCGTAAGTGCCGAAGCCCAGCACCACCAGCATCACCGGCCAGAACAGCGCCTTGAGGAAACCAAAGTTGGCTTTCGGCAGGCGCGCCGACATCGGCTCTTTAGCCACCATTCGACTGGCACCCCGTGGCACCGGCTTGCGGCTCGGTGCTTGTGGGGGCTGATGACGAAGCGATGCGCCTTTCATGTCCTTAGCCTCTTGGCTCGATGCTGGCGGCCAGAATCGCCAGCACCAATTGCTGGAAATCCAGGCCGGCTGCGCGAGCGGCCATCGGTACCAGGCTGTGGTCGGTCATGCCCGGTGCGGTGTTGACTTCCAGGAACCAGAAATTCCCTTGGTCATCCTGCATCACGTCTGCCCGTGCCCAACCGGCAATACCCAACGCCTCACAGGCTTTCGCCGTGAGGTCCATCAATTCCTGTTCTTTGGTTGCGTCAAGGCCGCACGGGATCCGGTACTGGGTATCGGAGGCCAGGTACTTGGCGTCGTAGTCGTAAAAGGTGTGGGGCGTGCCCAATGCGATGGGCGGCAATACCTGGCCACGCAGGGTGGCGATGGTGTACTCGGGACCCTGGATCCACTGTTCCACCAACACTTGCGAATCGTAGGTACTTGCCGCTTTCCATGCGTCGATCAATTCGGCGGCCGAGTTCACTTTAGCCATGCCGATACTGGAGCCTTCATGGGCAGGTTTGACGATCAAAGGCAGGCCCAGTTCCTTGGCTGCAGAAATACAATCGTCTTCGCTGCACAGAACGCTGTGACGCGGGGTGGGAATACCCAGGCTGTGCCACACCTGCTTGGTGCGCAACTTGTCCATGGCCAGTGCCGAAGCGAGGATGCCGCTGCCGGTGTAAGGGATACCGGCACACTCCAACAGGCCCTGCATGCTGCCGTCTTCACCGCCACGGCCGTGCAGGATGATGAAGGCACGGTCGATCTTCTCGGCCTGCAGGCGGGCGAGGAAGTCATCGCCCACGTCGATCCCGAACGCATTCACGCCGGCACTTTGCAGCGCTTCGAGCACGGCGTTGCCGGACTTGAGCGACACTTCGCGCTCGGCGCTCTTGCCGCCGAACAGCACGGCCACGCGGCCGAAGTCGGCTGGCGTGACGGTGGAGAACAGGGAGCCGTAGTCAGCGGTCATTTCGACGCCCCCTTCTTGGCGGCCGCAAACAGCGGGCTCGCCAGCAACTTAGGCGCAAGGCCGCCGATATCACCGGCGCCCTGGCACAGCAGGATATCGCCGGCACGCAGCAGCGGCTTGACGATCGGCGCCAGGTCCACACCGCGCTCGATGTAGATAGGGTCCAACTGGCCGCGCTGGCGGATGCTGTTGCACAGCTTGCGGCTGTCGGCGCCCGGGATCGGTTCTTCACCGGCCGGGTAGACCTCCATCAACAGCAGCACGTTGGCATCGGCCAGCACATTGACGAAATCGTCGTACAAATCGCGGGTGCGGCTGTAGCGGTGCGGCTGGTAGACCATCACCAGGCGACGCTCCGGCCAGCCACCGCGCACGGCCTTGATCACCGCGGCAACTTCGGTCGGGTGGTGACCATAGTCATCCACCAGCATCACGTCACCGCCTTCCACCGACAGTTGGCCGTAGACCTGGAAGCGTCGGCCGACACCGGCAAAGCGCGACAGGCCCTCGACGATGGCTTCATCGCTGACGCCCTCGTCGGAGGCGATGCAGATGGTCGCCAGGGAATTCAATACGTTGTGGTTGCCCGGCATGTTCACCGACACATCCAGCGGCTCGCGGTCGGGACGCAGCACGGTGAAGTAGGTCTGCATGCCTTCCTGGCGCACATTGATCGCGCGCACGTCGGCGTCTTCGCTGAAGCCGTAGGTCACGGTCGGACGCTTGACCTGGGGCAGGATTTCACGCACCACCGGGTCGTCCAGGCAGAGCACGGCCAGACCGTAGAACGGCAGGTTGTGCAGGAACTCGACGAAGGTTTTCTTCAACTTGTTGAAGTCACCGTCGTAGGTGGCCATGTGATCTTCGTCGATGTTGGTGACCACAGCGACCAGCGGTTGCAGGTGCAGGAAACTGGCGTCGCTTTCATCGGCTTCGGCGATCAGGTAGCGGCTGGTACCAAGCTGGGCATTGGTACCGGCTGCATTAAGGCGGCCACCGATGACGAAGGTCGGGTCCAGGCCACCGGCGGCGAACACCGAGGCGATCAGGCTGGTGGTGGTGGTCTTGCCATGGGTACCGGCGACGGCGATGCCGTGGCGATAGCGCATCAGCTCGGCGAGCATCTCGGCGCGTGGCACCACGGGAATGCGGCGCTCAAGAGCAGTGGCCACTTCCGGGTTGGAGGTGTTCACGGCGCTGGACACCACCAGCACGTCAGCCTCGGCAGCGTTCTCGGCGCGGTGACCGATAAATATCTGCGCGCCAAAGGACTTCAGGCGCTCGGTGACCGGCGACTCTTTCAAATCCGAGCCGGACACCTGGTAGCCCAGGTTCAGCAACACTTCGGCGATGCCGCACATGCCCACGCCGCCGATACCGACGAAGTGGATGCGACGGATGCGGCGCATTTCCGGTTGTGGCATGGCTTTCTGATTCTCAACCATGGGCCACCTCCAGGCAGATATCGACCACGGTGCGGGTTGCGTCAGGTTTGGCCAGGCGGCTTGCGGTGCTCGCCATGTTGTTGAGTCGTTCCGGTTGCATCAAAACCTCGGTCAGGCGTGCGGCCAAATCGGCGGCGCCAGTCGTTCTTTGCGGCAGCAGGAAGGCAGCGCCCTCCCCGGCCAAATATTCGGCGTTGCGGGTCTGGTGATCGTCGATGGCGTGGGGCAAGGGCACCAGCAAGGACGGCAGACCGGCAGCAGCCAGTTCACTGACGGTCAACGCACCCGCGCGACAGACCACCAGGTCGGCCCAGCCATAGGCATGGGCCATGTCTTTGATAAAGGGCTGCACATTGGCCGCCACACCGGCGTCGCGATAACGCGTGGCGGTGACTTCATCGTGGTTCTTGCCGGCCTGGTGGAAGATCTCCGGGCGCAATTCCACAGGGAGTTGCGCCACGGCTTCCGGCAGCAATTTATTCAGCGGCTCGGCACCCAGGCTTCCGCCCAGGATCAGCAGGTGCGCCTTGCGCCCTGCGAGTGCTTCGCGGGCGATATCCATAAACAGCTCGGTGCGCACCGGGTTGCCGGTGGTACGGCGCTTATCCGACACACTGAAGGTGTTGGGGAACGCCTCGCACACCCGTGCAGCCAACGGCACCAGCAAACGGTTGGCGGTACCGGCCACGGCGTTCTGCTCGTGCACGATCACCGGCACGCCGGCAAGCCTGGCGGCGACGCCACCGGGGCCGGTAACATAACCACCGAAGCCGAGCACACACACCGGCTGCAATTCACGGATGACCTTGCGCGCCTGCCACACCGCCTTGAGCAACACGAACGGTGCCTTGAGCAGGGACAACTTGCCCTTGCCGCGCAGGCCCGTGACGTTGATCAGGTGCAACGGCAAGCCCGCATTCGGCACCAACTCGTTTTCGATGCCGCGCGGTGTACCCAGCCAGTGCACGGTGTAGCCACGGTTCTGGAATTCCCGCGCGCACGCCAGGGCCGGGAACACATGGCCCCCGGTGCCGCCGGCCATGATCAGCACGTTAGCGCCCATGGGTCGGCTCCTCGGCGAAGTCGCTTTCGCTGAACTCCATCTCTTCGCTGCCCAGGTGGGTTCGACTCTCCCACTCGATACGCAGCAACAAGCCAAGACAGGCGCAGCAGATCACCAACGAACTGCCGCCGTAACTGAGGAACGGCAAGGTCAGGCCCTTGGTCGGCAGCAGGCCGACGTTCACCCCGATGTTGATCAGGAACTGGCCGATCCACAGGAACGACAAGCCGTAGGCCACATAGGCGGCGAAATACTGTTTGGCCTTCTCGGCCCACAGGCCGATGTACATGCCGCGTACACACACGAACACGAACAGGGCGACGGTGCACAGCGAGCCGACCACGCCGAGTTCTTCGGCGAGTACGGAGAACACGAAGTCGGTGTGCGCTTCCGGCAGGTAGAACTGCTTCTGCACGCTGTTGCCCAGGCCCACGCCCAACCATTCGCCGCGACCGAAGGCGATCAAGGCCTGGGTCAATTGGTAGCCGGAACCGAACTGGTCGGACCAGGGGTCGGTAAAGGTGATCAGACGCGCCATCCGGTACGGTTGCGCCTGTACCAGGATGGTCACCGCAGCCACTGCCAGCACCACCATCAAGCTGAAGCGGAACAAGCCCACGCCGCCGAGGAACAGCATCGCCGCCGCCGCGCCCATCATCACCACGGTGGCGCCGAAGTCAGGCTCCATCAGCAACAGGCCGGCCATGGGCAGCAGCACGATGAATGGCTTGAAGAAGCCCATCCAGCTTTCGCGCACTTCCTTCTGGCGACGCACCAGGTAACCGGCCAGGTAGATCACCACGAACACCTTGGCGATTTCCGACGGCTGCACGTTGAACGCACCGAAGCCAATCCAGCGCATCGAGCCGTTCACCTCGCGGCCAATGCCGGGCAGGATCACCATGATCAGCAAGCCGAACGCGCCGATCAGCATCAGCCAGCCCAGGCGCTGCCAGGTAGCGATGGGAATCATCATGGTGACGATGCACGCGCCCAGGCCGATGATCAGGTAGACCAGGTGACGGATCATCATGTACAGGGTATTGCCCGATTGCACGGCGGCCACTTCGGAAGAAGCCGAGGTGATCATCACCAGGCCCAGGCCCAGCAGCGCGAGGCAACCGGCGAGCATCGGGAAATCAAGGTCGATGCCGCGCCCGGTAATGATCGGCGACGGGTACGGCTTGATGATGTTTCTGAAGTCAATGCTCATGCCAAGCCCTCCACGGTGCGGGCGAACAACTGGCCGCGCTCTTCGTAGTTCTTGAACATGTCGAAACTGGCGCACGCCGGCGACAGCAGCACCGCATCGCCTGGCTGGGCCAGGGCTTTGCATTGGGTAATGGCGTCGTCCAGGGAGGTGGCGCGCACCTGTGGCACGGCATCGCCCAGCGCGGCGGCGATCAAATCGGCGTCGCGGCCCATCAACACCACGGCGCGGCAATGGGCAGCCACCGGTGCCTTGAGGTCCTTGAAATCGGCACCCTTGCCGTCGCCACCGGCGATCAGCACCAGTTTGCCTTCGATATCGGCGCCCAGGCCTTCTATGGCGGCCAATGCGGCCCCCACGTTGGTGGCCTTGGAGTCGTTGTAATAGCTGACGCCGTCCAGGTCGCGAACCCACTGACAGCGATGCTCAAGGCCGCCGAAGGTGCGCAGGCTCGACAGCATGGCGTCGAACGGCAAGCCCACGGCGTGCCCCAACGCCAACGCGGCCAAGGCGTTGGATTGGTTATGGGCGCCACGGATTTTCAGCTCGCGCACCGGCATCAGGTTCTGGAACTCGAAGGCCAGGTACTTCTCGCCGTTCTCTTCACGAATGCCGAAGGCCTTGAAGTCGGGTTTGCCCAGGCCGAAGGTCCAGCACGGCATGCCCTCGCCCATCAGCGGACGGCTCAGCGCATCCTGGCGATTGACCACAAATTGCCTGGCGCCGCGGAAGATCCGGTGCTTGGCCAGGTGGTACGCCGGCAGGCCGCTGTAACGGTCCATGTGGTCTTCGCTGACGTTCAACACGGTGGCCACTTCAGCACCCAGGTCGTGGGTGGTTTCCAGCTGGAAGCTCGACAGTTCCATCACGTACAGCTCGACGTCGTCGCTGAGCAGGTCCAGCGCCGGCGTGCCGAGGTTACCGCCCACGGCCACGCGCTTGCCGGCCGCCATCGCCATCTCGCCGACCAGGGTGGTCACGGTGCTTTTCGCGTTGGAACCGCTGATGGCCACGATCGGCGCCTTCGCATTGCGTGCAAACAGGTCGATGTCGCCGGACAGCTTCACGCCACGGGCCGCTGCGGCTTGCAGGGCCGGTGTCGCCAGGGCCAGGCCGGGGCTCACGTAGAGCTCATCGGCGCGGCACAGAAACTCAACATCCAGCTCGCCACAACGCACTTCCACGTGCGGGTAGTCACGGCGCAGCGTGACCAGCTCCGGTGGATTTTCCCGCGTATCGGCCACGGCAAACGACGTGCCCCGGTTCGCCAGGAAGCGAACCAGGGACATGCCGCTCTTGCCGAGGCCGACAACGATGCGGAAGTGGTCTGAAGCGATCAGGGACACTCGTTTCTACCTCAGTTTCAGGGTGGCAAGGCCGACCAGGACCAGAATCACGGTGATGATCCAGAAACGGACAATCACACGCGGCTCAGGCCAGCCCTTGAGTTCAAAGTGGTGGTGAATCGGCGCCATGCGGAACACGCGGCGCCCGGTCAACTTGAAGGACGCCACCTGGATGACCACCGACAGGGTTTCCATCACGAACACGCCGCCCATGATGAACAACACGATTTCCTGGCGAACGATCACCGCGATGGTGCCCAGGGCCGCGCCCAGCGCCAGTGCGCCGACGTCGCCCATGAAGACTTGTGCGGGGTAGGTGTTGAACCACAGGAACCCCAGGCCGGCACCGATCAAGGCGCCGCAGAACACGATCAGCTCACCCGCGCCCGGTACGTAGGGGATCAGCAGGTATTCAGCGAATTTCACGTTACCCGACAGGTAGCAGAAGATACCCAGCGCGCCGCCTACCATCACCGTCGGCATGATCGCCAGGCCGTCGAGGCCGTCGGTCAGGTTCACCGCGTTGCTGGAGCCGACGATCACGAAGTAGGTCAGCACCACGAAGCCGATGCCCAACGGGATGCTGGCGTCCTTGAGCATCGGGATGATCAAGGTGGTTTCCACTGCGCTTGGCGCCGTGGTGTAGAGGAAGATCGCGGCGGCAAGGCCGAGCACCGACTGCCAGAAATACTTCCAGCGGCTTGGCAGCCCCTTGGAGTTTTTCTCGATCACCTTGCGGTAGTCATCGACCCAGCCGATGGCGCCGAACAGCAAGGTCACCAGCAGCACCACCCATACGTAGCGGTTGTGCAGGTCGGCCCACAGCAAGGTGCTGATACCGATGGACGACAGGATCAGCGCACCGCCCATGGTCGGGGTGCCGGACTTGGACAGGTGCGACTGCGGGCCGTCATTACGAACCGATTGACCAATTTGCAGGTTCTGCAGGGTGCGGATCATCCACGGCCCTAAAAACAGCGACAAAGACAGCGCGGTCAGCACACCCAGGATCCCGCGCAGGGTCAGGTACTGAAAGACCGCGAAGCCTTTGTGGAACTGTTGCAGATACTCAGCCAGCAGCAGCAGCATTAATGTTTCTCCGTACTTGAGCCACACAAGGCCGCGACGACGTTTTCCATCACCGCGCTGCGCGATCCCTTGATCAAAATGGTTGTGTGTTTGTCTTGTTCTGCCACGCCCAGTGCCTGGATCAACTCGGCCTGGGTGGCGAAATGGCGCGCACCGGGGCCGAAGGCAGCCACGGCATGGGCCATGTTCGGGCCGACGGCGTAGAGGGCGTCGACTTTACCGGTGGCATAGGCCCCGACTTCGCGATGACCTTGTTCAGCCCAGTCGCCCAACTCGCCGATATCGCCCAACACCAGCACCTTGCGCCCGTCGAAGCCTTTGAGCAGGTCGACAGCGGCATTGATGGACGACGGGTTGGCGTTATAGG
Organism: Pseudomonas sp. AM8; assembly: GCF_036346475.1. Classification (NCBI taxonomy): domain Bacteria; kingdom Pseudomonadati; phylum Pseudomonadota; class Gammaproteobacteria; order Pseudomonadales; family Pseudomonadaceae; genus Pseudomonas; species Pseudomonas sp. AM8. The sequence continues at coordinate 864,213 of NZ_JAOTNX010000001.1, forward strand.
TGTCATCGATCACACGCATGCCGTTGTTCGCCAGTTGCGCAACAGTACGGCCCTTGACCGGCTGCACCGCGCCCAGGCCCGTGGCGATACCGAACAGCGACACGCCCAAGACGCCAGCCGCAGCCGCAGCGGCCAAGGCATTGGCGACGTTATGGTTGCCGAGCAAATTCAGTTGCACGTGCTCGCTACCTTGCGGGGTATGCAACGTGAAGGACGGGCAGCCACGGGCATCGACGGTGATGTCGGAGGCATGGAAATCAGCTGCGGCGTTAAGCACGGCAAACGTCAGGACCTTGCGACCGGCGGCGCGTACACGCCAGGTCTCGAAGGCCTTGTCGTCCAGGTTCAAGACTGCGGTGCCCGATGCATCAAGGCCCTCAAGGATTTCACCCTTGGCCTCGACGATTTTTTCCGGGCCACCGAACTCGCCGACGTGGGCCGTACCGGCGTTATTGATAATGGCGACGTGGGGCTTGGTCAGCGCCACGGTGTAGGCGATTTCGCCGATGCGCGATGCACCCAGTTCGATCACCGCCGCGGTGTGTTCCGGGGCGAGTTCGAGCAGGGTCAGCGGAGCGCCGAAATCATTGTTCAGGTTGCCACGGGTGGCCAGCACGGGGCCGCGCGTACGCAGGATACCGGCGAGCAGTTCCTTGACCGTGGTCTTGCCGCTGGAGCCGGTGATGGCGGCAACGGGCTTATCGAAAGCGGCACGGTTCAGCGCCCCCAATTGGCCGAGGGCCAGGCGGGTGTCGGCGACCAGCAGTTGCGGCAAGGTGGAATCAGCCACTTCGCGCTGCACCAAGGCACCTGCGGCGCCTTTGGCGGCGACTTCGTTCAGGTAGTCGTGACCGTCGAAACGCGGACCGGCCAGGGCGACAAACAGTTGCCCCGGCTGGATCGCACGGCTGTCGATGCTCACACCCCTGAAGCTGCAATCGCTCGACAGTACGCGTGCCGACAAGGCCTGGGTCAGTTCACTGAACGTCATCGCCTTAAGCATGGGCGACCTCCCAGGCGGTCAAGGCATGATCGGCCTCGACCAGATCGGAGAAGGCATGACGCTCGCCGTTGATTTCCTGGTAATCCTCGTGCCCCTTACCAGCCAGCACAACCACGTCGTCAGCGCTGGCGCTGGCGATCAACTGGGCGATTGCCGCGCCGCGACCGGCGACGAAGGTGGCCTTGGATGCGTCTTTGAAGCCGGTGCGAATGTCATCGAAAATCCGGCTCGGGTCTTCGCTGCGCGGGTTGTCGTCGGTGACGAGCACACCATCGGCCAGGCGTTCGACGATCTCGGCCATCAACGGCCGCTTGCCGCGATCACGATCACCGCCACAGCCGAACAGGCAGAGCAACTTGCCCTTGGCGTGAGGGCGCAAGGCTTCGAGGACTTTTTCCAGCGCATCCGGGGTATGGGCGTAGTCAACCACCACCAGCGGCTGCGTACCGCCACCCAGGCGCTGCATGCGACCGGCCGGGCCCTCGAGCTTCGGCAGCACCTTGAGAATCTCGTCCAGTGCGTAATCCAGGCCGAGCAGCGCGCCGATGGCGGCAAGTACATTACTCAGGTTGAAACGCCCGAGCAGGGTGCTGCGCAAGTGGTGCTCGCCCTGAGGCGTGACCAGCGTGGCGCGCACGCCTTCGTCATTGAATTGGGCTTCGCGGCAATACAGGTACGCGCCGGCGTCTTCCAGGCTGTAGGTGATCAGGCGCGCTTCGCTGTCTTGGGCCGCCAGTTGGCGACCAAAAGCGTCGTCCAGGTTGATCACCCGGCACTTGAGGTCATTCCAGGCAAACAGCTTGGCCTTGGCGGCGGCGTACGCCTCCATGGTGCCGTGATAATCCAGGTGATCGCGGGACAGGTTGGTCATCACTGCCACATCAAAGGCCAGGGCGGTAACGCGGCCCTGGTCCAGACCGTGGGACGACACTTCCATGGCAATCGCCTTGGCACCGGCCTTTTTCAGGTCGGCCAGGGTCGCTTGCACGGCGATGGGGTTCGGCGTGGTGTGCAGGCCGCTTTGCAGCGCGCCATAAAAACCGGTACCCAGGGTGCCGACAATGCCGCAGTGCTGGCCCAGCAGGTCAAGGGCCTGGGCGACCAATTGGGTCACGCTGGTCTTGCCGTTGGTACCCGTCACGCCCACCAGATTGAGGTGGCGGCTCGGATCGCCGTAAAAACGCCCGGCAATATCGGACAGTTGCTTGGCCAGTCCCTTGACCGGGATCAGCGGCACGTCGGTGATCGGCAGCACCGTGGCGCCTTCGACTTCATAGGCCACGGCAGCCGCGCCGCGCTGCAGCGCGTCGGCGATGTGCGCACGGCCATCGTACTTGCCGCCCGGCACCGCCAGGAACAGGTCGCCAGCGCGCACGTTACGGCTGTCCAGGGTCAACTCGCGAATCAGCAGATCGCGGCCGGCGTGGGCAAAAATCTTGTTCAGGCTAAGAGACATCAGCCGCGCCCTCCATTGGCTTTTACTGCAGCGGCCGGTGGTCCGGCATTCGCTTGTTGGGTCGGCGGCAGGTTATCCGGGGTGATGTTCATCAGGCGCAGGGTGCCGGACATTACTTTGCTGAACACCGGTGCCGATACCAGGCCACCGAAGTAACCGGCCTTGCTCGGCTCATCGATCACAACGACGATGGCGTAGCGCGGATCGCTCATTGGGCCGAAGCCGGCGAACAGCGAGCGGTAGGAGTTTTCGGCGTAGCCCTTGGTGCCCACCGACGTCTTACGCGCGGTACCGGACTTGCCCGCCACGTGATACGCCGGCACCTGGGCACGGAATACGCCGCGCGGTGCTTCGATCACTTGTTGCAGCATGCCCTGCATGGTCTTGGCGACGTTTTCCGGGATCACCTGGGTGGCTTTCGGCGCTTCATCGACGTGGATCAGGCTCAACGGCACCATGCGTCCGTTATTGGCCAGCACGGAGAAGGCATGGGCCAGCTGGATGGCGGTCACCGACAGGCCGTAGCCGTAGGAAAGCGTGGCGGTCTCGGCTTTTTTCCAGTCGCGGTAGTTGGGCAGGTTGCCGACGCGCTCACCCGGGAAATCCAGGCCGGTGGGTTGCCCCAGGCCGATCTTCTGCGCCAGGTGGTAAATGGTTTCACCACCGATATCGAAGGCGACCTTACTCATGCCCACGTTACTGGAGTTGATCAGGATACCTGTCAAATCCAGCACCGGGCCTTCAGTACGGGACACGTCACGAATGGTGTATTTGCCCAGTTGCAACGTACCCGGATACACCTCGACCTTGTCGCTGGGTTTCCAGCGTCCGGTTTCCAGGGCGGCACTCATGGAGATGGCTTTCATGGTCGAGCCCGGCTCGAACACGTCGATCATCGCGCGGTTACGCATCATCGCCGGTTGCAGGTTGCGTCGGTTGTTCGGGTTGTAGGTCGGTTGGTTGACCATGGCGAGGATCTCGCCGGTCTTCACGTCCATGATCACCAGGCTGCCGGCCTTGGCACCGTTCTCGATGATCGCGTTACGCAGCTCACGGTTGGCCAAATATTGCAGGCGCAGGTCAATCGACAACGCCAAGGGCTTTCCGGCCTTGGCGTTTTTAGTGACTTGGACATCCTTGATCAACCTGCCGCGCCGATCCTTGATGACCTGTCGTTTTCCCGGTACCCCGGCCAGCCATTCATCGTAGGCGAGTTCCACACCTTCACGACCATGATCATCAATGTCGGTAAAGCCGACCATATGGGCAGTGGTTTCACCGGCAGGGTAGAAACGACGGAACTCCTCGATGCCGTAGACACCGGGGACTTTAAGGTCGAGCACCTGCTGGCCTTGTTCGGGGGTAAGGCCGCGAACGAGGTAGATAAATTCTTTATTTGCCTGGGCCTCGAGGCGCTCAGCCAAGGCTTTCGGATCCTGGCCCAGGGCGGCAGCCAGTTGCGGCCACTTGTCCTTGGCAACCTGCAATTCCTTGGCGTTGGCCCACAGGGTGGTCACCGGCGTACTCACCGCCAACGGCTCGCCGTTACGGTCAGTGATCAGGCCACGGTGCGCAGGGATCTGGATATGACGCAGGCTACGGGCATCGCCCTGGCCGATCAGGAAGTCACGGTCGACCACTTGCAGGTCGATGATCCGCCAGGCAATCGCACCCACCATCAATGCCAGCAAGCCGAGCATCAGGCGGAAGCGCCATGGGTAGAGTGCGCCTTCAAGCTTCATCATGGCGCCACCATGCGCACTTCGGCCGCGCCCGGGATGTGCATTTTCAGCTGTTCGGTGGCCAGCACTTCGATACGGCTATGGGCCGTCCAGGTGCTTTGCTCGAGGATCAACCGCCCCCACTCCGCCTGCGCCTTGTCACGCACGCTCAATTCCCCATAGAGGGTATTGAGCAGTTGGCGGTTGTAATGGGCGCTGTAGGACACCGCAATTGCGGACACCAGCACGCCGACAAACAGCAGCAACATAAAGAAGCTGCCGCCCGGGAGGGGCTTGGCGAAAAGCTTGCTCACCGCAGCTTCTCCGCGACGCGCATGACGGCGCTACGGGAACGTGGGTTGGCCTTGAGTTCGGCTTCGGAAGCGAACTGCGCTTTGCCATGGATTTTGATTTTCGGCACAAAGGCTTCGAAACGTACCGGCAGGTTGCGCGGCAGGTTGTCGGACTCGCCCTTGACCAGGCGGCGCATGAACAGCTTGACGATGCGGTCTTCCAGGGAGTGGAAACTGATCACCACCAGGCGACCGCCTACTTCCAGCGCCTCGAGGGCAGCCTCGAGGCCAGCCTCCAGGTCGCCCAATTCGTTGTTGACGTGGATACGCAGGCCCTGGAACGCGCGGGTCGCCGGGTTCTTGCCCTTTTCCCACGCGGGGTTGGCGACTTTCAGCACTTCGGCCAGGTCGGCGGTGCGCTCGAACGGCTGGATTTCGCGACGTTCCACCACGGCACGGGCCATGCGGCCGGCGAAGCGCTCTTCACCGTATTCCTTGAACACACGGGCGATTTCTTCCACCGGCGCAGTGGCAATGAACTGCGCGGCACTGACACCACGGGTAGGGTCCATGCGCATGTCGAGGGGGCCGTCGTTCATGAAGCTGAAGCCGCGCTCCGGGTCATCGAGCTGCGGCGAAGACACGCCCAGGTCGAGCAAAACCCCAGCCACCTTGCCCGCCATGCCGCGCTCGGCGACTTCGGCACCGAGCTCGGCAAAGCTGCGCTGCACAACGACAAAGCGGCCGTCTTCGGCCGCTAGCGCTTGCCCGGTGGCAATCGCTTGGGGGTCTTTGTCGAACCCGAGGAGCTTGCCGTCGGGCCCGAGCTGGCTGAGGATCAACCGGCTATGCCCGCCCCTGCCAAAGGTACCGTCCAGATAGCAGCCATCCGCGCGTACGGCGAGAGCCTCAACGGCTTCGTCAAGCAGTACGGTGATGTGGTTAAAGCCGCTATCAATAGTCACAGGATCAAATCACGCAGTTCATCAGGCATGGCGCCCGGTTGTTGAATAGCAGCCAGGTCAGCTGCAGAAACAGCATCCCAGGCATCTTCGTCCCACAATTGGAACTTGTTCAGTTGGCCGACCAGCATTGCGCGCTTATCCAGCTTGGCGTACTCGCGCAAACGCGGGGGCACCAGGAAACGACCACTGCCATCGAGCTCGAGGTCGACGGCATTACCAATCAGCAAACGCTGCAGACGGCGGTTTTCTTCACGCAATGAAGGCAAGGCACGCAACTTGGTCTCAATCAACTCCCACTCATCGAGGGGGTAAACACATAAACAAGGGTCAACGGCATCGATTGTGATGATCAACTGTCCGGAACTTCGCGAAATCAGCTCGTCACGATACCGGCTCGGCATGGCGAGACGGCCTTTTGCATCGAGACTGATAGCGTTAGCTCCGCGAAACACAGATGCGTTTCTCCAAATTTTAGCGTTTTACGTTCAAAAAACCCACTTTGTGCCACTTTCCGCCACTTGCGCACACTATAGGAATGCGCCCACCACACCGTCAAGGCGCGGATTCAAGGAAAAGCCTTACAGATCGGAGATTTAGGAGCGTAAAAGGAGGAGAAACCAGAGTTCGGCGGTGTTTTTGGCTCGACAAGCACAAATAGCTCAAAGAGCTACAGATCAAAGTTAAAGTGATTTATTAAGAGTAAGATTTTTTTGGTATTACGAAGATGCATCTGCCAATGATTTGGCAGGGAGGGATTCTTGCGTTACTACCGGTTTTCTGCCCGAGATTCGGACAGAAGGAAAAAGGTGGAGAGTCGATCTGTAAGCCGGGTTCTGTCTTGAACAGTCATTCGTCTACGATGGCCATCACTGGACATCTTTAGCAACCTACCCGGTCCCAGCGCGGGCCACGCCTTGGGACCCTATTTGGTCTTGCTCCAAGTGGGGTTTACCTAGCCACGAACTGTTGCCAGTCGTGCGGTGCGCTCTTACCGCACCTTTTCACCCTTACCGGCACCGAAGTACTTAGGCGGTTATTTTCTGTGGCACTTTCCGTAGGCTCACGCCTCCCAGGCATTACCTGGCACTTCGCCCTATGGAGCCCGGACTTTCCTCCCCCCCCTAATTTTCATAGAGGGCAGCGACTGTCCAATCGACTCTCCGCCGCGCAGGTTAACGGCACGACGGCCTCAGGACAAGTATTAAAAGTGCAGCATTGCCATCACGTTCGGACGGAATACCGGTTTACCCCCGGAACTATTCGGCTTTCTGTTTATCCAGCGCGACTTGATACAACACATTCTTGCGTACCCCGGTGATTTCCGCCGCCAACGCCGCAGCGCGCTTGAGGGGCATCTCCTTGAGCAGCAGGTCGAGGATACGCATGGCCTCGCTGCCGACGGCCTCTTCATTTTCCGGCGCGGTCCAGCCCGCCACCAACACCACACACTCGCCGCGCTGCTGATTACTGTCGCCCTCGACGAACGCGCGCAGCGCTTCCAGCGGCAGGCCCTTGAGGGTTTCGAAGGTTTTGGTCAGCTCACGGGCCAGCAGGGCCAGGCGCTCGCCGCCGAACACCAGCTCCATATCCTGCAGGCATTCAAGAATACGATGAGGCGCTTCGTAGAAGATCAGCGTGCGCGGCTCCTCTTTCAATGCCTGTAGACGCGCACGACGCCCCACGGCCTTGGCCGGCAGGAAACCTTCGAAAATAAAACGGTCCGACGGCAGGCCTGCCGCCGACAATGCAGCGATCAGCGCGCACGCTCCAGGAACAGGCACTACATTGATACCTGCGGCACGCGCCTGGCGGACCAGATGGTACCCAGGGTCGGAGATCAGCGGCGTACCCGCGTCCGAGATCAGCGCCACATCGTCGCCCGCCAACAACCGCACGATAAAGCGACTGCCTTCTTCGCGCTCGTTATGCTCGTGACAAGCCGCCAATGGCGTGCTGATACCAAAATGCTGCATCAAACGCTGGGAGTGTCGAGTGTCTTCCGCCGCAATCAATTTAACCTCGCGCAACACTTTCAGCGCCCGGGCACTGATGTCGTCCAGATTGCCAATGGGCGTCGCCACGACAAAAAGCGAGCCTGCCGTGGAATTCAAAGGACCTGGAGCAGTCAAAGCGCACACCTCGATGGTTGGCAAAAGCCATATTGTAGCGCGTAGGCGCCTTGAAAATATGCCATCACGGCCGATGGCTTTTCAGCCGTGCATGGCTGATCGCACCACTTGCACGACCTAAATCGACGGTTTCACGCCAGTAACATCGCGCCTGGGCCAGTGCTTGGGTACAATTCCACGCTAATTTGATCGGTATCAGGAACACTTACATGATCGCTTGCCTGCGGCTGCTCTCCGCCCTCTGCCTCGCTGCCTTACTGGCCGCTTGCGCCAGCTCGCCCTCGTCCAGCCTTGGCGACCTTCCACGGACCCCGGACGCCAGTATCGAGCAACTGCTCGAACAGGCCACCACCGCCAAGACGCCAGAAAAGGCCGCGTTGCTGCGCCTGAGTGCGGCAGACATGGCCTACCGCCAGAACAACCCTGGCCGCTCGTCGCAGATTCTTGCGCAAGTGTCCCTGGATGTCCTCAAGCCAGCCGCGCAAGTCTTTGCCAGCACCCTGGCTGCCGAATTGGCCATGACGCGCAACCAGCCCAAGGCCGCGTTGACCGCCTTGAACCATCCGAGCCTGCAAAGCCTGAAGGAGCTGCCGACCGAACAGCAGATTCGCACTGGCACCGTGCACGCCCGCGCTTATGAAGCCGATGGCCAGACCCTGGCCGCTGCCCGCGAGCGCGTCGCCATGGCGCCACTGCTCAGCGGCGATGCCGCCAAAAGCAATCACGAAGCCATCTGGACCTTGATTGCCGCACTGCCTGCGGAACAACTGCAAGCCAGCGGCAACCCGACCCTGGACGGCTGGATTACCCTGGCCCAAGCGGTCAAGGGCGCCGGTACGCTTGAGCAACAGCAGGCCGCCATAGACACCTGGCGCGCACAGAACCCGGGCCACCCGGCCGCCGTGCAACTGCCAACCCCGCTGACCAAGCTCAAGGAGCTGGCCAGCCAGCCCTTGAACAAGATCGCCCTGCTGCTGCCCCAGGAAGGCCCGCTGGCCTCCGTCGGCAAGGCCCTGCGCGAAGGTTTCATGGCGGCGCACTACCAGGCTGAACAAGCCGGGCAGAAGCCACCGGTCATCGAGTTCTATGACAGCTCGCGCCTGGCCTCCATCGACGACTTCTATGCCAAGGCCCAGGCTGCAGGCGTGCAATTGGTAGTTGGTCCGCTGGAGAAGCCATTGGTCAAGCAGCTCAGCACGCGCCCTCAGCTACCGATCACCACGCTGGCGTTGAACTACAGCGAGACCGATCAGGGCCCGGCGCAATTGTTCCAGTTCGGCCTGGCCGCTGAAGACGAAGCCCGCGAAGTGTCGCGCCGCGCCCGTGCCGATGGCCTGCACCGCGCCGCTGCCATGGTGCCCCGTGGCGAGTGGGGCGAGCGTGTCTACAAGGCCTTCCGCCAGGATTGGGAAGCCAACGGTGGCACGGTTGTCGGTGTCGAGTATGTCGACCAGCCGGTCGCCCTCGCCCAGCAAATTGCCGACCTGTTCCAACTGCGTAAAAGCGAAGGCCGCGCCAAGAGCCTGCAAAGCACAGTGGGCACAGACGTAGCGGCCCAGCCGTCACGTCGCCAGGACATCGAGTTCATCTTCCTGGCCGTTACCCCGCAACTGGCCCAGCAGATCAAGCCGACCCTGAACTTCCAGTACGCCGGTGATGTGCCGGTGTACGCCACGTCCCACGTATTCAGCGCCAGCGGTGACAAGAACCAATACCTGGACATGACCAACGTGATGTTCTGCGAAACCCCTTGGCTGCTCAACACCACCGACCCGCTGCGTAACCAGGTTGCCGCACAATGGCCGCAAGCCAACGGCAGCCTTGGCCGCCTGTATGCGATGGGCGTCGACGCCTACCGCCTGGCCCCGCGCCTGGGCCAGTTGAAGGCACTGCCGGATACACGCATTGACGGCCTCTCGGGCAACCTGGGCATCAGCACCAACCAGCGCGTCGATCGCCAGATGCCATGGGCGAAGTTCGTTGGTGGCGAGATCCAGCGCCTGCCGGACACCCCGCGCTGATGCCGGAGCGGTCTACTGCACAAAGCGGCAAGGATGCCGAACTTCAAGCATTGAAACACTTGCAACAACAGGGTCTGCGCCTGCTGGCGCAGAACTGGTTGTGTAAACGCGGCGAGCTTGATCTGGTCATGCTTGACGGCGATACAGTAGTATTCGTCGAAGTCCGCTACAGAAAACACGCACAATGGGGTGGCGCGCTCGCCAGTATCGACGGGCGCAAGCGTCAGAAGCTGATACTCGCTGCGCAGTTTTTCCTGCAAGAAGAGCATCGCTGGGCCGACGCCCCCTGCCGTTTCGATGTGGTTGCCATGGAAAGCACACCGTCTGGTCAGGTTGATCTGAACTGGCTGCAAAATGCCTTCGACAGCTGATTCACCGGACATCTTCACCACACACTTTTGCTCTTTGCTTTGCGGGCTGCACATTCCTGTGCCAAACAGCCGCGCTACTTAAGGTCACACAGATGGACATGCAATCCAGAATTCGCCAGCTTTTCCAGGCCAGCATCGACACCAAGCAACAGGCGATGGACGTACTTGCACCGCACATCGAGCAAGCCAGTCAGGTCATGGTCAATGCCTTGCTCAACGAAGGCAAAATGCTTTCGTGCGGCAACGGCGGTTCGGCCGGCGATGCCCAGCATTTTTCGTCCGAGCTGCTCAACCGCTTCGAACGTGAGCGCCCGAGCCTGCCGGCCATCGCCTTGACCACCGATTCGTCGACGATCACCTCGATCGCCAACGACTACAGCTACAACGAAATCTTCTCCAAGCAGATCCGCGCCCTGGGCCAACCAGGCGATGTGCTGCTGGCGATCTCCACCAGCGGCAACTCGGCGAATATTATTCAAGCGATCCAGGCCGCACATGATCGCGAAATGATTGTCGTAGCATTGACCGGACGCGACGGCGGCGGCATGGCCTCGCTGCTGCTGCCCGAAGATGTGGAGATTCGCGTCCCGGCCAATGTCACCGCACGTATTCAGGAAGTCCACCTGCTGGCGATCCATTGCCTGTGCGATCTGATCGACAGCCAACTGTTTGGGAGTGAAGAATGACCGTTAACCGCCTCGGCCTTTTGGCCATTACGTTGTGCCTCGGCATCAGCGGCTGCAGCACGGCAATCACTGCGACACGTGACACCCCTATTCAGGATGACAAGGGCACCCGCACCTTCGGCAGCAAGATTGACGACTCGCTGATCGAAACCAAGGTCGAAGTCAACATTGCCAAAGCCGCCACGGACCTGGGCAACGGTGCTTCACGCATCGTCGTGACCAGCTTCAACGGCGTGGTACTGCTCGCAGGCCAAACGCCACGCGCCGACCTCAAGGCCCAGGCCGAACAGGCAGCCTCGGCCGTACAGCGGGTCAAGAAGGTCCACAACGAATTGCAGGTCATGGACCCGATCACCCTGCTGGCCATCAGCAACGATGCCCTGCTGACGACCAAGATAAAGGCACAGATGCTGACCGACAACGCGATTCCCGGCTCGCGGATCAAAGTCGTCACCGATAACGGTATCGTCTACCTGATGGGCCTGCTGACCCAGGCCGAAGCCACGCGTGCAGCCAACCTGGTGCAGGGCGTCTCGGGCGTACAGAAGATTGTGAAAGTGTTCGAATACATCGACTGATATAAATCCCGTACAAAAAAAGCCCCCTGCGCCATTGGCGTCAGGGGGCTTTTTTATCGAGCGGCCTGGTGACTCAGACTTCACTCACCAGCACGTCGGCGATACGAATGCTCAAGGCGGCACCGGTCAGCGTCGGGTTCACGCAGGATGACGACGGCATCACGCTGGTGCCCGCAATAAACAGGTTCGCGTGATCATGGCTGCGACAATCCCGGTCAACCACCGAGTCCTTCGGGTCATCACCCATGATGGTCGTGCCCATGATGTGCTGACGGTTCTGGAAACCGACGTCCGTACTGAGGATATCCGCATCCAGCAGCTTGGCGAACTGCTTGAAGTCCTCCAGGGCCTTCTCTTTACCGGCATGCCAATAGGCTGGAACGCTGTAATAGATCTCCGGCACCGGCAGGCCTATGGCATCGAACTTGGTCTTGCTCGGGGTGACGCGGTTTTCCGGCAGCGGCAAGGTCTCGAAGTCCACCGCCCAGTTGAGTGAGCGTGCGGACTGCAGGCGAATCTGCTCATCCAGCTTGGAACCCAGCACGCCCTTGGCGATCAGGTTGGAAGTGATTTGCGACGTCGGCACGGTGTTGCGGACCTTGATCTTGTAGCCGGGGTAGTCCTTGCGGAACGCACCGTCGCGACGGTTCAGGTACACCAGTAGTTGAGTGGGGCCCTCTCCGGGCCACATGTCTTCCTTGGTCATGACGTTCATGCTGATGCCAGTGTGGTCCATCAGGTTGCGGCCCACCTGGTCGGACGAGTTAGCAATGCCATTAGGGTATTTGTCGGAGGTCGACATCAGCAACAGCTTCGGCGATTCGATGCCATAGGCGGCCAACACGAAATAACGCGCCGTCAGCTTGTGGGTCGACTTGTCGGGGCGCATGTACCAGACAGCAGTGATCTTGCCGTCCTCCCCCGCCTCAATCTTATACACCACCGAGTTTTCCAGAACCTTGGCGCCATGACGCTCGGCCTCGTCGATGTGCATCGAGCCGTCGTACTTGGCGGCAATCGGGCACACCGGGTTGCAGTTGTTATTGCCGGCGCACGGCGGTCGCTTGCCGTACGGACGGGTCGCGCGGCCGTTGGGCTCCAGGATCGGGTTATAGCCGCCCTTGCCGAGCATTTCCGAAAGACGCGTGAACATATAGCTGGGCTTGAGGCCTTCCATCGGGTACGGGATCGAACGCGGCGGGTAAGCCTCACCGCCCTGCCCGCTCTCGTCCTGGCCGTCGACGCCGGAGACGCCCAGCTCAGTTTCGGCGCGGGCGTAGAACGGTTCCAGCTCGTCGTAGCTAATCGGCCAGTCGCGGCCCTGGCCATACAACGATTTCAGGCGAAAATCGTTCGGCAACATGCGCCATAACGATGAGCCGAAGTGCCAGGTGGTGCCACCCACCACCCGCAAATACGAGGTGTTGTATTTGACCGGGCCGACCTGCTGCAGGTAATCGCCATAGGTCGACGGCGCGTGGGGCAGGCTCGGGTACGGCGAACCTGCGCCCTGCAGTTTGGCGTTGGCCAGTGACAGCTTGACCGGCGCATTGCGAAAGGTTTCCACCACATCGCGGCGATTGACCCGAGGGCCGGCCTCAAGAACGATCACCGACTTGTTCGCCTTGGCCAAGCCGGTGGCAATCAGCCCGCCCATGACACCGGAGCCGATGATGACTACGTCGGCATCGAAATCAGCCTTGCTCATAGTTTGAAGTCCTGTGGCGCTTTAGGTTTGGGGCCCCATGAGTCCGGGCCGCCACCGTAAGTGGGGATGATGAGAGTGCCGTGAGTGGGCCGGTACATCAGCGCTTCGCTGTAGCTGACGAGTTCCGCGTCGGCCGGCTCGCCGACGATACCCAGATACCAGGCCGAAATGATGCTGGTAGCCGTTATCTTCAACGACGGATCGGCATCGGCCAGCGCCAGGTAATCATCGACATGCTTGAGGCCACGTTCGGCGATCAACTGCTTGAGGGCGATCACATGGGTCGAAAAGTTCGGCGCACGTTTATCCAGGGCCGCGTAGTAACGAGCCGCCAGAACCGCGTTGACCGGACGACTGACCAGAAACTGCGACAGGGCCGCAAAGTCGGCGTCCGACTGAGCGGCCGCCATAACCGACTGCCAGGGCACCAGGCCGCTGACCAGCGCGGTCAACCCCAACGTGACCGAGCCGCGCAACAAGCTGCGGCGTGAGAGTGCATTGATTGATGAGTCCATGGTTCAAACCTCCAGACGTCGGCGACGGACAATTAGGATCACCGCCAAGGCAATCAGGATGCAGGCAAGGATGATCGCCGAAGGCGCGAACTTGGCCATCACCGCCAACGGCGCCTTGGGGCCACCCGCGCGAACCTGAGCCACATCGGCGGCGGACACCTTCTGCGCATCATTGCCGTAGCGGGACAGCACATAGTTGCTCACGTCGGCAATCTGCTGGTCATTGAGGCGATCGGTAAACAACGCATCCGGGCCGAACGCCGGCATGTCGATAGCCACGCCATCCACCTCGCGGTGCACGCCATAGACGATTGCGGCGATCAGGTTGTCGCTGCGACTGGTGGCGGTGTTGTGGAACAGCGACGGGTATTCACGGGTGCCCTGGCCATTGGCCTGGTGACAGTTGGCGCAGGTGCCGCTGAAAATATGCCAGCCAGGGTTGTCTTCGGGTTTGCCACCGCGCAGGGTCAACTCATCGCTGGAGGCTTGGCCGAACTCATGCCGAGCTTTGGTCTCACCGGTGTTGATCGGCTGGGTTTGCAGCAGGTAAGCGGCGATGGCCTTGAGGTCGACATCGTCCAGATGTTGCAGGCTGTGCTCGACCGCTTCGGCCATTGGCCCGGCGGCCTGCGCCTTGCCTTCCACATGGCCGGTACGCAGGTAAGCTACCAGATCATCGCTGGACCAGGCGCCGATGCCGCTGGTTTTGTCAGAAGTGATGTTGGGCGCGTACCAACTGCCCAATGCGCCACCGGCGAGTGGCTTGCTGTTATCGGCCGCCATCAGCACATTGCGCGGGGTGTGGCAGGTGTCGCAGTGGGCCAGGGCATTAACCAAGTAGTCGCCACGGTTCACTTCGGCGGATTTCCCGGGATCCGGGGTGAAGCGCTTCTGGCTATGGAATAACGCATTCCAGCCAAGCATCGACGCGCGGATGTTGAACGGGAAGTCCAGATCGGTCTTCTGTGTCGTGGCGTCGACGGGCTGCACTTCGTGCATGAAGTAGTGGTAGAGGTCCGCTACATCGGCATCGGTCATCTTCGCGTAGGAGGTGTAAGGCATTGCTGGATAGAGGTGCGTGCCATTCGGCGTGACGCCGTCCCTTACCGCACGAGCGAATTGCTCAGCGGTATAGCCGCCGATACCCGCAGATTTGGACGGGGTGATATTGGTCGAATAAATCACCCCCATCGGCGAGCTGAGCGGGTAGCCGCCCGCAAAAGGCTGGCCGCCTGGCGCGGTGTGACACGCCACGCAATCCGCTGCGATCGCCAGGCGCTTGCCGGGTGACGAAGAGTCATCCAGCGCCTGGCCCTGAGCACTGCTGGCGATACACGCGACAAGCGTGAGCACGCTCGCCAGCACATACCTAGTGCTTGTTCCCCTACCCGTTTTACGCGGCATGACTTTTACCTTAAGCACTGTATTCATGACTTTCGAGGACTCACACGTTGCTGTGAATCATCGAAAATTCGAGATGTCATAGGACGTCATATGACAGCACGCCGCGAATATTTCACGCGACGCAATATTTGGCAACAAATTTAAAGGCCAAATGACATCAGTCGAGCATCCATTCAGACGCGTCTAAATCAATGCTTTCGAAGCATCACCGGAATTCTTCGTGGTCACGTTAATGATATTTTTGAAAAAAACAGACGAATTTCTTTAAATTTTCGTGATGCTTGAACGTGTGTGCTGTCATTTAGCCTTCAGTCCTGTAAAACGCTGTCGATAGAGGTACGACAACTGCCGTCACCGCCGAGGTGCCGGCCCTCACTTCGTTGATGAATCCATCAGCATCTCCCAGGACGAACCGATGAGCTGGCTTAACGATGCAAAACTCTCAACCAAACTGATCACCTCCTTTTCACTCTGCGCCCTGATTACCCTGGGCGTGGGCGTGCTGGGTAGCCGGGGGGTATCTGCGCTGTCGGAAAGCCTCAGGTCGGTGTTCAACAACAACCTGGTCGCCATCGCCAACAGCGCTCAGACCAAGATCAAAGCCGTGGGGCAAAGTCGCGATCTGTATCGCCTGTATATCGCCCACGCCAGCGATGCATCCCAGTCGGTGAAAGACGAATTCATCGCCTCGATGAACGCCAATCGACTGGCAAGCGAGAAGGCATTTACCCTCTATCGCCAGCGCCCTCTGGCGGATGATGAGCGCGCAGCCGGCGATAAAATGGAGCGTGACTGGCCGGTGTATCAAGCCATGGTCCAGCAGTACATCGCACTGCTGAATGCGCATGAGCTGGATAAGGCGCGAACGCTGCTGTTCGGTGACCTGCAAAAAAACTATCGAACCGTGATGGATGAGCTGACCATCATGGTCGACTCCAATGATCGCCAGGTTGCAGAGAACGCAACGGATGCAACGGTGCAAGAATCTTTGGCGAAGAAAACCCTGTACTCGGGCATTGTGCTGGCGTTTATTGCGGCGATCCTTTTGGGCCTGTTTATCAGCCGCTTGATCAGCCGCCCAATTGCCACGGCCGTGACCAGCGCACGACGCATTGCCGATGGCGACCTGACCCAGGCCATCGTCAGCACCAGCCGCGACGAAACCGGCCAACTGTTGAGCGCACTGGGCGATATGCAATCGAGCTTGAAGCAAACGATCCAGCAAATTGCCAGCGCCTCTGACCAATTGGCGTCTGCCGCAGAAGAACTCACAGCGGTTACCGATAACGGCAGCCGCAGCCTGGTTCGCCAGAACGACGAGATCCAGCAAGCCGCGACGGCGGTGACCGAGATGACCTCAGCGGTAGAAGAAGTGGCGCGTAATGCGGTGTCCACCTCCGAGGCTTCCCGCACCACCAGTGAACAGGCCACCAACGGCCGCGACCAGGCGCGCAAGGCTGTCACCGCGATCAACCACGCCACTGGCGAGATCGACACGTCGACCACCATGGTCAAGGACCTGGCCGGCCAGGTGCGTGATATCGGCAAGGTCTTGGACGTGATTCGGGGCATTGCCGAGCAGACCAACCTGCTGGCCCTCAATGCCGCCATCGAGGCTGCCAGGGCCGGGGAGCAAGGTCGCGGCTTTGCCGTGGTCGCGGATGAAGTACGCGCCCTCGCCGCCCGCACCCAGGCCTCGACCGGAGAGATCGAAAGCATGATCAATGCTGTGCAAAGCAGTGCCGACCAGGCCGTAGGCGCCATGGGCAAAAGCCAGGCCTTGGTCAACGACACCCAGACCCTGGCCCAGGCCACGGGCGAGGCGCTGGAACAGATCGCCGAGGGAATTTCCCAGATCAACGAGCGCAACCTGGTGATCGCAACAGCCTCGGAAGAACAGGCCCATGTGGCGCGTGAAGTCGACCGCAACCTGGTGAATATCCAGGACCTGTCGACACAAACAGCAGCCGGCGCGCACCAGACCAATGCATCGACCCAAGAGTTGTCGAACCTCGCGACGTCTTTCAACACCCTCGTCAGCCGGTTCCACCTGTAAAATATCCGGCGACAAAAAGGGCGCCATGCATTGACTGCATGGCGCCCTTTTTAGTGGTCAGCGTTTATTGGTATTGCTGATACGGGTTGCCCTGGAACTGGTTGTTCTGCTGCGGCGCCTGTTGCTGCGCGCCAGGCTGGCCGTACTGCTGGCCGGGGATCGGGCCGAGGTTTACTTCTACGCGACGGTTCTGCGCACGACCGTTCACGTCGGCGTTGCTGGCAATCGGGTTATCCGGGCCGGCACCGCGCGCGCTGAGGTTCGCACCGTTGACGCCTTGGGAAGTCAGGTAGTTGGCCACGCTCTGGGCACGACGCTGGGACAGGTCCATGTTCAGTTGGCGGCTGCCGGTGCTGTCGGTGTAGCCGACGATCTGGATGGTGTTCTGGTTGAACTGCTTGAGGGAGTTGGCCAGGTTGTTCAGCGGCTGGTAGAAGCTGCTGGAGATCGCGTCCGAGTTGGTGGCGAACGTGATGTTACCCGGCATGATCAGCTTGATCTGGTCGCCCTGGCGCTGAACTTCAACCCCGGTATTGGCCATGCTCTCGCGCAGTTTCTTTTCCTGCTGGTCGGCGTAGTAGCCATAACCCGCAGCGCCGGCACCCGCAACCACCGCACCGATCAGCGCGCCCTTGCCACGGTTGTTATGGTCGATGGCAGCACCCGCCAATGCACCGGCCAGGGCACCCAGGCCACCGTACTTGGCGGTCTTGCTCATACCGCTGGATTCATTATTCGCCTGTCCCTGGCTGCTGCCGTCATAAGGATTAGGTGAAGCGCAGCCGGACAACAGGGCTACGGCGGTAGCAACAACAAGCAGACGACGCGGAGTGAACATGAAGGGAGCTCCTACTTTTTGCATTCTGTGGTGCAAAGGACATTGGCAATGGACCCGTGCCGAGTTTGGAACGCGACAAACGGTAAAAATTCCGTGGGCGCGCCCCGAGCTGTAACAAAACGTTCGGGACTTGCGCTACGACAGAAACCGTAGCAGACACACGCTGAACGCGGCCTGAGTTTTTGCTACAGCGGATTGCCGTTTGAACACTTCCTTTCACGCCCGCACAAACGGGTTCTCACGCATCTCGTCACCCAGGCGCGTATCCGGGCCATGACCGGTCACCACCGTCGCGCCTTCGTCCAGCGTGTAGAGCCGCTGCTTGATCGAACGCACGATCGTCGCCTGGTCCCCACCCCACAAATCCGTACGCCCTACGCCGCGCCGAAACAGCGTGTCCCCGGCAATCAGCAGTTTGGCATCGGCAAACCAGAAGCTCATCGAACCTGGCGTGTGCCCCGGTGTATGCAGCGCAACACCGCATCCGCAGGCCAACGCCTCATCATCGGCCAGCCAGCGATCCGGCGACGGCACCGGGGTGTAGGGCACACCAAACATCTGGCACTGCATCTTCAGGTTGTCCCAGAGAAACTGGTCTTCCTTGTGCAGATGCAGGGTGGCACCGGTCTTTTCCTTCAATTGCCCCGAGGCCAGGAAGTGATCGAGATGGGCATGGGTGTGGATGATGCTCACCACTTTCAGGCCCAGCGCATCGAGACGTGCCAGGATCAACTCATGGTTGCCACCCGGGTCGACCACGATGGCCTTTTTGGTGATGGGGTCGCCAATGATCGTGCAGTTGCACTGCAACGGGCCGACCGGGAAGGTTTCGCGGATCAGCGCGGCTTTTTCAATATTCATCGGTGCTCCTGCGGGCTCTATGGCATATTCCGCACAGTATGGTTGACGAGGCGCCAGACCTGAAGAGCAGCGACTGCTAAGCTTGCCAGCGCCATCGAAAAACAATCCAGGCCCCCACAAGCATGCCGCGTTGGAGCGAGCCCCATGGCGAATCAACTGATCATCTGCGAGCACTGCGACTGCGTGTACGAAAAAGTCACGCTCGCCAAACATCAAAAAGCCCACTGCATACGTTGCGCAGGCGTGCTCCAGCGCTACAACGGCCTGACCGTGCAACAGCGTCTCGCCCTGACGCTGACGGCTGCGGTGCTGTGGACGTTCGCCAATTTCTATCCCGTGATGAGTATCAGCCTGCAAGGCCTGAAAAGCAGCGCCACGCTATGGGACTCGGTGGTAGCGCTGAGCCTGGGGCCGATCACGTTTATCGCGTTGGTGGCGGCCATTTCCATCATCATCGCGCCAGTGTTCCAGTTACTGCTGCTGATGTGGGTCTTGAGCTTCGCCCTCGCGGGCAAGCGCTCACCGGCGTTCCGATTGTGCATGCGTTGGCTGGAGGCACTCAGGCCCTGGAGCATGCTGGAGGTGTGTCTGCTCGGGGCAATGGTGGCGGTGTTCAAGCTGGCCGGCATGCTTGATGTGATCCCCGGCACCGGCCTGTTTGCCCTGGCCGTGCTCAGCCTGTTGCTGATCCGCATTGCCGGGCGTGATGTGCGCGACCTGTGGGACAGCGTATGAACACACCGCCGACGGCCAGCGAGCTCGGCCTGTGCCTCTGTCACAGCTGCGGATTGTCCTGCGACATGCGCGACGGGCCGAACGAATGCGAGCGCTGCGGCGCGCCCTTGCACCGGCGCAAGGTCAGTTCCCTGAGGCGCACCTGGGCCTACATGCTCACCGCGCTGGCGTTCTATGTGCCGGCCAATCTCCTGCCGGTGATGAACACCACCATGCTCGGCTCGGGGGCGGACAGTACTATCATGAGTGGGGTGTTGGAGTTCTGGCAGCACGGCGCGTGGGACATTGCGCTGATTATTTTCATCGCCAGCATCGCAGTGCCCGGCATCAAGTTTGTGTCCCTGGCCCTGCTGCTGGTCACCGTGCAGCGCAATAGCCTTTGGGCACGCAAGGAACGTTCGAAGCTGTTCCGCTTCGTCGAACTGATTGGCTACTGGTCGATGCTGGATGTCATCGTGGTCGCGCTGGTGGCCGCACTGGTGAAGTTCCAGGCCCTAGGCACCATCGAGCCGCGCCTGGGTATCCTGTTTTTCGGCCTGGTGGTGGTGTTTACCATGCTGGCCGCCATGAGCTTCGACCCGAGGCTGATCTGGGAAACCCCACACAACAAGGAGACCGCGGATGACGTCACATCCCACTGACACCCCGCAAGCCCCAGGATCGCCTGCAATCAAGACACGGCGCTTCAGCGTTTCGCTGGTGTGGATCGTGCCGATCGTCGCGGTGCTGGTGGGGATTTCGCTGGTGGTACACAGCGTCCTCCAGCAGGGCCCGACCATCACCCTCAATTTCAAGACCGGCAGCGGTCTGACCGCGAACAAAACCGAGGTCAAGTACCGCAACGTGGTGATCGGCCAGGTGACCGACGTCGCCTTGAGCGACGACCAGAAAAGCGTCAACGCCACGGTTCAACTGGCCAAGCAGGCCGAAAGCTTCACCCGCGCCGATTCGCAGTTCTGGGTGGTACGCCCGCGTATCGGCGCCGGCGGCGTATCCGGCATCGACACCCTGCTCTCCGGCGACTACATAGGTGCCGACATCGGCCAATCGGAGACCCGTGCCAAGCAGTTCAAAGGCCTGGAAAACCCGCCGCCCATCACCTACGGCGAACCGGGCAAGCGTTTCACGCTGCACACGCAGACCCTCGGTTCGCTGGATATCGGCTCACCGGTGTACTACCGCAAAATCGAGGTCGGCCAGGTGGTGGCCTACGAGTTGGATGCCGAAGGCAAGGGTGTCAATGTCGAGGTGTTCGTGCATGCGCCCAATGATGCCTATGTCACCGAAAACACGCGTTTCTGGAATGCCAGCGGGGTTGACCTGAGCGTCGGCGCCAATGGCTTCGCGCTGAAGACCGAATCGCTTTCGTCCATGCTGGTCGGTGGTATCGCCTTTCGGGCGCCGCCGTACAGCCCCAACGACAAACCGGCCGACGAGGCACGTACCTTTGAGCTCTTCGACGACCAGGACAGCGCCCTCGCCCCACCCAATGGCGAGGGGCAATACATGGCCCTGCGCTTCGACCAGGCATTGCGCGGGCTCAAGGTCGGGGCGCCGGTGGAGTTCCTCGGCGTCGAGTTTGGCAAAGTGGTATCGATCAACCTCGACTTCGATGCCAGTAAACGCAGCTTCCCACTCAACGTCGGTATCGTGATCTATCCACAGTTGCTCGGACAGGCCCACACCAAACTGCTCAAGGTCATGAACCATGACCCCAACGATGAGGCCGCCGGCGTACGGCTGATCGGCTCGTTCATCGAAAATGGCCTGCGCGCCCAGGCACGCAGCGGCAACCTGTTGACCGGCCAGTTATACATCGCGCTGGACTTCTACCCGAAAGCCGAGAAGGTCAAATTTGACCCCAGCCTGCGCCCGGTCAGCATTCCAACCATTCCCGGCAACCTCGAGCAACTGCAGGAAAAACTCGAGAGCATCGTCAACAAGATCAACCAACTGCCGATCGAACGTATTGCCGGCAACCTCGACAGCAACCTGGTCGAGCTGCGCAAAGGCCTGACCCAATTCAATGCCAAGACCCTGCCCGGCGTGCAGAACACCCTGGCTGACGTGAGCAAGACCCTGCAATCGGCCAGTTCCACCCTGGCCGAGGATTCACCGCAGCGCGAGCAACTGACCCAGACCCTGGATGAACTGGGGCGCATGTCGCGCTCCCTGCGCGAGCTGTCGGACTACCTGGGCCGTCACCCGGAATCGCTGATTCGCGGACGCCCCGACAACGCCGCGCCCCTGGACCTGCAAGGACCTCCGCGCAAATGACCCCTGGAGCAAGCGCCATGACGTTTCCGTTGAAAATCACAGTGGTCGGCATGCTGCTGTTGCTGGCGGCGTGCAGCAGTACTCCGATTACCTTTCATACGCTGACACCGGCGCACTGGAATACGGCCACTGGGGCCGACGCGGGCAGCATCCGGATCGAAAGCATCACCGTTCCACCCCAGGTCGACCGACCGCAGATCGTGATTCGCCAGGGCGACAGCGGCGTGGCGATCCTGGAAACCCAGTGGTGGGCTGCGAGCCTCGCGGATGAGCTGAGGAGTGCGCTGGTCGACCAATTGGCCAACAGCAACCCTCGACAATCGATGTTGTTGCGTCTTGAAGTGCAGCGCTTTGACTCCGTACCCGGCCAATACGCATTGCTCGACGTCAAATGGCGCCTGCGCCCGGCCGGTGGCACCGAGCGCCCACCGCTGACCTGCCGGACCACGTTGCAGTCGCCCGCCGGGCCGAGCATTGACAACGTGGTGCTCGCCCATCAAAACAATCTCAAGCGCTTTGCCGCGCAGGTCAGCCAGGCGGTCGACAGGTCAGCCGGCCAGTGCCCGACGACACCGTAAACCGTCCGGCACTTACGCCAGCAAGCCCATGGCCTTGGCTCGCGCCACGGCCTGGGTGCGTCGCTCCACCCCAAGTTTGCTGTTGATGTGGCTGGCGTGGGTCTTGACGGTGTGCAGGGAGATAAACAGCTGGTTGCTGATTTCCTGGTTGGAGCAGCCTTGGGCGATCAGTTGCAGGACCGCCAGCTCGCGCGTGCTCAGGGTTTCGTGGCCAGTCGTGACCTCGGGCGTCACGACCGCCGGGAGAAGCGCGAGCAGGCTCTGGTGCAACACACCTTGCGGGTCCTTGCCCAATTGCTCACGCATCCAGTCCGGATGCCCGTCCAACAAGCGCTGGAACGGCTGTAACGCGCCCCCGGCGCCCGCCTCAAGCGCCTGGGCCAGCACCGGCCGCGCCCTGGCTTCCTGACCGCACTCGAGCAGCAACTGGTTCTGCTGGGTCAGCGCCATCAGGGCAATCATCTGGCGCCCACTGTCGTGGGCCTGTTGCGCCAGTGCTTCGAGCCGCTCCAGCGCCGCCTGGGGCTGATGGCGCACGGCATCGAGGGCGGCTTGTTGCAGCCCGATATGTTGCGGCAAGTGCGGGTGGAATTCCGGTGCAGCGGCGGCCTGTTCGCCGTGGTAAGTCTGCCCCAGGCGCGTCAGCCAGGCATCCGCCAGGTCGGTGCGGCCCTGGGCCAGCCACAGTTCGCATTTGATCAGGGTAATCATCGCCAGGTAGTAGATCGGCGGCACATCCCAGATATGCATCAGGCGCTCGGCTTCGGCGAGTTCGGCGAAGGCTTTGGGAAAGTCATGGCGCCGCCCTTCGAAGCTGGCGATCACGCAATGGCCGATCAGCACGCTGATATCGCGGCAGGCCCGCGCCTCGGCCAGGCCTGCGCGCAGGAGGGCAATGCCGGTTTCGGGCTGGTTGCGCATCAACAGCAAATAGCCTTCGTAAAGCGACAGCCGCGCACGCACCGCATACAGTCGCTGCGGTGCCAGGCCGTGCAGGCGCTGCAGGCCCTGGCGCACCTCATCGAGCGCGCGCAGGATTTCGCCACGGGCCTGCAGCACCCGTGCACGGTCGTAATGGGCCAGGGCCTCGAACAGCGGGTTGCCGACCCGCTGCGCCAGTTCCAGGGATTCGCGGTTCAGGCCACGGGCGCGCCACAAATCACCATCGGCGATGGCCAGGTTGGACAGGGTCGACAGGCACACCAGACGCTGGCCGTAACGCCGTTGCGGCAGGCTTTCCAACGCCTCGCTGCAATAGCGCTGAGTCAATTCACGATCCCCGCGGCCCCGGGCGATAATCCCGCTCAGCGCAAGCCACTGGGCCAGCATCGAGCGCTGTGCAGTGGCCGAGGGCGCCGGCAGGAAGCGACTGAGGTACGCGGATAATTCCTCCGCCGCATCCAGCTGGCAGGCCAACCCCAATGCCCAGCTGTACAGCACAATCAGGCGCGGCGTGCTAATCAGCAGGCTGTCGGGCAAGTCCATTTTCCAGCGCAGCAACATGCCGACATTCTGCTCGGCCAGCAGTTGTTCTTCGGACAGGTTCTGCACCAGGTTGGCCGCCACGTCGAGGTGCCCGGCGCGCAACGCCTGCTCCACCGCCTCGTCGATCAAGCCCTGGGCGTTGAACCAACGGCAAGCGCGCAGGTGCAGGCTGGCGGCCGGCAATACATTGCTGCTCGCGCGGCGGGTGCGCAGCAGGTCGGAGAACAAATGATGATAACGGTACCAGTGCCCCTGCTCGTCCAACGGCACCAGAAACACCTGGTGGGCTTGCAGGTAACGCAGGATCTCGGCGCTGTCATGGGCTTCGCGCACGGCATCGCACAGCTCGCTGCAAAAACGCTCCTGGGGCGCGGTGTCGAACAGGAACGCCTGCACTTCGGGAGGCAGGCAGTCGATCACTTCTTCCAGCAGGTAGTCGCGGATCAGCCCTTCCCCACCGTGCAGGCTTTGCGGCAAGGCGCCCTCATTGCCGGCTTCGGAAGCCGCCAGCAGCCAAAATCGCAGGCCGGCCACCCAGCCTTCGCTGCGGCGGATGAGGTTGTCGAGGGCTTCACCACTCAAGGAACTGCTGTGGCGATCCAGCAACGCCTGGGATTCGGCATGGGTCAGGCGCAGGTCTTGCTCGTGCAACTCCAGCAAATGCCGTGACAACCGCAAGCGCGCCAGATGCCAGTCCGGGCGCTGGCGACTGGTGACCAGCACCACCAGGCCATCGGGCAAATGGTTGAGGAAAAATTGCAGGCAACGGTCCAGCACCGGTCCCTGGGCCAGATGGTAGTCATCCAGCACCAGTAATAATGGCGCACGGGTGGACAGGTGCACGGTCAGCTCATCGAGCAGGCCGTCGAGCCACTCTTCAAACGCAAAGGGTTGGTGACGCTGGCGCATTTTCAGCAAGCCCAGGGATTGGGTGCCGAGTGCCGGGAAGTAGTGCTGCAACCCTTCGAGAAGGCGCTCAAGAAAACGCCCTGGGTCGTTGTCCCGTGGGCTCAGGCCCAGCCACAGGCTGTGCCAGTGAGCCGGCAGGCCCTGGCAGAACTCCACCGCCAACGAACTCTTGCCGAACCCGGCCGGTGCGCAGACCAGCAGCAACCGCCCCTCCAGGCCGGCGCCCAGCCGTTCACACAGGCGCGGGCGCAGCACGTAGCCATCAGGCAGCGGGGGCCTGTAGAAGCGACCTTCCAGGGTCGGGATTACCCGGCTGGCAGGCCCTTGGATTCGGGACAGATCAGTCATCGCCGGGCTCTTGTAGAAGGCTGTTGTCGGCATTGCAGATGTCCGCAGACTAGCGGTAAAAGCGGCGGGTTTGTAGATCTTTGCAACATTTGCCTGAAAAAGAACTGAGACAAGAAATATCGCCGCAAACAAAAAGTGGAAGGGGGCTTGCTCCCGATAGAGGCGGATCAGTCAATGCTGCGCTGACTGTCACATCGCTATCGGGGGCAAGCCCCCTCCCACCTTGAGTTACTCGTGCAGCTTAGCGAACACCGTCCTGGCGCAGGGCCGCCGGGGTGAAGTCGCTGGTGGTGGCGGTGAAGCCGAAGTCATAGGCCTGCTTTTCTTCGTTCTTCATGCCCAGGGCCAGGTAGCGGCCGGACTGGAGGTCGTAGAGGGTTTCCAGGGCGTACCACGGCACTTGCTTGTCGTAGTAGTTCTCGGCATGGGCTTCGGCGACACGCCACAGTTGGCCACGGCCGTCGTAGTGGTCGATCACTGCGGCTTGCCAGGTGTCTTCGTCGATGTAGAAGTCACGCTTGGCGTAGATGTGGCGCTGGCCTTCCTTCAAGGTCGCGACCACGTGCCAGACACGGCGCAGCTCGTAGCGTGCCAGGTCCTGGTTGATGTGGCCGGCCTTGATGATGTCGGCGTACTTGAGCTTCGGATCATCGATCTTGTAGCTGTTGGAGGCGATGTAGATTTCCTTCTTGCCTTCCAGTTTCCAGTCGTAGCGGTCCGGCGCACCGTTGTACATGTCGAGGTTGTCGGAGGTACGCAGGCCGTCGGCGGCGGTACCCGGCCCGTCATAGGACACTTGCGGCGCCCGGCGCACGCGGCGCTGGCCGGCGTTGTAGACCCACGCCGAACGCGGCTCCTTCACCTGGTCCAGGGTTTCGTGCACCAGCAGCACACCACCGGCCAGACGTGCCGGGGCGGTCACTTGCTGCTTGAAGTAGAACAGCACGTTACCCGGGTTCTTCGGGTCGAAGTCCTTCATCTTGTCGCGGAACACGAACTGGTCGCGGAAGTACACCAGGCTGTAGGAGCCGTTGGTTTGCGGCGTGGCCTGGGTCACCAGGCGGGTCACGCTGCCACCGCGATAACGGGTGATGTGGTTCCAGATGACTTCCACGCCGCTTTTCGGGATCGGGAACGGTATGGCGGTTTCGAAGTTTTCCAGGCCGTTGCCGCCAGACACGAGGTTGGTGGTGGTGGCGTTCTTCTTGATGGAGGCGAACACATCGGCCGGTACGGTAGCGCCGCGATGGGTCGGGTAGACCGGCATCTTGAAGGTTTCCGGGTAACGCTTGAACATCGCGTACTGCCCCGGTGCCAGCTTGTCCTTGTACTGCTCGACGTTCTGCGCGGTGATGGTGAACTGCGGTTGCTCACTGGCGTACGGGTTGGCGAGGAAACCTTTGGCATCCACAGCGCCGGCGTTGGTCGGCATCGGCGACCATTTCGGGATGGTGCCGGCCGCGTTACCGGCCATTTCCGCGCCCATCGGCGTCAGGGTCGTGCCCAGCTTGGCGGCCTCATCCGCCGACACTGCCGCCATGACATTGCTCGCCAGGATCGACAGCCCAAGCACACCCACGTGCAACAGACTTTTGGTTATTTTCATGTTCTGGTCTTCCTGAAAATACAGTGTGCTTAGAAGTTGGCGCCGAAGCTCAGGGCGACGAAGTCGCGGTCATTCACCGTGCTGAAATCACCACCGAAAAAGTTGGTGTAGTTCAGGCTGGCGGTGTAGGTGTTCTGGTATTCGGCATCCAGGCCCAGACTGACGGCTTTGCGGCCCTCTTCGAAGTTGGCGCCAGGACCCGGGGAGTACCCCTTGACGTCATGGGACCATGCCACGTTTGGCTTGAGGTTTACGCCGGCGAAAACGTCCGGGTATTCCCAGATAGCCCGACCGCGATACCCCCAGGAAGTGGCAGTGGTGAAGCCATCGTTGTTGCAGTTAGTGTTCAGCCCGTTGGCATTTGCCAGGCCGGCGCCTTGAGCCGTAGACGTGTTCAACGCCGCACAGGCATTATTCGGCAGCGTACCAGGGCCGAAGACAGGGTCACGACCGTAGCGCACATCCGACTTGCTCTCCAGACCACCCACATGGGTTACACCTACTTCACCCACCAGGGTCAAACGGCTAGCGCCCATGACTTGGTCGAAGAAGTGGGTAAATGTCGTTTGGAACTGGCTGATTTCCTTACGACGATAACCATGCAAGTCCTGGCCCGGAGCCCCGTTGAGCAACGACGCATTGCCGAGGACCGGCCCACCAATAGGCTTCACACCGGCAAACAGGATGTCGGTGGTGCTCAGTTGGACCGGGGCATTGGGGCGGTAGCTAAACTCGCCGCTCCATGCAGTCCCCGTGGGCAGGGTGGTGGAGAAACTCAAGCCATAGAGACGAATATCCTCTGGGTACTCAACGAAATAATTGGAGTTACCCGCGACCACCAGCGGACGCAATTGACCAGGCACACCTGGCGTTGCGCCGGTGTATTTCGATTGCGGGGCGCCCTGGGCACTGAAGATCGGAGCGCGGCTGTGGTAGTTCATGAAGTAAGCGCCGAACTCTGTATCCAGAGGCTCGTAGTTGTAATGGAACGCGACACCGAACTGACCACTGTCGCGCGCATCACGATCCGGGCCGCGACGCACCAATACGCCCTCGTTGTTAACGTCGACGCCATTTGCGGCGAGCCCTGGCAGTACTCCGGCGGGTAGGAAGCGACGGCTGTTCAATACTCGCAAATTGTCACTGCAGCCATCGGAAATAACATCAGGCTGAGAGAAGAAAGTGCCGCAGTTATCGGTAACGGTCTGGTCCCATTCCAACTGATAAAAGGCTTCCGCCGACAAGTTATCGGTCAGGGTCTGCGACACGTAGAACATGTTGACCGGAATCAAACCTTCCTTGATTTCGGCGCCCGGACGACGGAATGCAGACACATCGATCGGGTTAATGGAGTTGATGCCACCACCGATGAAAGTACTTTCACCCCAGCTCACTACCTGCTTACCGAACCGCACGTTGCCGGGCTGATCGGCAATGGAGTAGTTGTGGTAGATAAACGCATCGAGAATCTGCCCGCCAGAAGACTTGGCGCCCTCTTTGCGGTTGTTGTTGCTGATGTCCTTGAACTCGCGGCTCTCATCCTGCAGTTCGAAGTCATACCAGTACTTGCCGCGCACAAACACGCCGGTGTCGCCGTATTTCAACTCCAGGTCATGAATGCCCTTGAAAATCTTCGAGAACGTTTCGCCACGCTTGAAGTTCAAGTGGCCGTCATCGGAGGTCTGTGACAGACCGTTGCCGCCGTTGTTGGCACCGATCAGGTCCTGGTTGGGCTTGGCTGTCGACCAGCTCGCCCCCACAGACAGCGACGAGTCAAAACTCCCTTCGATTTCACCGATATTGAAACTGACGCCGAATGCGGGCCCGGCGAGCGTAGAGGCGAGACTGACGGCCAGGGGCAGTCTTGCCCGGCGCCAGAACTGGTTTACTGAGGTCATCGACGCTACTCCATGTGCATTATTGTTATGGCAGTGAGTTTGTTCTGTGATGCTTGTAACGGCCGGAATACAACGATTCCAATGCCGCCTGGCAACTGAACCTCCATGGCCCGAAGCGATGCATCCTTGAAAAACTCTGGGTGGGACTATAGCCAGCAGGGGGTATCGCTTGATCCCTCTAAAGTGTGATTTGCATCACCAACCCGTCTGCCACAGCCCTTTCGCCATGTCGGCGAAGGCCGACGCGGCAAGGATGGCTGAAAATTGGCAAATCACAAGTGAAGGCGCGAGATAGAGCATCGCCGTGCCACGAGGGCACGGCAAATCAGCTCAGAGGGTGGACAGGAAGGTGCTGTTGTTGGCCTGCCATTCAATGATGTCAATACGGATACGTTTTTTGTCGAGCTTGCCGACACTGGTCTTGGGAATTTCCGTAACAACGGCGATCTGGCTCGGAATCGCCCACTTGCTCAGATGGCCCAGTTCGACAAAAGGCTTGAGGTGTTCCTTGAGCTCGCGGGCCCCAATCTCATGGCCATCACGCACCACCAGCAACGCAAACGGGCGCTCGCCCCACTGCGGGTCGGCGATGCCCACCACCGCTACTTCGCGTACCGCCGGGTGACGGCTGACCAGGTCTTCGAGGGCCAGGGAGGAGATCCACTCGCCGCCGGTCTTGATCACGTCCTTGATGCGGTCGCGGATATCGATCACCCCAAATGCATCGAGGGTGGCCACGTCGCCCGTGTGCATCCAACCGCCCGCCCACAGCTCGGCGCCCTTCTGCGGCTCGTTGTAATAGCCCTCGGTCAGCCACGGCGCGCGCAGGACCAACTCGCCCTGGGACTCGCCGTCGGCGGGCAGGAAATTCCCCTCGGTGTCCATGATCGCCGCTTCCACCAATGGCCCAGGCACACCGGCCTTGATGCGGTAGGTGATGCGCTCGTCCTCGGTGCCGGCCATCAGCTCCTCGTTGAGGTGGGCGCAGGACACCAGCGGGCCGGTCTCGGACATGCCGTACGCCGCGGTGAGCTGAATCCCACGGGCCTTTGCCGCCTCATACAGCGTGCGGTTGAGCGCACTGCCGCCGATGACGATTTTCCAGCCGCCAAAATCGATGCCTTGGGCAGCCTTGGCGTTGAGCACCATTTGCAGGATGGTCGGCACGCAGTGGGAAAAGGTGACCTTCTCCTTGCGCCACAGCTCTACCAGGTATTCCGGGTCGTAGCGGCCGGGGTAGACCTGCTTCAGGCCAAGCATGGTCGCCACATACGGCAGGCCCCAGGCATGCACGTGGAACATCGGCGTGATCGGCATGTAAACGTCGTTGGTGCCCAGCAGGCGCACGCTGTCGACGCTGCCCATGATGGTCGCCACGCCGATGGTGTGCAGCACCAGTTGGCGATGGGTGAAGTAAACGCCCTTGGGGTTGCCGGTGGTGCCGGTGGTGTAGAAGGTGGTGGCGACGGAGTGTTCGTCGAAGTCCTGGAAATCGTACTTCGGGCTGGCGGCGGCCAGCAGGGTTTCATACTCACCGACCAGGTTGGGCAACTCGGCGGTCTTGGCTTCGCCGTCGGTGAGCAGCAGCGTCTTGTCCACGGTGGTGAGCTGCCCGGCAATGGCCTGGTAGAGCCCCACGAACTCGCTGTTGACCAGCACGAAGCGGTCCTCGGCGTGGTTCATGGTGTAGAGAATCTGTTCCGGCGACAGGCGCACATTGATGGTGTGGATCACCGCGCCGATCATCGGGATGGCGAACATGCATTCCAGGTAACGATGACTGTCCCAATCCATCACCGCCACAGTGTCACCGGCCTTGACCCCGGCTTCGGTGAGCACGTTGGCCAGGCGCGCGACGCGCTCGATCAAGGTCGGGTAGGTGTAGCGCAGCTTGTCGCGATAGACAATTTCCCGGGTCTTTTCGTAACGGGTACCGGACATCAACAGGCGCTTGATCAACAGCGGGTATTGATACGCACCTTCGGCGGGCGGAATAACACGGGTCTGCAACATACGAATCCCTTTTATGACTGCACGGTCTTGGCTTGAAGACCTGCACTGTAGAGAGGTTATGTTTCAGCTAAATCAGCCAAAGGAATGATTTGCAGAGGCTGGGGAATGCTAGCTTTGAGCCATTATTCAGGGACAATGGAGGTCAAATGTGGGAGGGGGCTTGCTCCCTCCCACACTGGATTGTGTTTACTTGAGAACAGCGTTTATTTCGCGCTGGTAAACGCCAACTTCACCCCAATCGCAATCAACACTGCTCCCATGGTCCGATCAAACCAATGCCCCATCCGTGCAAACCCGGCGCGCACGCGCTGCTGGCTGAACAACATCGCCACCAGGCAGAACCACAACGCCGTCGCCACCGCCAGGTACACGCCGTAGCCGGCCTGGATCGCCAGCGGTGTGTGCGGGTTGATCACCACGGTGAACAGCGACAGGAAGAACAACGTCGCCTTGGGGTTCAGGCCGTTGGTGACGAAGCCTGCGGTAAACGCGCCACGCGGGGTACGCTCGCCCGCTTCGCGGTGCAACTCGCCCTCGACGGCAGGCTTGGCCGGTTTGGCGCGCAGGGCCTTGAAGCCGATGTACAGCAGGTAGGCGGCGGCGGCCCATTTCAGTGCGTTGAACAACACGATGGACTGGGACACGATCAGGCCGATGCCAAGCAACGAATAGCCCACGTGCAGGAAAATCGCCGAGCCCACGCCCAACGCAGTCCAGGTTCCGGCGCGGCGGCCGTGGGTCACGCTCTCACGCACCACCACCGCGAAATCCGGGCCGGGGCTGGCCACCGCCAACAGGTGAATCAGGGCTACGGTCAAAAACTCGGCGGCGTACATACTCACTCCATTAAGTAACGGATTATTTCATCTGGTAGGCTCGGCAGATTACGCCTTCGAACCCTGTCGCAAAAGGTACAGTTGATGACGAACAATCGCCGCGCCGTCTTCCTTGATCACCCGTCCCTGGACCTGGGAGACCTCGACCTCAGAGAGCTGCACGGCAACTTCAGCGACTTGCAGTTGTTGACGGGCACCACACCGCAGAATGTGGTCGAGCGCTTGCAAGGCGCGCAGGTGGCGATCAGTAACAAAATCCCGCTCAACAGCGAGACCCTGGGGGCCTGCCCGGAACTCAAGTTGATCCTGGTATCGGCCACCGGCACCAACAACATCGACCTGGAAGCCGCCCGCGCCCATGGCATCACCGTGAGCAACTGCCAGGGCTACGGCACACCGTCGGTGGCGCAGCACACGATCATGCTGTTGCTCAACCTGGCGACGCGGCTGCAGGACTATCAGCGCGATGTGAGCGCCGGCAAATGGCAAGAGGCCCAGCAGTTCTGCCTGCTGGACCACCCGATTGTCGAGCTGGAAGGCAAGACCCTCGGCCTGCTGGGCCATGGCGAATTGGGCAGTGCCGTGGCGCGCCTGGCCGAAGCCTTCGGGATGCGCGTGCTACTCGGCGCGATTCCCGGGCGCCCCGCCCGTGCCGACCGCGTGCCGCTGGATGAATTGCTCGCGCAGGTGGACGCACTCACCTTGCACTGCCCGCTCAATGAACACACCCGGGACTTTATCGGCGCCCGTGAACTGGCGCTGCTCAAGCCCGGCGCGTTTATCGTCAACACCGCGCGCGGTGGCTTGATCAACGAGCAGGCCCTGGCCGATGCCTTGCGCAGCGGCCACCTGGGCGGCGCGGCGACCGATGTGCTGAGTGTTGAGCCCCCGGTCAATGGCAACCCGCTGCTGGCCGGCAATATTCCTCGACTGATCGTCACACCCCACAACGCCTGGGGCAGTCGCGAAGCGCGGCAGCGTATCGTCGGCCAACTGGCGGAAAACGCCCGGGGCTTTTTCAGCGGCGCCCCGCTGCGCGTCGTCAGTTGATAAACTGCGCCCCTTTTCAAGGAGCAGACCATGGATCCGCGCAGTGAAGTACTGCTTCGTCAGGCCGAACTTTTTCAAGGCAACCTGCTGCTGGTGGGCTTGCCCGCCGACGACCTGCTGGGTCGCCTGCCCAACGCCCACGGCTGGTGCTGGCATGCCGGCGACCAGGCGGCGCTCGACGCGCGCTTCCCGGAGCGCAGCCAGTTTGGGGTGAATGCGCCCGAGCGCGGGTTCGATGCGGCGGTGATCTTCCTGCCCAAGTCCAAGGACCTCACCGATTACCTGCTCAACGCAGTGGCAGCGCGACTGCCCGGCGCCGAGCTGTTCCTGGTAGGCGAGAAAAAAGGCGGTATCGAAAGCGCCGCCAGGCAAATGGCCCCGTATGGCAAACCGCGCAAGCTCGACAGCGCGCGGCATTGCCAGCTGTGGCAAATCACCGTGGCCAACGCCCCGCAAGCGGTCGAGCTGGAAAGCCTGGCGCAGGTGTTCGATGTGCCGCTGGCCGAAGGCCCGCT
Source organism: Pseudomonas sp. AM8 (assembly GCF_036346475.1). Taxonomy (NCBI): domain Bacteria; kingdom Pseudomonadati; phylum Pseudomonadota; class Gammaproteobacteria; order Pseudomonadales; family Pseudomonadaceae; genus Pseudomonas; species Pseudomonas sp. AM8. The sequence continues at coordinate 897,068 of NZ_JAOTNX010000001.1, forward strand.
CAAGGTGGTGAGCCTGCCGGGTGTATTCAGCCACGGCCGTCTGGATCGCGGCACCGAGCTGTTGCTGGAACACTTGGACAAACTGCCGAGCGGCCATTTGCTCGACTTCGGTTGCGGCGCCGGCGTGTTGGGGGCGGCGGTCAAACGTCGCTACCCGCACAACAGCGTAACGATGCTGGATGTGGATGCTTTCGCCGCCGCCAGCAGTCGCCTGACCCTGGCCGCCAACGGCCTGGAAGCCGATGTGCTGACCGGTGATGGCATTGACGCTGCGCCGATGGGGTTGAATGCAATCTTGAGCAACCCACCGTTTCATGTCGGCGTGCACACCGACTATTTCGCCACGGAGAACCTGCTGCGAAAAGCGGCGAAACACCTGGCAAAAGGTGGCGAACTTCGCCTGGTGGCTAACAGCTTCCTGAAGTACCAGCCGTTGATCGAAGAGCATCTGGGCGTGTGTGCGGTCAAGGCCGAAGGCAATGGTTTTCGCATCTACCGTGCCAAGCGCGGCTGATGGCGGTTTGAAAAAGAACGCTTGCCGAATGGATTTTGCCTAGGCAGAATCCGCTCCGTCCTAGGGGAGTAGTCTCCCACGAGCGCCACGCTCGTCCGGCATACGTCAACATACTTGGTCAACAGGCCATGGCGTATGCGACCCAGGAGTCCGCACAGACGGACCGGGGTTTGACAAGACCTATGACACGCACACCTTACCCGGGGCGGGAAGGCTGTACGTGTCATAGCCGTGTCGACCCGCCCCTGGAAACCTACCTGATGCTGGATTCATTGCTCGTTCCTACCGCAATCGTTGCCTTGGCCGAAATCGGCGACAAGACGCAACTGCTCGCGCTCATCCTTGCTGCACGCTTTCGCAAGCCCTGGCCGATCATCGCCGGCATCGTCGCTGCAACCCTGGCCAACCATGCGGCCGCCGGTGCCGTGGGGGCCTGGTTCGGGAGTTTCTTCTCGGATGCGGTATTGCACTGGATTCTCGCGGCCAGCTTCTGCGCCACCGCGCTGTGGACCCTGGTGCCAGACAAACTCGACGACGACGAAGCCAGCACCACGCGCAAGTTCGGGCCGTTCCTGACCACGCTGATTGCATTCTTCCTGGCGGAAATCGGGGACAAGACCCAGATCGCCACGGTGATGCTCGCGGCGCAGTACCCGGAACTGTGGCTGGTGATTATCGGCACCACCCTGGGCATGTTGATTGCCAACGTGCCGGTGGTTCTGGCGGGGAATTTTGCGGCGGAGAAACTGCCGCTGACATTGATTCGCCGATTGGCGGCTACAGCGTTCTTTGTCCTGGCGATTGTGGCGGTGTACAAGGCCATGCAGAGCAGTGGCTGGATATAAGCCAAACACGGAAGATGGTTTGCCCTGATGCCTGTAGGAGCGAGCTTGCTCGCGAAAAACTCACCGGCGCCGCGTTTATTCAGGCAACACGCGTTATCGTTGACGTTTTTCGCGAGCAAGCTCGCTCCTACACGGCGTCGATCAGGACTTCTTGGCCTGCTGGTAGAGCGGCATCACCTTCGGAATCGCTGCCTGCAACGAGGCGATCCGGCTGTCGGAGGCCGGGTGAGTGCTCATGAACTCCGGCGGTGCGCCTTCCGAAGCCTTGGCCATCTTGTTCCACAGCGTGATCGCCGCGTTCGGGTTGTAGCCGGCACGGGCCGCCAGTTCCAGGCCGATCAGGTCCGCTTCGTTTTCATTGCTGCGGCTGTTGGGCAAGGTCATGCCGTAGTTGGCCACGGTATCGGCCAGCGCCAGGCTGTCCTGGCCCAGGCCGAACAACGCACCGGCGCCCTGCTTGGCCATCTCGATGCCGTAGGCCTTGGACATGGCTTCGCGGCCATGCTCACGCAAGGCGTGGGCGATTTCATGGCCCATCACCGCGGCCAGTTCATCGTCGGTGAGCTTGAGGTTGTCGATCAACGCGCTGTACACGAAGATCTTGCCGCCAGGCCCGCAGTTGGCGTTCATCTCATCGCTCTTGATCAGGTTCACTTCCCACTTCCACTGCGCCGCATCCGGGCGGAAGGTCGGCGCCTGGGCGATCAGGCGATTGGCGATCGCCTGCACGCGCTTGGCATTGGCGCTGGTCTTGTCCAACTGGCCTTTGCTGCTGGCCTCGCCCAGGGTCTGCTGGTAGGACTGGGCATACATCTGGTCGACTTCCTGGCTCGACAGCATGCTGAACATATATTGCTTGCGCTCAACCCCGACCGCGCCGCCGCTGGTGGTGTTGACCGACTGACACCCGGCCAGCAACACGCCTGCCGCCAATACACTTACGGCCAATGATTTCTTCATCAATACACTCTCCCTGAAAAGACGCCCTGAAAACATGGCGCGTATCGTAGGCGCTCATTTGTATCGGCGCCAGATACAACAGACGTGTAACCGATGAATTTCGGACACATCTCACACGCCCGGCAACCTCAGTGAGCAACCGGCCTCAGGCTCAGGCCGGGGTCAGGCACTCCGGCCCGTTGAGCTTGGGATCATTGACCATGTTGGCCAGGACTCGCTCACGCAATGGGACCGGCTCACTGGCCAGCAAGCCTTGCAACACATGCAAGGGCGTCTCGGGATCGAGCCAGGCGGCCTGACCCGCCACGTCCAGAATCAACGGCCGGCGCTGACTCTGGGCGGCCTGGGTCACCACTGCCGTACTCAGCCACACTTGCTCCTGCACCGGGTACGCCTCCCAGATCGCTGCAAAAAACAGGGTCGAGCCCTCCCCCGGCGTCAGCCAGTACGGACGCTTGCGCTGGGTGCCGCGCCATTCGTAAAAGCCGTTGGCGGGCAGCAGGCAACGGCGCTGGCGAAACGCTTCGCGAAACATCGGTTGCTCGGCCAGGGTTTCGGCACGGGCATGGGCCGGGGTGCGGGAAAGGTCAGTCAGCCAGGGCGGCGTCAGGCCCCAGCGCGCCCGTGCCAGGGTGCGCTGGCCGTCATTGAGGCGCTGGATCAGCACCGAATCATTCGGGGAAATGTTCCACTGGGCCTGCTGGTCGGCCGGAAAGCCCGGCAGGGCAGCAAAGGTAGGGTTCCAGCGAAACAGGGCATAACGTCCACACATGGGGCAACACGACTCTTGGGTAAACCGACCGACAGCCTAACAGACCAATACGTCGGGGAAGCTGTCGGGTTCGTCGCCGGGCAGGGGTTGCGCACCGATATAGGCGGTAATCAGCTCGCGGGCTTCAGCCGCCCGGTCGTTGTCCACTTCCAGCCCCAGCAGGCCGAAGATCGGCAACTCCCCCGTGCCGCCGAGCAAATGGCGCCCTACCAGGTGCGCCTCGATGCCCTCGCTGGCGAGCATTTGCTGCAGCAACTCGCCTTCCATCAGGTTTTCCGGTTCGTAGATTCGCTGCATGGGCGTACCTGTTATTCGTTTTCACTGCGGGTTTCGAGCATCCACTCTTCACCATGGACCTGCAGGTTGAAAATGATCGGTCGGCAACACACCTGACAGTCCTCGATATATGTCTGATCACCGCCGGATAAATCCACCGCGGTCTCTACCGCCTCACCACAATAAGGACAATCGTACAGAGCAGTTTCCAGCATCGCAGTCTCCCAGGTGACTTGTGCGTATAATCGCCGGTCTATTTACAGGGCTATTTTCCGGCCGGGCCAATTGCCCGGACGCTCCCTGGTATTTCCTTTACTTACCCTAGCCGTTTCTAACAAGAGAGCATGATGGGCGAATTCGATACCATCCGACCTTACAACGACAGCGAAGTCCCGGCAGTGCTGGCCCGGCTGTTCAGTGACAAGGCCTTTCTGGACATCCTGACCCACTTCCGCTTCCCGCGCTTTGCCGGCGCCCTGGGCTGGCTGCTCAAGCCGATGATCGCGCGCAAACTGCGCCGCGAGTTCGCCGGTGTCACCACCGTGGCCACGCTTCAGGACAAAGTCGAGTATTACGTCGACCACACCATTGACCGGGCGACCGACGGCGTGACCTACACCGGCGTCGAACAGCTCAAATCCGGCACCGCCTACCTGTTCCTGGCCAACCACCGCGACATCGTGATGGACCCGGCCTTCGTCAACTATGCCGTCTACCACGCCGGCCTGCCGACGCCACGGATCGCCATCGGCGACAACCTGCTGCAAAAGCCGTTTGTCAGTGACCTGATGCGCCTGAACAAGAGCTTCATCGTGCACCGTTCGATCACCGGGCGAAAGGAGAAGATGGCGGCGTTCAACCTGCTGTCGGCCTATATCAACCATTCGATCCGCAACGACTGCCAGTCGATCTGGATCGCCCAGGCCGAAGGCCGCGCCAAGGACGGGGATGACCGCACCGAGTCGGCGATCCTCAAGATGTTCCATGTCAGCCGCAAGGACGAGCCGTTTGCCGAAGTGATCCAGTCACTCAACCTGACGCCGGTGTCCATCAGCTACGAGTACGACCCGTGCGATGCCGCCAAGGCCCGCGAACTGTATATCCGCGCCACCACCGGCACCTACGTCAAGGCGCAAGGCGAGGATGACGTCAGCATTGCGCTGGGCATCACCGGCTACAAAGGCCGCGTACATATCAACTTCGCGCCGCCGATTACCGAGCGTTTCGAAGACACCAAGGTCCTGGCCGTGGAAATGGATCGGCAGATTCTCGGCGGCTACCGGCTGTTCCCGGTGCACTACCTGGCGTACGCCCAGTGGAGCGATGCCGACCCGCAGTTGCAGGTGCCGAAGGCGGCCGACGTGTTCCCGGCCGATGAACTGGCCAAGGCGAAGGCGGAGTGGGAGCGGCGCCTGAACGACTGCCCGGCCGAGCACCGGCCTTTCCTGGTGGTGCAATACGCGACGCCAGTGCGCAATCAGTATCGGGTCAAGGCTGGAATCCCGCTGTAAACACCGATCAAGAAAATGTGGGAGGAGGCAAGCCCCCTCCCACATTGGTTCTGCGTTTTTTTAGATTCGGGTGCTGAGCCAGGAAGTAGCCAGCGCCAGTCCAAGGCAGGCGAACCCGATGCGGTAAGCCACACGGTGCGCCCGCTCGGTGCGCACATCCAGGAACAGCATGGGCTGGTCGATTGCGCGATCTTCACTTTGCGCCGTCAGTTCAGCCATGGCGCGTTGCTCGCGCAGGCGGGTGATGAACAGCAGCGCAGCGCCTGGGCAGGCCACTGATAAAGCCACGGCATTGATCAATAGTGCGGGCAGCGCCATCGCAAACCTCGATGAAACAGTCTGTGGGTATCGGTTCAGATACAAACCTTGACGGTAGTGGCCTCGAGCACCAAAACCGCTCCATCTCCCATGGACGGCTAATGTATCCAGTAATTTACGCCGTCACCTGAACGTCACCTTAACAAGCCACTCTGTTGCCCTTCGAACATTCAGGAGCTTGTCATGCTGCACGCGCACAACCAGGATCGGCTGTATCTGATTGCCCAAAGCGACGAGCAGGAGGCGCTGATCGGCGGCCTGGCGTTCAACGTGCAGGACCGCCACTGGCTGGTGTATTGCGCCCTTGGCGGGCACCAGCATGCGGACTTGCCCGAGGCCGATCTGTTGACGGGGGTGAGCATGCTGGACTTTTGTATCGACACGGCCGCGTGAAACTGAAGGCATAAAAAAACCGGACTCATCGCTGAGCCCGGTTTTTTTTGTTTGAGCGATTACTGCGAGCTGAGCAATGAACCGATGCTTGGGTCCTTGAACAGGCGGGTCAAGGCATCGCTCAGGACGTCGCTGACCAGCCTGGTGTTGGTTTCCTGGTTAGGCGACATGCCGAAGCGCTGGTTCAGCGACGCACCGTAACGGCCGCTGTAGCGACGGGTGCCGGCGGTGACGTCGGACTTGAAGGTGGCGCCAATGGACGCCTCGGTCACGTAAAGACCGTCTTTAGGCGACTGATACTTCAACTCGGCCAGGGTGATCGTCAACTGCGGAGCGCCCGGCGCGTTGGGGCTGGGGGTGAAACCCAGCAGGCGCACGGCCGCTTCCGCCTGGGCTTGCAGCTTGGGCAGCACGTCTTGAGCGTTCACCGACACCAGGGCGGTTTCCGGGTACAGGCCACCGCGCGAACCGAGTGTCGGCGACGGACGACCGTCCACCACCCGTACCGACACCGGCTGGCCATGGCCCACCGGGGCCAGCTGCGTGGTGATTTTCGGTTCCGGGGTCAGTTGCTGCGGGCTGTTGGCGCAGCCAACCAGGGTCAAGCTGGTCACAGTGATCAAACCGAACAACAGGCGTTGCAACATGCGCTTCTCTCCAGAAATCAGGTACCGACAGGCCGGCAGTATAGCGGGGCGCCCCTGCAGGGAACTAGCGTCAGTTACAACCTGTGACCCGGGGCGTCGCCTGCGGTTCGATGTCACCGATATGTCATAGCCGTTACATGGGCTCGTCATCCGAAGCAGGCATGCTTGGCCTCAATCTCAGGAGGTTGATCGCCATGCATTTTCTCTGGTCGCTGTTTACGCGCAAGCCCGCCCTTCGCCAGTTCGCCCTGCTCGATGCGCAAGGCCGTTGCCAGGCGTTCAAAGCGTGCTGCCAGCCTCCCGTCGGCGAAGGCTGGGTGGAAATCGAAGAAATTCGCCTGAGCTGGATGCATCATCCGTTGCCGGCTCGCGCCCGTGTAAGCCCACGCCCTGCGCGGTCGCTACGTCACCAGGCGTTGGCCGCCTGACCGAACGCCTAATAAAAGTCATAAAACCCGCCCATTTCCCCGGCGTTCTTCGCTACAATCTCCCCCCGATTATAAGGACGTCTCCTGATCGGGCCTCGCAGCATCGTTAATGCCTCGGTATTAACCCCAAGAATCGCCCACAGAGAGCCGCCCACACAGATCCTGTGAAGCTGGCGCGCTTGCTGTTTCCTTTGCAAACCACCCGCCTTTACCGAATCTGCCAGAGCTGCCATTGCGCTCGGCCACTTGAGTTGTTTGCCCGTTTTGCCGCGTGTCGGCAGAGGTTTGCGGGCCAGGTGCCAGGCCGGGGCAGCCCTTTTTTGAGGTTCACGTCTTCAAAAGAGCGTGAAAAAAACGGGTTTTCACAACTTCACAAGAGTGTGGCGAGCAAATGAATAGTTTGGCGTTTGTACAAGCACCATCAGCGTCTGGAACAGCCCAACCACACAGGCCCGAGTACTCCGCAAACACCGGAGCTTGAGCCTGTCCGCTACGGATTGATTGCACGAATCGCACGCTTTGACCATAAGTCGAATTGCCACAGGCGCCCATGAATGCGTTCATAGGCAGATCAGGCCGGGCAGGAAGCGTGTGCTGAATGTGCAAGGAATTGCGAAACGGACATGGCGATCCTGGCCATGGGTAACCTGGGGCAACACGTGAAACGCCCCGTCACTCCTGGCAGCCATGCCGTCAATTTGGTGCTGCAGATTTTGGAGACGCGTTAAATGGCGCATAACGAAGCAGTCGACGTAGTACTGGTAGGGGCCGGCATCATGAGTGCCACCCTGGCCGTACTGCTCAAAGAGCTCGACCCCGGCCTCAAGCTGGAAGTCGTTGAGCTGATGGACTCGGGTGCCGCGGAAAGTTCCAACCCGTGGAACAACGCCGGTACCGGCCACGCCGGGCTGTGTGAGCTGAACTACACGCCCCAGGCCGCCGATGGCTCCATCGACATAAAGAAAGCCGTGCACATCAACACCCAGTTCGAGGTGTCGAAGCAGTTCTGGGCCTACCTGACCAGGAAGGGCACCTTTGGCTCGTCCAAGTCCTTTATCAGCCCGGTGCCGCACCTGAGCTTCGTGCAGGGCGAAAAAGGCGTGGAGTTCCTCAGGAAGCGCTTTGAAACCCTCAGCAAGCACCATGCGTTCTCGGACATGCACTACACCGAAGACCGCAGCGAAATGGCCGAGTGGATGCCGCTGATGATGCCGGGGCGCCCGCTCGACGAAAAAATCGCGGCCACCCGTGTGATGAACGGCACCGACGTCAACTTCGGCGCCCTGACCAACCAGTTGCTCACTCACCTGACCAGCTCCCCGGACGCTCAGGTCAAGTACAGCAAGCGCGTGACCGGCCTCAAGCGTAACGGCGCAGGCTGGACCGTGAGCATCAAGGACGTCAACAGCGGCAACAGCCGCGAAGTGGACGCCAAGTTCGTGTTCCTCGGCGCCGGTGGCGCGGCCCTGCCGCTGCTGCAGGCCTCGGGTATCGAAGAAAGCAAAGGGTTTGGCGGTTTCCCGGTCAGCGGCCAGTGGCTGCGTTGCGACAACCCGGAAGTGGTCAAGCACCACCAGGCCAAGGTCTACAGCCAGGCCGCCGTGGGCTCGCCGCCGATGTCCGTGCCGCACCTGGACACCCGCGTAGTCGACGGCAAGAAATCCCTGCTGTTCGGGCCCTACGCCGGCTTCACCACCAAGTTCCTCAAGCACGGCTCGTTCCTCGACCTGCCGCTGTCGGTTCGCGCCGGCAACATTGGCCCGATGCTGGCCGTGGCCCGCGACAACATGGACCTGACCAAGTACCTGGTCAGCGAAGTGATGCAGTCCATGGAGCAGCGCCTGGAGTCCCTGCGTCGCTTCTACCCCGAAGCGAAAGCCGAAGACTGGCGCCTGGAAGTGGCCGGCCAACGGGTGCAGATCATCAAGAAAGACCCGAAGAAAGGCGGCGTGCTGCAATTTGGCACCGAGCTGGTCGCGGCTAAAGATGGCTCACTGGCAGCACTGCTGGGTGCGTCCCCAGGCGCTTCGGTGACCGTGTCGATCATGCTGGAACTGATCGAGCGGTGCTTCCCGCAGAAAACTGCCGGTGAGTGGGCGACCAAGCTGCACGAGATCTTCCCGGCACGGGAGAAGGTCCTGGAGACTGATGCCGAGCTGTATCGCAAGATCAATACGCAGAACAACATCAGCCTCGAACTGGTTGAATCTGCCGCCGAGACCGGTAGGAGCGAGCTTGCTCGCGAAGATCGTTAACGATAACGCAGCGCATCTGGTTTAACGCGGCGTTCTCTGTTTTTTCGCGAGCAAGCTCGCTCCTACAGTAAAAAGCAAAAACGCCCCGTTCTCGCGATGAGAACGGGGCGTTTTTTGTGGCCGGGAATAATCAGCCGCGGGCGTTGTCGATCAGCTCGATATAGTCGGCGGCGTTGCGCTGGTCCTTGATCAGGTCGACAAAGGTCTGGCCGTGCTCATCCTTGCCATCCAGGTCCAAACCGGCCGCCTTGAAGAAAACCAGGAAGCGTTCGAAGTCGTCGATACGCAGGCCACGGTAGGCCTTGATCAGTTTGTGCAGGGACGGGGAAGTCGCGTCAACCGGCTCGAAGTCCAGGAACAACTTGATCTGGTCGTCGCCGATCTCGTCACCAATCACCTGTTTCTTATCTTTACGCATTACCGACTCCAGCCAGCAGACATTTACACGGGGTTTGAAGTCTACCTGTGAGACGCAGGCTTCGAAAGCGCTGGAGAACCAATGTGGGAGGGGGCTTGCCCCGATTGCAGTGTGTCTGGCTCACTACCTTTGACTGACATAACGCTATCGGGGGCAAGCCCCCTCCCACATTTTGATATTCATCGCTCTTGCTACTTGGCACGTACGGCACCGGTATGCAAATCCGCCCAGACATGCCCGTTGGCGTAACTGAGGAACTGCACATACACCGCGTCATTGCGCAGCAGGTCGACAATCACTCGGTACTGGGCCACCGGGTAGGACAGGGTCAAGGTTTTGCTCTTGTCATCGTAGACCGGCTTTTTCAAGCTTTTGCTTTCGGCATCGAAGTTGAGCACCACCTGGCTGATAGTCGCGCCTTTGTTCAGGGACTTGCCCTTGAGACGGATCATCAGCGGCGAGGTCACCGGGATCGGTTGTTGCGTGGATTGACGCTGGTTGCCCACCACCACCGCATATTCGGTGACTTGCAGCAGTTGCTGCTGGTCAGGGGTTTCGGCGCGCAGGGTCAGATCGTCCGGCGGCAGGAACTGCGCATGCATCGGCGCAGGCGCCGCAGCCAGCGGCAGACTGAGGGTCAACGCCAGGGCGGCGCAGGTGCGTATCAACAGGCTCATGGGCCGCTCCGCAAGAGGTGGCCCAGCACTGTAGCTCAATCGAACTGGGCAAGCATCCAGCGTTGATACTCGGCCACATTGGCGTCGCCTTCACGGGGCGCCCAATCGGCCAGTTCGCCTTCGCCCACCGGCCGATAAGGCCCGGCCTTGCACTCGAACATCACCGTGTCGGGGGCGAGCACCACCAGGCCATGGAACACGCCGGGCGGCAGGTCGACGCCCGAGCATTCGCCGCCGGCCTGCATCACGCGCTTGGCGAGCACCTCGCCGGTGTCGCTGAACACCAGCAAGCCCAAGCGACCCTGGAGGACCAGCAAGGTTTCCGCCTTATCCGCGCTCAAGTGCCGATGTGGCGGCACATACGTGCCGGGCTGCAGGCCCACGGCCAGGCGATGGCACGGTTCTTCCATCTGATGAAAGTTGTGATGATGCCGGCCACGGGGGCTGGCGCCCGCTTTCTCGGCCAACTCGGCAAACAGCGTCTGATCAAGAAAGCGAGTCATAGGTTACATACCTTTGACGGCGTAGATTCCATTGGCGTTGCGCCAGTAGCCCTTGTAATCCATACCGTAACCGAAGATGTAGCGATCGATGCACGGCAGGCCGACGAAATCGGCTTTCAACTCGGGACGGGCCTTGCGGTCGTGGTCTTTGTCGATCAGCACGGCGGTGTGCACCTTACGTGCGCCAGCGTGTTTGCAGAAGTCGATGATCGCGCCCAGGGTGTGGCCCTCATCAAGGATGTCGTCGATGATCAGCACATCGCGGTCGATGAACGAAACTTCCGGCTTGGCTTTCCAGAACAGGTCGCCACCGCTGGTTTCGTTGCGATAGCGAGTGGCGTGCAGGTAGGACGCTTCCAACGGGAACTGCAGGTGAGTCAGCAATTTGCCGGCAAAGATCAGGCCACCGTTCATCACGCAGAAGACCACCGGGTTGGTGTCGGCCATTTCGCGGGTGATGTGTGCGCCAACCTTAGCGATCGCTGCTTCGACTTGCGCTTCGGTGTACAGGCAGTCAGCCTCGCGCATGATTTGACGGATATGCTCGAGATCAGCGGACATGGCGCTCTCCAAGGGGTGCTGTGGCAAGAAAAGCGGGCGAAGGTACGCTTCTCATGCGCTCCGAGCAAGCCTTAATGGACTAACGTACTAGATGTCTATAGGACAACACCCTCGGATAGATTAATCTAGGCCGGTTTTTTTGCCCGCCGCCGGAGCCTTTCCCATGCCCACTCGCGAGATCCGCCACCCGCTGATCCGACACAAACTCGGCCTTATGCGCCGTGCCGACATCAGCACGAAGAATTTCCGTGAGCTTGCTCAGGAAGTTGGAGCGCTGCTCACTTACGAAGCCACCAAAGATTTGCCCCTGGAAACCTACGACATCGAAGGTTGGGCAGGCACTGTCCAGGTCGAGAAAATCGCCGGTAAGAAAATTACCGTGGTGCCGATCCTGCGTGCCGGTATCGGCATGCTCGAAGGCGTGCTCAGCCTGATCCCGGGCGCCAAGGTCAGCGCCGTCGGCGTCGCCCGCAACGAAGAAACCCTGCAGGCCCACACCTATCTGGAAAAACTCGTACCGGAAATCAACGAGCGCCTGGCCATGATCATCGACCCGATGCTCGCTACCGGCAGCTCCATGGTTGCCACCATCGACCTGCTGAAAAAAGCCGGTTGCCGGGACATCCGCGCCATGGTGCTGGTGGCCGCGCCCGAAGGCATCGCCGCCGTCGAGAAAGCCCACCCGGACGTGCAGATCTACACCGCTTCCATCGATGAGCGCCTGAACGAACACGGTTACATCATCCCAGGCCTGGGCGATGCCGGTGACAAGATCTTCGGCACCAAGCAGAAGGACGCGTGAGCATGCAGGATGAATTCAACGACCCGCTTTGGCGCCAGATCCTGTCTGGCGCACAGATGCTCTTCGTAGCATTTGGCGCGCTGGTGTTGATGCCACTGATCACAGGTCTTGATCCAAACGTCGCCCTGTTCACCGCCGGCCTGGGCACGCTGTTGTTCCAACTGGTGACAGGGCGGCAGGTGCCGGTCTTCCTGGCGTCGAGCTTTGCCTTCATTACCCCGATCATTCTTGCCAAGGGCCAGTTCGGCCTCGCAGCGACCATGGGCGGGGTGATGGCAGCCGGTTTTGTCTATACCTTCCTCGGCCTGGCCGTGAAGATCAAAGGCACCGGTTTCATCGACCGCCTGCTGCCACCCGTGGTGATCGGCCCGGTGATCATTTCCATCGGCCTGGCCATGGCACCGATTGCCGCGAACATGGCGATGGGTAAATCCGGCGACGGCGCCGAGTTGATTCATTACCAGACGGCGATGATGATCTCGATGCCGGCGCTGCTGACCACGTTGATCGTCGCGGTGTTCGGCAAGGGTATCTTCCGCCTGGTGCCGATCATCTCCGGCGTGCTGGTGGGCTTTGCCATGGCGTTCTACTTCGGCGTGGTCGACACGGCGAAGATCGCCGCCGCCCCGTGGTTCGCCCTGCCCCACTTCACCGCGCCGGAGTTCAACTGGCAGGCGATCCTGTTTATCGTCCCAGTGGCCCTGGCCCCGGCGATCGAACATATCGGCGGCGTGATTGCGGTGGGCAGCGTGACCGGTCGCGACTACCTGAAGAAGCCTGGCCTTCACCGCACCCTGCTCGGTGACGGGATCGCCACCACGGCCGCCGGCCTGTTTGGCGGCCCGCCGAACACCACCTACGCCGAAGTGACGGGCGCGGTGATGCTGACCAAGAACTACAACCCGAAGATCATGACCTGGGCGGCAGTGTTTGCCATCAGCCTGGCGTTCATCGGCAAATTCGGCGCACTGCTGCAAAGCATCCCGGTGCCGGTGATGGGTGGGATCCTGTGCCTGCTGTTCGGCTCGATTGCCGCGGTGGGGATGAACACCTTGATCCGCCACAGGATCGACCTGGGTGAAGCGCGCAATCTGGTGATTGTGTCGGTGACCCTGGTGTTCGGGATTGGTGGGGTGCTGGTGGGAACCGGGACCGGTCCGGATGACTTCGGCCTGAAAGGCATTGCCCTGTGTGCGGTGGTAGCGATTGGCCTGAACCTGTTGCTGCCGGGCAATGATGGCTGGAAGAACAAGAAGCCGGATGAGCCGCTGCTCTAACACATATGGCAGAACCTAATGTGGGAGGGGGCAAGCCCTAATGCCAGTCAGTTAAGGCTTTTTGTAGGAGCGAGCTTGCTCGCGAAAAACTCACAGGCGCCGCGTTCATTCAGGAAGCACGCGTTATCGTTGACGTTTTTCGCGAGCAAGCTCGCTCCTACAGGAGGCGATGTACGCTTAACTGACTGGCATTAGGGCAAGCCCCCTCCCACATTTTTTGATCTTCAGTGTGGCTTAGAGCTCACCCAACCCATCGATCAGCGCCTGGTTCTGCTCCGGCGTACCGATGCTGATCCGCAGGAACTGGGCAATCCGCTCCTGTTTGAAGTGCCGCACGATCACCCCTTGCTCACGCAGCTTGGCCGCCAGGCCGGCTGCGTCGTGCCGTGGGTGGCGGGCAAAGATGAAGTTGGCTGCTGACGGCAGCACTTCAAAGCCCTTGCCTTCCAGTTGCGCGACCAATTGGTCGCGACTGTCGATGACCAACCGGCACGTCTTCTCGAAGTACTCCCGGTCCTCGAACGCCGCCGCCGCGCCGACAATCGCCAGGCGATCCAGCGGATAGGAGTTGAAGCTGTTCTTGACCCGCTCCAGCGCCTCGATGAGGTCCGGGTGGCCCACGGCCAGGCCCACGCGCAAACCGGCCAGTGAGCGCGATTTGGACAGGGTCTGGGTCACCAGCAGGTTCGGGTAGCGGTCCACCAGGCTGATGGCTGTTTCGCCGCCAAAGTCGATATAGGCTTCATCGACCACCACCACCGAATCCGGGCTGGCCTTGAGAATCTGCTCCACGGCGTCCAGCGCCAGCACACAGCCGGTGGGCGCGTTCGGGTTGGGGAAGATGATCCCGCCGTTGGGCCTGGTGTAGTCCGCTACGCGGATCTGGAACTGCTCGTCCAACGGCACCGGGTCGGACTTGATGCCGTAGAGGCCGCAGTACACCGGATAGAAGCTGTAGCTGATATCCGGGAACAGCAACGGCAGCTCGTGCTGGAACAGGCCGTGGAAGATGTGTGCCAGGACTTCATCGGAGCCGTTACCGAGGAACACCTTGCCGGCGTCTATCCCGTAGTACTTGGCCACGGCCTGCTTGAGCAGGTCGCTGTTGGGGTCCGGGTACAGGCGCAGGTTGTCGTTCAACTCGGCCTGCATCGCAGCCAGCGCCTTGGGCGACGGGCCGTAGGGGTTTTCATTGGTGTTGAGCTTGACCAGCCTGGTCAGCTTCGGTTGCTCGCCGGGCACGTAAGGCACGAGGTCCTTGACGAAGGGGCTCCAGAATTTGCTCATGTGTTATTTCCCCTCTTCCAGGATTCGATACTCAGCGCTACGGGCGTGGGCGCTCAGGGATTCACCACGGGCCAGCACCGAGGCGGTCTTGCCCAACTCGGACGCGCCTTGTGGCGAGCAGAAGATGATCGACGAACGCTTCTGGAAGTCATACACCCCCAGCGGCGACGAGAAGCGCGCGGTGCCAGAGGTTGGCAAGACGTGGTTGGGGCCGGCGCAGTAGTCGCCCAGGGCTTCGCTGGTGTGGCGGCCCATGAAGATCGCACCCGCATGGCGAATCGACGGCAGCCAGGCCTGTGGATCGGCCACGGACAGCTCCAGGTGCTCCGGCGCGATACGGTTGGCCACTTCGATAGCCTGCTCCATGTCACGCACCAGGATCAGCGCGCCACGGCCATTGATCGATTTCTCGATGATCTCGGCACGGTCCATGGTCGGCAGCAGCTTATTGATGCTGGCGGCGACCTTGTCGAGGAACTCGGCGTCCGGGCTGACCAGGATCGCCTGGGCGTCCTCATCGTGCTCGGCCTGGGAGAACAGGTCCATGGCGATCCAGTCCGGGTCGGTCTGGCCGTCGCACACCACGAGGATTTCCGAAGGGCCAGCGATCATGTCGATACCGACCTGGCCGAACACGTGGCGCTTGGCAGTGGCCACGTAGATGTTGCCGGGGCCGACCACCTTGTCGACCTTCGGCACGCTTTCGGTGCCATAAGCCAGGGCGGCAACCGCTTGGGCACCGCCGATGGTGAACACGCGGTCGACACCGGCAATGCAGGCGGCAGCCAGTACCAGTTCGTTGATTTCACCGCGCGGGGTCGGTACCACCATGACCACTTCGGTGACGCCGGCCACCTTGGCGGGAATCGCGTTCATCAACACCGACGAGGGGTACGAGGCCTTACCACCCGGCACGTACAAGCCGGCACGGTCCAGGGGCGTGACCTTCTGGCCCAGTACGGTGCCGTCAGCCTCGGTATAGCTCCAGGAGTCCTGCTTCTGTTTTTCGTGGTAGCTGCGCACTCGGGTCGCGGCGACTTCGAGGGCCTGGCGCTGGGGCGCGGTGATGCGCGTCAGGGCCAGTTCCAGGCGTTCGCGGGGCAGGATCAGGTCGGACATGGACTTGACGTCCAGACCGTCGAACTGCCGGGTGAAATCCACCAGCGCCGCATCACCGCGCTCGCGCACGGCCTTGATAATGTCGAGGACCCGCTGGTTGACCGAGTCGTCGGACACGCTTTCCCAGCTCAGCAGATGATCCAGATGATGGGCGAAATCCGGGTCGGCAGCGTTGAGTCGGGCAATTGCAGTGGACGTGGTCATAGCGAGGGCCTCAATAGAATTGGCAAAAACTCAGGCGCCCTAAACTAGCAGTCGTTTCCGCTTGGGCACCTGAGAATTCTGGCTATGAGGCGGATAGACGGGCGCAGCTTTTCAGCTACGCGGGTGAGTCAACCGCGGTGTCGAGACTCCACTGCCTTGCGCAGGGTGTCAATCAACGCCTGGATACGGGCGTGCTGCATCTTCATCGACGCTTTGTTGACGATCAGCCGAGAGCTGATGTCGGCGATAAAGTCCTGTGGTTCGAGACCGTTGGCACGCAGGGTGTTGCCGGTGTCGACCACGTCGATGATCTTGTCGGCCAGGCCGATCAGCGGCGCCAGCTCCATCGAGCCGTAGAGCTTGATGATGTCGACCTGGCGGCCTTGCTCGGCGTAGTAGCGCTTGGCGACGTTGACGAACTTGGTGGCCACGCGCAGGCGGCCCTTAGGCTCGACATCACCGACACGGCCGGCGGTCATCAGCTTGCACAGGGCAATGCGCAGGTCCAGCGGCTCGTACAGGCCTTGGCCGCCGTATTCCATCAACACGTCTTTACCGGCGACACCGAGGTCGGCCGCGCCATGTTCAACATAGGTCGGCACGTCGGTAGCCCGTACGATCAGCAGGCGAACGTCGTCCTGGGTCGTTGGGATGATCAGCTTGCGGCTCTTGTCCGGATTCTCGGTCGGCACGATGCCCGCTTCAGCCAGAAGCGGCAAAGTGTCGTCAAGGATGCGGCCCTTGGACAGTGCGATGGTCAACATGGGAAACGTCAGTCCTTCATCAGGCTATTGCTGTCCGGTCGCAAACGGCGCCAGACACAGATCGAGGCCATGACAGCCTCGATTTGAAACAAACCAGTGTCTGTAGGAGCGAGCTTGCTCGCGAAAAACGTCAACGATAACGCGTTTATTCAGACTCAACGCGGTGCCCACGAGTTCTTCGCGAGCAAGCTCGCTCCTACAATGCAGAGGGACTAGCCCGGTACGCGGCGGATTTTCGCGCCGAGCATCTGCAGTTTTTCTTCGATGCACTCGTAACCACGGTCGATGTGGTAGATGCGGTCGATCAGGGTGTCGCCTTCGGCGATCAGCGCCGAGATCACCAGGCTGGCCGACGCGCGCAGGTCGGTGGCCATGACTGGCGCGCCCTTGAGCTTCTCGGTGCCGGTCACGATGGCAGTGTTGCCTTCGACCTGGATCTTCGCGCCCATGCGGTGCAGTTCGTACACGTGCATGAAACGGTTTTCGAAGATGGTCTCGATCACGGCACCGGTACCTTCGGCAATGGCGTTCAAGGAGATGAACTGCGCCTGCATGTCGGTCGGGAACGCCGGGTACGGAGCGGTACGCACGTTAACGGCTTTTGGCCGCTTGCCGTGCATGTTCAGCTCGATCCAGTCTTCACCGGTGGTGATTTCGGCACCGGCTTCGCGCAGTTTTTCCAGGACCGCTTCCAGGATGGTCGGATCGGTGTCCTTGACCTTGACGCGACCACCGGTGACGGCGGCAGCAACCAGGTAGGTACCGGTCTCGATACGGTCCGGCATCACTTTGTAGGTGGCCGGGTGCAGGCGTTTCACACCGTCGATGGTGATGGTGTCGGTGCCGGCGCCGGTGATGTTGGCGCCCATGGCGATCAGGAAGTTGGCCAGGTCGACCACTTCAGGCTCGCGCGCAGCGTTTTGCAGCACACTGCGGCCGTTTGCCAAAGCAGCAGCCATCATGATGTTCTCGGTACCGGTCACACTGACGGTATCAAAGAAGAAGTTGGCGCCACGCAGGCCGCCTTCCGGCGCCTTGGCCTTGATGTAGCCGCCTTCGACGTCGATGGTCGCGCCCATGGCCTCGAGGCCACGGATGTGCAGGTCCACCGGACGCGAGCCAATGGCGCAACCGCCAGGCAATGCGACTTCGGCTTCGCCGAAACGAGCGACCATCGGGCCCAGTACCAGGATCGACGCACGCATGGTCTTCACCAGTTCGTACGGGGCGATCAGGGTCTTGATGGTGCGCGGATCGATTTCGACGGACAGCTTCTCGTCGATTACCGGCTCGATACCCATGCGACCAAACAGCTCGATCATGGTGGTGATGTCGTGCAGGTGCGGCAGGTTGGCCACGGTCACAGGGCCATCGCACAGCAGGGTCGCAGCCAGGATCGGCAAGGCAGAGTTTTTCGCACCGGAAATGCGAATCTCGCCATCAAGGCGGGCACCGCCGGTAATAATCAATTTATCCATAAGAATCTCGACGCCTTGGGGGCTCAGGTGCGCTCGGCCCAGGCCGCGCGGCTGAAAAATTTCATAGTGACCGCGTGGATGCTGCCATCGGTGATCCACGGGTTCAAATGGGCATAGATCTGCTGCTGACGCTTGACCGGGCTGAGTGCCGCCAGTTCATCGCTAATCACGTTCAGCTGGAAGTTGCAGCCTTCGCCTTCAACTTCTACGTTCGTATCCGGCAGCTTTCCTTCGAGAAAGCTCTTAACTTCTAGGGCCTGCATGATCAACCTCTATCGGCGCCCAGTGCGCACGGGTCGCACATCATACAAAAAAGCCCCGCGCCTGCGAACCCCGGATAGCAGGACTCTGACGGGGGGCTTTATCGATAATGTGTATTAAGGATGCGCCAACAGCTCGGTCAAACCGGAAACTTCGGCGATTTCACGCATGTCTTCGGGCAATGCACGAAGGGTGACCGACTTTTTGGCCGCATCGGCATCGCGCATGAAACACAGCAGCAACGACAAGCCAACACTGCTGGACTTGGTTACCGCCGAGCAATCCAGCACCAGCGCAGGGGCCGTGCTGGCCTTGATCAGCGCCTGGCCCTGCTTGCGCAGGTCAGGCCCGGTGCGGTAATCCAGCACGCCGCTGAGGAACAGCTCGCCCGCGTCGCCGAGACGAACAGCCGACTCGGTCATTGCGCAGGTTTCCCAGCGGCTTTATCGGTCTCTTCCTTGGCCTTGGCGACTTCACCGGCCCAACCATTGATGGTTTTGTCCAGGTCGTTGCCATTGCGCTGCATGGCGTCGGCGAACTGGTCACGGAACAGCTTGCCGATGTTGATGCCATTGATGATCACATTGCGCAGTTTCCACTCGCCATTGATCTTCTCCAGCGTGTACTGCACAGGGTAGACGGCACCATTGTTGCCCTTGACACTCATGTTGACACTGGTGCGGTCGCCCGACTCATCCCCGGCGGGAGCGACGGTAATGCCCTGGTTGTTGTACTCAAGCAAAGCGTTGCCATAGAACTGGAACAGGCCGCGCTTGAAGTTTTCCTGGAACGTCTGCATTTGCGCAGGGGTGGCCTTGCGCGAATATTTGACCGTCATGATGCTGCGCGAAATACCTTCAGCATCGACGACCGGGCCGACGATGGTATTCAGTGCTTCGTAGAATTTGCTCGGGTCTTGCTTGTACTGCTCTTTATTGGCAGTCAGGTCAGCCAACATCCTGTTGGTAGTGTCCTGCACCAGTTCGTGCGCAGAACCCGCTGCGTTGGCCATCAACGGCAGCGCTGCCAGCAGTACCAGGAGGCCACGTCGCAAGGTAGAGATCATGTACAGATTCCTCATTTGGCGTCTTTATTGACCGTATTGAGCAGGAATTTACCGATCAGGTCTTCAAGTACCAGCGACGACTGCGTGTCGTGGATGGTCGAGCCATCCTTGAGCAGGGCTGTTTCCCCGCCCACGCTGACACCGATGTACTTCTCGCCCAGCAGACCCGCAGTGAGGATAGATGCAGTGGAGTCGGTCGGCAGATTATCTACCTTCTTGTCCAGTTGCATCGTCACTCGCCCGGTGAAGCTGTCGCGATCCAGATCGATTGCCGTGACCTTGCCGATGGTCACACCGGCCATGGTCACTTTAGCTCTGACAGTCAAACCGGCGATATTGTCGAAGTACGCGTAAAGTTTATAAGTATCGGCGGTGGGGCTGGCCGAAAGGCCGCTGACTCGCAGGGCCAGCAACAGTAAAGCCAGGATGCCAGCCAGCAAGAAAAGGCCGACACCGATTTCCACAGTGCGGTTTTGCATCAGAAATCTCCAAACATCAAGGCGGTCAAAATGAAGTCAAGGCCCAGTACTGCCAACGAGGCGTACACAACGGTCTTGGTGGTGGCGCGACTGATCCCTTCTGAAGTGGGCTCACAGTCATAGCCTTGGAATACGGCGATCCAGGTCACTACAAAGGCGAAGACGATGCTCTTTATGATGCCGTTGAGCACGTCACCGCTGAAGGTCACGCTGTTTTGCATGTTGGCCCAGTAGGAGCCGTCATAGACGCCCAGCCAGTCCACCGCCACCCACGAGCCGCCCCAGATACCGACCACGCTGAAGATCATCGCCAGCAACGGCAGGGAAATAAAGCCGGCCCACAGGCGCGGGGCAACAATGTACTTGAGCGGGTCCACGCCGATCATTTCCAGGCTGGACAACTGCTCGGTGGACTTCATGTTGCCGATTTCGGCGGTCAACGCAGAACCTGCACGCCCGGCGAACAGCAACGCAGTCACGACCGGCCCCAGCTCACGCAGCAGCGTCAGGGCAACCATCTGCCCCACTGCCTGCTCCGAACCGTAGCTGGACAGGATATTGAAGCCCTGCAACGCCAGCACCATCCCGATGAACACCCCGGAGACCACAATGATCACCAGGGACATCACGCCCACCGAATGCAACTGCTTGATCAACAGGCCGAAGCCGCCACCAATGCCACCGCGGCCGAGCAACGCGTGAAACAGGAAAATCGTCGAGCGGCCCAGCACTTCGACGACGTCGATACCGGATCGACCGAAAAGGCGAACCTTCTCGATAAGAGATGTCTTGCGCATCAGCGCTTCCCCAGAAGGTCTGAGCGGTAATCCGCTGCCGGAAAGTGAAAAGGCACGGGGCCATCGGGATCGCCGGTCATGAATTGGCGAATACGCGGGTTGTCGGCGTTCATCAGTTCTTCAGGCGTACCCTGCCCCAGCACCTGGCCATCGCCGACTACATAAAGGTAATCGGCAATGCTCGCGGTTTCTGCAAGGTCGTGGGAGACCACGATGCTGGTGATACCCAGGGCATCGTTGAGCAGACGGATCAGGCGTACCAGCACGCCCATGGCAATCGGATCCTGGCCGACGAAGGGCTCGTCGTACATGAGGATCTGCGGGTCGAGGGCAATGGCGCGCGCCAGGGCCACGCGGCGCTTCATGCCGCCGGACAGTTCGTCGGGCATCAGGTCGATGGCGCCGCGAAGGCCCACGGCCTGCAATTTCAGCAACACAATGTCACGAATCATTTCATCGGACAGCTGGGTATGCACCCGCAACGGAAATGCCACGTTCTCGAACACATCGAGGTCGGTAAACAGCGCACCGCTCTGGAACAGCACCCCCATATGCTTGCGCGCATCGAACAGATCGCTGCGCGACAGTGTCGGCAGGTTCTGGCCGTTGACCCATACTTCACCGGCGCTGGGGCGCAATTGCATGCCCATCAGACGCAGCAGCGTGGTCTTGCCGCAACCGGACGGACCCATGATGCCCGTGACCTTGCCGCGGGGAATGCGAATATCGACGTTATTGAAGATGCTGCGCGTCCCGCGCTTGAAGGTCAGTCCCTTCAGCTCGACCGCGTAGGCGTTATCGGCACTCATCTAAACTCCTTGGGATGCAGCCTCTCACTCAGACACCATGCATGCGACAAACGTTTGCAACGGTGACGCATATAGATAGCCACATGGGCTGGGCGGACCGAACTGGCGGCGAACTATATCACTGCTGGTACAGGGCGCCCAAGGCCGGAACTGCGCTAGTTCAGTTTAAGGACAGGGAAAAAACGTTGCTGGCTATGTTACTGAGGATCGATCTCAGGCATTCGTTGAATAAAGCCTGACGAACTTGCGTGAGGGAATTGATCATTACCGCTATAATCGCCGACTTTTCGTCAGGCTATACGACTTCAGACATGAGCCAATCCAGCGACCTTATTCAATCCGCGCAACGCACCATCCGCCTCGAAGTTGAAGCCGTAGAAGGCTTGCTGGCCCATATCGACGCAGATTTCGTACGCGCCTGCGAGATGATCCTGGCCAGCAAGGGCCGTGTTGTCGTGGTTGGCATGGGCAAATCGGGCCACGTCGGCAACAAGATCGCCGCCACCCTGGCCAGCACCGGGACTACCGCATTTTTCGTGCATCCGGCCGAAGCCAGCCACGGCGACATGGGCATGATCACCAAGGATGACATCATCCTGGCGCTGTCCAACTCCGGCACCACCAACGAAATCGTGACCCTGCTGCCGCTGATCAAGCGCCTGGGCATCAAGATGATCAGCCTCACCGGCAACCCGGAATCCACCCTGGCCAAGGCCGCCGACGTGAACCTGAATGTTCACGTGGACCACGAGGCCTGCCCGCTGAACCTGGCGCCGACCTCCTCCACCACCGCCGCCCTGGTCATGGGCGACGCCCTGGCCGTGGCGCTGCTGGAAGCCCGTGGATTCACCGCTGAAGACTTCGCATTTTCCCACCCGGGTGGTGCCTTGGGCCGCCGCCTGCTGCTGAAAGTGGAAAACGTCATGCATTCGGGCGAGGAATTGCCCCACGTCCAGCGCGGCACCCTGCTGAAGGACGCGCTGATGGAAATGACCCGCAAGGGCCTGGGCATGACCGTGATCCTGGAAGCCGACGGGCGCCTGGCCGGGGTATTCACTGACGGTGACCTGCGCCGCACCCTGGACCGCACCATCGATATCCGCACCGCGACCATCGACGCCGTGATGACCCCCCATGGCAAGACTGCACGCCCTGAAATGCTGGCGGCCGAAGCTTTGAAGATCATGGAAGACCACAAGATCGGCGCGCTGGTGGTGGTCGATAGCGACGACCACCCGGTTGGCGCCCTGAACATGCACGACTTGCTGCGTGCGGGAGTGATGTAAATGAACAGCGACCTGTTGCAACGCGGCAAACACATCAAACTGGCGATTTTCGACGTTGACGGCGTGCTGACCGATGGCCGCCTGTACTTTCTCGAAGATGGCAGCGAATTCAAGACGTTCAATACCCTCGACGGCCAGGGCATCAAGATGCTGATGGCTTCGGGCGTGCAAACGGCGATTATCAGCGGCAGAAAAACCCCCGTTGTGGAACGCCGCGCACAAAACCTCGGTATTCCTCACCTGTATCAGGGCCGCGAGGATAAACTGGTGGTTCTGGACGAGCTTCTTGGCCAACTCAACCTAAGCTATGAGCAGGTCGCCTATCTGGGCGATGATCTGCCCGACTTGCCGGTCATTCGCCGAGTGGGCCTGGGCATGGCCGTCGCCAATGCGGCGACGTTTGTTCGCGAGCACGCCCATGGCGTCACCACCGCCCGTGGCGGCGAAGGTGCCGCCCGCGAGTTCTGTGAACTGATCCTGCGAGCCCAGGGCAGTCTTGAAGCGGCCCACGCCGCCTACCTATAGAGCGTTTTATGCTGAGTAAAAAGATTCGCAACTTCCTGCTATTCGGAGTCATCGCCGCGCTGTTTCTCGCGGTGGGCTACTGGAATATCAGCCCGGGGCGCTTCCTCGACCAGCCTGCAGCGCAGGTTGAAGAAGGGGCTATCGACTATTACGCAACCAATGCCTACAGCGTGCAGTTCCTGCCCGACGGCAAGGTGCAGTACGAGATGACCTCGGACAAAGTCGAGCATTTGAAGGCCACCGAAGTCACCCTGCTGACCAACCCGGACCTGAACCTGTACCGCGGCACCGAGTTCCCATGGCATGTCACGAGCAAGCGTGGCGAGGTCAACCCGGACGGCACCGAGGTAGAACTGATTGACTCGGTACGCGTTGCGCGCACTGACGCCAAAAACCGTGACACCGTGATTACCAGCAGTCGCATGACCGTATTCCCACAGAAGCAATATGCGCAGACCGAGCAAGACGTTAGAATCGACGGCGCTGGCGGTGTATCGACTGGCAAGGGAATGAAAGCGTATTTGAAAGAAAGCAGGATACACCTGCTATCGAACGTAAGAGGACAGTATGAGGCTCGTTAAAACTCTCCCTATTTTGCTCGGTCTGGGCGCAGCACTGGGAAGCGTGAGCGCCTGGGCTCTGCCGAACGATAGCCAGCAACCGATCCACATCTCGGCTGACGATGCGCAGCTGGATGACAAGCAAGGCGTCGCCACCTATACCGGCGGCGTGATCATCATCCAGGGCTCGATGAAGATCACCGGCAACACGGTGACTCTGACGCGCACCCAGGCGGGCGATATCGACGTAGTGACTTCGGTGGGCAACCTGGCTTACTTCGAACAGAAGCAGTCGGCTACCGACACCGGCCCGATGAAGGGCTACGGCAAGACCATCCAGTATCACGCCCAGCAGAATCGCATCGTGCTGATCGACCAGGCCAAGGTACTCAGCCCCGATGGCAACTCCACGGAAGGCGAGAAGATCACCTATGACACCGTGAAGCAGATCGCCAACGCCGGCCGCGCCAATGGCAGCAAGGTCACCGCGCCACGCCCACGCATCGACATGGTTATCCAGCCGAAGAAGAAGGCCGAGTAATGGCAACCCTGAAAGCCCAGCATCTGGCCAAGGCCTATAAAAGCCGTCAGGTCGTGCGCGACGTCAGCCTGTCGATCGACAGCGGCCAGATAGTCGGCTTGCTTGGCCCCAACGGCGCCGGCAAGACCACCTGCTTCTACATGATCGTCGGCCTGGTCCAGGCGGACCAAGGTCGCGTACTGATCGACGACCTGGATGTGAGCCACCAGCCAATGCACGGCCGCGCCCGTGCCGGTATCGGCTATCTTCCGCAGGAAGCGTCGATCTTCCGCAAGCTGTCGGTATCCGACAACATCATGGCCATCCTTGAAACCCGCAAGGAACTCGACCGTGACGGTCGCCGCAAAGAACTGGAAAGCCTGCTGCAGGAATTCCACATCAACCACATTCGCGACAACCTTGGCATGAGCCTGTCCGGTGGTGAGCGTCGTCGCGTGGAAATCGCCCGCGCCCTGGCCACTGCCCCCAAGTTCATCCTGCTGGACGAACCGTTTGCCGGCGTCGACCCCATCTCGGTCGGCGACATCAAGCAGATCATCCACCACCTCAAGGCCAAGGGCATCGGTGTACTGATCACCGACCACAACGTGCGTGAGACCCTCGATATCTGCGAAACCGCGTATATCGTCAACGATGGCCAGCTGATCGCCGAAGGCGACTCTGCCACCATCCTGGCCAACGAACTGGTCAAGGAAGTGTACCTGGGTCACGAGTTCCGCCTGTAAGGCCGCCTGCAAAAACAAGGCGGCGGCAGGTCGTTTGCCCGATGCGCGGGAGTCAATGAAAACCTCCGGATTTTTATTGTTACCGCGCTCTAGGCAAAGCCCCCGATATCAGGCATATAATTTGCTTATGTTTGGCGCTCACGCGCCCTGTCGTGGATGGCGCATTGCGCCGGCGAATAAGGTGTTAAGCCCCTGCCATGAAACCATCGCTAGTCCTGAGAATGGGCCAGCAGCTGACGATGACACCGCAGCTGCAACAGGCCATCCGCCTGCTCCAATTGTCGACCCTGGACCTGCAACAGGAAATCCAGGAGGCCCTGGAGTCCAATCCGATGCTCGAACGCCAGGAAGAAGGCGACGACTTCGATAATGCAGACCCATTGGCCGACAACATCGAGCAAAAACCCAATTCCGACGTACAGGAACCCTCCTACCAGGAAACCGCCCCCACGGTGGATAACCTTGAGGAAGGCGATTGGAACGAACGCATTCCCAACGAACTCCCGGTGGACACCGCCTGGGAGGACGTCTACCAGACCAGCGCCAGCAGCCTGCCCAGCAATGACGATGACGAGTGGGACTTCACCACCCGTACTTCCGCCGGCGAGAGCCTGCAGAGCCATCTGCTGTGGCAACTGAACCTCGCGCCGATGTCGGACACCGATCGCCTGATCGCCGTGACCCTGATCGACTGCATCAATAACCAGGGTTATCTGGACGAGACGCTCGAAGAGATTCTCGAGGCCTTCGACCCGGAACTGGACATCGAGCTGGACGAAATCGAAGCGGTCCTGCACCGCATCCAACAGTTCGAGCCCGCCGGCATCGGTGCCCGCACCCTGAGCGAATGCCTGCTGCTGCAACTGCGCCAGCTGCCCGCCAAGACCCCATGGCTCGCCGAGGCCCAGCGCCTGGTCACCGACTATATCGACCTGCTGGGCAGCCGCGACTATAGCCAGTTGATGCGGCGCATGAAGCTCAAGGAAGACGACCTGCGCCAGGTCATCGAGCTGGTGCAAAGCCTCAACCCGCGTCCAGGCTCGCAGATCGAGTCCAGCGAAGCCGAATACGTCGTTCCCGACGTGATCGTGCGCAAGGACAACGAGCGCTGGTTGGTGGAACTGAACCAGGAGTCGGTGCCGCGCCTGCGGGTCAACCCGCAATATGCCGGTTTTGTGCGCCGTGCCGACACCAGCGCCGACAACACCTTCATGCGCAACCAGTTGCAGGAAGCGCGCTGGTTCATCAAGAGCCTGCAGAGCCGCAACGAAACCCTGATGAAAGTGGCCACCCAGATCGTCGAGCATCAGCGCGGCTTCCTGGAATATGGTGACGAGGCGATGAAACCGCTGGTCCTGCACGACATCGCAGAAGCGGTGGGCATGCACGAATCGACGATTTCCCGGGTGACCACACAAAAATTCATGCATACCCCACGGGGCATATATGAGCTGAAATACTTTTTCTCCAGTCATGTCAGCACATCCGAAGGCGGCGAATGCTCGTCCACGGCGATCCGCGCAATCATCAAAAAACTGGTTGCTGCGGAAAATCAGAAAAAGCCGTTGAGTGACAGCAAGATCGCTGGTTTACTGGAGGCACAAGGCATTCAGGTCGCCCGTCGAACCGTCGCCAAGTACCGCGAGTCCCTTGGGATCGCGCCTTCCAGCGAGCGTAAGCGTTTGATGTGACGGGCGGGCCACAGCGTTCCAGTGGTGGGTATTCCTACCCGCCGCTTTATGCACTGGCAACGAAGGAGAAGCTGTATGCAAGTCAACATCAGTGGACACCATGTAGAAGTCACCCCTCCACTACGCGACTACGTCGAGCAGAAGCTGAGGAAGCTTGAGGGTCATTTCGACAAGATCACCAACGTGCAGGTCATCATGAAGGTCGACAAGCTTCAGCAGAAAATCGAAGCGACTCTTCAGATACCCGGTGGAGAAGTGGTCGCCAATGCCGAACATGAAGACATGTATGCATCAATCGACTTGCTCACAGACAAGCTTGACCGCCAACTCAAAAAGCATAAGGAAAAGAATCTGAGCCTGCTTCAGGGCACAGGTCGTTAACTCTCCCCCCATGATCCGACTTGAAACCATCCTGACCCCCGGCCGTTCCCTCGTGAACGTGCCGGGCGGCAGCAAGAAGAAAGCCCTCGAACAAATTGCCAACCTGATCAGCAGCCAAGTGCCTGAGCTGGAGATGCAAGATGTCTTTGAGGCTCTGATTGCCCGTGAAAAACTCGGCTCCACCGGTTTTGGCAGCGGCATCGCCATTCCCCACTGCCGCCTCAAAGGCTGCGAGTCACCTGTCAGCGCCCTGCTGCACCTGGACGCACCTATCGATTTCGACGCGATCGACGGCGCCCCGGTAGACCTGCTGTTTGTTCTGCTGGTCCCACAGGCCGCCACCGATGCACACCTGGAACTGCTTCGGCAGATCGCAAGCATGCTCGACCGCAAGGAAGTACGCGACAAACTGCGCAGTGCCAGTAGCAACGAGGCGCTGTATCAAGTTGTCCTGGATGAGCAAAACGGGCAGTAATCATGCGTTTGATCATCGTCAGCGGCCGCTCCGGCTCGGGTAAAAGTACCGCCCTCAACGTCCTTGAGGACAACGGCTTCTATTGCATCGACAACCTGCCCGCCGGCCTGCTCCCGGAATTGGCGGAGCGGGCACTGATCCATACCGAGTTGGCACAACCTCTGGTCGCCGTTTCGATTGACGCCCGCAACCTGCCGAGCCACCTCACGCGTTTTCCGGAATTGCTCGAAGAGGTGCGTGCCAAACACATTCATTGCGATGTGCTATATCTGGACGCCGACGAAGAAACCCTGCTCAAGCGCTTCTCAGAGACCCGTAGACGTCACCCCCTCAGCAGCCCACACCGCTCCCTGGCCGAAGCCATCGAGGATGAAACCAAGCTGCTCGGGCCGATCATTGACCTCGCTGACCTCAAGATCAACACCACCAGCCTCAACCTGTACCAGTTGCGCGATGCCATCAAGCTACGCCTGCTGAACCAGCCGGAGCCTGGCACTGCATTTCTGGTCGAGTCCTTTGGTTTCAAGCGTGGCATGCCGGTGGATGCCGACCTGGTGTTCGACGTGCGCTGCCTGCCCAATCCTTATTGGAAGCCGGAACTGCGCGACCAGTCGGGGCTGGATCAGCCTGTGGCCGATTACCTGGCCGCGCAACCGGATGTGGAGGAGATGTTCCAGGACATTTCCAGCTACCTGCTCAAATGGTTGCCGCGCTTTGCCGCGAGCAACCGAGCCTATGTCACCATTGCCATCGGCTGCACCGGCGGTCACCACCGCTCTGTCTACCTGACCGAGCGCCTGGGCCAGGTGCTGCAACAAACCCTCAAGAACGTCCAGGTTCGCCACCGCGACCTTAGCTGAAAGGAACACCCCCGCGATGCCCGCTCTGGAAATTGAAATCATCAACAAGCTGGGCCTGCATGCCCGCGCCTCGGCCAAATTCGTCGGTATTGCCGGGCAGTTCCCTTGCCAGATCCGCGCCGGGCGTACACCGGAGAGCATGGTCGATGGCAAAAGCATCATGGCGATGATGATGTTGGCGGCCGGCAAGGGCACCAAGATTCATTTGAGCACCGAGGGCGAGCAAGAGCAGGAAGCAATGGACGCCCTGGTAGCGCTGATCAACAACTTCTTTGATGAGGGTGAGTAGTAACCCCTATCCCCGCTGAGGCCTCACCCCAAGGCGGTATCCATCACCATCATCAAGCAGAACCCCATGCACAACCCCAGGCTCGCGAGTTTTTCGTGACCGTTGCGGCGCGACTCCGGGATCACTTCGTGGGTGACCACCAACAGCATCGCGCCAGCGGCCAGTGCCAGGCCCAACGGTAACAGCACCTCGGCCAGGGTCACCAGCCAGGCGCAAAGCACGGCGAACACCGGCTCCACCAAGCCTGACGCGGCGCCGATCAGGAACGCCCTGATCCGCGACATCCCTGCCCCAGCCAATACCAGCGCAATGACCAGACCTTCGGGCACATCCTGCAAAGCAATGCCCATGGCCAAGCTATCGGCATCCGGCATGCCGCCGCCGGCTGAGACGCCAACCGCCATGCCTTCGGGGATGTTGTGGGCGATGATGGCAAACACGAACAGCCAGATACGCGGTGGAATCACCGGTTTATCCGGTGTGCCCACCAACATTTCCGGACTGGCGCCGGAGACCTTGCGGTCCACCAGATACAAACCGAATGCCCCCAGCATGATGCCGAAGCTGATCAGCCCACCTGCACCCCAGGGCGAAAGACCAAGGGCTTCGGCCGCAGCAATTCCCGGCACGACCAGCGAAAACGCGGTCGCCGCCAGCATCACACCGGCACCGAAGCCCAACAAGGTATCGCTCAACGCCACCGGCATCCGCCGAATCACCAAGACCGGAACCGCCCCCAGCGCCGTGCCAAGCGCGCAAATCGCCCCGCCCTGCAAAGCGCGCATGATGCGCGGTTCCAGATCCAGCCAGGCCAGCCCGTGGGCCACCAGCAATGCAGTACCTGCCAATAGCAGCAGCGAGCCAAACGCATAACGAAACATTCGCACGCTGCTGATCGCCAGTGTTTCAGTGCCCATAGTCGGCCTTAGATCTTGTTATCGAGGTGAATGTCAGGCCAACGCGGCCTGATAGCGTGCGGCAACTTCCGGCCAGTTGATGACGCTGTAGAACGCATTGATGTATTCAGGGCGACGGTTCTGGTAGCGCAGGTAATAAGCATGCTCCCAGACGTCCAGGCCGAGGATTGGCGTGTTGCCATTCATCAACGGGCTGTCCTGGTTGCCGCTGCTTTCCACTATCAGCGTCTTGTGCGGAGTGACACTCAACCACGCCCAACCGCTGCCGAAACGGGTCAAGGCGGCTTTGGTGAAGGCTTCCTTGAAACTGTCGAAACCGCCGAGTTGCTCTTCTACGGCTTTTCCCAACGCGCCGTCGGGCTTGCCGCCACCTTGAGGCGACATCACCGCCCAGAACAGTGAATGGTTGGCGTGGCCACCGCCTTGGTTGATGACGGCCGCACGCAGTTTTTCCGGCAGTTGCTGCACGCTGGACACCAGTTTCTCTACAGGCCAGCCCGCAAACTCGGTGCCCTCGACCGCCGCATTGAGGTTATTGATGTAGGTCTGGTGGTGCTTGGTGTAGTGAATCTCCATGGTTTGCGCATCGATATGCGGTTCCAGGGCATCGTAGGCATAGGGCAAGGCAGGCAAGGTGTAGGTCATATCAATGTGCTCCGTATTGAGACGTGGTCGGCTGCACCGCAGTACCGCCCAGCAAGCGATGGGTGCGCGGGTACTCACCGTGATCGCTGATGAAATTCAACAGTTCGACGTAAGTCTTACTGCTCTGGCGCAGGGCCGCTTCCCGCAGCTGCGGGCTCAGGCGCACGTCCTGCATGGCCTGGAGCAAGCGCTGGTGAATAGCGCAGAGGTATTCGGCGCTTTCCTCGGGCTGATTCAGGCGCAGGTGCAAATCCGCCAGGTTGTGATGGGAAATGACGCAGGCCGCCACTGCTTCGTCGGCATTCGCCCAGCGCTCGAACAGCACTTGAGCCAGGGCCAGGGCTTGCAGATAGGCCTCGCGAGCGTCAACCAATTCGCCCTGCATAAAGCAGCGATTGGCCCGTTCGATCGTGCGTTTCCAGTGCTCCATGGTGAGCCTCCAAAGCAGGGTCGGTGATTACACGCCGCCAGCCGTGAGTTTTTCCGGATCCAACAGGACTTCCAGTTGGCTACGGGGCAGGTCGGTGTGCTCAAGGGCCACCTCAATCACCGGACGGCCCTGCTGATAAGCTTTCTTGGCAATCTCAGCGGCCTTTTGGTAACCAATGATCGGGTTGAGTGCGGTGACCAGGATCGGGTTGCGCGACAGCGCTTCCTTGAGCTTGGCTTCGTTGACCTTGAAGCTGGCGATGGCCTTGTCTGCCAGCAGACGGCTGGAATTGGCCAGCAACTCGAGGCTGCTGAGCAGGTTCTGGGCAATGATCGGCAACATCACGTTTAATTCGAAGTTGCCGGATTGGCCGGCAACGGTGATCACCGTGTCATTGCCGATGACTTGTGCAGCGACCATGGCGGTCGCTTCCGGAATCACTGGATTGACCTTGCCTGGCATGATCGAAGACCCCGGCTGCAGGCCCTCCAGTTCGATTTCCCCCAGGCCGGCCAGCGGGCCGGAGTTCATCCAGCGCAGGTCATTGGCAATTTTCATCAGCGATACGGCGGTGGCTTTCAACTGGCCGGAGACGGCGACAGCAGTGTCCTGGGAGCCGATCAGCGCGAACAGGTTCTTGCCGGGGGTGAATTTCACACCCGCCAGGCTACTGAGCTGTTGACTGAAACGCGCGGCGAATTCCGGGTGCGCGTTGATCCCGGTGCCCACCGCCGTACCGCCCTGGGCCAAAGCCTGCAGGCTCGGCAGCAAATCTTGCATATGGCCGATGTTGGCCTTGAGTTGCTGGGCCCAACCATTGAGCACCTGGCTCATGCGCACGGGCATGGCGTCCATCAGGTGCGTGCGGCCGGTCTTGATGAATGGGTGAACCTCTTCGGCTTTCTGCTCGATCACCTGCACCAGGTGCAGCAGGGCCGGCAGCGTTTGCTCGTGCAGCACCAGCGCAGCACTGACATGGATGGTGGTCGGAATGATGTCGTTGCTGCTTTGGCCGCAGTTCACATGATCGTTGGGATTGACCGCTTCGCCGAGCAAACGGCTGGCGAGCGTCGCAATCACTTCGTTGGCATTCATATTCGAACTGGTGCCGGAACCGGTCTGGAAGATATCCACCGGGAAGTGCCGCATGTAATCGCCTTCGAGCAAGCCTTGGGCGGCATCGACGATGGCTTTGCCCTGCCCTTCACTGATCTGCTTGAGGTCGACGTTGACCTTGGCAGCCGCCGCCTTGGCCAGGATCAGTGCGCGAATGAATTGCGCCGGCATGCGTTGGTGGCTGATCGGAAAGTTGTTCACCGCGCGCTGGGTTTGCGCACCGTACAAGGCCTCGGCGGGGACTTGCAGTTCGCCCATGCTGTCGCGTTCGATACGGGTGTTACTCATCGGAAGATCCTTGCACCAGGTCAGAAACGGAAATGGAGGGAAGCAGTTCGCAGGTCGCCAATTGCCAGGCAAAGGTCTGCCAGCGCTTGAGGCGGCAGGCACAGTGAGAGAGTTTTTCCAGGTCGCGCAGTGGGCGCCAGGCTTGATCCAGACACAGGGATCGCCAATGCCACGGCAGTGCAATATCGCTGGCGGTGTCGATCAGCAGGCGGAATGAGGTTTCAGCGATGGTCCACGGATGGGTCGCGGTACAGCACGCCAGGTATCGGCCCTCATTGAGGTAATGTTCGATCAGGCGAGGCTCATTGGGATCCAGACCACAGCGAATCTGGCGACTCATCCAGCGCCAGCTTTCCAGGTAAGGATCCTCATGCAGGACAGAACTCATGATCCACACTCATCCGTTAATGATATTTATTATTAAATGATATTGAGAATCAAAACAAGAGCAGCACCTCAATCCCCCTGAAACACGGCCACAAAAAAGGCGCGCCCTCCGTAAGAGGGCGCGCCTTTTTGTGCCGCTGTAGCGGGATTAGCTGCCTGCGACAGTCATCCGCTCGATCAGCACCGAGCCTGTGCGAATATTGCTGCGCAGCTCCAGGTCATTTCCCACGGCAACGATCTGCTTGAACATATCGCGCATGTTGCCGGCGATGGTCACTTCCTGGACGGCGAACTGAATCTCACCGTTTTCCACCCAGAAGCCCGCCGCGCCACGGGAATAATCCCCAGTGACCATATTCAGGCCATGGCCCATCAATTCGGTCACCAACAGACCACGTCCCATGCGACGCAACAGCGCCGCCTGGTCTTCATCACCATGGGTCACGAACAGGTTATGCACGCCACCGGCGTTGGCAGTGCTTGGCAGGCCGAGTTTGCGGCCTGAGTAGGTGCCGAGTACGTAAGACACCAGCTCCCCGTTTTCGACGAACGGCTTGGCATACGTGGCCAGGCCGTCCCCATCGAACGCCGAACTGCCCATGGCCCGCATCAAGTGCGGACGCTCATCAATGGTCAGCCAATCGGGAAACAACGTCTGGCCAATCGCCCCTTCAAGGAACGAAGACTTGCGATACAGGTTGCCGCCAGAAATGGCCCCCAGGAAACTGCCAAACAGACCGCCTGCCAGCTCCGCCGAAAACAGTACAGGCACTTCACACGTCGGCACCGGGCGCGCGCCCAGGCGGCTCGCGGCACGTTGTGCGGCACGCTGACCAATGCTGACCGGGTCTGCCAGCAACTCACCCTGACGACTTACGTCGTACCAGTAATCACGCTGCATCTGGCCATTGGCCTCGGCGATCATCACGCAGCTCAGACTATGGCGCGTGGACGCATACCCGCCGATAAACCCGTGGCTGTTGCCGTAGACGCGACAGCCCTGATGCGTGTTCAACGTGGTGCCATCGGCGTTCTTGATGCGGGCATCGGCATCGAACGCCGCCGCTTCGCAGGTCAGCGCCAGCTCGATGGCCCGTTCGGGCGTGATGTCCCAGGCATGGAACAGATCGAAATCCTTC
Source organism: Pseudomonas sp. AM8 (assembly GCF_036346475.1). Classification (NCBI taxonomy): domain Bacteria; kingdom Pseudomonadati; phylum Pseudomonadota; class Gammaproteobacteria; order Pseudomonadales; family Pseudomonadaceae; genus Pseudomonas; species Pseudomonas sp. AM8. Next base: position 930,744 of record NZ_JAOTNX010000001.1, read on the forward strand.
AAGTCCTTGGCCATCAGCGCCTTATCGGCCAAGCCCGAGCTTTCATCCTCGGAAGTGTGCTGGGCAATCGCCAATGCCGCGGCAACCGTTTCGCGTATGGCCTCCGGACCGCTGGCCGACGTACTGGCCGAACCTTTGCGCTGCCCCACATACAAGGTGATGCCAAAGCCTTGGTCACGGTTGAATTCGACGGTTTCCACTTCCCGTTGACGTACCGACGTCGACAACCCCTGCTCCAGCGACACCGCCACTTCACAGGCACTGGCCCCCTGGCGCTTGGCCTCGGCAAGGATCTGCTCGACTTGTTCCTGCAGGGCCGGTAACGCTTGCGGACCGACGCTTTGGGCTGCACTCATGGTTTTCTCCACTCAAATTCTGCTTTCGGCTAAGGCCATCGAGCGACCGGGCCGGACAAGCGGCCCCCGACTGGTTATCATGGCGGCGTTTCTTTGCGGACTGCCACCATGGTTGATTCTTACGACGACTCCCTCGATGGGGAGAAAAGCAAAACCCAGGTCAAACGTGAGCTGCATGCTCTGGTTGACCTGGGCGAGCGCCTTACAACGCTCAAGAAAGACTTGATTGCAAAACTGCCACTGACCGACGAAATGCGCCGGGCGCTTGCGGACGCACCCAAGCACACCGCGAATATCGCGCGTAAACGACACATCATGTTTATCGGCAAGCTGATGCGCGATCAGGACACTGACGCCATTCTCGCCTTGCTTGATCAAACCGATGCCTCCACTCGCCAGTACAACGAACGTTTCCATAACCTGGAACGTTGGCGTGACCGCCTGATCTCGGGCGATGACGCGGTGCTGGAGAAATTCGTGCTGGACTACCCGGACGCGGACCGCCAGCAACTGCGCTCCCTGATCCGTCAGGCCCAGCACGAGCAGGCGCATAACAAGGCGCCGGCCACCAGCCGTAAAATCTTCAAATACATCCGTGAGCTGGACGAGACTCAACGCGGTCTGCGTTGATGCCCGTCCCCGGGTGGCGGTCTTAGCCACCCGAAGCTCCCCCCTTACGACCCCGTGCCACCCACGGTGATCGCATCAATTTTCAGCGTTGGCTGGCCGACCCCTACCGGCACCGACTGCCCATCTTTCCCGCACATGCCCACACCACTGTCCAGGGCCAGGTCGTTGCCGACCATCGACACCTTGCTCATGGCTTCCGGGCCATTGCCAATCAACGTTGCCCCTTTGACCGGCGCGGTAATCCTGCCGTCTTCGATCAGGTATGCCTCGCTGGTAGAGAACACGAACTTGCCGCTGGTGATATCCACCTGGCCGCCGCCGAGGTTGGCGCAGTAGATGCCACGCTTCACCGAGGCGATGATCTCCGCCGGGTCGCTTTCGCCACCGAGCATGTAGGTGTTGGTCATGCGTGGCATCGGCAGGTGCGCATAAGATTCGCGACGGCCATTACCGGTGCGCGCAACGCCCATCAGGCGGGCATTGAGCTTGTCCTGCATGTAGCCCTTGAGCACACCGTTTTCAATCAAGGTGGTGCATTCGGTCGGCGTGCCTTCATCATCGACGCTCAGCGAGCCGCGGCGACCGGCCAGGGTGCCATCATCGACAATGGTGCAGAGCTTGGACGCAACCATCTCGCCCATGCGCCCGCTGTAGGCGGAACTGCCCTTGCGGTTGAAATCGCCTTCCAGGCCATGGCCCACGGCCTCGTGCAGCAATACGCCGGACCAGCCCGAGCCCAACACCACCGGCAGCGTGCCGGCCGGCGCAGGAATGGCTTCCAGGTTCACCAACGCCTGGCGCAAAGCCTCACGGGCATAGCCCATGGCACGGTCGTCGGTGAGGAAGTAACGGTAGTCGGTACGCCCGCCGCCGCCGTGGCCGCCACGCTCGCGGCGGCCGTTCTGCTCGACGATCACGCTGACATTGAAACGCACCAGCGGCCGTACGTCCGCCGCCAGCCCCCCGTCGGTGGACGCCACCAGGATGCGTTCCCACACACCGGCCATGCTCACGGAGACCTGCTGGATACGCGGGTCCAGGGCGCGAGTGGCCGCATCGATACGCTTGAGCAACTCGACCTTTTCCGCGCGGCTGATCACTTCCAGGGGGTTGTCCGGCGCATACAACTGCGCCACGTCCTGGGTACTGAACGCCTGTACCGTGCCATGTTGGCCGGCACGGGAGATCGAACGCGCAGCACGTGCGGCCAGGCCCAACGCCTCCAGGGTGATCGCGTTACTGTAGGCAAAACCGGTCTTTTCACCTGATTGCGCGCGGACGCCTACACCTTGGTCAAGATTGAAACTGCCTTCCTTGACGATGCCATCTTCCAGGGCCCAGGACTCGGAGATCTGCCCCTGGAAATACAGGTCGGCGGCATCGATGCCTGGCCCGGCCAGATCGCCGAGCACGGTTTGCAAGCTTTCGATGGTCACGCCACCGGGTGCCAGGAGGTGTTCACTGACTGAGGACAACAACTCGCTCATAGGTTTGGCCTTAAATTCATCGTTCTGAAGCAGGCCGCTGGGCGCCCTGCGAGAAAAAGCGCCGATGGTTGACCACCGGCATGCGCGCCCGTATCGACGCCTGTTCACTGCTATCGCGTTCGGCCAGCAACACCGCTTCGCCTTGATCCTGTTGTGCCAGCACCTGGCCCCATGGGTCGACGATCGCCGCATGACCATAGGTTTCCCGTGGCCCTGGATGCACACCGCCCTGGGCGGCCGCCAGCAGGTAACACTGGGTTTCGATGGCCCGTGCACGAATCAGCACATCCCAGTGGGCGGCACCGGTCACGGCGGTAAAGGCCGAGGGCGCAGTAATCAATTCAGCCCCCGCCGCGCGCAGCTCGCTGTACAGCTCGGGGAAGCGCAAGTCGTAGCACACCGTCAGGCCCAAACGGCCGACCGGCGTATCCGCCACCATCACGTTACTCCCGAAAGCATAGTCATCGGACTCCCGATAGCGACCCCGGGCGTCCGCCACGTCAACATCAAACAAATGCAGCTTGTCGTAACGGGCGACGACTTCGCCGCGATCATCGATCAGCAGCGAGCAGGCATTGGATTTGGCGTGCGGTTGATCCTTGGGCGGCAACGGCAGTGTGCCAGCCACTATCCATAAGGTGAGGTCGCGGGCGGTCTGTTTCAACCATTGCAGGATCGGACCTTCACCCAGCGCCTCGGCGCGGCCGATATCCGCCACGTCGCGGCGGCCCATGGCGGCAAAGTTTTCCGGCAGCACCGCCAGCTTCGCACCGCCGGCCGCCGCTTGTTCCAACAAGCGCCGGGCCTGGACCAGGTTGGCCAGCACATCGCTCTGACTGACCATTTGGATTACTGCAAAGGACATGGGCCGATACTCCGTAAAAGGCATGGGGCCATGCTACTCCACAGGCTCTCAGTTTGGTTTTTCAAAGGGCTTGTCGAAGGTGATTTTTGGATCCTTCCATGGGCCTTCCACCTTGTATTGCACGCTGGCGAAACGCGAAACACGGTCACCGATCAGCTTGTCGATCAGGAACAGTGCGCCACCAATCGCCGGCGCGCCCACGATCAGCGCGGCAATCGGCAGGTTGTTGGTCACCGGCAACGTCACCAGCAACTTCGCATCGACACGGTCAGCCACCAGGTCCAGTGTGCCGTTGAGCTCCAGGTTGCTCGACGGGCCGGTCATGGTGATCGGCTCGCGCGTCACGAACACGCCATTGCTGGCGACCAATTGGCCCTTGACCCGGTCATAACTCAAGCCCTTGCCCAGCAGGTCGGAGAAGTCCAGGCGCAGGCGGCGCCCGATGGAGTTGAAGTTGAGCAGGCCGAATACCCGCAGCGCCTGGGCGCCACCTTCCACCTCGACAAACTGACCTTTACGGAACGTCGCATCCAGGCTGCCGGAGAAACGTTTAGGCCCGACCCAGGCCGGCGAACCCGGCCACCGCCCATCCACATCCAGGTGGAAATCCTCGCTGGTGACCGTGGGCGCATAGCCCCAGCCTTTGAGTACATCGGCGATGTTCTTGCCGTCCAGGCGCCCCTTGTACCAACTGCTGCTGTCACCCGGGACACCTTCCCATCCGCCGGCGCCCTTGAGTTGCATGCCCTTGAGGCCCAGGTCCAGCGTATTGAAGGCCAGGCCTTTGGCCGTTGGCCGGATCTTGAGTGACCAGGCGCCAATCAGGTCCGGCCCCTGGAACAGCTGGTCAATGGCGATATCCAGCGCCGGAATATCCTTGGGATCGATACTGGCCAACGGGTCCGGTGCATTTTCATCAGCCTGTACCGTCGGGTCCACCGCCGGCAGCTTCACGTATTGCAGGTTGACCGCAATCGGCGCGCCCTTGGCATCCGGCAGGTTCACCGCCCCCTTGGCCTGCTGGCTGTCGAACTGTAAGCCCCAGGCAGCGGGCTTTCGATCCAACTGCAGGTTAACCTGATCGAACTGGGTACCCAGGCCGGTGAGCTTGCCAATCTTGAATTCGGCACCGCTCAGCAGCTGCTTGGCACTGCCACCTGGGTCATTGCCAGCATACTGGTTCACCAGTTTTTTCCACGGGTCGATATCCAGCTCCGAGAGTACGCCACGGATGCGCAAGCCCTTGGCGCCTGGCAGCACGGCATCGCCATCGCCAAGGAACAACTCGCCACGGCCGTCATTGAGTTTGTCCGGCGGCGCGGCAAAGGTGAAGTTGGCCAACTCACCGTAATCAAACCAGTAGCGGCGCTCAGCCCCCTGCAAGGTCATGCGGAATACGCTGTCACGTCCCTGGCTGGCCGGCATGCCGAACGGCGCCGGCAAGTCCACCGCAACGCCCTTGAGGTTGGAGCTGACCATCAGTTGGCTGTCGGCACCGTCCAGGTTGAGCTGTAACTGATACGAAATATCACCGGACACCGGCAACGGCTGACTGACTTTCAACCAATCCGTCAGACGCTTGACCGTCACCTGCCCCTTGGCAGCGACACGGGTGCTGATATTGCCTGGCTTGCCATCGGCAAAGATCTGCGCGGTGATCGGCCGGTCAAATGCCTGGGCGGTAATCTTTTCGCCGCTCAAGCCTTTGGCGCTATCGAAGCGGAAATTACCCTTGAGCTGCGTCAGGTCCAGAGGCGGTTCCGCCAATTGCAGGCGTGCCTTGTCAGTCTGGAAATCCACCACGATCCTGGGCTCGATGCCCTTGACCAGCGGAACGTCCAGATCCAGCGAGCCCTGCAGGTCTCCCTCGCCTTTCCAGCCGGCGAAGGTGGAGGCCGTACCAATTGGCGCTTCCTGGAGAATCTTCAGCCCATCGCCCAGGCCACCGGCAAAACCACCGGTAAGCAGCAGATGGCTTTCCTTGCCGGACGGCGCGTGGGGAATATTGACGTAGACGTCCTTGACCTTGGTGTCGAGCAACTGCCCCTTGCTCGCCAGGATGCGTACGCCCGTCTCTTCGACAAACACTTCGCCATTGACCTTGTTCACATGGGGCCAACCCGGCTGGAACGCCAGTTCGGCGTCATGCACCTTGAAGAACAGACTGATATTGCGCGCGGCGGGCAACGCATCGTGGTTCAGCGAGCCCTGGTACTGGAACAACCCCTGGTCCACCGCGCCCTTGAGAATTGCCGTGCGCAGCCACTCATCCAACGCGGGGCTCAGTACGGCCGGCAGGTATTTAGGGGTAAAGCGTCCATCGCCATCGACCATACCGACCCGCAGGTCCATATAGTCTTCCTGGCTATGGTCGAAATGCAGGCGAATCAGGAAATCGGCGGCGATCTTGCCCTCTTCCCCCAGCACCTTGATATACGGGGCGATCAGGGTGAAGCCTTGTTTATCCAGCTTCCACGTCAGGCGTGCATTGGCCTGGAGGTATTGCCAGGGCTTGGCGAAGATCGGATCGAGGTGCAGGGAAAAATCCTTGCTGTCCATGCGCAACTCGCCCTGGCCCAGGTCGCCGCTGATGCTGCCGGAAACGTTGCGTGCGGCCGGCGCACCGAAGTAGGCGTCAAACCCGACCCGTTCCAGGTTGGCGGCAAAGCTGACTTTTTGATCGGTGGTGTCTTGAGGACGGAAATCCACCAGCACATTACGCAGCAGGCCGGTGGCCTTCAGGTGCTCGACGGTCTTGGCGACGCCTTCCGGCAGTGGCGCCAGGGCGTTGAGCAACGGTGTGATGGGGGTCAGGTCGAGGCGGTCAGCCTGCAGCTTCCAGGCTTCCTGGGCCGTGTCGGTCGCCAGGGTCTGCTGCAATTGCAGGCGCGATTCCCATCGGGTCTCGCCCAGGTTCATCGCCAGGGAATCAAACAACACCTTCAAGCCGGTATCGCTGCGTTGCAGATAGGCCGTGAGTGCAAGGTTTTCGATATGCACCGGCTTGCGTTCGTCGTAGCTGCCCTTCACCTGCGGCGAGTTGAGGCGCACGACCGCACGTTGCACCGTGCCTTTACCCCAGTTCAGCCAGAACTCACCGCCGGCCTTGAACTGCGTGAGTTTCCACTGCTGGGTCAGCCTGGCGGGGATCCACTTGGCCCAGTCGCTCTGCGGCAGGCTCAGGTACGCCTCGACTTCCGCGTCCTTCCACTGGCTCGCGCGAATGCGGCTGCGCAGGCTCAGGGCCAGGGGCTGGCCGTCGGGCAAGGTCAGGCGAGCGTCCAGGCGCTGGCGGGTGACGCCCGTGTGCAGGCTCAAGCCCACATACGTCAGGGTCAGCGGCGCCTGGTCGAACGGTTGCAGGGTGACCTGGCTGTCGAGCAGCGATACGCGCTTGACCATCTGCATGCGCTTGAGCAATTGCTCCGGGTCCAGCGGCTGGTCGTCCTGTATCGGCAAGCCTTGCAGCGCCCAATGGCCGTCCTTGTCTTCCTTGGCGCTCAGTTGCAGGCCACTGACTTCCAGGTGCGCAATACGCACTTCGCGCGCCATCAGGCTGGCCCACATGTCCGGCACCACTTCGACCTGGTCCAGGCGCAAGGCACTGCTGCCCTCGCCGACCATTACGTCGTGGGCCAGCAACACGGGCGCAAAACCGCTCCAGCGGCCTTCAAGGCTGCCGATGTGCACAGGCATGTCCACCGCAGCCTGGGCCTTGGCTTCGATTTCCGCGCGGTATTCGGCCACCAGCGGGGTCAATTCACGCCCCAGGCTCACATACACCGCCGCCAACACCAGCAGCAAGGCGCACAGCCCAAGGCCCCAACGGGTCAAAGCGGCAAAAAAGCGTGTCAGACGCTCCATGTCAGGCGACCCTCAAGGCAGTAGTCGGACTGCAGATCAAGGTCTGCGAGTCGCGTAAAAAGAAAGCGAATGGGGATCAGAGCAGCACCACGTCATATTGTTCCTGGGAATACATGGTTTCGACCTGGAAGCGAATCGTACGCCCGATAAACCCCTCCAGCTCAGCCACGTTACCGGACTCTTCATCCAGCAGGCGGTCGACCACTTTCTGGTTGGCAAGCACTCTATAACCTTCGGCCTGGTAGGCCCGTGCCTCTCGGAGGATTTCCCGGAAAATCTCGTAGCAAACCGTTTCCGGAGTCTTCAACTTACCGCGGCCCTGGCAACTGCTGCAGGGCTCGCACAGCACCTGCTCCAGGCTCTCGCGGGTGCGCTTGCGGGTCATCTGCACCAGGCCCAGCTCGGTGATGCCGATGATATTGGTCTTGGCGTGATCGCGCTCCAGCTGTTTTTCGAGCGTGCGCAGCACCTGGCGCTGGTGCTCTTCATCTTCCATGTCGATGAAGTCGATGATGATGATGCCGCCCAGGTTACGCAGGCGCAGTTGACGAGCAATCGCCGTGGCCGCTTCGAGATTGGTCTTGAAGATGGTCTCTTCAAGGTTGCGATGGCCTACGAACGCGCCGGTGTTGACGTCGATGGTGGTCATCGCTTCCGCCGGGTCCACCACCAGGTAGCCACCGGACTTGAGCGGCACCTTGCGCTCCAGGGCTTTCTGGATTTCGTCCTCGACGCCATACAGGTCGAAGATCGGCCGTTCGCCAGGATAATGCTCCAGGCGATCGGCAATTTCCGGCATCAGCTCGGCAACAAATTGCGTGGTGCGCTGGAAGGTTTCCCGCGAGTCGATGCGAATTTTCTCGATCTTGGGGCTGACCAGGTCGCGCAAGGTACGCAGGGCCAGGCCCAGGTCTTCGTAGATCACACTCGGCGCGCCGATGGTCTTGATCTGTGCGCCGATCTGGTCCCACAGGCGCCGCAGGTAGCGAATGTCCATGAGGATTTCGTCGGCACCGGCGCCCTCGGCTGCGGTGCGCAGGATAAAGCCGCCCGCTTCCTTGATACCTTCAGCGGCCACGCAGTCGCTGACCACCTTTTTCAGGCGCTCGCGCTCGGCTTCGTCTTCAATTTTCAGGGAAATGCCGACATGGGCGGTGCGCGGCATATACACCAGGTAGCGCGACGGAATCGACAGTTGAGTGGTCAGGCGTGCGCCCTTGGAGCCGATGGGGTCCTTGGTGACTTGCACCACCAGGCTCTGCCCTTCATGCACCAAGGCACTGATGCTTTCCACCGCCGGCCCTTCGCGCAGGGAAATCTCCGAGGCGTGGATAAATGCTGCCCGGTCCAGGCCGATATCGACAAATGCCGCCTGCATCCCCGGCAACACCCGCACCACCTTGCCCTTGTAGATATTGCCGACGATCCCGCGTTTCTGGGTGCGCTCGACATGCACTTCTTGCAGAACACCGTTCTCTACCACCGCCACGCGCGATTCCATCGGCGTGATATTGATCAGAATCTCTTCACTCATGGCTGGGTCTCGTTCAGGCGTTTTCACAATAGTGACCGATCGCTGTAAGGCTGGGCGCTGGAGTAACGCGTTCAGCGCGCGGTAAGGTTTTGCCAACAGGGTATGCCGAATTGGGCAAGCAGTTGCGCGGTTTCGCACACCGGCAGGCCTACCACGGCGGAATAGCTGCCATTGAGCCCGGCCACAAACACCGAGCCAAGCCCTTGGATAGCATAGCCGCCCGCCTTGTCCTGGGGTTCGCCGCTGTGCCAGTAGCTTGTAGCCTCCTCGACAGAAATCCCACGGAAAAGTACACGACTGCTTACACATCGGGTTTCACAGCGCTGGCCGTCAGTCAGGGCAATCGCAGTCAGAACTTCATGTTCACGCCCCGCCAGTGCCATCAACATCGCCAACGCATCGGCTTGGTCTACGGGCTTGCCGAGGATCTTGCCGTCCACGATCACTGCGGTATCGGCGCCCAGGACGCAGGCGGCCGAGCGTTGCCCGAGCGCAGCAAAACCCGCTGCGGCCTTACCGCGAGCGAGACGCTCGACGTAGGAAACAGGGGTTTCGTTTGTAAGAGGGGTTTCATCAATGGCGGCGCTGACCACGGTGAAAGGCACACCGATCTGGGTCAGCAGTTCACGCCGCCTCGGGGAGCCCGAGGCCAGATATAGCGAATTCATTGCAGACTCTCCCTGTAGGGTTCGATAACCAGGCAGAGCCTCGCAATCCATTCAATTGATTTTATAGCGACGACGTAACCCACGCAGGCCGAAGCTGATCCAAGGCCACAACAGCGCACTGACCAGGGCCGGCAACACCAGCGCCAGGGTTGGCTGGCGGTTGCCGGTCAAGGCACTGAGCCACAACTGTACCAACTGCGCCAGGCCGAAGATCACCAGGATCACCAGGCATTGCTGCCACATCGGGAACATGCGCAGGCGCTGCTGCAACGACAGCACCAGGAAGGTGATCAGGGTCAGGATCAACGCGTTCTGGCCCAGCAAGGTGCCATACAGCACATCTTCCGCCAAGCCCAGGAACATGGCCGTGACCATGCCCACTTTATGCGGCAGGTTCAGCGACCAGAATGCCAGCAGCAATGCCAGCCACAGCGGACGCAGGATCTCCATGAACTGCGGCAGCGGCGAAACGCTGAGCAGCAAGCCGATGGCGAATGTCAGCCAGACGATCCAGCCATTGCTCGAATGAGTACCGGCCATTATTCCTCCCTCTGCCGTGTGGTGGCCGGGGCTGCGGCTGGAGGCTTCGCAGCGGGCGTCGTAGTGGCAGGCGTGGTGGCCGGCGGTTTCGCTGCAGTCGGTTTCACCGGGTGCACGCTATGGACCGCAGGCTTGACCGGTGTGGCCACAGGCGCAGTAGCTGCCGGAGTTGCCGCCGGTACAGCGGGGGTAGTCGACTGAGGCTTGGGCACGGTCGCAGGAATGATCGGCGCGGTGCCGTTCTTCTTGTCTTCCGCTTCCTGGGCCTGGGCGGCGTCGTTGGCGCGTTCTTCCGGAGTACGGTTGTCGCTGAACACCAGCAACAGGTAGCGGCTGCGGTTCAGGGCGGCAGTGGGCACGGCACGCACAATGGCGAAGGGCTGGCCGGAATCGTGGATCACTTCCTTGACCGTTGCCACCGGATAGCCTGCCGGGAACCGCTGGCCCAGGCCGGAGCTGACCAGCAGGTCGCCTTCCTTGATGTCGGCCGTATCCGCGACGTGACGTAATTCCAGGCGCTCAGGGTTACCGGTACCGCTGGCAATCGCGCGCAAGCCGTTACGGTTGACCTGCACCGGAATGCTGTGGGTGGTGTCCGTCAGCAGCAGGACCCGCGAGGTGTAGGGCATCAGCTCGACGACCTGCCCCATCAGTCCCCGAGCATCCAGTACCGGCTGACCAAGGACCACACCGTCGCGCTCACCCTTGTTGATGATGATGCGATGGGTAAAGGGGTTGGGGTCCATGCCGATCAACTCGGCCACTTCGACCTTTTCGTTGACCAACGCAGAAGAGTTAAGCAACTCGCGCAGCCGAACGTTCTGCTCGGTGAGGGCTGCCAGCTTTTGCATGCGCCCCTGCAACAGCAGGTTTTCGGTCTTGAGTTTTTCGTTCTCGGCAACCAGTTCGGTGCGGCTGCCAAATTGGCTGGCCACGCCCTGGTAGAGACGTTGCGGCAGGTCGGTGATCCAGTAAGTCTGCATCAACACCAGCGACATTTGGCTACGCACCGGCTTGAGCAGCGCAAAGCGGGCATCGACCACCATCAATGCGACCGAAAGCACGACCAGCACCAATAAGCGCACGCCCAATGAGGGGCCTTTGGCGAAAAGCGGTTTAATAGGCCGCTCCTCCCAGGCAAATGTTCTCTTTATTCATACGGCATCTAACCGGCCTGGATGCAGATTGAAGAAGATAAACGCCAACAGGCAGCACTGCAAAGTGCTGCCTGCGGGCGAAACATGGTGCAACCAACGATCTTATTCGCTGGAGAGCAGGTCCATGGTGTGTTTATCCATCATTTCCAGTGCACGACCACCGCCACGGGCAACGCAGGTCAGCGGGTCTTCGGCGACGATCACCGGCAGGCCGGTTTCCTGGGCCAGCAGCTTGTCGAGGTCGCGCAACAGGGCGCCACCACCGGTCAGCACCAGGCCTCGCTCGGCGATGTCGGAAGCCAGCTCCGGCGGCGATTGCTCCAGGGCGCTCTTCACAGCCTGAACGATGGTGGCCAGGGACTCTTGCAGAGCTTCCAGCACTTCATTGGAGTTCAGGGTGAAGGCACGTGGAACGCCTTCGGCCAGGTTGCGACCGCGAACATCGACTTCGCGAACTTCGCCGCCCGGGTAAGCGGTACCGATTTCCTGCTTGATGCGCTCGGCGGTGGATTCGCCGATCAGGCTGCCGTAGTTGCGACGTACATAAGTGATGATCGCTTCGTCGAAACGGTCGCCGCCTACGCGTACGGATTCGGCATACACCACACCGTTCAGGGAAATCAGGGCGATTTCAGTGGTACCACCACCGATATCCACCACCATCGAACCGCGCGCTTCTTCAACCGGCAGGCCGGCACCGATCGCAGCAGCCATCGGCTCTTCGATCAGGAACACTTCGCGGGCACCGGCGCCAAGGGCCGATTCACGGATGGCACGACGCTCCACCTGGGTGGATTTGCACGGAACACAGATCAGCACACGAGGGCTGGGCTGCAGGAAACTGTTTTCGTGAACCTTGTTGATGAAGTACTGCAGCATCTTTTCGCAGACGCTGAAGTCGGCGATCACGCCGTCTTTCATCGGACGAATGGCAGCAATATTACCTGGTGTTCGGCCGAGCATGCGCTTGGCCTCGGTGCCGACGGCAACGACACTTTTCTGATTACCATGGGTCCGAATGGCCACAACCGACGGCTCATTCAGGACGATACCGCGCTCGCGCACGTAAATAAGGGTGTTGGCAGTGCCCAGGTCAATGGAAAGATCGCTGGAAAACATGCCACGCAGTTTCTTGAACATGGGGAAAGGACCCTAGGCAACGCGTGGGTAAAAAAGTGCGGCAAACTCTAACAACGACAGGGATTTTGGGCAAGGCGCCAATGTGCTAAATTGGCCGACTTTCTGTGCACCAACCCCCACAATCGCGGCCGTAAGACCGTAGAAATGCGGTAGTGTTCCGACAATCTAACACACGGACAGCCTCCGTTCTGTTTTCCACTGGAGATTCCCATGGCGCTTGAACGCTCCGACGTGGAAAAAATCGCTCATCTGGCCTCGCTTGGCCTGAATGAAGCCGATCTTCCACAGACCACCGCAGCCCTGAACAGCATTCTCGGGCTGGTTGACCAAATGCAGGCCGTGAATACCGACGGCATCGAGCCCCTGGCTCACCCGCTGGAAGCCAGCCAGCGCCTGCGCGCAGACGTCGTGACCGAGCGCAATAATCGCGAGGCCTACCAGTCCATCGCGCCAGCGGTCGAAAACGGCCTGTACCTGGTTCCGAAAGTCATCGACTAAAGGGAAAGAGCCTTTCATGCATCACATGACTCTGGCCGAGATCGCCCGCGGTCTCGCCGACAAAAAGTTTTCTTCCGAAGAGCTGACCAAGACCCTGCTTGCGCGCATCGCCGAGCTGGACCCCAAGGTCAACAGCTTCATCAGCCTCACCGAAGAGCTGGCCCTGAGCCAGGCCAAGGCCGCGGATGTACGCCGCGCCAACGGTGAAAACGGTGCCCTGCTGGGCGCACCGATCGCCCACAAGGACCTGTTCTGCACCCAGGGCGTGCGCACCAGCTGCGGCTCGAAGATGCTCGACAACTTCAAGGCGCCCTACGACGCCACCGTGGTCGCCAAGCTGGCCGCTGCCGGGGCCGTGACCCTGGGCAAGACAAACATGGACGAATTCGCCATGGGGTCGGCCAACGAGTCGAGCTACTACGGCGCGGTGAAGAACCCGTGGAACCTGGAACACGTGCCCGGCGGTTCGTCCGGTGGTTCGGCTGCGGCCGTTGCCGCGCGCTTCCTGCCAGCCGCCACGGCCACCGACACCGGCGGCTCGATCCGCCAGCCGGCGGCCTTCACCAACCTCACCGGCCTGAAGCCGACCTACGGTCGGGTTTCCCGCTGGGGCATGATCGCCTACGCCTCCAGCCTCGATCAGGGCGGCCCACTGGCCCGAACGGCCGAAGACTGCGCGATTTTGTTACAAGGCATGGCAGGCTTCGACGCCCAGGACTCCACCAGCATCGATGAACCGGTGCCGGACTACAGCGCCAGCCTCAATGCTTCGCTCAAGGGCATGCGCATCGGCGTGCCGAAGGAATACTTCAGCGCCGGTCTCGACCCGCGCATTGCCGAATTGGTGCACAACAGCGTCAAGGAGCTGGAAAAGCTCGGCGCCGTGATCAAGGAAATCAGCCTGCCGAACAACCAGCATGCGATTCCTGCCTACTACGTGATCGCGCCGGCAGAAGCCTCTTCCAACCTGTCGCGTTTCGACGGCGTGCGCTTCGGCTACCGCTGCGAGAACCCGAAGGACCTGACCGACCTGTACAAACGCTCCCGTGGCGAAGGCTTCGGTGCCGAAGTGCAACGCCGGATCATGGTCGGTGCCTACGCCCTGTCCGCCGGCTATTACGACGCGTACTACCTCAAGGCGCAAAAGATCCGACGCCTGATCAAGAACGACTTCATGGCTGCCTTTGAAGAAGTCGACGTGATCCTCGGCCCAACCACGCCGAACCCGGCCTGGAAGATCGGCGCCAAGACCGGCGACCCGATTGCCGAGTACCTGGAAGACCTCTACACCATCACCGCCAACCTCGCGGGCCTGCCGGGCTTGTCCATGCCTGCCGGTTTCGTCGATGGCCTGCCGGTGGGCGTGCAATTGCTCGCCCCGTACTTCCAGGAAGGCCGCCTGCTCAATGTGGCGCACCAGTACCAGTTGAACACCGACTGGCACACTCGCACCCCTACCGGCTTCTGAGGAGAACACTATGCAATGGGAAGTTGTGATCGGGCTGGAGATTCATACCCAGCTCGCCACCCAATCGAAGATTTTCTCCGGTAGCGCCACCACGTTCGGCTCCGAGCCCAACACCCAGGCCAGCCTGGTAGACCTGGGCATGCCTGGCGTACTGCCGGTGCTGAACCAGGAAGCCGTGCGCATGGCGGTGATGTTCGGCCTGGCGATTGACGCCGAGATCGGCCAGCACAACGTGTTCGCGCGCAAGAACTACTTCTACCCGGACCTGCCCAAGGGCTACCAGATCAGCCAGATGGAATTGCCGATCGTCGGCAAGGGCTACCTGGACATCCCGCTGGAAGACGGCACCATCAAGCGTGTCGGCGTCACCCGTGCGCACCTGGAAGAAGACGCCGGCAAGAGCCTGCACGAAGAGTTCAACGGTGCCACCGGTATCGACCTGAACCGTGCCGGCACCCCGCTGCTGGAGATCGTGTCCGAGCCGGACATGCGCAGCGCCAAGGAAGCCGTGGCCTACGTCAAGACCATCCACGCGCTGGTGCGTTACCTGGGCATCTGTGACGGCAACATGGCCGAAGGCTCGCTGCGTTGCGACTGCAACGTGTCGGTGCGGCCAAAAGGCCAGGCCGAGTACGGCACTCGCTGCGAGATCAAGAACGTCAACTCGTTCCGATTTATCGAGAAAGCGATCAACACCGAAGTGCGGCGCCAGATCGAATTGATCGAGGACGGCGGCAAGGTGATCCAGCAAACGCGCCTGTACGACCCGAACAAAGACGAAACCCGCGCCATGCGCAGCAAAGAGGAAGCCAACGACTACCGTTACTTCCCCGATCCGGACCTGTTACCGGTGGTGCTTGAGGATTCGTTCCTCAATGACATCCGCGCCACCCTGCCGGAGTTGCCGCCGCAAAAACGCGAGCGCTTCCAGGCGCAGTTCGGCCTGTCGATCTACGATGCCAGCGTGCTGGCTTCGAGCCGTGAGCAAGCCGACTACTTCGAAAAGGTCGTGAGCATTGCCGGTGACGCCAAGCTGGCGGCCAACTGGGTGATGGTCGAGCTGGGCAGCCTGCTGAACAAACAGGGCCTGGAGATCGACGAAGCACCGGTGTCGGCCGAGCAATTGGGCGGCATGCTGCTGCGCATCAAGGACAACACCATCTCCGGCAAAATCGCCAAGACCGTGTTCGAAGCCATGGCCAGCGGTGAAGGCAGCGCCGACGAGATCATCGAGAAACGCGGTCTCAAGCAAGTCACCGACAGCGGCGCCATCTCGGCCGTGCTGGATGAAATGCTGGCGGCCAACGCCGAGCAGGTCGAACAGTACCGTGCGGCAGACGAAGCCAAGCGCGGCAAGATGTTCGGTTTCTTTGTCGGCCAGGCGATGAAAGCCTCCAAAGGCAAGGCCAACCCGCAACAGGTGAACGAACTGCTGAAAAGCAAGCTCGAAGGCTGATTGCGATGAATGGTCCGGGCGAGACTTCATGCCTGACTCGGACTCCCTGTGGGAGGGGGCTTGCCCCCGATAGCAGAGTGTCAGTCACTGCTGTTTTGACTGAATCACCGCTATCGGGGGCAAGCCCCCTCCCACATTTGTGATGGGGGCACCTTGATAATGAAGCGTCTATTAGGCCTATGGGCTCTATTCTCACTGCTGGCCGGCTGCGCCAGCGGCCTCATCGACCCCAACGGCTACGACGAAACCGGCACCGCCTCTTATTACGGCGCCAGGCACCATGGCAAGAAAACCGCCAGCGGTGAACCCTTCAACCAGAACGCCCTGACCGCCGCCCACCGGCGACTGCCCTTCGGCACCCAGGTCAAGGTCACCAATCTCGACAACGACAAATCCGTCGTGGTCCGCATCAACGATCGCGGCCCGCATACCCGTGGGCGCTTGATCGATCTATCACGCAAGGCGGCCGAGCAACTGGGTATGCTGGGCAGCGGCACTGCGCGGGTTCGCGTGCAAGCCCTGAGCAATTGAAGACGGAGCCCTGGCCATTTTCGGATTAACCGCCCTCTCGCCCTGGAGCCTGCTCGAACTGGTCAGCGGCCTGGTGCTGCTGATCCTCGGCGCCGAGATCCTGGTGCGCGCCGCCGTGCGCCTGGCCGCCAGCCTCAAGGTGCGGCCGCTGATCATCGGTCTTACGGTCGTCGCCTTCGGCAGCAGCGCGCCCCAGATGACCGTCAGCCTGCAGGCCACCCTGGCCGGCAATACCGACATTGCCGTGGGCAGCGTGATCGGCAGCAGCATCTTCAACATCCTCGTGACCCTGGGCCTGTCGGCGCTGATCATCCCCCTGCGCGTCTCGCGGCAGCTGGTGCGCCTGGATATTCCGGTGATGATCCTCGCCGGACTGCTGGTGTTTACCCTGGCGGCCAATGAAGAACTGACGCCGGTCGATGGCCTGCTGCTGCTGATTGCCCTGCTGGCCTACCTCGGCGTGCTGCATTACCAGACCCGCCATTCGCGCCGCCCGCGCACCCTGGATACCGTCGCCCGGGCGCCCTGGCTGAGCAGTGTGCTGCAGATGCTCGGCGGGTTGTTGATCCTCGTGCTGGCCGGGCACTTGCTGCTCGGCGCGGCGGTGGATGTGGCGGCTGACCTGGGCCTGTCGGAGCGCATCATCGGCCTTACGCTGATCGGCGTCGGCACGTCACTGCCCTGCCTGGCCACCTCACTGATTGCCGCCCTGCGCGGCCAGCGGGAAATTGCCGTGGGCAACGTGATCGGCAGCAACCTGTTCAACCTGCTGGGCGTATTGGGGCTGACCGCGTTGCTCGCGCCTTCGCCGCTGTCGGTGTCGCCCAACGCCCTGGACTTTGACCTGCCGGTGATGCTCGGCGTGGTGGTGCTGTGCCTGCCGGTGTTTTATACCGGCTACCGCGTCACCCGCGCCGAAGGCCTGGTACTGCTGGGCCTGTACCTGGCGTATGGGCTGCACGTGATGTCGTTCACCACCGGCATGCCCCTGGCCAACAAGCTTGAACAACTGATGCTGTATTACGTCCTGCCAGTGCTGGTGGCTTTCCTGTTGTTCAGCACGCTGCGAGCCTGGCGCCGCCAACACAAGAGGGAATCGCAATGACCGATCAGAAAAAGCCCGGGGTTGAAATGCGTCGCCAGGTGATGGGCGATGTGTTCGTCGACCGCGCCCTGGGCAACGCCACCGAATTCACCCAGCCGCTGCAGGACTTCGTCAACGAACATGCCTGGGGCAGCGTGTGGACCCGCGAAGGCTTGCCGCTGAAGACGCGCAGTCTGATCACCCTCGCCGCCCTCACCGCACTCAAGTGCCCCCAGGAGCTCAAGGGCCACGTGCGTGGCGCGTTGAACAATGGCTGTACTGTGGAGGAAATTCGCGAAGCGCTGCTGCATTGCGCGGTGTATGCCGGCGTACCGGCGGCGATTGATGCGTTTCGGGCGGCGCAGGAAGTCATCGACACCTATCAGAAAGAAGGCTAGATCCAGCCACCCGCCTGCAACACGAAAATCCCGATATTCGTGGTCACTGCCGCCATCAGCGTGGTGATCACGATAATCGCCGCCGCCAGTTCATGATTGCCCTCGGCCGCCCTGGCCATCACGAAGCTCGCCGCGGCGGTCGGCGCACCGAAGTACAGGAACAGGATCCCCAACTCCGGCCCGCGAAAGCCCAGCAGCCACGCGCCCAGGGTCGCGACCACCGGCAGCCAGACCATCTTCATCAAGCTCGCGCTCAGCGCCATATTGCCGCTCTTGCGCAGCGCCGCCAGGGACAGGGTGCCGCCAATGCAGATCAATGCCAGCGGCAAGGTGGTGTCCGCCAGGTACTGCATGGATTTTTCCAGCCAGCCCGGCAGGCCAATCTGAAAATACGCGAACGGCGCCGCCACGATCACGCTGATGATCAGCGGATTGGCTACCACACTTTTGCAGATGCTCCACGGGTCGGACTTGATCACCGGGCTGTACACCGCCAGCACAATGGTCGACAGGGTGTTGTAGAACAGGATCACCAGCGCCGCGAGGATCGCGCCGAGGGAAATGCCGTAGTCGCCGTACATGCTGGCCGCCAGGGCCAGGCCGATCACTCCGTTATTGCCGCGAAACGCGCCCTGGGTGTAGATGCCTCGGTCTTCACGCTTGCAGCGAAAAATCGCCCAGCCCCAGGCCAGGGCAAAGCTCAGCAGCGTGGCGACGGCAAAATAGATCAGCAACCCCGGCTTGAGCGCCGAGTGCAGGTCGGCGTGGAGGATGCCGAGGAACAGCAGCGCCGGCATGGTGACGTTGAACACCAGGGACGAAGCCGTGTGGATAAAGTTGTCGTTGATCCAGTTGATGCGCTTGAGCAGCACACCCAGGAACAGCATGGCGAATACCGGCGCAGTGATGGTGAGGGTGGTGAGGAAAATAGCCAGCATGCCGGGGAGAACCTTGGTGAACGTCGTCAGGTGGCTAATGATAAGCCACTACAACCCGGTTAGTCTGGTCCAGATCCCTGTAGTGAGCGGGCTTGCCCCGCGCTGGGTGGCGAAGCCGCCCCATCTCAGGCACTGAGTTCCTTCAGTTAGAGTTGAAAGTCCTGAGTTTAGGGCGGCTTCGCCACCCAGCGCGGGGCAAGCCCGCTCACCACAATCAGGTAATCGGCGCCGGGTTGAACAAGGTGATGTCGTTATGCAGCTTGTGATGTTCCGCCCAGGTCTGCTTCTTACCGCTGGCCACGTCCAGGTAGAAGTGGAACAACTCCCAGCCCAACTCCTCGATGGTCGCGCGCCCGGTGGCAATGCGCCCGGCGTCGATATCGATGAGGTCCGGCCAGCGCTGCGCCAGCTCCGTACGCGTCGAGACCTTCACCACCGGGGCCATCGCCAGCCCGTAAGGGGTACCACGCCCGGTGGTGAACACATGCAGGTTCATCCCCGCCGCCAGTTGCAGGGTGCCGCAGACAAAATCACTGGCCGGTGTCGCGCAGAAGATCAGGCCCTTGCTCTTGAAGCGCTCGCCCGGGCCCAGCACGCCGTTGATCGCGCTGCTGCCGGACTTGACGATGGAGCCCAGGGACTTCTCGACAATGTTCGACAGCCCGCCCTTCTTGTTGCCTGGCGTGGTGTTGGCACTGCGATCCGCTTCACCCTTGGCCAGGTAACGGTCGTACCAGTCCATTTCCCTGACCAACTCTTCGGCAACTTCCTTCGTCTCTGCGCGCGAAGTCAGCAGGTAAATGGCATCCCGCACTTCGGTGACTTCGGAAAACATCACCGTTGCCCCGGCCCGCAGCAACAAATCCGAGGCATAGCCCAGCGCCGGGTTGGCGGTGATGCCGGAAAACGCATCACTGCCGCCGCACTGCATGCCCAGGATCAACTCGGACGCCGGCACGGTTTCCCGGCGACGCTGGTCGAGCTTCTTCAGACGCACTTCGGCCAAGTCCATGATCTGCTCGATCATCTCGGTAAAGCCATGGCTGGAATCCTGCAACCGATACAGCCACGGCTCGCTGAGGTCGACGGAGCTGTCGTTGTCGTGCATCACCTGCCCGGCCTGCAATTTCTCGCAGCCCAGGCTGATCACCAGGGCTTCGCCGCCCAGGTTCGGGTTGCGCGCCAGGTTACGCACGGTACGGATCGGGATGTAGGCATCCGTCGCGGTGATCGCTACCCCGCAGCCGTAGCTGTGGGTCAGCGCCACCACGTCATCGACGTGAGGGTACTTGGGCAGCAATTCGTCCTTGATGCGCTTGACCGCATGGTCCAGCACGCCCGTCACACACTGCACCGTGGTGGTGATGCCGAGGATATTGCGCGTGCCCACGGTACCGTCGGCGTTGCGATAGCCCTCGAAGGTAAACCCCTCCAACGGTGCCTGGGCTTCAGGCACCTCGGTGGACAGCGGCAAGCTGTCCAGCGGTGGCGCGGTGGGCATGCGCAGTTGATCTTCCTGGACCCAACTGCCGCGCGGAATCGGCGCCAGGGCGTAACCGATGGTCTGTCCGTAGCGAATAATCTGACCGCCTTCGGGGATGTCTTCCAGGGTCACTTTGTGGCTCTGGGGGATGAAATCCACGGTCACCAGGCCGTCCGGGAACTCGGTCCCGGCCGGTACGCCCTGGTCGTTGACCACGATCACTACGTTGTCGCGCTCGTGCAGGCGGATGGAGCGCGGCGAGTCGGCATGTTCAATCAACTGCATCACGGGGCCTCTCAGGAATGCGCTTCGGTTAGGTTGGTCAACTCAGGCCCCTTGCTTGGCGGCTCTTTGAGTACTACACGCTTGATCGGGCCGACGATGACCAGATAGCTGAACACCGCCACCAGCGCGTTGGCGCCGACAAACACCAGGGCCCACTTGAACGAGCCGGTGGTGCTGATGATGTAGCCGATGACAATCGGCGTGGTGATCGACGCGAGGTTACCGAAGGTGTTGAACAAGCCGCCACTGAGACCGGCGATTTGTTTCGGCGAGGTGTCGGACACGACCGCCCAACCCAGTGCGCCGACGCCCTTGCCGAAGAAGGCCAAGGCCATGAAGCCCACCACCATCCATTCAACGTCTACATAGTTGCACGCGATGATGCTGCTGGAGACCAGCAGACCGGCAATGATCGGCGCCTTGCGGGCGAACGTCAGCGAATGGCCTTTGCGCAGCAGGTAGTCGGAAATCACCCCGCCCAGCACGCCACCGATAAACCCGCAGATCGCCGGCAACGAGGCGATGAAACCGGCCTTGAGGATGGTCATGCCGCGATCCTGCACCAGGTACACCGGGAACCAGGTCAGGAAGAAGTAGGTGATGCCGTTGATGCAGTACTGGCCCAGGTACACGCCAAGCATCATGCGGTTGGTCAGCAACTGACGGATGTAATCCCACTTCGGACCGTCGGTTTTCTTACCCTTGCCCTTGTCCTGATCCATATCGACCATCGCGCCATTGGCGGCGATGTGATTGAGCTCGGCTTCGTTGATCATCGGGTGCTGGCGCGGGCTGTGGATAACTTTCAGCCAGATCAGCGAGAACACGATGCCGATCACGCCCATCACGATAAACACGTGCTGCCAGCCGAAGCGGTAGACGATCCAGCCCATCAGCGGCGCGAACAACACCGTGGCGAAGTACTGCGCCGAGTTGAAGATCGCCGAGGCCGTACCGCGCTCGGCGGTCGGGAACCAGGCGGCAACAATGCGCGCGTTGCCCGGGAAGGACGGCGCCTCGGCCAGGCCCACCATGAAGCGCAGCATGAACAGCGCAACCACTGCGGTGGAGACACCGAACTCACCGACATAGCCTTGCAGCACGGTGAACAGTGACCAGGTGAAGATGCTCAGGGCATAGACTTTTTTCGAGCCGAATCGGTCCAGCAGCCAGCCGCCGGGGATTTGCCCGGCCACGTAGGCCCAACCGAATGCGGAGAAGATATAACCGAGGGTGACCGCGTCGATGCCGAGGTCTTTTTGCAGGCTGGAGCCCGCGATTGCAATGGTGGCCCGGTCGGCATAGTTGATCGTGGTCACCAGGAACAGCATGAGCAGGATCAAATAGCGGACATGGGTCGGCTTGGTCGCTTGCATGTAGAAGTACTCCCACTAATTATTTTTTTTGCGGGTAATGGTTTTCTGTTTTTTGTCGTGGGGACCGGCAGGCCTCCGGCCCCCACTGGGTGTTGCGTATTACGAACCGATGTAGCTGGTTTTCACCACGGTGTAGAACTCCTGGGCATAGCGACCTTGCTCCCGCGAGCCATAGGACGAGCCTTTACGGCCACCGAATGGAACGTGGTAATCCACACCTGCGGTCGGCAGGTTGACCATCACCATCCCCGCCTGGGAGTGGCGCTTGAAGTGGTTGGCGTACTTCAACGACGTGGTGGCAATGCCCGCCGACAAACCGAACTCGGTGTCGTTGGCCATGGCCAGTGCCGCCTCGTAGTCCGCCACGCGCACGACGTTGGCGACCGGGCCGAAGATCTCTTCACGGCTGATACGCATGGCGGCTTCGCTGTCGGCAAACAGCGTTGGCGCCAGGTAGTAGCCTTCGGTGTCGCAGGTGACCAGGCCGCCACCGCTCACCAGCCGCGCGCCTTCGCTTTGGCCGATGTCGATGTACTTCATGTCCTGGTCCAGTTGAGCCTGGGAAACCACCGGGCCGATGTCGGTGCCGCTTTTCAGCGCGTGGCCGACCTTGATCGACTTCATGCGCTCGGCCATGGCCGCGACGAACTGGTCGTGGATACCGGCGGTGACGATCAGGCGGCTGGACGCCGTGCAACGCTGGCCGGTGGAGTAGAACGCGCTCTGTACCGACAACTCGACGGCCTGCTTGAGATCGGCGTCGTCGAGAATGATCTGCGGGTTCTTGCCGCCCATTTCCAACTGCACTTTGGCTTGGCGCGATACGCAGCTGACAGCGATCTGGCGACCCACACCGACGGAGCCGGTGAAGCTGATGCCGTCGACTTTCGGGCTGTTGACCAGCACATCGCCCACCACACGGCCGCTGCCCATTACCAGGTTGAACACACCGGCAGGGAAACCGGCCCGGGAGATGATCTCCGCCAGGGCCCAGGCGCAGCCCGGTACCAGTTCAGCCGGCTTGATCACCACGCAGTTGCCGTAGGCCAGGGCCGGGGCGATTTTCCAGGCGGGAATGGCGATCGGGAAGTTCCACGGGGTGATCAGGCCGACCACACCGAGGGCTTCACGGGTGACTTCCACGTTGACGCCCGGGCGTACCGACGGCACGTAGTCGCCGGACAACCGCAGGCATTCACCGGCGAAGAACTTGAAGATGTTACCGGCGCGGGTCACTTCGCCGATGGCTTCCGGCAGGGTCTTGCCTTCTTCACGGGCCAACAGGGTGCCGAGTTCTTCGCGACGGGCGAGGATTTCGCTGCCGACTTTATCCAGGGCATCGTGGCGAGCCTGGATCCCGGAAGTGGACCAGGCCGGGAATGCGGCACGGGCGGCGTCGATGGCGGCGTTGACCTGGGTGACGTCGGCCTTGGCGTATTCACCAATGACATCGGACAACTCCGACGGGTTGAGGTTGACGCAGTAGTCGGCGCCGGCAACCCATTCACCGTTGATGTAGTTCTCAAAACGCTTTACTTGGGACACGAATCTTCTCCTGACGCAAAAGGCCGCTGATTGCTCAGCGGCCTTGTGGATAATTTATTGCGGACCTTGCTTGTCGATCAGCGCGGCCAGGGCTTCGTATTCTTCCGGCAGCAGATCGGTCAGCGGCGTGCGCACAGGGCCTGCGTCATAGCCGACGATTTTTGCACCCGCCTTGACGATGCTCACGGCATAACCGGCCTTGCGGTTACGGATGTCCAGGTACGGCAGGAAGAAGTCGTCGATGATCTTGGCGACGGTGGCGTGATCGTCCTTGGCAATGGCGTGGTAGAAATCCATCGCGGTTTTCGGGATGAAGTTGAACACCGCCGAGGAGTACACCGGTACGCCCAGGGCCTTGTAGGCAGCGGCGTAGACCTCTGCGGTCGGCAGGCCGCCGAGGTAGCTGAAACGATCGCCCAGACGGCGGCGGATCGACACCATCAACTCGATGTCACCCAGGCCATCCTTGTAGCCGATCAGGTTCGGGCAGCGCTCGGCCAGACGTTCCAGCAGCGGAGCGGTCAGGCGGCACACGTTGCGGTTGTAGACCACCACACCGATCTTGACCGATTTGCACACCGCTTCAACGTGGGCGGCAACGCCATCCTGGCTGGCTTCGGTGAGGTAGTGCGGCAGCAGCAGCAGGCCTTTGGCGCCCAGGCGCTCGGCTTCTTGCGCGTACTCGATGGCCTGGCGGGTCGAACCACCGACACCGGCGAGGATCGGCACGCTGGTAGCGCAGGTATCAACGGCGGTCTTGATCACTTGGGAATATTCGCTGGCGGCGAGGGAGAAAAACTCACCGGTGCCGCCCGCTGCGAACAAAGCAGTGGCGCCGTAGGGGGCCAGCCATTCCAGGCGCTTGATGTAGCCCGCCTGGTGGAAGTCACCCTGGGCGTTGAAATCGGTCACCGGGAAAGACAGCAGACCGTGGGAGAGGATGGACTTCAGTTCTTGTGGATTCATTATTCGAACACCCTGGGCGAAGACTTTCTATTGAAAGGTTGTTGGTTTTGTTGATGTCGTACGTCATCGTACAACTATAAATAATTTCGTCAACTGCAATTCATCGGCGTTGTGCACTTGAGGGAGTTGAAAGGCTTGGGCAGCGGTGTTCTTGACGTAGGAAATTATTCCTCTATGCTCGGCATAACTGTATATACATACAGCAATCAAGGAAGATTCCTACGACATAGCAAGGAGCTAACATGTCAGGTCCTGAACTCGCAGCACCCGCAAAAAAACCACCTACCCTGCGCTTCGAAGGCGGTGAACACACCGCCATCGGCGACGATACGCTGTTGCGCTTCAGCAAGGACGCCCCGGCAATCCCCGCGCGGCAAGTCGAACTGCACCTGCCCAACGGGTTGGCACTCACCTACGGCCAAGTGATCGCCCTGGGCGGTGACTTTTATGGTATCCCCGGCCAGCCCATCAACGAGGGCACCTCACCTGCCGATCGTATGCAACGTTTCAGCGCCGCGTTCAACTCACTGGCCGTGCTGCCGGCCTCGCGGGACGAAGCGCCGAAGATCCTGGCGGTGATGCAAAAAGAGATCAACGCGGTCAACCAGGCGATCAAGGACGGCAAGCAAGCCCATGAAGCCTATGATGCCCTGGGTGATACATTGTCCGAGGAATGGAACCGCATCACCGGTGGCGGCAGCGCGGTGTCGGCATTGATCCCACTTGGACGCTACCTGAAGCTGGCGGCGGACAACGCCGACCACTTCGGCGAATGGGCGATGGCGGCCTACCTGGCGGGGCATACAGCCGCCTTGCAACAGGCTGTAGTGGCCCACCAGACCGGTACCGATCAGGCATTGGAACTGGCCTACGCCATGAACGGCTTTGCCGATCACTTCTTGACCGATCTATTTTCTGCCGGCCACCTGCGCGTGCCGCGCAAACAGCTGGCGGCGGTCGTCACTCCGGGCGAACTGGGCTCGCTGATCAGCCGCTTCATGCACGATGAAGACAGCAAGTTCGGGCTCAAGGTGCGCAATGCCATGGGTGACGAGTGGCATGCCTATGGCGACAAACGCTATTTCGACAGTATCGACGCAGCCAATCGGGCACCGGTCAAACGCGCCGTTCAGGCATCCGCTGATGAGATCTTCGAAACCTTCATCAGTGGCGTTGCGCCCTCCCCGGCCAACTTCAAGGCACCGCTGTATGTGCCGGATCTGAATGCCGCGCAGAACCCGGCGAATAACTTTTCGCCGCTGTTCAAGATGGAGGGCGACAAGGTGCTGCGACGCAAGGACGTGAATGACCTCAACGACAAGCACTGGACCAATGATTGGTGGGGGTGGAGTACGTATTTGCTGCTTAAGGATTACAAGCCGAATACGCCGTTGCCTTAACGACCATTCGTCGTAACTGTGAGTTCTGACAGTTACGCTGAACTTCAATGAAGAGGATAACGCCGCGTAGAAGTCAGGCTCTCTGACTTCTACGCCGAGGAGCACGCGATCATGCCATATGAAGCCCCAAGCCTTGTCGGCTCCACTTCGTCGAACGCAGCCGAAGTGAGCCTGAAGACAAGCACACAATTCGAATTTTCCGTTCCCGAGCCGAATGATATTCCGGCTAACGCCACACTAGGCCTGCTTGTCGGATCAGAGTCTGAATCGGACAACCTTAGAAAGAGGTTCACACCAGCGGGAAGGTATGATGCAGACAACGACGAGGTTGTGAAACTGGCTGACCTCAGGCTCTATCTGTCCTCCGACGACCTGAAGAACTACGTCAACTTGACCACGCAAGTTCGATACCTGGTACGTGCCGAATGGGGAAGCGAAGAGTCAAAGCCATTAACGATAACAGTCCTGCCGTGAAACGAACTCAACCGCGCTGCGCCTCCGCCTCTTCATGGGCATGGCGCAGCCGCTCACGGCTATTGGTCAGGTGCAAGCGCATCGCCGCCCTCGCCGCATCCGAATCCTGGCGGGCAATCGCCTCATAAATTTCTTCGTGCTCGCGGCTCAGGCGCCCCATGTAGTGCTGGTGGTCATCATGGGCCAGGCGTGCCGAGTTCAGGCGCGTACGCGGGATGATGCTGGTGCCCAGGTGGGTCATGATGTCGGTGAAGTAGCGGTTGCCGGTGGACAACGCAATTTCCAGGTGGAATGCGAAGTCCGAGGCCACTGCATCACCGGCGTGCGCCGCGCTTTCATTCAGGGCATCGAGGGCCGCGCGCATGGCGGCCAGCTGTTCATCGCTACGGCGCAGTGCGGCCAGCCCGGCGGATTCCACTTCCAGGCTGATACGCAGTTCGAGAATCGCCAGCACGTCACGCAAAGTGACTACCGTAGCCGGGTCGATTCGAAAGCCGCTCGGGCTCGGCGTGTCGAGCACAAAGGTGCCGATACCATGACGGGTTTCCACCTGCCCCGCCGCCTGCAAGCGGGAGATGGCTTCGCGGACCACGGTGCGGCTGACGCCATGGGCGTCCATGATCGCCGATTCGGTGGGCAGCTTGTCGCCACGCTTGAGTTGGCCGTCGCGGATCTGCTCGGACAACACCGTGACCAATTCCTGGGCAAGGCTGCGGCGCTTGCGGGGAAGACGAGGGGCGGTGCTGGCGTTTTCCATTTGGAGTCATCTATCTCGGTTGGGTAAAGAGGCATCATAGCCCATGGTGGTTGTACGATCACCGTTCAGTCGCGACTTTCACTCATATCCTGCGTGCAAAAAAATGCCTCGATACGGATCGAGGCATTTTTCCAGCGCACCCGAAGGCGAACGCCGCTTACTTCACCACTTTCAGACTCGGCCGACCGCTTGGACGCGGTGGCTCGCTATCCGGTGGCGGCACATCATCGCCGTCTTCCTCTTCAATCACTTCGTCGTCCTCGAAAGGCGACTCCAGATCGAACACCATGCCTTGGCCGTTCTCCCGGGCATAGATGCCGAGGATAGCGCCAATCGGCACGTACAGCGTGTGCGGCACACCGCCGAAACGCCCTTCGAAGCTGACCGCTTCATTGTCCATGTGCAGGTGGCGCACGGCACTGGGTGATACGTTCAACACAATCTGCCCGTCACTGGCAAACCCCTGCGGTACCTGAACCGCAGGAAACTCGGAATTGACCAGCATGTGCGGGGTGCAATCGTTATCCACAATCCACTCATAGAGCGCGCGGACCAGGTAAGGTCGACTGGAGTTCATCAACGGCTCCTTAAGCCTTAGCGCATATCGCGTTCGACACCAGACAGACTTGCCTGGAAAGCCTCACGCGCAAACTGGCGCTCCATGTAATCAAGCAACGGCTTGGCCGGCCGTGGCAGTTCAATGCCCAGAATCGGCAAGCGCCAGAGTATGGGTAATAGGCAGCAATCCACCAAGCTTTGTTCCTCGCTGAGGAAAAAAGGTTTATCGGCGAACAACGGCGAAACACCGGTCAGGCTCTCGCGCAATTCCTTGCGCGCCTGCACCCGAGCGGCTTCTTTGCTGCGGGTATCCAGGATCAAATCCACCAGCCCGCACCAATCTCGCTGGATCCGATGGATCAGCAGGCGGCTGTTGGCACGGGCCACCGGATACACCGGCAGCAAAGGCGGATGCGGGTAACGCTCATCCAGATATTCCATCACCACGGTTGACTCCCACAACGCCAGGTCACGATCGACCAGGGTGGGCAAGCTGCCGTAAGGGTTCACTTCGATCAGTTTCGGCGGATGACGACCCACCTCCACACTGATGATCTCGGCGCTGACACCCTTCTCTGCGAGTACGATGCGTACTCGGTGGGAATAGTGGTCGGCGGGGTCGGAGTAACAGGCCAACCGATTGGTCACGCCCATGGCGGTCCTCCTCGCTTGTTGAAATTATGGAAAGCTCAAAAACGAGCGCGCCCAGAAAGCATCTCTGCAGCCTCTGGAAAGTCCAGGTCGCTACGGGTTAGAGATGCCGCTGGGCGCGCAAGATTAACAGCAATTGCTTACGGTTGGATCAATGCACATCCTTCCAGTATTCGCGTTTAAGCAGATAAGCGAATACGAAGAAGAAAGCCAGGTACAGCAAGACATACGTCCCGATGCGCTGGTGTTGCAGTTTGACGGGGTTGGCCGAATAGGCCAGGAAGGTCACCAGATTCTTGACCTTCTCGTCAAACTGCTCGTCAGTCAACGAACCAGGGGTTTCTATCTTCAGTTGATCGCACGCTTCATGAGTCAAAGGCGTCCCGGTCAACGGATCATATTGCTTCTTGCCGTCTTCGACGACCTGAACCTGCTTGCATCCTACCACTTGCTTGCCTTGCAGGCCGACCAGAACGTTAGGCATGCCGACGTTCGGGAACACACGGTTGTTCACGCCATAAGGGCGCGCCGGGTCCTCGTAGAAGGATTTCAGGTAGCCGTAGAGCCAGTCGGTGCCGCGTACACGTGCCACCAGCGTCAAGTCAGGCGGTGCTGCGCCGAACCAGGTCTTGGCGTCGGCAGGCTTCATGCCGATATTCATGTGGTCGCCGATCTTGGCACCGGTGAACACCAGCTTCTCCAGCATCATTTCATGGGGGATACCGAGGTCATCGGCCACCCGCTCGTAACGCTGGAACTTGGCGCTGTGGCAGCCCATGCAGTAGTTGGCGAACGTACGCGCGCCGTCTTGCATAGCCGCCTTGTCAGACACGTCGATATCGACTTTTTCCAGTTCCGGGCCGCCGTGTTCGGCAGCGAAGGACAGTAGCGGCAGCGCCGCAAGCATCAATGCAACGAATAATTTTTTCATCAGCCAGTCACCCTTTCCGGAACCGGTTTGGTCTTCTCGAGCCGGGTGTAGAACGGCATCAGAATGAAGTAGGCGAAGTACAGGAAGGTGCAGACCTGCGACAGCAGCGTACGCTCAGGGGTCGGCGCCAATACGCCCAACACGCCCAGAATCACGAATGCTATGCAGAACACCCACAGCCAGATTTTGCTCAGCCAGCCTTTGTAGCGCATGGACTTGACCGGGCTTCGGTCGAGCCACGGCAACACGAACAGCACCGCAATGGCCGCGCCCATGGCGATGACGCCCATGAGCTTGTCGGGGATCGCCCGCAAGATCGCGTAGAACGGCGTGAAGTACCAGACCGGGGCAATGTGCTCAGGTGTCTTGAAGGCGTTCGCCTGTTCGAAGTTCGGCTTCTCGAGGAAATAACCACCCATCTCCGGGAAAAAGAACACGATCGAGCAGAACACGAAGAGGAACACGACCACGCCGACAATGTCTTTCACGGTGTAGTACGGGTGGAACGGGATGCCATCCAGCGGGATGCCGTTCTCGTCCTTGTGCTTCTTGATGTCAACGCCGTCCGGGTTGTTGGAACCCACTTCGTGCAGCGCCAGGATGTGCAGCACCACCAGGCCCAGGATCACAATCGGCAGCGCCACGACGTGCAGGGCGAAGAAGCGGTTCAGGGTGATACCGGAGATCAGGTAGTCACCACGGATCCACTGGGTCAGGTCGTTGCCGATGACCGGAATGGCACCGAACAGCGAGATGATCACCTGGGCGCCCCAGTACGACATCTGGCCCCATGGCAGCAGGTAGCCCATGAAGGCTTCCGCCATCAGCGCCAGGTAGATCAGCATGCCGAACACCCACACCAGCTCGCGGGGCTTCTGGTACGAACCGTAGAGCAAGCCACGGAACATGTGCAGGTAGACCACGATAAAGAACGCTGAAGCGCCGGTGGAGTGCAGCAGGCGCAGGATCGAGCCGTACTCGACGTCACGCATGATGTATTCGACGGAAGCAAACGCCTCTTCCGCCGACGGGGTGTAGCTCATCGTCAGCCAGACACCGGTGACGATCTGGTTGACCAGCACCAGCAGTGCCAGGGAGCCAAAGAAGTAGAAGAAGTTGAAGTTCTTCGGGGCGTAATACTTGCTGAGATGGTCTTCCCACATTTTAGTAGCGGGGAAGCGTGCATCGACCCAATCCATGAACTTGCTCATCACGCGTTCTCCTTATCGAGGCCAATGACAATGAGGTCGTCAGTTTCGTAGGTATGCGGAGGCACGGGCAGGTTCAAGGGAGCGGGCTGGGACTTGTAGACGCGACCCGCCAGATCGTAGTGGGAGCCGTGGCAGGGGCAGAAATAACCACCGACCCAGTCTTTACCCAGATCGACTGGGGCAACTTCCGGGCGGAAGGTGGGTGAGCATCCCAAGTGGGTACACAGGCCGACCAGCAGCAGAATCTCTGGCTTGATCGAACGTGCTTCGTTTTTGGCGTAGGCGGGTTGGTCGGATTTCTCAGATTTGGGGTCAGACAGCTGGCCTTCGATCTTTTTCAGATTTCCCAGGATTTCCTCCGTACGACGAACAATGAATACCGGCTGGCCGCGCCACTCAGCAATCATCTGCTGGCCTGGTTCGATCTTGCTGATATTCACCTTCACCGGTGCACCTGCGGCTTTCGCCTTGGCACTGGGAAACCATGACCCCACGAACGGGACCGCAGCCCCCACCGCTCCTGCAGCACCCACCACGGATGTGGCTGCTACCAAGAAGCGACGCCGGCCTGCATTCACGCCGTCATTGCTCATTCAGTCCTCTCCCATCAGCTTTTTGGCCTGTTAAATCAGGCGTCTACTAAGTATTAAATCTGAACTTATAAAAATTTTGCCGAATGGTAATGAAAAGCCCCACGTCTGACAAGGGAATTGCCCGGGGCTCCGCCTCCAGGCCTTGTAGTATAGGGGGTCTACGGATGTGGCAAGTTGTCACGGTGAAAAATGTGCATAAATCGCAGCCAATAAAAAACGCCCAGCTCCGTAAGGAGGCTGGGCGTTTTTGTGGAACGTAAAGCGAATTAACGCTTCGAGTACTGCGGACGCTTACGCGCTTTACGCAGACCGACTTTCTTACGTTCAACTTCACGGGCATCACGAGTCACGAAGCCAGCTTTGCGCAGAGCGCCACGCAGAGTTTCGTCGTACTGCATCAGAGCGCGAGTGATACCGTGGCGGATTGCGCCAGCTTGACCACTTACACCGCCACCGATAACGGTGACATAGATGTCGAACTTTTCAACAGTCTCGGTCAATTCCAGCGGCTGACGAACTACCATGCGGGCAGTTTCGCGACCGAAGAAGTTGTCCAGAGTGCGGTTGTTGATCGAGATGTTACCAGTGCCCGGACGCAGGAAAACGCGTGCGGTTGCGGTTTTGCGACGGCCAGTGCCGTAATTTTGAGTCGCCGACATAATGAACTATTCCGTTAAAACTTCAGTTCTTGGGGCTGCTGAGCAGCA
Organism: Pseudomonas sp. AM8; assembly: GCF_036346475.1. NCBI lineage: Bacteria > Pseudomonadati > Pseudomonadota > Gammaproteobacteria > Pseudomonadales > Pseudomonadaceae > Pseudomonas > Pseudomonas sp. AM8. The sequence continues at coordinate 962,295 of NZ_JAOTNX010000001.1, forward strand.
TGAGGGTGTACAGCGCCCGCATAGACTTTCAGCTTGCGAAACATATCGCGACCCAGTGGGCCCTTCGGCAGCATGCCTTTGACCGCGATTTCGATCGGGGCTTCAGGCTTCTTGGAGATCAGGCCTTCAAAGTTGGAAGACTTGATACCGCCTGGGAAACCGGAGTGACGGTAGTACATTTTGTCTTGCGCTTTGTTGCCGGTAACACGTACCTGCTCAGCGTTGATGATCACGATGTAGTCACCGGTGTCAACGTGAGGGGTGTACTCAGGCTTGTGCTTGCCACGCAGACGGCTGGCGACTTCAGTGGCCAGACGACCCAGGGTCTGACCAGCGGCGTCGACGACAAACCAGTCGCGCTGAACTGTTTCCGGTTTTGCAGTAAAAGTTGTCATTCTTTAATAGCCTCAGGGGCCGCCCTGTAAATTAGACGGCGGATCTTACTGAATAGTGCTTACTTTGACAAGTCAAAGGCAGCCGGATACAGACGCTATCGGGGGCTCGGGTCGGCGCGTCCGTTCAACGGCAAGATTCTTCGGCAGGCGGCGCATCACTTCCACTGCAGAAAGAGGTGGGCAATTATGCAGATTGCGAAAAAAAATTCAACCTGCTTTTATGATTGTTTTCCCTGAAGGAGTACCCGATGGATTATCGACAGCTGGGCCGTACGGATCTGAACGTGAGCGCGATAGCCCTGGGCACCATGACGTGGGGCGAGCAGAACAGCGAGGCAGAGGCCTTCGCGCAGATCGAACGGGCCAAGGCGGCGGGGATCAACTTCCTCGATACCGCGGAAATGTACCCGGTGCCGCCCAAGGCCGACACCTATGCCACCACCGAACGCTATATCGGCAATTACTTCAAAAGCCGCGGCGACCGCGGCGACTGGATCCTCGCCAGCAAGATCGCCGGCCCCGGCAACACTATCGACTACATCCGCGATGGCCACCTGCGCCACAACCGCAAGCACATCGTCGAGGCACTGGACGCCAGTCTCAAGCGCCTGCAAACCGACTGGATCGACCTCTACCAGTTGCACTGGCCGGAGCGCAGCACCAACTTCTTCGGCCAACTGAGCTACAAGCACAAGGACGAAGACGACCTCACCCCGCTGGAGGAAACCCTCGAAGCCCTGGACGAGCAGGTCAAGGCCGGTAAGATCCGCAATATCGGCCTGTCCAATGAAACCCCGTGGGGCACCATGAAATTCCTGGCCCTGGCCGAAGCCCGTGGCTGGACCCGCGCGGTATCGATCCAGAACCCCTACAACCTGCTCAACCGCAGCTTTGAAGTGGGCTTGGCCGAAGTGGCCATCCGTGAGCAATGCGGCCTGCTGGCTTACTCGCCCCTGGCGTTCGGCATGCTCAGTGGCAAGTACGAAGGTGGCGCACGCCCGGCCAAGGCGCGCCTGACCGAGTACAGCCGCTTCAGCCGCTACTTCAACCCGCAGTCGGAGGCGGCGTGCAGCCGTTATGTGGCACTGGCGCGGGAGCATGGCCTGGATCCGGCGCAGATGGCGTTGGCGTTCGTGACCCAACAACCGTTCGTGACCAGCAACATTATTGGCGCAACGTCGCTGGAGCAACTGGACAGCAACATCGCCAGTGCTGATCTGAAGCTGTCGAAAGAGGTGTTGGAAGGGATTGAGGCGATTCAGAAGGATCATCCGAATCCTGCGCCTTGATTGATCTGTAGAGCGCTATCGGGGGCCTGCCCCCGATGACGCATTCAAGACCAGCAAAAATCAAAGCGCCCGCGCAATGATCTCCTTCATGATCTCGTTGGTCCCCGCATAAATCCGCTGCACCCGCGCATCCGCCCACGCCCGCGCAATCGGGTATTCCCACATGAAGCCGTAGCCGCCGTGCAACTGCACGCACTCGTCCAGCACCTTGCATTGCAGGTCCGTGGCCCAGTACTTGGCCATCGCGGCAGTGGGCACATCCAGCTTGCCTTCCAGGTGCAGCGCCATGCATTTGTCGACGAATACGCGGCCGATCTGAATCTCCGTGGCCATCTCCGCCAGCTTGAAACGGGTGTTCTGGAAGTCGGCAATCGCCTTGCCGAACGCCTTGCGCTCACGGGTGTATTCCAGGGTCCACTGCAACGCCGCCTCGGCAGACGACAGCGCGCCAATCGCGACAGTCAGACGCTCCTGGGGCAATTCCTGCATCAAGTAGGCGAAGCCCATGCCGGCCTGGCCCAGCAGGTTTTCCTTGGGCACCCGCACGTCCTGGAAGAACAGCTCCGAGGTGTCCTGGGCCTTCATGCCGACCTTCTCCAGGCGCTTGCCCTTGGCGAAGCCGGGCGTATCGGACTCCACCAGAAACAGGCTGGTGCCCTTGGCACCGGCCTTGGGATCGGTCTTGGCGACCACGATCACCAGCTCAGCCAGGTACCCGTTGGTGATAAAGGTCTTGGAGCCATTGATCACATACTCATCACCGTCCAGCACCGCGGTGGTCTTGACCCCTTGCAAGTCGGACCCGGCACCCGGCTCGGTCATGGCGATGGCCGTGACCATCTCACCGGAGATCAACTTGGGCAGGTACTTGTGCTTCAGCGCTTCACTGCCGTAATGCAGGATGTAGGGCGCGACAATGTCCGAATGCAGGGAAAAGCCGATGCCGGTCAGGCCCAGGCGACTGATCTCTTCGATCACTACTGCGCTGTAGAGAAAGTCCGCGCCCAGCCCGCCGTATTCCTCCGGCAGATGGGAACACAGCATCCCCGCCTCCCCCGCCTTGCTCCACAGGTTACGGTCGATGTAGCCCTGCTTCTCCCATTGCCCGTGAAACGGTGCAGCGTCTTTTTCAAGAAAGGTGCGCACGCTCTGGCGGAAGAGTTCGTGCTCCGGGCTGAACAAGGTTCTCGGAATCATGGGTCACCTGCGTGGATTGTCGGACAAGGACGAGCCCACAGAGCCTATGCCCCGATGGCGTCACAGGACACTGGACACATGCGACAAAAAATAAGACGATCCAGCCGTCTGGTGACCACTTTCCCCTATAAGAATAAATGAAATTATGTCTAACCAAATCTCCACGCCATTGCGGCGCGTCAGCATTTTGGCCATTGATCGGGTATTCGCTTCGACCCTGATGCAAGCCAAGGACTTCTTCCATCTCGCCAGCCTGCGTTATGGCAAACAGCAAGGCCTGGGCCTGACCCCAGCGTTCGAAACACGCCTGGTGAGCCCCGACGGAAAATCGGTGCGCAGCTTCAGTGACGTGATCATGCCGGTGGACGGCGGCCTGGAAGACGCCGACATTATCGTGCTACCAGCCTTCTGGGATGACTTCGATGCCCTGTGCGCGCGCTACCCGCAAGTGCTGCCGTGGCTGCGCGAACAGCATGCACGGGGCGCGGTACTCTGCGGCGAAGCCACCGGGGTGTTCTGGCTGGCCGAAGCCGGCCTGCTCGATGGCAAGGAGGCGACCACCTACTGGCGTTTCTTCAACGCGTTCGGCGAACGCTTCCCCAAGGTCCAGCTCAACCAGGACAAGCACCTCACCGACGCCGACAACCTGTATTGCGCCGGCGGCACCACCTCGGCGTGCGACCTGTATATCTACCTGATCGAACGCTTCTGCGGCGCCAACATCGCCCAGGCCGTGGCCCGCGACATCCTCTACGAAGTGCAGCGCAGCTACTCGCCGGGACGTATCGGTTTTGGCGGCCAGAAGCTGCACCAGGACGTGATCATCCTGCAGATCCAGCATTGGCTCGAAGAGCACTTCGCCGACAAATTCCGCTTCGAAGACGTCGCCCGGGAACACGGCATGAGCATCCGCAACTTCATGCGCCGCTTCCAGACCGCCACCGGCGACAAGCCGCTGCATTACCTGCAACGGCTGCGTATCGAGACGGCCAAGGGCCTGCTCTCGGGCAGCCGCAAGAGCATCAAGACCATCAGTTATGAGGTGGGTTACGACGATGCGAGTTTCTTTGCGCGGTTGTTCAGGCAGCACACGGAGCTGTCACCGAATCAATATCGGCAACAGTTTCAGCAAGCCGCATAAAATAGGGGTATACACAGGGTAAATGTGGGAGGGGGCTTGCTCCCGATTGCGATGGATCTGTCAACTTCTACAGTGACTGACACTCCGCGATCGGGAGCAAGCCCCCTCCCACATTTGATCTGCATTGATCTTAAGGTTTGTGACCGCGCGACAGGAACTCGTGGGACTGCATTTCCAGCAAGCGGCTCAGGGTGCGTTGGAACTCGAAATTCAAGCGGCCACCGGTATAAAGATCCTTGAGCTCGACTTCGGCCGAGATGATCAACTTGACGTTACGGTCGTAGAACTCGTCGACCATGTTGATAAACCGTCGTGCGATGTCGTCGGTGGTGACGCTCATCTGCTCCACGCCGCTGAGGATCACTGCGTGGAAGATCTTGCCCAGTTCGATGTAGTCGTTCTGACTGCGTGGGCCGTCGCACAGTTGGCGGAATTCGAACCAGGCCACGTCATCGCAGGTACGCAGGGCGATGATTTCGCGGTTCTCGATCATCAGCTTGTCGTTTTCCACCGCCTGGGTGCATTCCGGCGTGAGGGCGCGGAAGCTTTTGCGCAGGCTTTCGTGCGCCGCTTCGTTCAGCGGAAAATGGAACAACTCCGCCTGTTCGAGGTGACGCAGACGGTAGTCGACGCCGCTGTCGACGTTGACGATCTCGGTGTTCTGCTTGATCAGCGCAATGGCCGGCAGGAAGCGCGCGCGCTGCAGGCCGTCCTTGTACAGGCCGTCGGGCACGATGTTCGAGGTCGCGACCAGGGTCACGCCGTTCTTGAACAGCTCTTCCATCAGGGTGCCGAGGATCATGGCATCGGTGATATCGGAGACGAAGAACTCATCGAAGCAAATGACCCGCGCTTCATCGGAGAAACGCTTGGCGATGATGGTCAGCGGGTTTTTCTCGCCCGGCAAGGTCTTCATCTCTTCGTGCACGCGCTTCATGAAGCGGTGGAAGTGTGTCCGTACCTTTTCCTTGAACGGCAGCGCTTCAAAGAACGTATCGACCAGGTAGGTCTTGCCCCGGCCCACGCCGCCCCAGAAATACAGGCCCTTGACCGGCGTGTGGTCTTTCTTGCCGAACAGCTTGCTGAGCATCCCCGGCTTGCTTTGCGAGGCCGCAACCAGGTCGTCGTACAGGCGCTGCAAATGACGCACCGCCGTTTCCTGGGCCGCGTCATGGAAGAATTCAGGGCGTTTCAGATCAGCTTGGTATCGTTCTAGGGGCGTCATAATTTCGTTAGCAAGGCAACAAAAACGGGCCGTCACTGTAACGACGGCCCTGGATAATGGCAATCAACCCTTGGTCGGGTTAATCCTCGATTGGGGTCAACGCAATGCGCAGGGCTGCAATGGCGGCATCACGGGATGCGGCATCGGCGAACTCGGCGCTGTCGGCCACTGCGGCACCGTCCAGCCATACGCTGAAGCTCAGGGCCTCGCTGCGTACGTCCAGCGCAGCACCACTTTGCAGTTGCTTGGTGACTGCGCCGGCCGCTTTACCATCGGCAAAATTGCGCGACAGCAGCAATTGCTCGCCATCGGCGGCCAACAAGCGGAAGCGGAAGCTGCCGTCGTCTTCACGGAAGCTCACGAAACGCGCGGCCTTCGCGGCCTTCTTCTTGACCGCGACCGGCGCTGCTGCCTGTTCGACGAACGAACGCAGGCCCACCGCTTCACGCAACTCGGCCAGGAATGGCGCGGCGACGGCACGGGCTTTCCTGGCGCCGACCTGCAACAGGTCTTCCATGTCCGAAGGGCGCGACATCAACTGGTGGTAACGCTCGCGCGCTTCGCCGAGCTGACCATCAAGCAGCTGGAACAGACGGTTCTTCGCCTCGCCCCAGCCCAGGCCTTGCAGCAGTTCGGCGCGGAATTCTTCTTCCTGGGCCTTGCTCGCAAACGCCTGGTACAAGGTGAACAGGTGTGAGTTATCCGGGTCCTTGGCTTCGCCAGGGGCGCGCGAGTCGGTGACGATGCGCGAGATGGCGTCTTTCATGTCCTTGGCGCTGGTGAACAACGGGATGGTGTTGTCGTAGCTCTTGGACATCTTGCGGCCATCCAGGCCCGGCAAGGTGGCAACGCTTTCCTCGATCAACGCCTCGGGCATGGTGAAGAATTCTTTACCGTTGCCGAACAGGTGATTGAAGCGCTGGCCGATGTCGCGGGCCATTTCCACGTGCTGGATCTGGTCGCGGCCCACCGGCACTTTGTGCGCGTTGAACATCAGGATGTCCGCCGCCATCAGCACCGGGTAGCTGTACAGGCCCATGGTGATGCCCGCATCCGGGTCTTCGCCGGTCTCCACGTTCTTGTCCACCGAGGCCTTGTAGGCATGGGCGCGGTTGAGCAGCCCCTTGGCGGCGACGCAGGTCAGCAGCCAGGTCAGCTCGGGGATTTCCGGGATGTCGGACTGACGATAGAAGGTCACCCGGTTCACATCCAGGCCACCGGCCAGCCAGGTCGCGGCGATTTCCATACGCGAGCGCTGGATGCGCTGCGGGTCATCGCATTTGATCAGGGCGTGGTAGTCGGCCAGGAAGTAGAAGGAGTCGGCATTGGCATCCTGGCTGGCCAGGATCGCCGGGCGGATCGCACCAGCGTAGTTGCCCAGGTGCGGCGTGCCGGTGGTGGTGATGCCGGTGAGGATACGGGTACGAGTCGTCATGGGTAATCGCTTATCAGACTGCTATCAATTCGAGAGGCGCGGCAGCACCAGATCCTTGAGATCGGTGAGCTTGCCATGAAAAAAGTGCCCGCATTCTGCCACTTTCAGCAGCTCATGGGGGCGTTTCAAGGCGGCGGACCAGTCGTAGACGGTTTGCGGGTCGACCACTTCGTCGGTTTCCGGCTGGATCAGGGTCAACGGGCAGCTGTGGGGCAGCACATCGGTATCGCGCAGGCGCATCACCGCCGCGGCGACCATGAACAGGTGCGCGAGCTTTTCGCCTTTGGCTTCCAGGCGGCCGCCGAGGCTGGCCGCCACGTAGCCGCCAAAGGAAAAACCGAGCAGGGTGATCGGCAGGTCGGGGTGCTTTTCACGCAGCCAGGTGGCAGCCGCTTCGGCATCGTCCACTTCACCGGTGCTCATGTCGTGGGTGCCGGCACTCGCGCCGACGCCACGGTAATTGAAACGCAAAGTAATCAACCCGGCATCGCGAGCCGTGCGTTGCAGGGTCGAAACGACTTTATTGAGCATGGTCCCGCCCTGCACCGGATTAGGGTGGCAGATCAGCGCCAGGCCACGTGGCTCGGGGTGATCCAGGTACAGGGCTTCCAATTGGCCTACCGGGCCATCGATCAAAACGGGGGTTTCACGCATGAGCAAGGAATGAACTCCGTGACCTCTCAAAGGGTCGACTCGTCTAGCTAAAAGTCTGTGCATGGCATCATTGCGAGCTTAATCGCGGTATACAGCGCAGGTTTGAGCCGTTAACGTAAAGCAAAGCCGTTTATAGAGGAAGGACTCGTGGAACACTCGCTCTTAGTTTGGTTGTTGCCGACTCTCGCCTTGGTTGCCGGTGTCGCCATTGGATTCCTGGTTGCCCGCCTGCTGCCGAATGCCGCGCCTAACCGCACGCAGCGTCAGTTGGATGACATTCAGGAACGTTTTGACAGTTATCAGAACGAGGTTGTTACCCACTTCAACAGCACCGCGACCCTGGTCAAGAAACTCACCCAGAGCTACCAGGAAGTACAGGATCACCTCGCCGATGGCGCAAACCGCCTGGCCCTCGACGACATCACCCGCCAGCGCCTGCTGGCCGCGCTGCATTCCGATGCACCGCAAACTCCACGGGAACGCCTCACTCCCCCCCGGGAAAACCAGGAGCCGCCACGGGACTACGCGCCAAAAACGCCAAACGCCCCAGGCATGCTGGATGAGCATTACGGCTTGAAGAAGTAAGTTATTTTCAAGCAATAGAAAAGCCCGGTTGATCGCTGATCAACCGGGCTTTTTGTTGGCCTCGCTCTTGCGGGAGGGGGGCTTGCCCTCTCCCACATTGACCAATGTCCGGCCTCAGGCCACAGGTTGCTCTTGAAGCCACCCACCCTCGATCCGCACATGCCGCCCATGGAAGCGCTTGAGGCTGCTGCGATGGCCGACGCTGACAATGCTCAACCCAGGCAATTCATCAATCAACGCCTGATACAACGTCGCCTCATCCTCTTCATCCATGGCCGATGTCGCTTCGTCCATATAGAGCCATTGCGGCGCGAACAACAAGGCTCGGGCAAAGGCCAGGCGCTGTTGCTCGCCGGGCGAGAGCATGCGTTGCCAATGGTTGGCTTCATCCAGGCGACCCACCAGGTGCGGCAGGCGACAGGTTTCCAGGACCTGTGCATAACGTTCTGCCGAATAGACGCTGTCGTCCTGTGGATAACTCAACACCGCCTTGAGTGTGCCGATCGGCAGATAGGGCTTCTGCGGCAGGAACAGGTAACGCCTGGCCGGCAGGCGAATGCTGCCGTGACCAGCCGGCCAGAGATGTCCCATGGCGCGCAGCAAGGTACTTTTGCCGCTGCCGGAACGGCCGCTGAGCATGACGCGCTGGCCCGGCTCAACGATCATGTTGGCGTCGGTCAGCAGGTGGCGACCATCCACCAGGTTCAAGCCCAGCCCTTGCACCACAAGACGCTCGCCCTCTGCGCTGACGTCGATGGCAGCTGGGCGTTGCTCGTTTTCACGCATGGCCTGCTGAAAACTCAGTAGACGATCGCTGGTCGCGCGCCAGCCGGCCAGGTCGGCGTACGCGCTGATAAACCAGCTGAAGTTGCCCTGCACGTTGCCGAACGCCGAGTTGATTTGCATCAGTTCGCCCAGTTCGATCTTGCCGGAAAAGTAGCGCGGGGCAGCCACGATAAACGCAAAGACGATCGCAATCTGTTCATAGCCGGCAGTGAAGAACGTCAGGCGCTTGGACACCCTCATGATGTCCCAGTAGTTATGCCAGACCTTTCCGAACCGCGCGCTCAACCGCTGATGCTCATTAGGTTCGCCGTTGTACAGGGCGATACTCTCGGCATTCTCCCGCACCCGCACCATGGAGAAACGCAAGTCCGCTTCGAAGCGTTGCTGCTGGTTGCTCAAGCCGATCAAACGACGACCGATCAGATGGGTCAGCCAACTGCCGACACCGGCATAGACCAATGCACACCAGAACATGTAGCCGGGGATGGTGATACCGAACACTTCAATACTGCCCGACACGCCCCACAGGATGATGGAGAACGACACCAGGCTGACCACATTGCGCAGCAGCCCAAGGCCAAGACTCAGGGTGTTGAGGGTAAAGCTGTTGAGGTCTTCGGAAATCCGCTGGTCCGGGTTATCGGTGTAGCCGCCCTGCTCCAGCTGGTAGTAGTTCTTGTTGCCAAGCCAGCGGGCAAAATACTTTTCGGTGAGCCATGCACGCCAGCGAATGGTCAGCATCTGAGTGAGGTAGAGACGGTAGACCGCGCCGAGAATCGCCACCGTGGCGATACCGCAGAAGTAAACGATCTGTTGCCAGAAGGCGGCGGTGTCCTTGTTTTCCAGGGCGTTGTAGAAGTCCTTGTACCAGTGGTTGAGCCACACGGAAATGGCCACGCTGAACAGCGACAGGCCAATCACCACGGCGAGCAACAACCAGGCCTTGCCCTTCTCTTCACTTCGCCAATAAGGCGTGATCATCGCCCAGGTTCGGCGAAAAAATTGCCCACGCACAGCGTCATTGACCGCAGAGTACTCAGCGTTCTGATTCATCGTTCAGGCTCGTAGGGAGGAAGGCAGGCGTTTGAACCGATCATAGGTGATCGGTTCAGGGTTCCGTGCGGCCTGAAGCAGGCTGTTCAGCTTAGGTTCAGCGGCGTACCGGACGCTTCTGCAGTTTGCGTTGCAGGGTGCGCCGGTGCATGCCCAGGGCGCGGGCAGTGGCGGAGATATTGCCTTCGTGTTCGGTGAGGACGCGCTGGATGTGTTCCCACTGCAGGCGGTCCACCGACATCGGGTTTTCCGGCACCAGGGTGTCGAGGTCGGCGTGCTCGGACAGCAATGCGGCCAACACATCATCGGCATCCGCCGGCTTGCACAAGTAGTTGCAGGCGCCGCGCTTGATGGCCTCGACGGCCGTGGCGATGCTGGAGTAACCGGTGAGGATCACCACACGCATTTCCGGGTCGAGTTCCAGCAGCTTGGGCAACAGCACCAGGCCGGAGTCGCCATCCATTTTCAGGTCGAGCGCGGCGTAGTCCGGCAAGTCGGCCTGGGCGATGGCCAGGCCTTCTTCGGCGGAGCCGGCAGTGCTCACGCGAAAACCGCGACGGCTCATGGCGCGCGCCATCACGCGGGTAAACGTGGCGTCATCATCTACCAGCAACAGGTGCGGCAGTTCTTCGCCTTCGACTTGGATCTCGTCACTCATCGATATCTCCTCGTGCGACACGGGGCAGGCGCAGCTCGGTGAGCGTACCGCCTTCCTCATGACTATAGAGCTTCACTGAGCCGCCCGCGCGGGTCACGCTGGCCTTGCTCAAAAACAGGCCGAGGCCGAAGCCTTTGCCCTTGGTGGTAAAGAAAGGTTTGCCGATCTGCTCGGCGATGGCCAGCGGCACGCCTGCACCATGGTCGCGAATGCTGATCGTCAGGTCATCCACATCCCAATCCAGCCGGACTTCCAGGCCTTCGGGGCAGGCGTCGGCGGCGTTGTTCAGCAGGTTGAGCAAAGCTTGAGTCAGGTCCGGCGGTGGCGCCAGGCGCGGCACGGTCCCCTGCCCCAGCAGATGGAAACGGTAGCTGGCTTCGGGGCGCATCAGGTGCCAGCGGTTCAGGGCTTCGTCGAGCCACTGGGTCACGTCCTGCATCTCGACCGCCAGGCGGCGATTGGCTTCAGCCGCGCGTACCAGTTGCTGCAAGGTTTGCTTGCATTGCTTGACCTGTTCGCGCAGCACGCCGAGATCCTCTTGCAGCGCCGGGTCGTGATGGTCCTGGGTCATTTCGTTGAGCAGCACGCTCATGGTCGCCAGCGGCGTGCCCAATTCGTGAGCCGCGCCAGCAGCCTGGGTGGCGACGGCGAGCAGTTGCTGGTCACGCAGGCCTTCTTCGCGGCGAATGGCGCGCAGTTCTTCCTGGCGGCGCAGCTCTTCGGCCATGCGCGCAGCAAAAAAAGTGATCACGGCGGCAGACAGGGCAAAGCTCAGCCACATCCCGTAGATCTGCAGGTTTTCTCGGGCGATGGGGAACGTTTGCAACGGATAGAACCGCGCCAGCAGCAGGGTGTACAGGGTCAGGGCGATACCCGACAGCACCACCGAATAACGCCACGGCAAGGTCACTGCTGCGATGGTCAATGGCACCAGGTAATAAGAAACGAACGGGTTGGTGGAACCGCCGGAGAAATACAGCAACACACTGTGGATAAACAGGTCGCAGGCCAATTGCAGGGCGTATTCCAGCTCGGTCACCGGCCAGGTGGTGCGCAACCGAATGGCGGTAAACACACACAGCACGATGGAGAAACCCAGGGTCACGCCCAATTGCAGCCACGGCAGCGGCAGCAGGTCGAACCAATAGGCGAGCCCGACCGAACCGGCCTGCGCGGCCAGTACCAGGGTACGAATGAACGTCAGGCGCCATAGGTTCTGGCGGGTGGCGGAAGTCAGTTTTACGGCGGCGAGCATGAGCTCTCCCGATGAGCGCTGCAGGCGGATCGGCAGGAGTATAAACGAAGCGGCGCCTCGGGCATTGGGTGTGTGGCTCTTTGACGCATGGGCGCCGCAGCAGCAAGCCCCAAGTCAAAAGCTGCAAGAAACCTCTTCGCCGTTAACTTGCAGCTTGCCGCTTGAAACTTTTTTTCTAATTCGTAAACCCGAAGAACCCGACACCACCGTCTACAGTCATACCGATACGAACACCCTAAGGAGCTTCCATGTCTCGTTTCACTCGCAGTGCAGTTGTTCTCACCCTCAGCGCCAGCGCCCTGGCCAGCCTTCCGGCACTGGCCGCCGATGCACTGAATTACAACCAGATTTCCCTGCGCGCCGAGGTCAGCCAGGAAGTGGCCCGCGACAAGATGATCGTCACCCTCTACACCGAGTCCCAGAACGCCGACCCGGCCAAGCTCGCCGCCGAAATCACCACCACCATGAACAAGGCCCTGGGCCAGGCGCGCGAAGTCCAAGGCGTGACCTTGCGCCAGGGCAGCCGTAACAGCTACCCGATCTACGACAACAAGAACCAGAAGATCACCGGCTGGCGCGAGCGCGCCGAACTGCGCCTGGAAAGCGCGGACTTCCCGGCGCTGTCCAAACTCACCGGCGAGTTGCTCAATACCCTGAAAATGGAAAACATGGACTTCGCCATCGCCGACACCACGCGCAAGGCCAGCGAAGACGCCCTGCTCAAGGACGCGGTCGCCGCGTTTAAAGCACGCGCGCAACTGGCCACCGATGCGCTGGGCGGCAAGGGCTACAAGATCGTCAACCTGAACTTCAACACCAATGGTTATCCACAGCCCTATGCACGTGGAGGGATGATGATGAAAGCCGCCATGATGGATTCGGCGCCGGCACCAGAAGTAGAAGCCGGTACCAGCCAGGTGAGCATGAGTGCCGATGGGGTGATCGAAGTGTTGCAATAACCCCGGTTTCGACAAAACAAAGGCGCAGCCCTCACGGTTTGCGCCTTTTTTTGCGCTTGTTCCACACGACCTCGTCATATCCAGCGGCATATTCGGCGGAATCAAGCACCCGGTTTTCGTTACGCAAAGAGTGCCCACGCTAACAGGGAGTGCTGTGGCAGTACTTATTCACTTCACGAGAACTGAAACCATGTACGCACCTTCAAGCAAAACCACCTCCCCTATTCGGCAATACATCGACCCTGTTTCAAGCGGGCCGATAAACAACAGCGAATCAGCCGTCACGCGGGCGTCACAAGATACGCCTGGCCCGTCCACCTCCCCTCACGAAACAGCGCTGCTTAACGAATACCTGGCAGCGGTGCAAAGCAAAGTACTGGGCAACAATCCCGGGCTTATAAAAGTCCCCCCCGAGAGCAATTTGGGCCAGTGGCTCGAAGTCTATCGGGCGCAGTTGCAGCACCCAGTGGTTCAAGGTTGGATGCGCGACCAGAAGATCGACCAGAACACGCTTTTAACCGTCAACCCCCGCACAGGCACTCTGACTGCCATGGCGGACGGAAACATGAAAACGTTCTCCCTCACGGACAACTCCGGTTGGGGCCAAGTCAGCCGCCCGCTTCTTGAGGCGGCCAAAATCATTGCGCCGGGAACTGTTGAGAAGTTGCAGGTACGCTTTGGCGAAGACTACATTCAAGTACGCGCAGGGCTGGTAGCCAACTTCCAGGGTGAGCGCCTTCCCACATCACTGGCCGAGGCGCGGACACAAATCAGGCGACTGGAACACAACAAAGCCTTCGACCCCATCCCGCCGGATGATCCCGTACGCCCCGCCAACCAGCGCTCGGCGCAAGCCCTTGAACAACTCAAGCTCAGTGCCGAAACGTTCTACACCCATGCACCTCAGGCATTGGCCTACAAGCATCTGGCAGTGGAGGTTGCCGAGACACTGCCAAACGTACGTGCACAAGCAAAACAATGGGCGGAGTCCGTCATTTTCAACCTGACGGGCAAACATGTGGATGCCGATACACTTTACTTGAACCGTTTCAATGGCTCGCAAAGCGCTTCAACAGCTACCGGCTGGGAGCATAAGGGCGAGGAGCCGACCGCCTCTCTGCGCCTGCCGGATGCACTGCTGAAAAACTTCTCTGAAAACGACTGGGTCCCCGGCAATCTGGACTCGCAAGCCGGTTTATATATAGACGGCCCCGGTAAAAGTGAAACCGGGGGGTACGGTGCGCATAACCAATTCCCGCTGGCCCCTTCGGTGCTTATGCATACGAGCTGGAAAACCGACTTCCAATCGGTCATGACACAAAAAATCGACGACTTCTGGAACACCCACAGCAATGACTACCAGACGGCGATCAAAGGCGAGTTTGCCTACCAGGCCCGAAAACAACTGAAGACAGCCGCCGCCAGGCCGCCGGCCGAGCAAGCGCTGCAAGCGCCCGAGTATCGGTTCACGCGGGAGGACTACCGCTTGGTCATGGGCGCGGCGTCCAATCTTCCGCTCGACGAAAATGCACCGATCAACGTCGAACAGCTCAAGGCCGAGGCCCCTGTAAAAGGTGCAGTCCAGGCCCACGCCTTCAATATCAAAGGCTTCTTGTCCAACGATATTGTGCGCTTCAGCGCTGCCGACGGTGGCCGCCAGGTCCTCTACATCCCTGGCTCGGAACCCGCATTTCTGCGGTTCGATTCCCTGGAAAAACTGGATCAATGGGTGATCGACCAAACCAAGGACCCGAAAAAGCGCGAATCCTTGATGACTCATTTCCCACTGATCGCCCGCCAGGACCACGAGCCCGGCACTATTGAAAAACTGGCGAAAGTGTTCATGCCCGTATTGTGGTTTACCAACGTGGGCAGCAAAACCGAAGGTCTGGACAGCACTTTCGAAAAACTCGCCAATGGAAAACTGACAGACCCGACGTTCAATGGTGACGGCTCACACCTCAAGGGTGACGTCTTCTCTGCGATGACGTCCGCCAGTAAAGAGCGCATGACCAGTGATGCCGACGTAATGATCAAGTCCAACAGCGAGGTGACGCGGGGCACTTGGCTTAACGACATCACCGTGGCGGCGGGCCTGCTGGCAAAGCTGGCGCCTATTGCCGCCCCGGTGGCCGTCGCCGCTGTGGCTACCGGGTTGACCGAATTGGCGCTTGGGGCGGAAAAACAAGCCTCCGGCGATACCCTGGCCGAACGCAATGACGGTGCATCGAAGGCATTCGATGGCTTGCTGAATACGCTGTTCTCGGTGGGCGCCAGTGGCTCGGCTGAAGACCCCTTCATTCCCCCTGGAGAAAAACCGCTCACGCCCACCCCAGACGAGTCCCCGTGGATTGAACGCCCACGAGCCCTGCCTGGCAGTAACCGCCTGCAGCCCAGCCAAGCGGGCAACATTACCCAATATGGTGTACCGAACGGTGAGCAGCTCATTGAAAGGGCCGTACGCAACGCGAAGGGCATTTACCAGGTCAAGGATGCAACAACCGGCCTGGACCAATGGTTTATTCGCTATACCGACGAGACAGGTATTCGCCAGGTGTTTGAGATAAAAGGCGACTTCAAACTGAGCAATGACTATGTACAGATCATTGACCCCGGTACGGGTAAGCCGGTAATGACGGTGCACGCTAACGGCGAGGGCGACTGGGTCCGCATGAAAACCGATGGCGGAGCCAAGTGGCCGTGGCAGCGCGCGCCTTCGCCGAACCCCAGCAACGACCTCAAAGTAGAGCCAAAACTTTCAGACGGCTTCGAAATCCTGGGCGACCCCAAGACCAGTGGTGCCGATAAGTTTGATGAGATCTTTAAATACAACAGCAACACTGCCTACCAGCAATCGGTGAACAACCTTGAAGAGGCGGGAGTCCTCAAAAGAAAACTCACGGTGTCCTGGACCGTCGAGGAAAACAACTTCGAAGTTTTCCCCGACGAAAGGGCGCAACCCAACGAATATGGCTCAACTGACTATTCGCCAAACTTTATAAAAGACCTGAACCGTGACCGTTATACCGTTCGGATAAAGCAGCCCGAAGGGCACACCACTTTTGAACTGGATGCCACGGGAACTGCCGATGGCGAAACACTGCGTAGGCGCTTGCAGCAGTTCGAGGAGGCAATCCCCGACGCGAACATGCGCTCGCGCATATCCGAAGTCGCTCATCAGGGCAGTGTCGCCCCAGCATCGGTGGAGCTGAAAATGAATCAACTCCAAGAACACGTCGGTTTCAAAGGCAAGGACACCCATTACATCGTCACCTATGACCCGACAACTAAAGAGGCGCAGGTCACCGTCGGAGCCCAAATGACATTGCTCGATCTGGACAAAGATGCTGCCCCCATTCCCAATACCGCCGCCGCCACGGGGCGAACGTTCCACATTCGAGAAAGCAACGACCTGGAAGAAGCGGCAAATCCATACGCCATCGATAAAAGCGCGCCATTCACCCTGAGGACGTCGATTATCACCGACCAGAACTAGCCCTGCGGCTACCTCAAAAACCAGAACGGCGGTAACCTCGGTTACCGCCGTTTTCGTTCGGGCAGCGTTACCTCACTGCCACTTCAGAGGTCTCCATGGAAAGAATCGCCTTCAAACCACTGCTTCTCGCCGCCGGCCTGCTGGCCTTCATGCCGACGGCCCACGCGGCCAGTACCCTGGTCTACTGCTCCGAAGCCAGCCCCGCCGGCTTCGACCCCAGCCAGTACACCAGCGGCACCGACTTCGATGCGTCCGCCGAAACCGTGTTCAACCGCCTGACCCAATTCAAGCGTGGCGGCACTGAAGTCGAACCGGGCCTGGCCACAAGCTGGGAGGTGTCCAAGGATGGTCTGACCTACACCTTCCACCTGCGCGACGGGGTCAAGTTCCACACCACCGATTTCTTCACGCCGACCCGCGACTTCAATGCGGATGACGTGCTGTTTACCTTCAATCGCCTGCTGGATGCCGAGAGCCCGTTCCGCAAGGCCTACCCTTCCGAATCGCCGTACTTCACCGACATGGGCCTGAACACCACGATCAAGAGCGTCGACAAACTCGACGGGCACACCGTGCGTTTCAACCTGAACAACGTCGATGCCTCGTTCGTGCAGAACCTGGCCATGAGTTTCGCCTCCGTGCAATCGGCCGAGTATGCCGCCCAGCTAATGAAAGAAGGCAAGGCCGAAGACATCAACCAGAAGCCGGTGGGCACCGGGCCGTTTGTGTTCAAGCGCTACCAGAAGGACTCGCAGATTCGCTACGTGGCCAATAAACAGTACTGGAAGCCCGAGGATGTGAAACTCGACAACCTGGTGTTCGCCATCACCCCGGACGCTGCGTCGCGCCTGCAAAAACTCAAGGCCGGCGAATGCCAGGTCAGCGGCTACCCGCGCCCGTCGGACATCGAGGTGATGAAGCAGGACCCCAACCTGCGCGTGCTGCAGCAAGCCGGTTTTAACCTGGGCTTCCTGGCTTATAACGTGACCCACCCACCGCTGGACCAACTCAAGGTGCGCCAGGCCCTGGACATGGCCATCGACAAGCCGGCGATCATCAAGGCGGTTTACCAGGGCGCCGGACAATTGGCGCAGAATGCACTGCCACCCGCGCAGTGGTCTTATGACCCGACCATCAAGGATGCCCCGCACGATCCGACCAAGGCCCGCGCGCTACTAAAAGAAGCAGGGGTTGCACCGGGCACTACCATCAACCTGTGGGCAATGACCGTCCAGCGCGCTTCCAACCCGAACGCGCGCATGTCGGCCCAAATGATCCAGCAGGATTGGGAGAAAGTCGGCATCAAGGCCAATATCGTCAGCTATGAATGGGGCGAGTACATCAAGCGCGCCAAAAATGGCGAGCACGATGCGATGATTTATGGCTGGACCGGCGACAACGGCGACCCGGATAACTGGCTCGGCGTGCTCTACAGTTGTGCCGCGGTCAAGGGCAGCAACTACGCCAAATGGTGTAACCCGGCCTACGACAAACTGGTGCAGCAGGCCAAGGTCAGCAGTGACCGCGAACAACGCATCAAGTGGTATCAACAGGCACAAAAAATTCTTAAGGAACAAGTACCTATAACGCCCATTGCGAACTCGACGGTTTTCCAACCCCTGCGCAAGGAAGTGAAGGACTTCAAGATCAGCCCCTTTGGGCTGACACCGTTCTACGGCGTGAGTCTAGATAAGTAACAGCAATGCCCCAACCGAGTGCGCCAGACGCCTCGGTTGACCCTTCCTGGTGCACCTCCTGCACCGAAAAAAACCTATAAATAAGCTCAAATATGTCAAAACTTTCATAATTGCGACATTCCTGTACGTTCGTACCACTCTTTCCGCCTTGCGACGGTTCAGCATCTTGCAATGGGTATGGCGCCTGCATAAGTATCCGCAGGCCGACTCACGAGGTCGCCCTCACCACCAAAAATGACAACAAATCATGAGGCCAACATGCTTAAACACGCAGTCCTTCCGTTATTAGTGAGCGCCGGCCTTATGGCCGCGGCCCCATTCGCCCAAGCGGCGACTAACCTGGTGTTCTGCTCCGAAGGGAGCCCGGCCGGTTTCGACCCAGGCCAGTACACCACCGGAACAGACTTCGATGCTTCGGCCGAAACCATGTTCAACCGTCTGAGCCAATTCGAACGCGGCGGCACCGCCGTTGTTCCTGGCCTGGCCACCAGCTGGGACGTGTCCCCGGATGGCCTGACCTACACCTTCCACCTGCGCGAAGGCGTCAAGTTCCATACCACCCCGTACTTCAAGCCGACTCGTGAATTCTCGGCTGACGACGTCCTGTTCACCTTCAACCGGATGATCAACAAAGACGATCCATTCCGTAAGGCCTACCCCACCGAGTTCCCGTACTTCACGGACATGGGGATGGACACCAACATCAAGAACATCGAGAAGGTCGATGCCCACACCGTCAAGTTCACCCTTGGCACCGTGGACGCCGCCTTCATCCAGAACCTGGCCATGAGCTTCGCTTCCATCCAGTCGGCCGAATACGCCGCCCAGCTGTTGAAAAACGGCACGCCCCAGGACATCAACCAGAAGCCGGTCGGTACTGGCCCGTTCGTATTCAAGAGCTACCAGAAAGACTCGAACATTCGCTACACCGGCAACAAGGACTACTGGAAACCTGAGGACGTGAAGATCGATAACCTGATCTTCGCCATCACCACCGATCCGTCGGTGCGTATCCAGAAGCTGAAGAAAAACGAGTGCCAGATCACCCTGTTCCCACGTCCGGCCGACCTCAAGGCGCTGGGTGAAGACAAGGACCTGAAACTGCCGCACCAGGCCGGTTTCAACCTGGGCTATGTCGCCTACAACGTCATGGACAAGGTCAAGGGCAGCGACCAGCCCAACCCGCTGGCTGACCTGCGCGTGCGCCAGGCGCTGGACATGTCGGTGAACAAGCAGCAGATCATCGACTCCGTCTACCAGGGCGCAGGCCAACTGGCGGTCAACGCCATGCCGCCAACCCAATGGTCCTACGACACCACCATCAAGGACGCCAAGTACGATCCCGAGAAAGCCAAGGCGCTGCTCAAGGAAGCGGGTATCAAGGAAGGTACCGAGATCGTTCTGTGGGCGATGCCGGTTCAGCGTCCGTACAACCCGAACGCCAAGCTGATGGCCGAAATGCTGCAAAACGACTGGTCCAAGATCGGCCTGAAGGTCAAGATCACCAGCTACGAGTGGGGCGAGTACATCAAGCGCTCCAAAGGCGGCGAGAACCAGGCCATGATCATTGGCTGGAGCGGCGACAATGGTGACCCGGACAACTGGCTGAACGTGCTGTTCGGCTGCGACTCCCTGGCCGGTAACAACTTCTCCAAGTGGTGCGACAAGAAATTCGACGGCGTCGTGAAAGAAGCCAAGGCTACGTCGGACGTCGCCAAACGCACCGAGCTGTATAAGCAGGCGCAACATATCCTCAAAGATGCAGTCCCGATGACACCTATCGCGCACTCGACGGTGTATCAACCCATGCGCAACACCGTACAGGACTTCAAGATCAGCCCGTTTGGCCTGAACTCCTTCTATGGCGTGAGCGTAAGCGGCAAGTAAGGACCAATGACGGCGACGTTTCATAACGTCGCCGTTATTGCATCCGCCTCGACCGTAGGAAATAGACCACGTTCGTAATCGCCGCTTCCTACAGCTGCGAACTGCGACAAGTAGCTCTTTTGCCTACAAGGTCAGTCCAATTTGGCGCATTTACTGCGCAGTCCGCGACCCATACCGTCGTAGGACAGCAGAGGCTCCAACCTGGGAAAGGCACTTGCTGTGTGTGGGATCAGTAATGTCCCCCTGGCACTACGCCAGGGTGATTGCTTGCTGATGACAACTACAAACAAGGATCGGGATCGTCATGCGCCATACCACCGTTCTATCCGCAATTTTTGGCACCAGCCTGCTGGCTGTAGCCACGATGGGCCAGGCGGCCGACAAGAAGAGCCTGGTGTTCTGCTCTGAAGGCAGCCCGGCAGGGTTCGACACCGCGCAGTACACCACCGCCACCGATAACGATGTGGCCGAGCCGCTGTACAACCGCCTGGTTGAGTTTGAAAAGGGAGCGACCAACGTCGTACCTGGACTGGCGACCAAGTGGGATATTTCCGAAGACGGCCTGACCTACACCTTTCACCTGCGTGAAGGGGTGAAATTCCACAGCAACAAGGAATTCAAGCCGACGCGGGATTTCAACGCCGACGACGTGCTGTTCACCTTCAATCGCATGCTTGACCCCGACCACCCGTTTCGCAAGGCCTACCCCACCGAGTTTCCGTATTTCAACGGGATGAGCCTGAACAAGAACATCGCCAAGGTCGAGAAAACCGACCCTCATACCGTGGTGATGACGCTGAACTCGGTCGACGCTGCGTTCGTGCAGAACATCGCGATGAGCTTTGCCGCCATCCTGTCGGCCGAATACGCCGAGCAGTTGCTCAAGGAAGGCAAGCCCAGCGATATCAACCAGAAGCCGATCGGCACTGGTCCCTTTGTCTTCCAGCGCTATCAGAAAGACTCGCAGATCCGCTATGTGGGCAACAAACAGTACTGGGACCCGAGCAAGGTCAAGCTGGACCAACTGATTTTTGCCATCAACACCGACGCCTCGGTACGCGTGCAAAAACTCAAGGCCGGCGAATGCCAGGTCACCCTGCACCCGCGCCCGGCCGACGTCGACGCGCTCAAGGCCGACCCGAACCTGCAATTGCTGACCAAGCCGGGCTTCAACTTGGGCTACATCGCCTACAACGTGCGCCACAAGCCGTTCGACCAGCTCGAAGTGCGCCAGGCGCTGGACATGGCGGTGAACAAGCAGAGCATCTTGAACGCCGTGTACCAGGGCGCGGGGCAGTTGGCAGTCAATGCCATGCCGCCGACCCAATGGTCCTACGACGACAGCATCAAGGACGCCGCCTACAACCCGGAAAAAGCCAAGGAACTGCTCAAGGCCGCCGGCGTGAAGGAAGGTACCGAGATCACCCTGTGGGCGATGCCGGTGCAACGGCCGTACAACCCCAACGCCAAGCTGATGGCCGAGATGCTGCAAAGCGACTGGGCCAGGATCGGCCTCAAGGTCAAGATCGTCAGCTACGAGTGGGGCGAATACATCAAGCGCACCAAGAACGGTGAGCACGATGTCAGCCTGATCGGCTGGACCGGCGACAACGGTGACCCGGACAACTGGCTGGGCACCCTCTACAGCTGCGACGCCATCGGCGGGAACAACTACTCCATGTGGTGTGACCCGGCGTACGACAAGCTGATCAAGCAAGCCAAGGTCGTGACCGACCGCGAACAAAGGACTGTTCTGTACAAACAGGCGCAGCAACTGCTCAAGCAGCAGGTGCCGATCACACCCGTCGCCCACTCGACGGTCAACCAGCCGTTAAGCGCCAAAGTCGAAGGCTTCAAAGTAAGCCCCTTCGGCCGCAACGTGTTCTCGGGCGTCAGCATTACCCCATAAGAAAATAACCGGATTGCAGGGAGCGAAGTTGGCTCTCTCGCAAACGCGCAGCCTTTTGTTGGGATTTTTCCTACAGCAAACGTTTGCAACAGCTTGATCGAGTTACACACCCAATAGCCGGATCACCAAAAAAGACCGGCATTAAAAAGAGAACCAAAGGAGCTTCAACCCATGAAACTGAGCAGCACAGCGCTTCTGGCCTTGGCCATCAGCAGCATCACGGCCACCGCCTACGCTGAAACCCAAAGCCAGGACTTCGTTCCAACCACACTGGCCGGCGCCAGCGCCCAAAGCGAGGCTAAAGGCTTCATCGACGGTCAAAGCCTGGGCGGTACAACCCGTAACTGGTACTCCACCGAGAAGAAATTCCGTGGCCAGCGTTTCTCCTACGAGAAACACAATCAGACGCGCACCGACGCGAACCGCACAAACTGGGTACAAGGCACCATCCTCAACTACTCCTCGGGCTTCACCCAAGGCACCGTAGGTGTGGCGACCGAAGTCGCGGCTTACAACGCGGTGGTCCTGGACCGCAGCAAGCGTGATATCAAGGGCGGTTCCAACCGTACCCTGGCTGACTCCGACGGCGATGCAGTAGGCCAGTGGAGCAAACTGGGCCTGGCGAACGTCAAGTTCCGCGTGTCCAACACCACCTTGACCGCCGGTCGCCAGAACTTCAGCAGCGGAATCGTCGATACCATCGGCAACCGTGCCTTGCCTTCGAGCTTCGAGGGTGTGAGCTTCAACAGCGAAGAGTTCAGCAACTTGTCGTTCCAGGGCGGCATCTTTGATCGCGTTTCGCCGCGTACCGAACAAAGCCTGTCGAAATTCCGTTCCGAGTACGGCAATGGCCAGGAAACCGACAAGGTCAAAACCCTGGGCTTCAACTACCAGCCGTTCAAGAGCCTGAAAACCAGCGTATTCGCCGCTAACGTCGAAGACTTCTGGAACCAGTACTACTTCGGTGCCACCCACGAATTGGGTGATGCACAGACCCTGGCACTGACCACCGGCCTGAACTACTACAAAACCACCGATACCGGCAGCAAGAAGATGGGCAACATCGACAACGACACTTACTCGTTGTCCCTGGGGCTGACCCACCAGGCCCATAGCCTGACCTTCTCGTACCAGGAAGTTAACGGTGACGAGTACTTCGACTACCTGCACGAAACCAACGGCATCTACCTGGCCAACTCCCTGACCTCCGACTTCAACAGCCCGAACGAGAAGTCCTTCCAGATCGCCTACGGCATCAACATGGCCGAATACGGCGTGCCGGGCCTGAAGTTCAACGTCTACTCGGCGCGCGGCTGGGGCATCGACGGTACTCACTACAACGGTACCGCCTACGGTGAAGCCGGCGCTTCGCGTAGCGACCTGCGCCTGATGGACGGCGAGAAACACCAGGAATACGGGGTTGGCACGTCCTACGCGATTCAGAGCGGCCCACTCAAGGCCACCACCATCCGTGGCACCTACGTGACTCACCGCGCCAGCGCACAACAGGCTGACGGCAACATCAAAGAGTTCCGTCTGGTCACCACCATCCCGTTCAACATTCTTTAACTAGCACCAGGTAGACGGCAGGCTCAGGACGAGCCTGCCGTCTACGCTTGTCTGGTCCCATCGATTGCAGAGGGCTCTGAATGAAAATGCTCCCGCTACAAGCTGCCGTTGCCGCTGCGCTGTTAAGCGTGGCTATCGGCGTATCGGCCAAACCCCTGGTGGTCTGCACCGAAGCCAGCCCGGAGGGTTTTGACCCGGTCCTGTACACCACCGCCGTCACCGCCGACGCCGCCGCGGAAACCATGTTCAACCGCCTGGTGGACTTCAAGCCCGGCACCACCGAGATCGTGCCAGCGCTCGCCACTTCCTGGGAAATCAGTGACGACGGCCTGACCTATACCTTTCATCTGCGCGACGACGTCAAGTTCCACACCACCGACTACTTCAAACCCACGCGCAACATGAATGCCGACGACGTGCTCTGGAGCTTCCAGCGCCAACTGGACCCGAAACACCCGTGGCACAACAAATCCAGCGTGGGCTACCCGTACTTTGAAAGCATGGGCTTCAAGGAACTGCTCAAGAGCGTGGAGAAGACCGATGACCATACCGTGGTCTTCACTCTGACCCGCCCTGAGGCACCGTTCCTGGCCGATGTCGCGATGCCGTTCACCGCCATCCACTCCGCCGAGTACGCCGACAAGCTACTCGCCGCCGGCAAGACCGAAGAGCTCAACAGCAAGCCGATCGGCACCGGCCCGTTCATTTTCACACGCTACCAGAAGGACGCTCAGGTGCGCTTCAAGGCCAACCCGGAGTACTTCCGTGGCAAGCCTCCGGCCGATCCGTTGATCCTGGCCATTGCGGTCGACAACAACGTGCGCCTGCAGAAGCTCAAGGCCAACGAATGCCAGATCGCGCTGTATCCCAAGCCCGACGACCTTCCCAGCATCAAGAAAGACCCAAACCTGAAGGTCGCCGAACTGGCGGCGATGACCACCGCATACACCGCCCTGAACACCACCCACAAGTACATGAGCGACGCGCGGGTGCGTCACGCGATCAACATCGCGTTCGACAAGAAAGGCTACAACGAATCCCTGTATGGCAAAGGCAACGCCGTGGACGCCACCGGGCCGTATCCGCCGACCCTGCTG
Source organism: Pseudomonas sp. AM8 (assembly GCF_036346475.1). Lineage (NCBI taxonomy): Bacteria > Pseudomonadati > Pseudomonadota > Gammaproteobacteria > Pseudomonadales > Pseudomonadaceae > Pseudomonas > Pseudomonas sp. AM8. The sequence continues at coordinate 986,582 of NZ_JAOTNX010000001.1, forward strand.
GGCTTCAACGATAAGCTGAAAAACCCTGAACGCGACCTGGACAAGGCCCGCGCCCTGCTCAAGGAAGCCGGTGTACCGGAAGGCACCGAGTTCACACTGTTTACCCGTAACGGCGGTGGCCCGACCAACCCCAACCCGATGCTCGGCGCCCAGCGCATGCAGGCGGATCTGGCGCAGATCGGCCTGAAAGTGAACATCAAGGTCATGGAATGGGGCGAGATGCTCAAGCGCGCCAAAGCCGGCGAGCACGACATGGTTTCCGCCGGCTGGGCCGGTGACAACGGCGATCCGGATAACTTCCTTACGCCGAACCTGAGTTGCGATGCAGCGAAAAACGGCGAAAACTACGCCCGCTGGTGTAACAAAGAGTTTCAGGACTTGATCGATAAGGCCCGCGCCGACGCTGAACCCCAGCAGCGGGCCGCACTCTATCAACAAGCCCTGGAGGTTTTCGACAAGGACCAACCGTGGATTCCCATGGCGTACCCGAAAATGTTCACCGCCATGCGCAAGAACGTCGAGGGTTATACCCAAAGCCCTCTGACGAACAATAACTTCGCCACCACCCAGGTGAAGTAAATAAGAGAAACGCTCGGCACCGCCCACCAGGACGGTGCCGAACCTGCCTAACCGGCTGATTGAGGTACACCACAAGATGTTTAGTTTTATTGCCCGCCGACTGGGGTTATTGATCCCCACGTTTTTCGGCATCACGTTGCTCACGTTTGCGTTGATACGCATGATCCCTGGCGACCCTGTCGAAGTCATGATGGGCGAGCGGCGCGTCGACCCCGAGATGCACGCACAGGCAATGGAACGCCTTGGCCTTAACAAGCCGCTGTACGCGCAATACCTGGACTACGTCGGCAAGCTCGCACACGGCGACCTTGGCGAATCCCTGCGTACCCGCACCAGCGTGTGGACCGAGTTCACCGCCCTCTTCCCGGCGACCCTGGAACTGTCCATGGCCGCCCTGCTGTTCGCCGGCGTCCTGGGCCTGTTGGCCGGGGTGATCGCGGCACTCAAGCGAGGATCCCTGTTCGACCATGGGGTGATGGGCATCTCCCTGGCGGGCTATTCGATGCCGATCTTCTGGTGGGGCCTGATCCTGATCATGTTCTTCTCGGTGAGCCTGGGCTGGACCCCGGTTTCCGGGCGAATAGACCTGCTCTACGACATCGAGCCGCGCACCGGCTTCATGCTGATCGACACCCTGCTGGCTGACGAGCCGGACGCGTTCTGGGATGCGCTGCACCACCTGATCCTGCCGGCCATCGTGCTCGGCACCATCCCGTTGGCAGTGATCGCGCGGATGACCCGTTCATCCATGCTCGAGGTGCTGCGCGAAGACTACATCCGCACCGCCAAGGCCAAGGGCCTGTCGCCGGCGCGCGTGGTGTTCGTGCACGGCCTGCGTAACGCGCTGATCCCGGTACTCACCGTGGTCGGCCTGCAAGTCGGCACCCTGCTGGCCGGTGCGGTCCTGACCGAAACCATCTTCTCGTGGCCCGGCATCGGCAAATGGCTGATCGAAGCTATTGGCGCGCGGGACTACCCGGTGGTGCAAAACGGCATCCTGCTGATCGCCTGTCTGGTGATCCTGGTGAACTTCGTGGTGGACATCCTCTACGGCTTCGCCAACCCACGCATCCGTCACCAGCGCTGAGATCATGACCATGACCACACCTACTCAAGTGTCAGCAGTCGATCAAAGCCTGCTGTACCCGTCGCCGTACAAAGAATTCTGGCAAGCCTTTTCCAAGAACAAGGGCGCGGTTGCCGGCCTGCTGTTCATGTTGCTGATCGTGTTCTGCGCGATCTTCGCCCCCTGGGTGGCACCGCATAACCCCAGCGAGCAATACCGCGATTTCCTGCTGACCCCACCGTCGTGGCTGGAAGGCGGGCAGATCCAGTTCCTGCTCGGCACCGATGAGCTGGGCCGCGACCTGCTCTCGCGTCTGATCCAGGGCTCGCGCCTCTCGTTGCTGATCGGCTTGTCGTCGGTAGTGATGTCGCTGATCCCGGGCATCCTGCTGGGCCTGTTCGCCGGCTTCTTCCCGCGCCTGCTCGGCCCTACCATCATGCGCCTGATGGACATCATGCTGGCCCTGCCCTCGCTGCTGCTGGCGGTTGCCATTGTCGCGATCCTCGGCCCTGGCCTGATCAACACCGTGATCGCCATCGCCATCGTGTCGCTGCCTTCCTACGTACGTCTGACCCGCGCTGCGGTGATGGGCGAGCTGAACCGTGACTACGTGACTGCCGCCCGCCTCGCCGGTGCCGGCCTGCCCCGCCTGATGTTCATCACCGTGCTGCCTAACTGCATGGCACCGCTGATCGTGCAGGCGACCCTGAGTTTCTCTTCGGCGATCCTCGATGCCGCGGCCCTGGGCTTCCTTGGCCTTGGCGTACAACCGCCAACCCCCGAGTGGGGCACCATGCTGGCTTCGGCCCGTGACTACATCGAACGCGCCTGGTGGGTGGTGAGCCTGCCTGGCCTGACCATTTTGCTCAGCGTGCTGGCAATCAACTTGATGGGTGACGGCCTGCGCGACGCGCTGGACCCGAAACTCAAGAACGCCGCCTGAGGAGATTCCCATGTCACTGTTAGAAATCAAGAATCTCAACGTCCGCTTCGGCGACAAGACCGCCGTGCCGGTGGTCGATGGCCTCGATATTGCCGTCGACAAGGGCGAAGTCCTGGCCATCGTTGGCGAGTCGGGCTCGGGTAAATCCGTGACCATGATGGCGCTGATGGGGCTGATCGAGCACCCTGGCATCGTCACCGCCGACGCCCTGAACTTCGACGGCAAGGACATGCTCAAGCTGAGCAACCGCCAGCGCCGCCAGATCGTCGGCAAAGACCTGGCGATGGTGTTCCAGGACCCGATGACCGCGCTGAACCCTAGCTACACCGTGGGTTTCCAGATCGAAGAAGTGCTGCGCCTGCACCTGAAAATGTCCGGCAAGCAAGCCCGCAAGCGCGCCATCGAGCTGTTGGAAAAAGTCGAGATCCCAGGCGCCGCCAGCCGTATGGACGCCTACCCGCACCAGTTGTCCGGCGGTATGAGCCAGCGTGTGGCAATCGCCATGGCGATTGCCGGCGAGCCGAAGTTGCTGATCGCCGACGAACCGACCACGGCATTGGACGTCACCATTCAAGCGCAGATCATGGACCTGCTCCTGGCCCTGCAAAAAGAGCAGAACATGGGCCTGGTACTGATCACCCACGACCTGGCAGTGGTGGCTGAAACCGCCCAGCGCGTGTGCGTGATGTACGCCGGACAAGCCGTGGAAGTCGGCCAGGTGCCGCAGTTGTTCGATATCCCGGCGCACCCGTACAGCGAAGCGCTGCTCAAGGCAATCCCCGAGCACAGCCTCGGCGCCACGCGCCTGGCCACGCTGCCGGGTATCGTGCCCGGCCGCTATGACCGCCCGCAGGGTTGCCTGCTGTCGCCACGCTGCCCGTATGTGCAAGAAAGCTGCCGTGCCCAGCGGCCCGGCCTTGATCCGAAAAGCAACAGCCTTGCGCGCTGCTTCTACCCCTTGAACCAGGAGGTGGCGTAATGGCCGTCGTTCTTACTGCCCGCGACCTGACCCGGCATTACGAAGTGTCCCGTGGCCTGTTCAAGGGCCATGCGCTGGTACGCGCGCTTAATGGTGTGTCGTTTGAACTGGAAGCCGGCAAGACCCTCGCGGTTGTAGGCGAGTCAGGTTGCGGCAAATCCACCCTGGCCCGTGCGCTGACGCTGATTGAAGAGCCATCCTCGGGCTCGTTGAAAATCGCCGGCCAGGAAGTCGCCGGTGCCGACAAGGCCCAGCGCAAGCAATTGCGCAAAGACGTGCAGATGGTGTTCCAGAGCCCCTATGCCTCGTTGAACCCACGCCAGAAGGTTGGTGATCAACTGGGCGAGCCGCTGCTGATCAACACCAACCTGTCCGCCGCCGAACGCCGCGAGAAAGTGCAGGCGATGATGAAGCAAGTGGGCCTGCGCCCTGAGCATTACCAGCGCTACCCGCACATGTTCTCCGGTGGTCAGCGCCAGCGGATCGCCCTGGCCCGCGCGATGATGCTGCAACCGAAAGTGCTGGTGGCGGATGAACCCACCTCGGCGCTGGACGTGTCGATCCAGGCCCAGGTGCTCAACCTGTTCATGGACCTGCAGCAGGAATTCAACACCGCCTACGTGTTCATCTCCCACAACCTGGCGGTGGTGCAGCACGTCGCCGACGATGTGATGGTGATGTACCTCGGTCGCCCGGTGGAAGTGGGCCCCAAGGAAGACATCTACGCCCGCCCCCTGCATCCGTACACCCAGGCGCTCCTCTCGGCCACCCCGACCATTCATCCGGATCCGAACAAACCGAAGATCAAAATCGTTGGCGAGTTGCCCAATCCACTGAACCCGCCGCCTGGCTGCGCGTTCCACAAGCGTTGCCCGTATGCGACGGCACGTTGCAGCAGCGAGGAACCGCAGTTGCGCGCGCTGGATAACCGTCAGGTGGCTTGCCACTACGCGGAGCAGTTCGTTGCTTGAGTAAAACATCTGCCACGTAGCAGCTGCCGAGCCTTGGCGAGGCTGCGTCAGCGGTATGTCAGACACACCGCGAACGCAGCCTCGCCAAGGCTCGGCAGCTGCTACGGAACATCAGATTAAAAATGTGTAAGCAGTGATACAGCGTTCTACAGCCCTTCCCGTCAGGTTGCGCATCAGCCTGGTGGGAGGGGCTTTCTTTTGGCCACGGTTAACTGTCGCCGTCGTCATAGGTTTCGCTGTCTTCCCCTTCGTTATAGGGGTTTTCTGCATCTTCCTTGGGCGCAGGCTGGGCCTGGGGTTGCCAACTGCCGGAGTTGACCTCGTTCTGCTTTTTCTTGGTGACCGGGCCGGTGTCTTTCCACTGCGGCGCTCCTGCGCCCGCCAGTGCCGGAAGGGACGTCAGCCCCAGGACGGCCAGCAACACCAGGGGAATGGCGCGTTGAGCATTTCGCACGGTGATCTCCTTTGCAGTCGGTGGATAAACGCTAGACCCGATGCCGGGTTCTCGCCAATCTAACGCCTGGTGGAGAAAAAAATGTGGGGAGGGGCAAGCCCCCTACCACATTTTGTTTTCGGCGCTCAGACCTTAGTGGTGCTCGCGGGTCGCGCGGAATTTCACATCCGGCCAGCGCTCTTCCATCAGCGCCAGGTTGACCCGCGTCGGGGCCAGGTAGGTCAGGTGACCACCGCCGTCGACTGCAAGGTTTTCCACAGCCTTGTTGGAGAACTCTTCCAACTTCTTCTTATCGCTGCAATCGATCCAGCGCGCGGAGTACACGGTGATCGGCTCGTAGGAGCATTCGACCTTGTATTCCTCTTTCAAGCGGCTGGCGACCACATCGAACTGCAGCACACCCACGGCGCCGAGGATGATGTCGTTGCTGCGCTCGGGGAAGAACACCTGGGTGGCGCCCTCTTCCGCCAGTTGCTGCAGGCCTTGGCGCAATTGCTTGGATTTCAGCGGGTCACGCAGGCGCACGCGGCGGAACAGTTCCGGGGCGAAGTGCGGGATACCGGTGAAGCCCAGCGCTTCGCCTTCGGTGAAGGTGTCGCCGATCTGGATGGTGCCGTGGTTGTGCAGGCCGATGATGTCGCCGGCGTAGGCCTCTTCGAGCTGTTCACGCTCGGAGGAGAAGAACGTCAGGGCGTCGCCGATGCGCACGTCCTTGCCGGTGCGCACGTGGCGCATCTTCATGCCTTTTTCGTACTTGCCCGAGCAGATGCGCATGAAGGCAATACGGTCGCGGTGCTTGGGGTCCATGTTCGCCTGGATCTTGAACACGAAGCCGGTGAATTTCTCTTCCACCGGTTCCACGGTGCGCTCGTTGGCGACACGGGCCAGCGGCTTCGGTGCCCAGTTCACGACGGCGTCGAGCACGTGGTCGACGCCGAAGTTGCCCAGGGCGGTGCCGAAGAACACCGGGGTCAGTTGGCCGTCGAGGAATTCCTGCTGGTTGAACTCATGGCAGGCGCCCTGCACCAGTTCCAACTGGTCGACAAAGCGGTCGTACTCGTCACCCAGGTGGGCGCGGGCTTCATCGGAGTCGAGCTTCTCGATGATTTTCACATCGGTACGTTCGTGACCATGGCCGGCGGTGTAGACAATGATGTAGTCATCGGCCAGGTGGTACACGCCCTTGAAGTCGCGATAGCAACCGATTGGCCAGGTGATCGGCGCGGCCTTGATCTTCAGGACGGCTTCGATTTCATCCAGCAATTCGATCGGGTCGCGGATGTCGCGGTCGAGTTTGTTGATGAAGCTGACGATCGGCGTGTCGCGCAGCCGGCATACGTCCATCAGCGCAATGGTACGTGGCTCGACGCCTTTACCGCCGTCGAGGACCATCAGTGCCGAGTCCACCGCAGTCAGGGTGCGGTAGGTGTCTTCGGAGAAGTCTTCGTGGCCCGGGGTGTCGAGCAGGTTGACCATGTGGTCGCGATACGGGAACTGCATGACCGACGTGGTAATGGAAATACCCCGTTGTTTTTCCATTTCCATCCAGTCAGAGGTGGCATGGCGGTCGGATTTGCGCGATTTCACCGTGCCGGCCACTGCGATCGCCTTGCCCATCAGCAGGAGCTTCTCGGTGATGGTGGTTTTACCGGCATCGGGGTGGGAAATAATGGCGAAAGTGCGGCGTTTCGCGACTTCGGCGGCCTGGTGGGTCATGGGAAATCGCCTGGCAGGTGAGTCAAAAAAGGGCGGCGAGTATAGCGCAAACCGCAGGTGCCGGACCACCGTTCACCCCATTGGGGGTGGCTAAATGCTGCCAAGTATGGAACCTTTTAAAAGGTAGAGACGTCCACTCCCCTGCTACCGCACTCGTAACAGGGGCTGAAAAATCAGCAAGTTAGCCTGACGAGGCTGCGCTCATGGCTCGATTTGATACCGCGTTGCCGGTATTGGCGAGCTGCTTTTCGCGACCACATTTGCCGACAGCCAGGAATGGCACTGCCGCTCGGAAATGTGTTCGCCGACAAAAGAAAAAAGGAGTCCGCCTGTGGCTATTCGCTATGGCAAAGGGCTGATAGGAGGAGTGGTTGTCGTCGCTCTCCTGGCCCTGCTGGTCCACTGGATCGGCATCAACACGATCGAACTGTACCGCGACGATTTGTTGTTTTACCTGCAAGCTCATTTGATCCTGGTTCTAGTCTCCATGCTGGCCGCCCTCGTCGTGGGCATCCCCGCCGGTATCCTGCTTAGCCGACCAAACATGGTCGGGCGCGCAGAACGCTTCATGCAGATCTTCAACATCGGCAACACCGTCCCGCCCCTGGCCGTACTGGCCATCGCCCTCGGCGTCCTCGGCATCGGCAGTGGCCCGGCCATCTTCGCGCTGTTCCTCGCCTCCTTGTTGCCCATCGTGCGCAACACCTACGAAGGCCTCAAAAACGTTCAAGGCTCGTTGAAAGAAGCCGCCACCGGCATCGGCATGACCCCGCGCCAGGTGCTGTTTCGCGTCGAATTGCCGAGCGCCGTGCCGATCATCATCGGCGGTGTGCGCGTGGCCCTGGCGATCAACGTGGGTACCGCGCCGCTGGCGTTCCTGATTGGTGCCAACAGCCTGGGCAGCCTGATTTTCCCCGGCATCGCCCTGAACAATCAGCCGCAATTGCTGCTGGGTGCCGCATGCACCGCGTTGCTGGCGTTGCTGCTCGACGGCCTGGTGACCATGGCCAGCCGCCTCTGGCTGGAACGCGGGTTGCGTCCGTCTTAAGGCTTGGCAAAGGAATACACATGAAAAAAATCACCTTGATACTGAGCTGCGTCCTGCTGTTTGCAGGTTTTGCGCAAGCTGCCGAAAAACCCGTGATCCGCATTGGCGCGCGGGTGTTCACCGAACAGACCCTGCTGGCCGAAATCACCTCCCAGTACCTGCGCACCAAGGGCTATGACACCCGGGTGACCGGCGGCCTGGGCAGCAACCTGGCGCGCAGTGCCCAGGAAAGCGGGCAACTGGACCTGATCTGGGAATACACCGGCGTGTCGCTCGTGGCCTACAACCATGTCGATGAGAAGCTCGACAGCGAACAGTCCTACGCCCGAGTGAAAGAACTCGACGCGAAAAAAGGCCTGGTCTGGCTGTCGCCGTCGCGCTTCAGTAACACCTACGCCCTGGCACTGCCGGAGAAAGTCGCTGAAGAACATCCCGAGATCAACAGCATCAGCGACCTCACCAAGGCCATGGCGGCAGATACCAAGGAACACCGCCTGGTGGCCCTGGACACCGAGTTCGCCAACCGCTCCGACGGCCTGGCCGGCATGGTCAAGCTGTACGACATGAACCTCACGCGCAAAAACACCCGGCAGATGGACGCGGGCCTGGTCTACACCGCCCTGCGTAATGGCCAGGTGTTTGCGGGCCTGGTCTACACCACTGACGGTCGTCTGAACGCCTTCAAGCTCAAGCTGCTGGCGGATGACATGCACTACTTCCCGGACTACACCGCCGCGCCGGTGGTACGTCAGGAATACCTCGACAAGCACCCGCAATTGGCTGCTGAGCTCAAGCCGCTGGCCAATCTGTTCGACGACGAAACCATGCGTCGGCTGAACGCGCGGGTCGACGTCGACCATGAAAGCCCCTCCGCTGTTGCCGCCGATTTCCTGCGCCAACATCCGATCAACTAAGAAGGAGAAGACATGGAATTCCTGAACGCCTTTTCCCATCTTGATTGGGCCCAGGTCCTGCACCTGACCTTGCAGCACATCACCCTGGTCGGTATCGCGGTGATCCTGGCGATTGTCGTCGGCGTGCCCCTCGGCGTGCTGATGACCCGCTTCCCGACCCTCGCCGGCCCGTTGCAAGCCAGCGCCACGGTGCTGCTGACCGTGCCGTCCATCGCCCTGTTCGGCCTGCTGCTGCCGTTCTACTCAAAATTCGGCCAGGGCCTGGGGCCGATGCCGGCGATCACCGCCGTGTTCCTCTACTCCCTGCTGCCGATCATGCGTAACACCTACCTGGCCCTCACCGGCGTTGAACCGGGCATTCGCGAAGCCGCCAAAGGCATCGGCATGACCTTCGGCCAGCGCCTGCGCATGGTCGAGTTGCCCATCGCCGTGCCGGTGATCCTCGCCGGTGTGCGTACCGCCGTGGTGATGAACATCGGCGTCATGACCATCGCCGCCACCATCGGTGCCGGTGGCCTGGGTGTACTTATTCTGGCTTCCATCAGCCGCAGCGACATGTCGATGCTGATCGTTGGCGCCGTGCTGGTCAGTCTCCTGGCCATCTTCGCCGACCTGCTTCTGCAATGGCTGCAACGCTCGCTGACTCCAAAAGGACTGCTCAAATGATCGAACTTCAAAACCTGACCAAGACTTTTCAAAGCAACGGCAAAACTGTTTCGGCCGTGAACGACGTAAGCCTGACCGTCAACGAAGGCGAGATTTGCGTATTCCTCGGCCCTTCGGGCTGCGGCAAGAGCACCACGCTGAAAATGATCAACCGCCTGATCAAGCCGACCTCGGGCAAGATCCTGATCAACGGCGAAGACACCACCGACCTCGATGAAGTGACCTTGCGTCGCAACATCGGCTACGTGATCCAGCAGATCGGCCTGTTCCCGAACATGACCATCGAGGAAAATATCGTGGTCGTGCCCAAACTGCTGGGCTGGGACAAGCAGAAATGCCACGACCGCGCCCGCGAGTTGATGAGCATGATCAAGCTGGAACCCAAGCAGTATCTGCACCGCTACCCGCGTGAATTGTCCGGCGGCCAGCAGCAGCGTATCGGTGTGATCCGCGCACTGGCGGCCGACGCCCCGCTGCTGCTGATGGATGAGCCGTTCGGCGCGGTCGACCCGATCAACCGCGAGATGATCCAGAACGAGTTCTTCGAGATGCAACGTGCGCTGAACAAGACCGTGATCATGGTCAGCCACGACATCGACGAAGCCATCAAGCTGGGTGACAAGATCGCCATCTTCCGCGCTGGCAAGCTGCTGCAGATCGACCACCCGGACACCCTGCTGGCGCATCCAGCCGATGAGTTCGTCAGCAACTTCGTGGGCCAGGACAGCACCCTCAAGCGCCTGCTGCTGGTGAAGGCTGAAGATGCGGCGGACAACGCCCCGTCGGTGAGCCCGGAAACCCCGGTGGCCGAGGCCCTGGAGCTGATGGACGAAACCGACCGCCGTTATGTGGTCGTCACCTGTGCCGAGAACAAAGCGCTGGGCTATGTACGCCGTCGCGACCTGCACCGTCAGACCGGCACTTGCGGCCAGTACCTGCGCGAGTTCAACGCCACGGCGGCGTATGACGAGCATTTGCGCATCCTGTTGTCGCGCATGTACGAGTTCAACCGCTCGTGGTTGCCGGTGATGGATGCGGAACGGGTGTTCCTGGGTGAAGTGACCCAGGAGTCGATTGCCGAGTACCTGAGTTCCGGTAAGTCCCGTGGGGGCAAGACCAGTATCGTTTCGCCGGCTGAAACAGCCTTGAGCTGACGCACAGTTAGACCCATTCACGTTGAAACGGCCCATCACTGCTCGAGGTTTCCACAACCCGGCAGTGCATGAGCCGAGTCAGGACGCTATAAGCCGCGCAAATCTCATTCTAACTAAGCCTTAAAGACTGTCAGAACTCACAGGTTCCTAGTATTTAGGAATAGGTTCCAATACGCCTCGACACATCGAAACGCTCTTGCACATAACGTCTTGAACCTACGAGGCTCCCTATGAGTACGAAAGAATCGGCCACTCCAATCTCCGGGGAAAAACCCCGGGCCCCAGCGGAAATGATCATCGGTGGAATCGATGATCCACAGCGTGTCAAACAAGGCAACGACTTCACATTGATGATCGCTGCCCAGCTCGTGGACGAACGCGGCACCGCGATTCCAAACGTCACCACAACTTGGAGTACAAGCACATCCGGGGCCACCTTCACATCAGGTCCGGGGCAATTGAACGGTACGCTGACGGTAAGGAATGTACAGATCAGTACCAACGTTTCATTTACCGTTTCCACGACTCAATACCCAAACATTAGGAAGACCCATAGCTTCAGCCTGATTCCGTTCTGACGGGTTGTTGGCTGACTGGCCCACACTGTTAGCCTTCGTGGCGAAGGCACTTGCTCCTTCGCCTCGAAAGCGCTGAAACGCCTTCAAATTTCCTCTTTTGGGGAACATCAATCCGTCACACCGGTCGGTTACATAAGTAGCTGCACGCGGTCTCGCGACGAACGCGTGCAAAAACGCGACATTTTTAGTTGATCTATGGCCCCTCACGTCCTAAAGTTCGCGCCGAACGTCCATGCTGGAAACGATCCATCCGGCTCAAGTACTGACGACGAGACAGCAAGGCCAAGGGAAGCGACTATTCCCATGGCCTTTTTGCTTTCGGCGACATGCCTTGGGAAGTAGGCGAACCAAAGTGGGGATACGGAGGACGTTCATTTGCACCCATTGATCAATTTAGTTTGCCCTTAGGAGTTCCCAGCATGTCGATCAACGTCGAAGATTATTTCGCGCGCGCCACTTTTGACAAAATGAAGGCGTTCGCCGACAAACAGGAAACCCCGTTCGTGGTGATCGACACCGCGATGATCAGCCAGGCCTACGATGACCTGCGCGCCGGTTTCGAATTCGCCAAGGTGTATTACGCGGTCAAGGCCAACCCGGCCGTGGAGATCATCGACCTGTTGAAAGACAAAGGCTCGAGCTTCGACATCGCCTCGATCTACGAGCTGGACAAGGTCATGGACCGCGGCGTCAGCGCCGACCGTATCAGCTACGGCAACACCATCAAGAAATCCAAGGACATCCGCTACTTCTACGAGAAGGGCGTGCGCCTGTTCTCCACCGACTCCGAAGCCGACCTGCGCAATATCGCCAAGGCCGCGCCGGGGTCGAAAGTGTATGTACGTATCCTCACCGAAGGCTCGACCACGGCTGACTGGCCTCTGTCGCGCAAATTCGGCTGCCAGACCGACATGGCCATGGACCTGCTGATCCTCGCTCGTGACCTCGGCCTGGTGCCCTACGGCATTTCGTTCCACGTTGGCTCGCAGCAACGCGACATCAGCGTGTGGGACGCGGCAATCGCCAAGGTCAAGGTGATCTTCGAGCGCCTGAAGGAAGAAGACGGCATCCACCTCAAGCTGATCAACATGGGCGGCGGCTTCCCGGCCAACTACATCACCCGCACCAACAGCCTGGAAACCTACGCCGAAGAAATCATCCGCTTCCTCAAGGAAGACTTCGGCGATGACCTGCCGGAAATCATCCTCGAGCCAGGCCGTTCGCTGATCGCCAACGCCGGCATCCTGGTCAGTGAAGTGGTATTGGTTGCACGTAAATCCCGTACCGCCGTCGAGCGTTGGGTGTACACGGATGTGGGCAAGTTCTCCGGCCTGATCGAAACCATGGACGAAGCCATCAAGTTCCCGATCTGGACCGAGAAGAAAGGCGAGATGGAAGAAGTGGTCATCGCCGGCCCGACCTGCGACAGCGCCGACATCATGTACGAAAACTACAAGTACGGCCTGCCGCTGAACCTGGCGATCGGTGATCGCTTGTACTGGCTGTCGACCGGTGCCTACACCACCAGCTACAGCGCGGTTGAGTTCAATGGCTTTCCGCCGTTGAAGTCGTTCTACGTGTAAGACGGCCGCACACAAGAAGCCCATGACATGTCATGGGTTTTTTTATGCCTCAGGCAAGGCTCGCGGCCCGTTGGCGGAAGGCCTCGGCCAGCGCTCGAACCCGCGGATCACTCGCCGCCGCCAAGGCCTTGTGGGCTGTTCGCAGGAACTTGAGATTTCCGCCCGCCAGCGCCTTGCGCAACCACTCCAGCGCCGCCTCGACCTGGCCCCTGTCGGCCAACACCGCCGCGTAACTGAACTGCCCGCGAAAATCCCCGGCCTCGGCTGAGCGTCGATACCACTCCACAGCCGCCTCCAGGTCCCTCGGGCAAACCTGAGCGTCTTCCAGGTAGCGCCCCAGCAGGTTCATCGACTTGGCATGCCCCTGTTCTGCGGCTTGCCGATACAGGGCCAGCGCGTGCTGCGGGTTCTCGGCAACACCCCGGCCCGTCGCCAGCAGATTGGCATAGTTGTACTGGCCCCAATCCAATCCCGCGTCTGCCGCCAAGCGGTATTCCCGCGCAGCCGCCGCTTCGTCGATGGCACACCCCCAGCCATGCTCCAGGCAACGCCCGGCCATATTGCGCGCCATTAAATGCCCGCCCTGCGCCGCAATCTGGAACCAACGCAGCGCCAGCGCTTCATCGCGCGCAATACCGCGGCCTTCCAGCAGGATTTGCCCGAGCAAGGCCTGGGCATCCACCACGCCCTCCTTGGCCGCGATCAAAATCGCCTGGGCCGCGCGCACCGGCGAGTCGTCGAGCATGCCCTGCAATTGCTCAACGTTGAGCACTTCTTCGCGGCGCAATAAAAAGCCCATGTCAGACCTCGACCCAGCGACGCAACAGGTTGTGATAGGTGCCGGTGAGCTGGATCAGCCCTGGGTGGTCGGGGACATCACGGCTCAATTGCTGGATGGCGCCGTCCATCTCGAACAGCAGCGTACGCTGGCTGTCTTCACGCACCAGGCTTTGGGTCCAGAAAAACGCGGCATAGCGCGCACCTCGGGTCACGGCGTTGACTTTGTGCAGGCTGGAGCCTGGATACAACACCATATCGCCGGCCGGCAACTTCACGCGCTGCAGGCCGAAAGTGTCCTGGATCTCCAGTTCGCCGCCGTCATAGTCGTCCGGGTCGCTGAAGAACAGCGTGGACGACAGGTCCGTGCGCACCCGTTCATGGCTGCCCCTGGCCTGGCGCACGGCATTGTCGATATGGAAATCGAAGCTGCCACCAGCCGTGTAGCAATTGAGCAGCGGCGGGAAGACCTTGTGCGGTAACGCCGCTGACATAAACAGAGGATTTTTCCACAACCGTTCGAGCATTGCCGCGCCGATCTCCTTGGCCAGCGGGTGGCCTTCGGGCAATTGCAGGTTGTGCTTGGCTTTGGCGGACTGGTGCCCGGCGGTGATTTTGCCATCGGCCCAATCGGCGGTTTCCAGGGCGTGGCGGATGCGCTGCACTTCCTCGCGAGAGAACAGGCCGGGAATGTGCAGCAGCATGGGGCAATACCTGTAGGCAAAGAGGCGCCAATGGTATTGATTCTTATCCGCCCTGTAAAACGCCGGAGACGAACGAGAACGTAAAAACCGTAAGGCAAAAGTGTAAAGAATGTAAATTCAGTGCGAATAGTAATGTATCGCAATTGATAGAAAGTCTTGTTCGCCCTATATTCCGCCGCCTCACCTCCTTGGGGAAAGGACACGTCATGTCGCGCACCACCACAAAAACACCTGTTGGCTCACCCCGTATGCTGGCTTCGGCCATCGGCGTTGCGCTCAGCGCCAGCTCTGTCGCCCATCTGGCGCAGGCGGCCGAAGACACTGAACAAAAAGGCCAGCGCAACAGCATCGCCCTCGGCGCCACCAGCATCACCGGCGAAGAACAGGACAACACCGCGTACCAGGTCGAAAAAGCCTCGTCGCAAAAATACACCGCGCCGTTGGTGGACACGCCGCGCTCGGTGACCGTGGTGCCACAACAAGTCCTCAAGGACACCGCCGCCACCTCGCTGCAGGATGCCCTGCGCACCGTGCCGGGGATTACCTTCGGCGCCGGCGAAGGCGGCAACCCCCAGGGCGACCGTCCATTCATCCGTGGTTTCGACGCCCAGGGCGACACCTACCTGGACGGCGTGCGCGACACCGGCGGCCAGAGCCGTGAGATTTTCGACATCGAGTCCATCGAAGTCAGCAAAGGCCCGAACTCCTCCTTCGGCGGTCGTGGCTCGGCCGGTGGCAGCCTCAACCTGGTGAGCAAGACCCCGCAAGCCCGGGACTTCACCAACGGCGGCTTCACTTACGGTTCCGACCAGACCCGCCGCTATGTACTCGATGTGAACCGTCAGTTCCTCGACGACAGCGCCGCGTTCCGCCTGAACCTGATGAGCCACGAACAGAACGTGGCTGGCCGTGACGCGGTCAATTACGACCGCTGGGGCGTGGCCCCATCGCTGACCTTCGGCCTGGGCACGCCGACCCGCGTCAACCTCAGCTACTACCATATGGAAAGCAATGACCTGCCGGACTCGGGCATTCCGTATGGCTACAGCTCTTCGACCGCCACCACTCACGTGCACGACAAACCCACCGACGGCGGCGACAGCAATAACTTCTACGGTCTCAAGGACCGCGACTTCCGCAAGACCCGCGCGGACATCAGCACGTTCTCCATCGAGCACGACCTGAACGACGACATGACGCTGAAAAACACCCTGCGCCATGGCAGCACCGGCCAGGACTACGTGCTCACGCAGCCGGACGATAGCCAACGCAACGTCAACCGTTTCGGCACCGTGTGGCGTCGCGCGAACACTCGCGTCTCCACCACCACGACCACCACCAACCAGACAGATCTGTTCGGCAATTTCCAGGCGCTTGGCTTCAAGCACAGCTACTCCACCGGCCTGGAATTCACCGGCGAAGAAACCCGCGTCAGCGGTTACACCGTCACACCGAACAGCAACCCGACGTGCACCGTGGCCAGCGGCGGCCGGGGTGGACAGTGCACCTCGCTGAGCAACCCGAATCCGGACGACGCCTGGACCGGCAACATCGCGCGCAATTACAACGGCACCAACACCAAGGCCACCAGCCGTGCCGCCTATGTGTTCGACACCATCGAACTCGATCCGAAATGGCTGCTGAACGTCGGCCTGCGCTACGACACCTTCGACACCGAAGCCAACACCAACGCCGTACCGACCTCGACGGTCAGGGCGCGCAGCAAGGTCAAGGACGACAGCCAGTTCTTCAACTGGCAGGCCGGCCTGGTCTGGAAGCCTTTGGAGAACGGCAGCATCTACACCTCCTACGCGACCTCGGCATCACCGGCAGGTGGACTGGTGGGCGAAGGAGTCGACAGCAATGCGATTCCTACCGGCATCAACACCAGCGACCTCAAGCCCGAAGAAACCGTCAACTACGAGCTGGGCACCAAGTGGGACCTGTTCCACAACCGCCTGTCCCTGTCTGCCGCAGTGTTCCGCACAGAGAAGAAAAACACCCGCATCCTGGTGGACTCCAACACCTACGAAACGGCAGGCGAGTCGCGGGTCGATGGCCTGGAACTGTCCGCCAGCGGCAAGATCACCGAACAGTGGCAAGTCTTCGCCGGCTACAGCTACCTGAAAGCCGAACTGGTTGACCCAGGCAAAAACGGCAACCGCCAGGGCGTCGTCCAGGCCGGTTCCAACAAAGGCAACCAAATGCCCAACACGCCGGAGAACTCGTTCAGCCTGTGGACCACCTATGACCTGACCCCGAAGCTGACCATCGGCGGTGGCGCGTTCTACGTCGATCAGGTTTACGGCGATGCGGCCAACACCGTGTATGTGCCCTCCTACACCCGCTACGACGCCATGGCCAGCTATAAGCTGAGCAAACACGTCGACCTGCAATTGAACGTGCAGAACCTGACAGACAAGACCTACTACGACAAAGCCTACGCCTCGCACTTCGCCAACCAGGCGGCGGGCCGCACGGCGCTGCTGTCCACAAGCTTCCACTTCTAAACGGTCAGCAGCCCACAAAGCCCCACGCATCGGATGCGTGGGGCTTTTGCATGTCAAACAGAATGTTTCTCGACAACCCACGGCATAATGCGCGCCGTGCCCTACATATTCAGATAGACGAGGCGGTCCGACGTGTTGAAGAAAACCCTGTTCCAGTTGCACTGGTTCTTCGGCATCACTGCCGGGCTGGTGCTGGCCTTGATGGGGATCACCGGGGCTGCGGTCTCGTTTCAGGATGAGATTCTGCGGGCGCTCAACCCGAGCGTGTTGAGCGTGGAGAAACGCGAAGCCGGCGTGCTGCCGCCCGCCGAGCTGGTGCGCAAGCTGGAAGCCACCGAAGGCAAGGCCGTGTCCATGATGTGGGTGGAAAGCGAAAGCGGCAATGCCGCCCGCGTGTTCTTCACCCCGCCGCCGGGCGAGCGCCGTGGCCAGATGCGCTATTTCGACCCCTACACCGGCGACTACATGGGCGACGCGGTCGGCCAGGATGTACTCGGTTTTATCCTGCAACTGCACCGCTTCCTGGCCATGGGCGAAACCGGCCGGCAGATCACCGGCGCCTGCACGCTGATCCTGGTGTTCTTCTGCCTGTCCGGCCTGTACCTGCGCTGGCCGCGCCAGGTCGCCAACTGGCGTGCCTGGCTGACGCTGGACTGGCGCAAAAAGGGCCGCAGCTTCAACTGGGATTTGCATTCGGTGTTCGGCACCTGGTGCCTGCTGGCCTACCTGCTGGCGGCGCTGACCGGCCTGTCCTGGTCCTACGACTGGTACAGCCAGGGCCTGACCAAACTGCTGTCCGACGCGCCGCAGAATGAACGGATGCGCAAGCGCGGCCCACCGCCCGCAGGCCCGGCACCGGTGGCCAACTACGACGCGATCTGGAGCAGCATCTACAGCAACGCCGGCCCAGACTTGAGTGCCTATAACATCCGCATGCCAGCCGTCGCCGGGCAACCCGCCATCGTCTATTACCTGCTCAAAGACTCCCCCCACGACCGCGCACTGAACCAGATCAACCTGGACCCGGCCACCGGCGAGGTCAAATCCCATGACACGTACGCCGGCAAAACTTTCAAGTCGCAGTTACTCACCAGCATCTACGCGCTGCACACCGGCAGTTATTTCGGCCTGGCGGGGCGCATTATCCTCACTGTCAGCTCGCTGCTCATGCCGCTGTTCTTCATCACCGGCTGGCTGCTGTACCTGGACCGTCGCCGCAAAAAGCGCCAGGTGCGCGACGCGCGCAAAGGCCTCAGTGCCAACCACAGTGATGCCCCGGCCTGGCTGATCGGCTTTGCCAGCCAGAGCGGGTTTGCCGAGCAACTGGCCTGGCAGACCGCCGGGCAATTGCAGGCGGCCGGCCTGCCGGTGAAGGTGCAGCCTCTGGGCAGTGTCAGCCAGGACGACTTGCGCCAGTCGGAAAATGCGCTGTTCGTAGTCAGCACCTTCGGCGACGGCGAAGCGCCCGACAGCGCCCGCAGTTTCGAGCGCAGCGTGCTCGGCCAGGATCTGTCACTCAAAGGCCTGAACTACTCGGTACTGGCCCTGGGTGATCGCCAGTACCAACACTTCTGTGGCTTTGCCCGGCGCCTGCATTTCTGGCTGACCCACCAGGGCGGTAACCCACTGTTCGCGCCGGTGGAAGTGGACAGCGGCGACAGTGCCGCCCTGCTGCACTGGCAACAACAGCTTGGACAGCTGACGGGCCAGGCACCCGCCGCCGCCTGGCCGACCGCCCAGTATGAAAACTGGACGCTGAGCCAGCGCACCCTGCTCAACCCCGGCAGCGCCAGCTCGGACGTCTACCTGCTGGGCCTCACATCGCCATCGAAACAAAACTGGCTGGCCGGCGACCTGGTGGAAATCCTGCCGCGCAATTGCCCGTGGGCCATCGAGCACTTCCTCGAAGGCCTGGGGCTGATCGGCACCGACGGCGTGCTGATCGACGGCCTGCCACACACACTCAACCAGGCCCTTGCGACCCGCCAACTGCCGGACAACCGGGCGCACCTGGTCGGCCTGCACGCTCAAGCGCTGGTGAACGCGCTCGCGCCCCTGGGCATGCGCGAATACTCCATCGCCTCGATCGCCAGCGACGGCGTGCTGGAATTGATCGTGCGCCAGGAACGCCACCCCGACGGCAGCCTGGGTGTGGGCTCGGGCTGGCTCACCGAGCATGCGGCCATTGGTTCGGCGATCAGCCTGCGCTTGCGCCGTAACAGTGGCTTCCACCTGCCGGAGGCGCCGGTGCCATTGATCCTGCTGGGTAACGGCACCGGCCTGGCCGGTTTGCGCAGCTTGCTCAAGGCGCGCATTGCCGATGGCCAGCAGCGCAACTGGCTGCTGTTCGGCGAACGCACCATCGCCCACGACTACCTGTGCCGGGACGAGCTGCAAGGCTGGCTGGCCAGTGGTGACCTGGCCCTGCTGGACCTGGCGTTTTCCCGGGATCAGGAGGAGAAAATCTACGTGCAGGATCGCCTACGCGAATCCGCCGATGTCCTGCGTAAATGGCTCGCGGACGGCGCGGCGATTTATGTGTGCGGCAGCTTGCAGGGGATGGCGACGGGCGTGGACCAGGCGCTGGTCGACATCCTCGGGAGTGAGGCAGTGGAGCGCTTGATCGAACAGGGGCGCTACCGCCGCGACGTCTATTGATGTGATCCAATGTGGGAGGGGGCTTGCCCCCGATAGCCATAGGTATCTACACAATTTCCAGAGACTGGCGAGTTCCCCTGTGGCGAGCGGGCTTGTCCCGCGTTGGGCTGCGAAGCAGCCCCAAAATCAGCCTCTACAGAGTGTCTGATACACCGCGTTCTTCTTTACTGGGGCTGCTTCGCAGCCCAACGCGGGACAAGCCCGCTCGCCACAACAGCCCTATCTGCCGGGCGTTCAGCGTTGAGCCAAAGTTGTGTAGATACCTATGCCCCGATGGCGGTGTGTCAGTGAGCCATGAATTGACTGATCCACCGCTATCGGGGGCTTGCCCCCTCCCACATTTGGATTGCATTTCAAGTCAGGTGGGTTGCAGCTTCTGTTCGAATACCGAGACCCCATCCAGGTCGCGCAAAATCACGGTCAACTCCGCTGTCTGCCCGTCAATCTGCACTTCGCCAAAAAACTGAAACCCGGCAAACGGCGAGGTGTTCTGCGCAGGCGGGGCCTTCTCGAACACCACCTCAGGGCCAAAGGTTTTATCCAAGGGATTCGGACCGAAGCTGCCCGCATTCAGAGGCCCGGCGACAAACTCCCAGAACGGCTCGAAATCCTGGAACGCCGCCCGATCCGGGTGGTAGTGATGGGCCGCGCAGTAATGCACATCCGCCGTCAGCCACACATGGTTGCGCACTTTCTGCGCGCGCAGAAAGCCGAGTAATTCGGCGATTTCCAGCTCGCGGCCCTGCGCCGGGCCTGGGTCATTGTTGGCAATGGCTTCCCAGCGCGGTACGCCGGGGCTGACTTCGCCGTCGGGCACGCCGAGGCCGATGGGCATGTCGGCGGCGATCACCTTCCACTGGGCCTGGGAGGCCTTGAGTTCGCGCTTGAGCCAGTCCAACTGCTCGCGGCCGAGGAAGGGTTTTTCACCGCCCAGGTTGTCATCGTTGGGGCCGCGATAGCTGCGCATGTCGAGCACGAATACATCCAGCAGCGGGCCATAACTGAGCTTGCGATAAATCCGCCCGCCGCCGTCCGCGCTTTGCCGGCGCATGGGTGAATACTCCAGCCAGGCCTGGCGTGCGTGGCCCACCAAGGTGTTGATGTCCTTGGTCTGGTAGCGCTCGTCGAGTTGCTTGCCGGGCGACCAGTTATTCACCACTTCATGGTCATCCCACTGCCAGATCTGCGGCACCTCGGCATTGAAGCGACGCACGTTTTCATCCAGCAGGTTGTAGCGGTAGTTGCCGCGATATTCGTCGAGGGTTTCGGCGACCTTGCTCTTGGCTTCGGTGGTGATATTGCGCCAGATGCGCCCGCCCTCGGTGGGCAACTGCGCGGGCACCGGGCCGTCGGCGTAGATGGTGTCGCCGCTGTGGATAAAGAAGTCCGGCAGGCGCAGGCGCATGGCTTCGTAGATGCGCATACCGCCGATGTCCGGGTTGATGCCAAAGCCTTGGCCGACGGTGTCGCCGCTCCACACAAACCGGATGTCGCGGCGTTGTTGCGGCACGCTGCGCAGGTGGCCGAACCACGGCTCGCTGGCGACGCCGGTCTGGGCGTCCTCAAAGTGCACGCGGTAGAAAATCGCCTGGTCGGCGGGCAGCCCGGTGAGTTCGACGCGGGCGGTAAAGTCGGTGCGGTTGTCGGCCAGGGACGAGACGAATTTGCGCGGGTTGCTGAACACGCTGCGGGTGTCCCACTCCACCACCATGCGCGCCGGGCGGTCGCTGCGGCTCCAGATCATCGCGCGATCACCGAGCAGGTCGCCGGACTGCACGCCGTCGGTGAGTTGCGGCCGGTCCTTGATCGACGCGATCACCGCCGGGGCCAGGCCCGGCAGCAGCAGACCGGCGCCGACGGCTTGCATCACACGGCGACGGCCGAGATCGAAGTGGCTCATGCAGGTGCCCTCTTGAGTATCAAAAGGGCCACTAAAGCATGCGCTTATGACACCGGTGCGACAGCAAGCTCCACCACTTCCGGACGCTTGATCAGCGCATACACCAAACCGGTCAGCAGGCTACCGGCAACGATTGCCAGCAGGTACAGCAGCGCATGGTTCATCGCATTCGGGATCACCAGCACAAACAGGCCGCCGTGGGGCGCCGCCAGTTTGCAGCCGTAGTACATCGACAGCGCCCCGGTCAACGCGCCACCGGCGATGCTGGCCGGGATCACGCGCAGCGGGTCCTTGGCGGCAAACGGGATCGCGCCCTCGGAGATAAAGCACATGCCCAGGATCATCGCGGCCTTGCCGGCCTCGCGTTCGGTCTGGGCGAACTTGCGTCGCGCCAGGAACGTGGCGATGCCCATGCCGATTGGCGGCACCATGCCCGCCGCCATGGTCGCGGCCATCGGTGCGCCGCTCTGTGCCGCCAGCAAGCCGACGGAAAACGCATACGCCGCCTTGTTGATCGGCCCGCCCAGGTCGACACACATCATGCCGCCCAACAGGATGCCCAGCAGCACCGCATTGGTGGTGCCCATGGTCGCGAGAAAATCGGTCAGGCCCGTGAGCATGCGCGCCACCGGCGGTCCCACCAGGTAGATCATCGCCAGGCCCGTGAACAGGCTTGCCAGCAGCGGAATGATCAGGATCGGCTTGAGTGCTTCCAGGCTCTGCGGCAACTTCACCACACGGGTGATCAGCTTGACGCAATAACCGGCGAGAAACCCGGCGAAGATCCCGCCGATAAAACCGGCCCCCAGCGTACCCGCCAGCAGGCCACCAATCATGCCGGGAGCAATCCCCGGGCGGTCGGCAATCGAGTAAGCGATGTAACCCGCCAGCAACGGCACCATCAGCATAAAGGCGCGGTCGCCGACGGTTTTCAGCGCGGCCGCCAACGTGCCTTCCTGCTCAAACGCATGGATGCCGAACACGAATGACAAGGCGATCAGCAAACCGCCCGCCACCACCATCGGCAACATGAACGACACACCGGTCAGCAGGTGTTTGTAGACGCCGGTTTTTTCTTTCTTGGCCACGGTACCGCTGCCCGCACTTTCCACCGCGCCTTCGGCCAGGGCCTTGTTGAGGGTGGCCTCGGATTGCTTGAGCGCAATACCGGTGCCGCAACGGTAGATCTTCTTGCCGGCGAAACGCTCGGTGGCCACTTCGATGTCGGCCGCCAGCAGCACCACGTCGGCATTGGCGATGGCCTCGGGGCTCAACGGCGTACGCGCACCGACCGAGCCCTGGGTCTCGACCTGCAAGTCATAGCCCAGGCGCTTGGCGGTCTGTTGCAAGGCTTCGGCGGCCATGAAGGTATGGGCCACGCCGGTCGGGCATGCGGTAATCGCGACGATGCGCGGGGCATGCTTCGACGCAGCCGCTGCCTGGCTGACGACATACTCTTGGGCTTCTTCAGCGCCCCGGCGCAACACCGCCTCGACATCCGCCAGCGCCTGGGCCGGTGTGCTCTGGAACACCCGCTTGCCGACAAACCGCTGCATATCCACCGCCGTGCTGCTGACCAGCAACACCCATTCGGCGGCGTCGATGGTGGCCTGGGACAACTGGCGCTCCGGGCGCTGTACATCCACCACCTCGACGCTGGTGCTCCAGCCCTGGCGTTGAGCGGCGGCGTCCAACAAGCGGGCGCACAGCACACTGGTGACCATGCCGTTGGGGCAGGCAGTAACAATGGCTAACTTCATGACAATCCCTCTTATTGTTCTGTCAGCGGGCGTACAGCGACGCCGCTTTCAAGACGCGCCAGCTGCGCGGCGTCGCGGATGCCGAAACCGATCTGTGTCACCGCCATGGCGGCAATTGCCGTGGCGCGACGCAGGGTTTGTTCAGGCGCTTCAGACTCAAGCAAACCATGGAGCATCCCGGCCAGCAGCGAATCGCCGGCACCTACCGTACTGGCCACCGTCACCTTGGGCGGCGTGGCATGCAGGGTGGTGGCCCGGCTGTACCAGCTCACGCCCGCGGCACCGTCGGAGACGACCACATGTTCAACACCCTGCTGATGCAGTTGGCTGATGACGTTGGTGGCATTGCCCAGGGCATCGGCGAGCTCTTCGGTATTGGGTTTGATCAACCACGGGGCCGCCTTGAGACCGGCACGCAGCGCCTCGCCGCTGGTGTCCAGGGCGACTTTCAAGCCCAGACGCTTCAGGTGTTCCAACAGCCCCTGCAACCACTGCGGGCTGACGCCACAGGGCAAGCTGCCGGCGACGACCACCGCATCATGGCCCGGCGCAATGCGGGTCAATTGGTCGAGCAACGCTTGCTGCGCCTGCTCACTGACCAACGGCCCCGGCGCATTGATGTCGGTGACCCGGCCGTCCTGCTCGGCAATCTTGATATTGCTGCGGGTTTCGCCGGGCACGCGGATAAACGCGTCGGCAAAACCACGTTGTGCAATCAGCGCCTCGAAGGCTTGGGGATTGTCCTCGCCGAGAAAACCGCCCACGGTCACTTGATGGCCCAGGTCGGCCAAGACTTGCGCCACATTCACGCCCTTGCCGGCGGCATGGGTGAGCAGGGTTTCGCTGCGGTTGACTTCACCCGGTTCCAGGCGCGCCAGGCGTACCGTCAGGTCCAACGCCGGGTTCAGCGTCAGGGTCAGAATCCTTGCCATCTACACGGCCTCCACAAGGGCACGCACTTCGGCGGGCGAACCCACCGCCAGTGCTTTTTGCGCCAGGCCCTGGGCCTCGCTCAGACTGAATTCACGCACCCGCGCCTTCACTTCGGGAATGCTGCGGGCCGACACGCTCAACTCATCCACACCCAGGCCGACCAGCACCGGCACCGCCAGCGGGTCCGCCGCCAGTTCGCCGCACACGCCGACCCATTTGCCATGGGCATGGGCCGCACGCACGGTGATGTCGATCAGTTGCAATACCGCCGGGTGCAGGCCATCGGCCTGGGCCGACAAGGTCGGGTGGCCACGGTCGATGGCCAGGGTGTACTGGGTCAGGTCGTTGGTGCCGACACTGAAGAAGTCCACTTCCTTGGCCAGCACCGGCGCCAACAGTGCGGCGGACGGCACTTCGATCATGATCCCCAGTTGCAGGTCGGCCACCGGGATTTCCAGGCGCAGGCGTTCGGTCATGTCGCGGGCGGCACGCCATTCATCCACGCTGCCGACCATGGGGAACATGATGCGCAACGGGCGGTTATCCGCCGAGCGCAGCAGTGCGCGCAATTGCGCTTCCATGATCTGCGGGCGTTGCAGGGTCAGGCGAATACCGCGTACGCCGAGGAAGGGGTTTTCTTCCTCGGCAATCGGCCAATACGGCAGCGGTTTGTCGCCGCCCACATCGAGGGTGCGCACCACCAGCGGGCGGCCACCGAGGCCGTCGAGCACACGGCGGTACTCGGCTTCCTGGGTGGCTTCGTCCGGGGCTTGGGGGTGGGCCATGAAAATCAGTTCGGTGCGCAGCAAACCAATGCCTTCGGCGCCCTGCTCCACGGCGCTGGCCACACCGGCGCTTTCGCCGATATTGGCGAACACTTCCACGGCGTGACCATCACGGGTCAGCGCCGGTTCGTGGCGCTGGGCCGAGGCGGCCTGCAAGCGTTGCTCACGGGTATCGCGCTCGACGGTGGCACGTTGCAGGGTGGCTGCATCGGGGTCTACATGCAGGCGACCGCGCTGGCCATCCAGCAACAACGGCGTGCCGGCGGCCAGCAGCAATACCGCCGGGCCGGCACCGACCAACGCGGGAATACCGAGGGCCCGCGCGACAATAGCGCTGTGGGCCGTCGCGCCGCCGCGGGCGGTGAGGATGCCGGCGACGCGGGCCGGGTCCAGGCGCGCGACGTCGGAAGGGCCGACTTCGTCCATCACCAGGATGTAGGCTTCGCTCGGTTCCTGGGCGGTTTCAACGCCGCACAATTGCGCCAGCACCCGGCGACCGATGTCGCGCAGGTCGGCGGCGCGCTCGGCAAGCAAGGCATCCTGCAACGATTCCTGCTGCTTGGCGGCGGCTTCGATCACGCTCATCCACGCCGCTTGTGCGCTTTCACCTTGCTTGAGACGGGTGTCGACTTCGTCGGTGAGTTCCGGGTCGTCGAGCATTTCCTGGTGGGTGATGAAAATCTCGCGGATGGCTTTGGCCTGGCTGCGTTCGATCAGGCCCTGGATATCCCGGCGCACATCGGCCAGGGCATCTTGCAGGCGCTGGCGCTCAATGGCCGAGGACTCGCCGCGCAAGGGGTAATCGAACACCTGTTGAATCTGGATATGTGCAGGGCCAATGGCAATGCCCGGCGCCGCGGCGATGGCCTGGAGCTGGCTGCCGGCCTGTGGCGCGCTGATCACTGGCGCAATATCAAGGGCTTCGGGCTGTGCGCTCACGGTCGGCAGTGGCTCGACCTCTTCGCCCAGGCCCTCTTCGACGGCGGCCAGCAGCGCGGGCAACGCATCGCCGGCAATCGTCGGTTCAGCAACAAATTCCAGCACCTGGCCACGCCGGGCGCCAAGGCTCAGCAGCTTGCTCAGGCTCTTCACCGACACGGCGCCTACCGGGCCGTCAACGATGCGCACGCGGATGTCGCCTTCAAAACTTTTGGCCAATTGCGCGAGGATCTTCGCCGGCCGTGCGTGCAGGCCGTGGGCGTTAGCCAGGGTGATGCGGGCGCTGGGCCAGTCAGGTGGCAGCTCACCGCCGAGCACTTCGAGCACCGCGCGGCTGCTGGTGGCGCGCCCCAATTCCTGGCCACGGCCTTCAATCAACAAGGCGCACAAGCGTTCAAGCAAGGCCTGATGGGCTTCACCCAGGCTGGCCAGGCAGAACAGGCCGTTAAGGGGCTGGCCCAGATAGCGCATGGGCTTGTCGGGCGTAACAAACGCCAGGCCCGGGCGCTTGACCGTCTGCTCGCTGTGCAGCCACCACAGGCCATCACCCAGGGGCAACGCATCGACCTGTTGCAGCACTGCGGCAAACCCATTGCTGACGCAATCGGCCTGGCGCAGCAGGCGTGCGCCTCTCCAGACAAGCTCTTCGAAGTCATCGGCAGACACGCCCAGGCTGATCATCTGCGCGTCCAGCGCCAGCTCCTGGGGTGCGCCCTGCAGCAGTTTCAGCAAGGCTTCAGCCGTGCCGGCGCGACGCAGCGCCTGGCCCAGGTCGGTTTCACCGAGGGCGCGGGTGAGCAGTTGCAGCAGGCGCAGGTGTTCGTCGGATTTGGCGGCAATACCAATGGCCAGGTACACAATCTGCCCATCGCCCCAGTCCACGCCTTCGGGGAACTGCAACAGGCGCACACCGGTGGAAAACACCTGGTCGCGGGTTTCGGGGGTGCCATGGGGGATGGCAATACCTTGGCCAAGAAAGGTCGAGCCTTGGGCTTCACGGGCTTGCAAGCCGCTGAGATATCCCTCGGCGACCAGGCCATCGGCCACCAGTTTGTCAGCGAGCAGGTGCAAGGCAGCAGACTTATCCACAGCCACCTGGCCCATGGATATCTGCTCTACAGTGAGCTCAAGCATGCCGTTCTCCTAGTTAGTGCGATGGACGCACTAGGTATTGTTTTGAATAAAACAGTGTAATGGTGTTCCGGACTAGCTGACTGAGCAGTCAATTGGCAGTAGGCACTCAGTGGCTAACGTCGTAAAAATACGCTGGCTGAAACGTTTAATCTAGAATTTATGGCAGGTTACGCGTTAATTGCGCATCCTTGAAGGACCACTCGGCACTTGAGCTGGGACATTAGTCGTGTGCAGGAATCGGTTACGATTGGACAAAATGTCGGGGCGAGCTCCAAAAAACAAGGAAATCCCGGTTTGAAACTCAGTGATATCGCACGTCTGGCCGGTGTGTCCGTGACCACCGCCAGCTATGTCATCAATGGCAAAGCCGCACAGCAACGCATCAGCAGCGCGACCGTCGAGCGCGTGCGTGCGGTGGTCGAAGCCCATGGCTTTACGCCCAACCCCCAGGCCGCCGGGCTGCGCAGCCGGCATACCCGTACCCTGGGGTTCATCCTCCCGGACCTTGAAAACCCCAGTTACGCACGCATCGCCAAGCTGCTGGAGCAAGGTGCACGGGCCCGCGGCTATCAGTTGCTGATCGCCAGCTCAGACGATGAAGCCGACAGCGAGCGCCAACTGCTGCAACTGTTCCGCGCCCGCCGTTGCGACGCGCTGTTCGTCGCCAGCTGCCTGCCGGCCAGCGATGACAGTTACCGCGAGCTGCAAGCCAAGGGTTTGCCGGTGATTGCCATCGACCGGGTGATGGGGGCGGACCAGTTCTGCTCGGTGGTCAGCGACGACCGCCAGGCCTGCCAGCAACTGACCAGCAGCTTGCTGCAACCGTTGCCCAAGCAGATCGTGCTGATTGGCGCGCGGCCCGAGCTGAGCATCAGCCAGGAGCGTGCGGCCGGTTTCCGTGAAGCGCTTGACGGTTTCACCGGCGAGGTCATCGTCGAACACGGCGAAGCCTTCAGCCGCGACTGTGGCCGACAGCTGATGGAGCAACTTCTGCATCAACTGGGGCACTTGCCTGACGCCTTGGTGACCACGTCCTACGTGCTGCTGCAAGGCGTGTTCGACGCACTGCATGACTTCCCGCTCAAGTCACGCCCGCTGCGCCTGGGCACGTTTGGTGACACCCAGTTGCTGGACTTCCTGCCGCTGCCGGTCAACGCCATGGCCCAGCAACATCAGCTGATTGCCGACACCGCCCTGCGCCTGGCCCTGGCCGCCATTGAAGAAGAACAGTACCAACCGGGCGTGCACGCCATCGGCCGGACCTTCAAGCAGCGTATCCACGAGGCCTGAGCGTGGAACTGATCGACACCCACACCCACCTGGACTTCCCGGACTTCGACAGCGATCGCCGGGAAGTCCTCGTCCACAGCCGTGAGTTGGGCGTGCGGCGCATGGTGGTGCTGGGGGTGTATCAGCAGAACTGGCAGCGGCTGTGGGATCTGGTGCGGGCGGATGCCGGTTTGTTCGCGGCCTTTGGCCTGCATCCGGTGTACCTCGATGAGCACAAGCCCGCCGACCTGATGGAGTTGGGCGACTGGTTGACCCGCCTGCGCGGCCATCGACAGCTCTGCGCGGTAGGTGAGATCGGCCTGGATTACTTTCTCGAACAGCTGGATCGCGAAGGCCAGCAGGGCCTGTTCGAAGCCCAGCTCAAACTGGCGGTGGACTTCCAACTGCCGGCGCTGCTCCACGTACGCCGCAGCCACGCGGCCGTGATCGCCACGCTCAAGCGCATCCGCCTGCCACGGGGCGGCATCATCCACGCGTTTGCCGGCAGCCGGGAAGAAGCCCACGAATACATCAAGCTCGGGTTCAAGCTCGGCCTGGGCGGCGCAGCCACATGGCCCCAGGCCCTGCGCATGCATAAGGTGCTGGCACAACTGCCGCTGAACGCGGTGGTACTGGAAACCGACGCCCCCGACATGGCGCCGGCCATGTACCCGGGCCAGCGCAACAGCCCGGAGCACCTGCCGGCGATCTGCACCGCCCTGGCCGAGCGCATGGGCACCAGCCCCCTAGCGCTGGCCGAGGCGAGCACACGCAATGCGTGCGAGCTGTTCAATTGGTAGTACCGGGGTCACCGCTTGCAGGTTCAAGGTCATTCGCTGCCGATGACGGACATAGCGCAGCACCAGGAAGTGCACCAGCAGCACCATCAATGACACGTTGAGCTGCCCGACCACACTGATCAGGCCAATCCACTCCGTCACCAGCGCCACGATCAGCACCACGCACGTCAGCACGGCCATGCTCGGGCGTACCAGCGCCCAATGGTCCAGCGCCTTGAAATGTCGCAACTGCCGGGGGCAGTTCAGCTCCAGGACGCGCTGGCAATACGGGCAATCAAAGGGTTCTTCAATGGCGATGGCATTTAACTGCCAAGGCTTGAGTTCGAACGTGATGTCGCAATGGGCGCAGTGCCCCTTGACGCCGACTGCAGTGGTCATTGTCATGCCTCCCTTGGACCTTGATTGAGTGACACAAATTTTCACTCATTCACCCGCGCAAAAAAGGTACTTCAGGAAATCAGGACAGGCACTACACCAACACAAGACCAATCCTACACCACCGCCTTACACACGAAAGGCCCCGATCAGTTGCTTCAACTCGATCACCTGTATCGACAGCTGCCGGCTCGCCGCTTCAGTCTGATGCGCGCCTTGGGCAGCATGCTCGCCGGCACGATTGATTTCGACGATATTCTGGTCGATGTCATGGGCAACGGCGGTCTGCTGCTCCACCGCTGCGGCGATCTGCTGATTCTGATCGACGATCATGCCCACGGCACCGAGGATATTTTCCAAGGCTTGCTGGACCTTGTCCGACTGCTCCACGGTGCCGCTGGCCATTTCATGGCTGCTGCCCATGGCCTTCACGGCCGCCGCCACTCCGCTGTGCAGGCGGCTGATCATTTGCTCGATTTCTTCGGTGGAATGCTGGGTCCGCCGGGCCAGGGTTCGCACCTCGTCGGCCACCACGGCAAAGCCGCGTCCCTGCTCACCCGCCCGTGCGGCCTCGATGGCCGCATTGAGTGCCAGCAGGTTGGTCTGCTCGGCGATGCTCTTGATCACCTCCAGGACGCTGCTGATGGACTGGCTGTCGGTGGCCAACTGGTTGATCACCCTAACCGACTGGTCGATCTCCGAGGCCAGCCGCGCAATGCTGCCCTGCTGGGATTGCACCAGGCCACGGCCATTGACGGTTTCATCGTTGACGCTGTGGGCACTGCTGACCGCCGCCGCGGCACTGCGCGCCACTTCCTGGGCGGTGGAGGACATTTGGTTCATGGCCGTCGCCACCTGCTCAATCTGCATGCGCTGGCCAGAGACCGCCTGATTGCTCCGGGCCGAGACCGTTTCCACTTGGCCGGCCTGCAACTCGACCTGGCTGACGGTATGCCCGACGCGCTCGATCAAATCATGGATTTTCGCCACGGTGCCGTTGAACACTTGGCCGAGGTCGCCCAACTCATCGCGGCTTTGGGCAACAAAGGTAACGGTCATGTCGCCGGCGGCCACCTTGTCCATCATCGCCCCCAGGCGCCGTAACGTGGTGCGCGTAGACGCGTAGAACCCTGCATACAGGTAGAAGATCAGCAAAAACACCGCCGTCAGCGCCGAGACCAGCACCACCATGTGCGTACGGTTCTGCGCCAGGCGCTGCTCCAGCTGCTGCCCGAGGAACGTCAGGGTGGCGTCATCGAGCTGATAGGTGTGCTCCATCAATTGGCTGGCGCTGTCATAGAAACCCTGCCACGGCGCGTCAAGGGTTTCGGCCATCACCACCTGCTCTTCAAACAATTCACTGCCGTGCTTGAGGCTGGCGTTGCTGGCCTTGGCCAGGCTGTCGAGCGCCGCGTGCGCGGCGTTGCTGGAGCCCAGGACGTCCTGCAATTTCAAGGCGTATTCGCCCTGGAGCTTTTCCAACTGTTGCAGCAGTTCGTCGAAGCGGGTACTGGAAGATGAGTTGAGAAAACCCTGGCCCAGGGAGTAGGCCCCCATCGCCCGGCCTTCTCCCAGGGTCTGGGTGACCTGCGGGGTGACACTGGTGATCAGCTCGCTGAGCTGGCGCAAGTCACTCTGGGGGTCGCGGCTCAAGCCGGACTGGCTGGCAATGATCTGGCTGAGCATCTGTGCCTTGTTGAGCAACTTGCCGATCAACGCACTTTTGCTCTGCAGCGAGCTTTCCTGTTGCTGGGCCTGGAAGGCCGTGATCAGTTCGTCACGCTTACCTTCAAAGGCAGCGATTTGCTCAGGTTCGGCAGCCATCGGGTTGAGGCCTTGCAGACGGGCGAGCACGCTCTGCTCCAAGGCGCTGATCTTGCCCTCAAGGTCAGCGGCCTTGCCGGACTGACCGAGCGTTGCGTTGATCTGCACCTGGTTATTGAGGGTTTCCAGGTCACGGCGCAGGACCAGGCTGCTGCCGAGCAAATCCAGGCTTTGCAGCTCGACACGGGTGCCCTGGAATTCGCGCCAGGAATCACGCACCAGGTAATAGTTGGTGGCCAGCATCGGCAGCAGGAACAGCACGCTGATCAGGCTGAACTTCAGGCCGAAGCTAAGACGGTTCATCAGCGCGACGGCGGGATAGAGCAAGCTCTTCACAGGTGACCTCCCCTTTGTTTTATTTTTATTCAGGCGCAGGGCGGCGGCAGAAAGCCACTATTTGGCGCTCTGTCTGTATAGCTCAATTTGAAAGGGAGTTTTGTAACGTAAAGTTAACGAGTGAGGGTGGCAGGGGGCTGCTGCGCAGCCCGTCGCGGGGCAAGCCCGCTCACCACAGGAATCAGGGGAGCACGGTCCAGATCGCAAACGCGGCATACCACAGCACCGCCGCACGCAGCAGCAGTTCCCACAGGCGATCCAGGCTGTTGATACCGTCTGCACCCACTACGGGCGGTGGGATTTCAGCGGCGACCAGACCGACTTTTTCCACCAATTGCGCGGCGCTGATGTCCCAGCTCAGCAACTCGTGGAGCATGACACGGCTGACCGCGACGAAGTTGCCCACCAGCGCAAAACTGGCCGCCAGCAGGCGCACCGGCAGCCAGTCGAACGCGTGACGCAATTGCCCGGCGCGCTCGGCCACCAGCGGGTTCTGGCTGTGCTCACTGGCGAGCGCCAGCAGCCGATAGGCCAGCGCAGCAACCGGCCCTAACAGGAAGTACCAGAAAATCACGGCGAAAAAACTCTGGTAGGCCTGCCACAACAGATGACCCTGGACGCGCTCCAGCAGTTGCTCGCCGCTGTCGGCGCCCAACTTCAGGTCACGCTCGGCCACATGTTCGGCCGCCTGCAGGTCACCACGGCGCCAGGCATCGCGAAATGGCCCCAGCCCAGCCAATAGATCGCCACGGCCCAGGCTGTAGATCACCACCAGCAAGTGCACCGGCAGCGCCAACAAACCATAGGCCACCGGTTCCAGCACCAGCAGCAACAACGCCAGCAACGCCACCGGCAGCAACACCAGCAGGACCAGAATCAGCCACGGCTGCTTGCCCATGCGCGGGCTCGACTCCAACTTGGCCAATTCTCGCAGCCAGCCGCCATCACGCTGCAACCGCTGGCGCAGGGCCGAGAACTTCTCGATCCACACGGCCAGCACCAACACCAGAAAACTCATCGTGCGTGTCCTCCATCCTGCAGGGCGCTGCGAAAGCGCGCCCAATCAAAAGCGGGGCCGGGATCGGTCTTGCGCCCCGGAGCGATATCGCTATGGCCGCAGATACGCTGCGGCGTAATACCTGGATAGGCTGCCAGCAACTGCCGTGTCAGGTCGATCAGCGACACATACTGGGGGTTGGTGAACGGCAAATCATCCGTACCTTCAAGCTCTATGCCCAGGGAAAAGTCATTGCACGTCTCACGCCCTTCGAAACACGAGACCCCGGCGTGCCAGGCCCGGTCTATACAGGACACAAACTGCGTCACCGTGCCATCGCGCTCAATCAGAAAATGCGCAGACACCCGTAGGTCGGCAATCCCTTCAAAGTAGGGATGTTCCGTGACGTCCAGGCGGTTCTGGAAAAACTCCTGCACTTTGCCGGTAGCGAACTGCGCGGGCGGCAGGCTGATGTTATGCACCACCAACAGTGAGATTTCGCCTGCCGGGCGCTCGTTGAAGTTGGGTGAAGGGCAATGGCGAATGCCCTGGCACCAGCCGCTGGCGGGGTCCAACTGCATACAGGATCCTTGAACGTGACTAAGTGTGACCAGTATGCCGCGTTCGACCCCGTGGTTGCGATCACTTGCCGCGATTGAGTTGACGCAGCTTGCCCACCACCGCCGCCAGCGCCCGCTCGAACAGCGGCTCGTCGTCGAGGTGATGCAGCGCGCCACGTTTGAGCGCCATTGCCAGTTGGCCCGCACTTTTCTCCAGAACCTTGAGCCCGGTACGGCCGACGAAAACGTAGGTGTTGGCCGGCGCCATGATCGCCGTCAGCTTGCACCGCAGGGTGCCTGCCGGGCCCTGCTGGAACACGATCCAGTCACCGACTCGCAATTGGTGCACCTTGGCCAGGTCCGGATCATCCTCCGGCAGGCCCTCGACGGGATCGAGCGGCAGTACGCTGAACACAAAGGGTTCAAGCACTTCGAGCCATCCATCGCCACCCTCGGGCGGCCGGACATGCAGGGTCTGCAAGCGCACAAAAAAATCACGGGTGCTGAAGGAGTCGAATGCAGCGCTGGTCAACCCGTCGCGCAGTGCCTTGAGCAACCCGGGCAACTGCTCCAGCAAGTGCACCCCGGCTTCAGTGTCTGCCGGCAGGCTGACACTCCAGATCAGCTCATCCATGGTGCGCAGCCCTGCTTGCCATTGCACCGACTGCTCGCCGTGCTTGAGGCTGGCCAGCAACAGCACCTGGCTCCAGGCCTGTTGCAGGAACTGCACCACCGCCTGCGGCAAAACCTTGCCCAGCATCCGTCGATTCAGTACCTCGGCCACCCGTGCCCGCGCCGCTTCTGTGCGCACGCGCCCTTCTTCAGCATGGCGGGTGTGCTGTTCAAGCAATTCGCTGCGACGACGCTCATCGGCAGTGAACGCAGTGAATTCAGTCAGCAATTGGGAAAAAATCGCCGGGTCTTCAACAAACTCATTGAGTAAACGCTGAACCACCTGCTCTATGCGCAGGTACAGGCTGTCGCGCTGGAAGTCATCGACCGGGCTCCAGCCCATGGCGGTGGTAGCGATTTCATTCAACAGGCGCCGCGCCGGATGACCGGGGCGACTGAAAAAACTCTTGTCCAGCACCGCCACTTTCAGCATCGGGATCTGCAGGCGGCCGATCAAGGCCTTGAAGGCGTCCGGCACTGCGCGGTCATTGAGGATGAATTCGAACAGCAGGGCGATCAGGTTGATCACATCTTCATCCGCATCCTCCACCACCCGCGACTTGCCACTCTTGACGCTGACGCGGGTAAGCAACTGCTCGAGCTGGTTACGCAGGTCGAAATCATCCTCGGCTTCCGGCTCCGGAACGTACTGCTGCAAATGGGATAACAGCCGCAGCAGATCGCGGGTGGCGATGGGCTGGGGTTCGGCACTGGCTTCAAGGGTAGGCGACACGCTACCGCGCACGACGGTCAACAACGCCTGCAAGGCGCTGAAGGCTTGCTGGCCATTTTCGTCGACGTGTTGGTCGGTGCTCGGCAATACCTCTTCACGCTGATGATCACGGGCGGCACGGCCACAGGGGCGGCGGGACGGCGCGGCCTTGAGTTCCGGCAACACGCCGGTCGCGACCAGCAGCTGATTGGCTTCACCGTACAGTTGGTCAGCATCACTGAGTACGTACTTTTCAAACAGCTTGAGCATGATCAGCTTGACGCGGATCTCCACGCCCAGGCTACGCCCGGCACGCAGGAAAAACTCGCACAGCAGCGCCGGACCCAGGGGGTTTTCATAGTCGTCCAGGCGATTGCCGAGCAAGACACTCAGGCGTGCCGTGAGTTGCGACAGCGCCAGACCGTCGCGGTGGCGCACCCGGCCCAGCATGGCTTCAAGCGCGACGGCTTTTTCCAGGTCATCCTTGGACGTGCCTGAGGCCGCGTCATAGGACACCACCGGCACCAACTGAAGTTCACCACGGCCCGCCAGCCTCAGGTTGCCAAAGGCTTCGAACAGCCGCTCCATGAACACACGCTCGAAATTCTTGCGCTTGAGGCGCAGGTCGCGCATGGCTTCAAAGAAGATATGGTGGTCCACGTTGTTGCGGGCCTTGTCGGCCATTTCGAACAAGGTGTCGTCGGCGTTATCGAACAGTTCCTGTAAACCCTGCTGCAACTGCTGCGCCGCCTTGTCGCGAACCTGCAGCAGCACCACCGGCAGGCGCGCGAGCGGCGATGGCGTGGCTTGTGCCTTGTTGATTGGCACCACCTTTCCGTCATTGTGCATCCTGGCCTCCTGAAACGGCGGTAAAGCGTTGGGGAAAGATCGGGTACAGGCCCAATAAGGCTGTGGATAACCGGTTATCACCAGGACGTCAAAGCTATGACGCCAATTGCAAGGCGCGAGATTATCTTGCAAATGAGTGCCGTTGCGCCAGCAAACTCTGACATTGCGCTGTAAATGAGTGGTGAGCCTGGGTTCAAACGCACGCTGCCCCTATAATCGGGACACTTTGTTTGTGGAGCCTGATATGCCGAACCTCCGTCTAGCCGACCTCACCGCCGAAATCGAAGCCAACGTGCGCCGCGCGCTCCTGGAAGACATCGGCAGCGGCGACATCACCGCACAGTTGATCCCGGCCGAACGGCTGGCCACGGCCACCATCATTACCCGCGACGCCGCCGTCATCGCCGGCACTGCGTGGGTGGATGCCGTATTCCGCCAACTGGACCCACGGGTCGCCGTGCACTGGCAGGTGGCCGACGGCGAACGTGTCAGCCCCAACCAGGCACTGTTCCATCTGGAGGGGCCGGCGCGTTCGCTGCTCAGTGGCGAGCGCTCTGCCCTGAACTTCCTGCAGTTACTGTCCGGGGTCGCCACCCGCGCCCGGTTCCTGGCGGATTTTGTCGCCAGCACCCAGGTCAAGCTGCTGGACACTCGAAAAACCCTGCCCGGCCTGCGCCTGGCGCAGAAATACGCGGTGACCTGCGGTGGCTGCCACAACCACCGTATCGGTTTGTATGACGCGTTCCTGATCAAGGAAAACCACATCGCTGCCAGCGGCGGGATTGCCCAAGCCATCAGCGCCGCCCACAAGATTGCACCCGGCAAGCCGGTGGAAATCGAAGTGGAGAGCCTGGACGAACTGCGCGAAGCGCTGGCGGCGGGCGCCGACATCGTCATGCTCGACGAATTGAGCCTGGAAGATATGCGTGAAGCCGTGCGCCTGAACGGCGGCAAGGCCAAGCTGGAAGCCAGCGGCGGGATCAATGAAAGCACCCTGCTGCCTATCGCGGAGACGGGGGTGGACTACATCTCCATTGGTGCGATGACCAAGGATGTGAAGGCGGTGGATTTGTCGATGCGCCTCAGTATCTGAGCACCTTAACTGTAGGAGCGAGCTTGCTCGCGAAAAACCTGAGAACGCCGCAGGGAACCAGGCAGCCCGCGTCATCGTTAGCGATTTTCGCGAGCAAGCTCGCTCCTACAAGCTGCGTCTAAACGACCAGGTCATTCATCTCGCAATACTCTTCCCATTCGACACCCAGCACCTCGGCCGCCTCTTTGTGCAAGGCCAGCCGTGCCGCTTCGAACTCTTCCGGCGTCGAGGTGTACTTGAGGGTCAGTTCCCAAGGCTGGAAGCCCTGGCTCTCGGCCTCGTCCTCAAACGCCCACTGGATCTGGTCGCGCTGATCATCGGCGCTCAGGTCCTTGATCTCTTCTTTGAGCTGCGGCGATTCCTCAAGGTATTTTTCGAGGGCTGCTTGATGCCGAACTTCCTGGGTCATTTCAGTCGTGGTCATGTCGTTCTCTTAGATCGAGGAATGGGGATGCATCTGGGTCATCAAGGTTGCGCAGATACAAAAGAGCGGGCACACGTGCCAACTCGTCTGGCCTTCAGAACCATTCTGGGATCATCTGAAAACATTGCCTTTGAAGCACTGCCGCTAAAAAAGTAGCGCCTTTTTGCCCGAGACAGGAATCGAACCTGCGACCTTCGCGTTACGAGTGCGCTGCTCTACCAACTGAGCTACACGGGCGGTGGACTAAAGCTAGCACCGCATCGGGCGTCCGGCAACTTGCACCCTTCAACGAGCAATCACCCCCTGAGCCCAGAAGCGTGGTTGCAGGTAATTACCTTTGCGGTCCTGGTACTGCTGCTGGGCTTGTTGGAGGTGAGGCACATCGCGCACCGCGATAAATACCAACAGACCAACGGCCAACACACCCAAGGCTTTCCATAGGTTCCGCGCCAACGGCAGCACAGCGCTTGCTGGCACGCGCAACTCATGCAGCGCCATCAGCCAGCCCACCATCAGCGCCAACCAGACCTGGGAGTTGGGCATCACGATCACGCCATCGACCATGGCCTGCACCAGCGTCCCCACCAACGCCGCAAACAGGCACAAGCGCAGCAGGTCAACCCGCGCGGCGGACAGCGCTCGCTCGCGTAGCACAGCCAAGGTGGTCCAGCCGCCTCGCCATGCCAACACCGCCACGCACAGCGCCGAGGGTACACCCCACTCGCTGGCCCATTGCAGGATCGCCTGATGGGGATGAGCGGCAATCCTGTTGGCAATATCGGCAAAATGCATCGGTCCGTAACCAAGCCACGGTCGCTCGACGAGCATATGCCACGCCTGCCACCAGATCGGGCCCCGTCCCGACAGCGAAGTGGTGAGGCGATCCGCGGCATCACTGGTGAGTTCAATCCCCAGGTAATCCGCCAGCCCCGTGAATATCAGCCAATACAGCAACAGCCCAACCAACACCGCGACCAATTGCCAGCCCAGCCAGCGACGCCCCCATGGCCCAAGCAGCGCCAACACCACGCCCGCCACGCCCATGCCAAGCCAGGTACCCCGCGTACCGCCGCTGATTGCTATCAGCCACCAGACACACAGCAACGCAAACACCATCCCCCGCAAGGCGCGGGAGACATTGGGTATCAGCAAAGGCAGCGCCAGCAATGGCAAGGTAAATGTCTGAAACTGTCCGTAGAAACGCTTGTTGGAAAAGCCGGAGAGCAGTCGGTCAGGATCCAGCATGCGCTCGCCGCTGGTGAACGCCAGCGTACCGGCATACAGATACTGGACCGACTTGATCAGGCACAGCAACACCACAACCAGGATCAGCACGCGATCCAGAGGCTCGCCGCCGTGACGACGAAGCAGGGCAAAGGCGACGGCAATCGCCGCGCAGCTGACAAACAGCGCCACTTCGGTAAGCGCCCATAGGGGCTGATGGGCCAGCGTCGACGACAGCAGGCCCAGCCCCACAACCAGCACCACGCCCCAGGCAGTGGGCCTGTCTACCCAGGGTTCAGTGGAGGTAACCGACAACCCATACAGCACCGCGCAAAACCCGATGGCAATTTGCATGACACGCTGTAGATCATGCCCGCCGAACGGTGCACAGATGCCGACACTCAACAGGCACACCGCTGCTACCAGGAAAACACCGCCTCGCTGCTGTACGGATAACACCATCGGCCACCTCTACTTCCCTGTGGATGGTTTAGCAGTTATGCGCCGTCGGCGCCGCAGCCCTTGCTGGCATATTTCGCTTCAGCGGTCGTCGCGCACTTCCAGCCGGCGGCGCTGCGGACCAGGGTGATGGTCTTGCCCAGCACCGGTGCCGGTGCGTCGAGTATTTCGCAGCTGATGGAGCCCGCCCCCGTGGCCACATCGCCTGCCACGTCGATCTTGCAGTTGGCCGTAGGGCTGGTGCCGCCGATCAAGGCCACGGTAGGTACGGTGCCCTGGTTGATGGTGTCTTCGTAACCAGCCTTCAACGCGGCAATTTCAGCCAGGCCGGCAGTGAACTTGGCCTTGGCCTGGTGGGTGGTGTACATGGGCAGGCCGATGGTGGCCAAAATGCCGATGATTGCCACGACGATCAACAACTCGATCAAGGTAAAGCCTTTCTGACGTATCACATTCACTCTCCAGAATAGAACTCATGACAAGGCGCGTCCTGCACCCCGTTTTTGCAACGGCGCCAGTGTACTCACCCGCAAGCGGCCAATCGCGCTCAAGACGCACATTCTGACATTTTTATCCCGCGCCATCGGCATGCCCGAATCCGTCACCTGACTAAGCTATAAATCTTCGACAGCCTGTATGCGGAACCGCGACATGGACAACGCTTCAACGACTTACGCCTGGGAAGGCATCGACCGCAAAGGGCGCAGGGTGTCCGGGCAAACCAAGGGGCACAACGCAGCCCTGGTCAAGGCACAACTGCGCCAGCAAGGGATCAGCCCCGGTCGTGTGCGCAAGCAATCCCCGCTGCCGCCAAGCCTCACCCCATCAGTCAAAGCGGCTGACATCACGCTGTTCACGCGCCAACTGGCTACGTTGCTGAAGGCTGGGGTTCCACTCCTGCAAGCCTTCGACATCATCAGCGAAGGCGTCGACAATCGCGCTGTGCGTGAGCAGGTGCTGGGACTTAAACAGGCGATCGCCGCCGGCAGCAGCCTGGCTGAGGCATTACGCAAACAACCGCGTTATTTCGATGAGCTGTACTGCAACCTGGTGGCCGCCGGCGAACAGGCCGGGGCGCTTGAGACACTGCTGGAAAGGGTGGCGATCCACCGGGAAAAGAGTGAACAGCTCAAGGCCAGGATCAAAAAGGCCATGACCTACCCCATTGCTGTCCTGGTGGTTGCCAGCCTGGTCACCGGCATACTGCTGGTCCACGTGGTACCGCAGTTCCAGGCCCTGTTCGCCGGAGTCGACGGCAAACTGCCGGCATTTACCTTGCACGTGATCGCCCTGTCGGCGTTCATGCAGCACGCATGGTGGATGCTGGTATTGGGCATAGTCGCGGGAGCCGCTGGGCTGCGCCAGGCCTATCGGGCTTCGTCGGGCTTTCGCTACTGGCTGGACACAGGTTTGTTGAAAGCGCCCCTGGCAGGCAAACTGCTGACAAAATCCGCCGTGGCCCGCTACGCCCGCACGCTCTCCACGACCTTCGCCGCCGGTGTTCCACTGGTCCAGGCATTGGATTCAGTCGCCGGCGCCGTGGGAAACGACCCGTTCAAACAGGCAATCGAACATATGCGTCACGATGTATCCAACGGCATGCAACTGAATCAATCCATGCTCAACAGCGGCCTGTTTCCCGGCATGGCGATCCAACTGACGGCGATCGGCGAAGAGTCGGGCACCCTGGAACACATGCTGGAAAAGGTCGCCAACCACTATGAGGCTGACGTGGACAACCAGGTCGACAACCTCACCAGCCTGATGGAGCCATTGATCATGGTGGTGCTGGGGGGCATCGTCGGCGCGCTGGTCATCGCCATGTACCTGCCGGTCTTCCAGCTGGGGAGTGCATTTTGAGCCTGCTGCTGAACGAGTACCCATTGGCCTTTGTCACCATCGCGCTGGTACTGGGGCTGATCGTCGGCAGTTTCCTCAACGTGCTGGTCTGGCGCCTGCCAAAAATGCTCGAACGGGAATGGCGTGACCAGGCCCATGAAGTGCTCGGCTTGCCTGCCGAACCTGGCGGGCCGACCTACAACCTGATGCACCCCAACTCATGCTGCCCACACTGTGACCATCCCATCCGGCCGTGGGAAAATATCCCACTGCTCAGCTACCTGATGCTCAGGGGGCGCTGCGCCCATTGCCAGGGAGCCATCAGCCCCCGCTACCCTTTCACGGAACTCGCCTGTGGGTTGATCTCGGCCTGGGTTGCCTGGCATTTCGGCTTTGGCTGGCAGGCCGCAGCGGTGCTGGTGTTGAGTTGGGGGTTGCTGGCAATGAGCCTGATCGACGCAGACCACCAGTTGCTGCCTGATGTGCTGGTGCTGCCATTGCTGTGGCTGGGGCTGATCGTCAACAGCTTTGGATTACTGACGACATTACCCGACGCACTATGGGGCACCGTGATCGGCTACATGAGCCTGTGGAGCGTGTTCTGGCTGTTCAAGCTGGTCACCGGCAAAGACGGCATGGGCCACGGTGATTTCAAGTTGCTGGCCTTGCTCGGCGCCTGGGGCGGCTGGCAGATATTGCCGATGACACTGTTGATGTCGTCGCTGGTAGGGGTGTTTGTCGGGTTGATCCTGATGCGCCTGCGCAAGACCCTGGCGTCCACGCCGATGCCGTTTGGTCCGTATCTGGCAATTGCCGGCTGGATTGCATTGCTCTGGGGTGGTCAAATAACCGACTTCTATTTGCAGTCTGTCGGTTTCAGATGACCACTCCTGTTGCAACACCTTGGATTCTCGGCCTCACCGGTGGCATCGGCAGCGGTAAAAGTGCGGCAGCCCAGCACTTTATCGACCTGGGCATTGACCTGGTGGACGCCGATCACGCCGCGCGCTGGGTGGTCGAACCCGGCCGGCCGGCGCTGGCCCGCATCGCCGAGCATTTTGGTGCTGGCGTATTGCAGCCCGACGGCCAGTTGAACCGCGCCGCGTTGCGCAAGCTGATCTTTGAGGTGCCCGAAGAGCGCCGCTGGCTGGAAGCCTTGCTGCACCCGTTGATTGGCGAGGAGATTCGCGGTCACCTGGCTCGCGCCCGCTCGCCTTACGCGATCCTGGTGTCCCCGCTGCTGATCGAATCCGGCCAGTACAGCATGACCCAGCGCATCCTGGTGATCGACGTGCCGCAATCGCTGCAAATTCAGCGTACCCTGCAGCGCGACGGCATCAGCGAACAACAGGTTCAGGCAATTCTCAAGGCACAGTCCAGCCGTGAAGACCGCCTGAACCATGCCGATGACGTGCTGGTCAATGACCAGGATCTCGCCTGGCTGCACAGCGAGGTCGAGCGACTGCACCACTTTTACCTTACTTTGCGTGGAGGCCGATCATGAGCCAACCCTTGACCGTCGACTGCCCAACCTGCGGTGCACCCGTGGAATGGAATGCAGCCTACCCCAACCGGCCGTTCTGCTCGGACCGTTGCAA
The DNA here is from genome assembly GCF_036346475.1 of Pseudomonas sp. AM8. Lineage (NCBI taxonomy): Bacteria > Pseudomonadati > Pseudomonadota > Gammaproteobacteria > Pseudomonadales > Pseudomonadaceae > Pseudomonas > Pseudomonas sp. AM8. The sequence goes on from NZ_JAOTNX010000001.1 coordinate 1,028,364, forward strand.
ACTCATCGACCTGGGCGCGTGGGCCGCCGAGGAACACAAGATTCCCGTGGCCCCGGATGCCGAAGACGAGCTGTTTTCCGAAGACTTGCCGCCGCGCCACTAAGGCCGCATAAAGGCGTATTCCTGCTGGTCGTCGAGGTTTTCTGCGAGGTATTGCAGCTCGTCGGCCAGGTCTTCGAAACTGCGTACGCCCTTGCTCTGCTGCACCACCGCGCTGAGCATGGCGCGCAGGGTCAAGCCCGGGTCGAAACCGATTTCCTGTGCCGCATCCTGGCTTCTGCGCAACTCCTGCCGTGCCCACTCGTACACACTCATGATTCGTGCTCCCGCCTTGCCTAGGAAAATTTCGCAGAGCATGGGCCTGCTCGGCTGCGCGGGATTTGATCTGGGTCAACGCTGCGATTCGTCATCCTTCCAGGGCGCCGAGAGGTAGCGTGTGCGGTTGAATGTCTCCAGCCATTCCGGACAAAACACCACCAGGGCGCTGATCACCATGCCGTTGATAAAGGCTTCGGGGAAGATGATCAGCCACAGGTAGCCAACGAAATCCTCCAGCCATTCCGGCATGGCAAAACGACCGTCGAACCACAGCAACCCCAGCCCCAGCAGCAGGCAAAACAAGGCCGACAACGCGGCAGCAAAAAAACCGGAGCAGAAGATATACACGAAGGGATTGCGTGGCTGCGCTCGCTCGACCACAAGCGCACAGCCCTCGGTGACCAGCACCGGCAGCACGACCAGCAGCAGGCCATTGATGCCAAGGGCTGCCAGGTCCTGGCGTCCAAGCAGCATTAACCCGAACTGGGCGGCAAAACCACCGACGATGGCCAGGGGCCAATCCAACAGCAGGGTTACGGCGGTCATACCGATAAAGTGGTAGGACACACCGGTGTCGAAATCCCGTCGTACCAGCCACAACATGAACAGTGCGAACACCGTACCGAACAACAAATGCTGGCGCCGCCGGTCGGCAAACAACTCGACCCATGGCGAGCGCAGGATCGCCCATAGCAGCACCGGTGCATACAACAGCCAGCCGATGCCGAGGGTTGTGGGCGCCAGCACTGCGGCACTGATCACGGCTTCACCTGCTCCAGGGCCTGGCGCAGTTCGGCAGCAGTGCCGTATTCATGTTGAGAAACCAACGTACCGTGATCCAACTGCAGCCACAGCACTTTATCCGCCGCCGCGGGATAACGCGGGGCGATACGTGCGTCACGGTCCAGCATGACGCGGTAGTTGTAGGATTGCATGGCCGGCACCGCAAACAATTTGGCGATCAGTCGAGGCATGCGCTGGATGTCAGCGACGAACACGGCATGCCGCGCTTCGAGGTAGCCTGCAGGTTGGCCTTGCAGCGCCGCGTCGACCAGCTTGGCCGCGTCCATGCTGCGCGCCACCAACAGAATCCGTGCCTGGTTATCGAGGGTATAGGCTTGGTCGAATTGATCGAGCAAGGTCCAGGGAGCGAGGCGTTCGCCCACTTCAACAGCCTGTGCCCATACCGGCAAAAGACTCAGCAACAGCACCACCAGACACTTCACTGCACGCTCCTCATTCGGGGGAATTACGCTTGAGAGGCCAGTCTACACCCTGGCTTTTGCAGCAGGACTTCCTGCGGTCATCATTTGGACGCTAAGCTGCAGGCATGGATGACTCAGATTATTTGCGCCTGCTCACCGTAGCAGCCGAACAAGCCAATGCGTTCCTGTCCAATGCCCGCAAATGGGAGCGTGAGCGTTGGGTCTGCCAGCGCCTGTTGCAAGGCTTGAATGTGCCCTACCGCGCCGAAGAGTTTCACCCCGCCGGGCAAGAACCGCCCGATGTGTTGTTTCGCGATGCCAGTTTCGAGGTGTTTTTCGTACTCGATGAAGGGCGCCGCCTGAACGACGAATGGCGTGACGAGCTGTTGCGTCGACGCAGTGCATTCTCCCTGAGCCAGCTGGTGCGGCGCGAAGCCAAGCCGCGGCGCATCCCCGCCCATGAATTCCTGCTGCGCCTGGCGCCCACGTTGCGCAAGAAGGCCCATAACTACAAAGAGCGCGGGATGGACCTGGGCGAATTGGATATCGTCGCGTTCACCAGCCTCAAGCGCGAAGTGCTCGACCTCAACAGCCACTTCCCCCCACCCACCGAATACTTGCGCCAGGGCTGGCGCTCGCTGTCGCTGGTGGGGCCGACATTTGCCCGGGTGCTGTTCGCCCACCCGGACGCGCCGGATTTCTTGCGCAACAACCTGGGGCGCAGCATAGTGTTCGATGTGGGCATCAGCCTCTGATCCCCCACTGTAACGTGGCGCCCTTTTGCAACGTCTACCTGACGAGGCCTTATATGACCAGCCGCCTGAACCCCGACGACCAACAGCATGTCGAAGAGTACCTGCAACTCTCCCAGAACCGAGTCGAGCGCAAGCCTTTCCGGCCGTGGCTGCTCCTTGGTGTGGTGCTGGTGGTGGTGATCGGGCTCGGCCTGCTCAGCCGCCTTTTGAGTTACCTGACGCTATGAGCTGCCTGGCGCTCGCGGGGGTAACTGCTCCGATTTCCTTTAGCCTTGCGAGATACCCCCATGACCCATCGTATTATTATCGTCGGCGGCGGCGCCGGCGGCCTGGAGTTGGCTACCCGCCTGGGTAAGACTCTGGGCAAGCGCGGCACCGCCAGCATCACGCTGGTGGACGCCAACCTCACCCATATCTGGAAGCCTTTGCTGCACGAAGTCGCTGCCGGCTCACTGAACTCCTCGGAAGACGAACTCAATTACGTCGCCCAGGCCAAATGGAACCACTTCGAGTTCCAACTGGGGCGCATGAGCGGGCTCGACCGCGAACAGAAGAAAATCCAGCTGGCCGCCACCCTCGACGAAGAAGGCCGCGAATTGGTGCCTGCACGCGTGCTGGGCTATGACAGCCTGGTGATTGCGGTAGGCAGCACCACCAACGATTTCGGCACCGAGGGCGCGGCGCAGCACTGCCTGTTCCTCGATACCCGCAAGCAGGCCGAGCGTTTCCACCAACAGCTGCTCAACCACTACCTGCGCGCCCATGCCGGGCAGACCGATGTGGTGGAAAAGATCAGCGTCGCCATCGTCGGTGCGGGTGCAACGGGCGTCGAACTGGCCGCAGAGTTGCATAACGCGGCCCACGAGCTGGCGGCGTACGGCCTGGACCGCATCAAGCCGGAAAACATGCACATCACCCTGATCGAAGCCGGCCCTCGTGTACTGCCTGCCTTGCCGGAGCGGATTGGCGGGCCTGTGCATAAAACCCTGGAAAAGCTCGGGGTGACGGTGCTGACCAACTCAGCGGTCAGCGAAGTGACCGCCGACGCATTGATCACCAGCAGTGGCCAGGTGATTCCTGCCAGTCTCAAGGTGTGGGCCGCCGGGATTCGTGCCCCGGCTTTCCTCAAGGACATCGATGGCCTGGAAACCAATCGCATCAATCAACTGCAAGTGCTGCCGACGCTGCAAACCACCCGTGATGAAAACATCTTCGCCTTTGGCGACTGCGCCGCGTGCCCGCAACCGGGCACCGACCGCAATGTGCCGCCACGGGCCCAGGCCGCGCACCAACAGGCCTCGTTGCTGGCCAAGTCATTGAAACTGCGTATCGAGGGCAAGGACCTGCCAGCGTACAAGTACACCGACTATGGGTCGCTGATCTCGCTGTCGCGTTTCTCGGCGGTGGGTAACCTGATGGGCAACCTGACCGGAAGCGTGATGCTGGAAGGCTGGCTGGCGCGGATGTTCTATGTGTCGCTGTACCGCATGCACCAGATGGCACTGTATGGCTTCTTCCGCACGGCGATGCTGATGCTGGGCAGCAAGATTGGACGCGGGACTGAGCCGCGCCTGAAACTTCACTGACAACAGAGTCCCTGGTGGGACTCGGTCAATGTGGGAGGGGCTTGCTCCCTTCCACATTAGTATTGTGTTGGAGTTGAGATAATTTAAGGCAAAAAAAATCCCCGTATCTTTCGATACGAGGATTTTTAATATGGTCGGGGTAAGGGGATTCGAACTCCTGACATCCTGCTCCCAAAGCAGGCGCGCTACCGGACTGCGCTATACCCCGGTAAAAAAAAGGCGACCTTTCAGTCGCCTTCTTCGATCAGCGCTTTTGGCCTCTGATCTTAAGATTCGATTCCAGCGTTAACTGGTCTCAAAAATGGTGGGTCGTGTGGGATTCGAACCTACGACCAATTGGTTAAAAGACAATTGGTTCTAGTGCTTCAAAGCTCAGGATCGTGTTCGCTACACATAGCTATTTCCGTGGCCTCGCAGCCTCTAATGAACCCACATTAGAGGCTCCAAACCATGAAAATCACTGCGGTCGTTTCGACCAAGGGCGGCGTAGGCAAAACCACTATTGAGGCCAACCTCGGCGCATTCTGCGCGGACGCCGGCCTTCGCACACTCCTTATCGACCTGGATCCTGCTCAGCCCTCCCTTTCTTCGTATTACCAATTGGTAGATGAAGCCCAAGGCGGCATTTACGATCTGCTCGCGTTCAACATCACCGACTCAGCCAAGATCATATCCAGCACCGCGATTCCAAACCTGTCGTTGGTGATCTCCAATGACATCAACAACCAGCTGAACAGCCTCCTCCTGCAGGCTCCCGACGGACGGTTGCGCCTCGCCAACCTGATGCCGGCATTCAAAGATCATTTTGACTTGGTACTGATTGACACTCAGGGCGCCAGATCGGCCATGCTCGAAATGGTGGTCCTAGCCTCTGATTTGGTCATATCTCCACTTCCACCCAACATGCTCGCTGCACGGGAGTTCAGCCGGGGAACCATGCAGATGTTAGACGGCCTTCGCGCCTATGGGCGCCTGGGCATGAAAATTCCTCCCGTGCGGATCGTCGTCAACAACCTCGACCAAACCACCGACGCGCAGATGATCGAGCAGTCAGTACGGGAAATATTTCAGGACAATGACGAAATCAGCGTTCTGGAAAGCATCATCCCCACCGCTGTGGTCTTTCGTAGCGCTGCATCCCAGGGCCTCCCAGTACATCGCCTGGAATACCGGCAGCCTTCCAACCGCATATCCCCTGCAGCCCTTGTCGTCATCCGCCAATTGGCCATAGAGCTCTTTCCAGAATGGCGGGACCGTTTTGAGGCCATGACCGAGGAGAAGGTAGCAAAGTTGGTGAGGGAGGATCGTTGAAATGGCGAAGCCCTCCATCACCGATGCCCGCAGTATTACTGCCGATGTCATCCTAGAGGTTGGCAAGTACTACAGCGCTCAGCAATTGCGCAGCTTGCAAGCAAAGCTAAGTGGATCCGCACGAGAAATACGCTCCCTGACAAGCGGTAGCCACTTAGCAGGTCGAATAGGCGCTCAGTTGAGCTTTGAACAGCGTCAGCTTTTGCAGGACGCTGCGAAGCTTATTGAGTCCGTGAACTCGAACATAAAACACGCGAAGGAAAAGCGCGGCCGTGACGAAAGCCAAGCCAAGCAGCGTCAGCAAGCTCGATATGCCGAAGCCAAGCGTCTGGTAGCTGAAACATATCTAAAAACTTTTGTCTCTGAGCCAGCGGCTCTGGAGCCTCTCCTAGAAATTCTTCAAACAGCGCTGACGCTCAATCGTGCAGGGGTTATCAGTAACGGTTATTCCCCTAGGGAGTTCAATCTCAGGCTCCGTGATTACCTATCGCCAGACCGAACTCGAAAGCTAATTGGCTGGACCAGCCCAAATGCTTTTTGGATAAGCATCGTTCTCTCTGTGCGTAATGACTTTGTACAAGCTGTTGAGCAGGAGATTGCTTACGACGACGGCTCAAGTGTTCAGGATCGTCTTGATGCCTTGAAACAGAAGGTTGCGGATTGTCTTACCCGGATTCACCTCTCTGCTGACGAGGAGGAAACACTGCGACTTTGGTCAGAGGCGCTCTCCCCCCGTAACCAACAGGAAGGGGGTGAATGATGGACAAGCAAAAAGTCCTCAGCAAGGTCGCCAAACTCATGGCGCTGGCCAAATCGCAAGGCGCTGCCCCCAACGAAGTGGAAATTGCACTTCGCCAAGCGCGCCATTTGATGAAGCAGTACAACCTCGAACATACCGAGGTTGTTGCTCATGCAATCGAAGAGGCCAGCGTGGGCACCAAGACCCGGCGTTCGCCGCAGGATTGGCTGCACAACCTGGCCACAATCTGCTCCCAAGCCTTCGACTGCAGCCACTTGGCGTATTTTCATCCGCTGGCAGGCTGGTCCTTCAAGTTTTTGGGGAAGGGTATTTCGCCCGAGCTGGCCGCTCACACCTATTCAACGCTGCATCACCAACTCGTAGCAGCCCGTCGAGCTCATGTTGCTCAGCAGAAACGCTGCCAACTCAAGACAAAGCGTCACCGGGGCCAACTCTTTGCCGAGGGTTGGCTGAATGCCGTCGCATCGAAAGTGAACCAGTTTGCAGGCGGGGTAGACGAAACCACGGCGCAGGAGATCCAGGCCTACCTGGAATTGCACCACCCTAATCTCAAGCAATTCATCATCAAACCCATCGAAGCCAAAGGTCACGACACTCGGTCTCTGCGAGCGGGATGGGACCAGGGCAAGCATGCCAGGCTACATCGTGGTGTTGGACAGCAGTCACGAGAAGCCCTTGGGCATGGGGGGAGCCAATGAGAACTCATTCGCTTTCACCTTTGGCCATAGCGGCGCTGGAACAAGCCCGATCCCAACTTGGGCTTGCCCCGGCTCATAAACACCATGTTTGGAGTGAGACTGAAGAGCGCATGCTCATTGCCCGCTATCCCGATGAACCGACTCAGGTCCTAGCCGCCGAATTGGGACTCAGCGTCTATCAGATCTATGCCAAAGCCAAACGGCTGGGATTGAGCAAAAGCTCCGAGTTTCTTCGCAGTAGTCTCTGTGGCCGGCTTGACGGCAAGTTGGGCGCTGAATTCCGCTTCTCCAAGGGTTCCGTCCCATGGAATAAGGGCCTTAAGGGGCTCCCCTCCTCTGGCCGTATGACTCAGACGCAGTTTAAGACGGGCAATAAACCGGGGAACTGGCTACCTATTGGCAGCTTGCGCACGACTCCTGACGGCTATCTCCAGAGAAAAATCACCGACACCGGTTACCCCCCTGTCGATTGGAAAGGCGTGCACGTGCTGCTCTGGGAAGAACACTTTGGCCCTGTCCCCACAACTCATTGCGTGTGCTTCAAGGATGAAAACAAATCCAACATCGCCATCGGCAATCTGGAACTGATCACGCGTGCGGAGCGCATGCGGCGCAACACCATCCATCGCTATCCAGAAGAGCTCAAATCCGCAATGCGAGCGATCAGCAAACTCAAGCGCACCATCCGGGAGGTTGCACATGAAGAACAAGATTGAAGATCTACGTAATCATCTGTTCGTCGCGATTGAGGGCCTCCTGGATCCAGACAAGCCTATGGAAATCGACCGGGCCAAAGCCGTCGCCGAGGTTGCTCAGGTCATGATCAATTCAGCGAAGGTTGAAGTCGACATGGTTAAAGCTCTGGGCGCAATCAACGGCACTGGTTTTATCCAGATCGGCGAGGAGTCCGGGAAATGAATCACCTTGACCTCTCACCGCCCTACTCCGTAGAGGCTGAACAAGGTGTGTTAGGTGGGCTACTGCTCGACAACAACACCTGGGATCTCGTCGCGGACAAACTGGATGCGTCTGACTTTTTTCGGCATGACCACCGGTTGCTGTTTCGGGCAATAGCCGGCCTTGCTGACAAGTCCGCTCCATTCGATATCGTCATCGTCTTCAACGCGCTGGAGGATCCAGACGAAGCCGGAGGGCTGAGCTACCTGGGCGAGCTGGCCAAGAATACGCCGTCTGTAGCCAACATTGAGCATTACGCATCCATCGTGCGTAATCGCTCCAGGCTCAGACAACTCATGTCTCTTGGCTACCAATGCTCTCGCGATGCCACGGATCCGCTGGCCAACGCGGAAGATGTTCAAGAGACCATTGAACAACAACTTTTCGCGCTTGGCGAAGGTAAGAGCGCATCTGAATTCGTCGACATCAACCAGTGCCTGACTACTGTCGTCGAGCAAATTGACGAACATTTCAACGGCAATATCACCGTGACCGGCGTGCCTTCAGGCCTGGAAGATTTGGACGAGTTTACGTCGGGTTTTCAAGAAGCCGACCTGATCATTCTCGGTGCACGTCCTTCGATGGGTAAAACGTCCCTAGCCTTGAACTTCATCGATACGGCTCTGCAGGCAAAGCTTGATCGTACCGTTCAAGTCTTCAGCATGGAAATGCCCGCCAAAGCACTGCTCTATCGGTTGATGGCAATTCTTGGCCATATCGATCTTGGGAAGCTATTGAAGGGCAAGCTTGATGACGAAGACTGGCCGAAGCTGACTGCAGCCGTTTCACGTATCAATGCATATGGCGAGCGGCTGGTCATCGACGACTCATCAGCGCTCACACCTGCCGTTATCAGGGCCAAATCTCGTCGCGCAGCCCGTCGCTTCGGACACCCGAGCTTGATCTTGATCGATTACCTGCAGCTCATGCGCTGCCCAGGCCAGGAAAACAGGGCGAACGAAATCAGCGCTATATCCCAGAGCCTCAAGGCCCTGGCGAAGGAGATGAATTGCCCGGTGGTAGCACTCTCTCAGCTCAATCGGGAGCTGGAGCGCCGACCAAACAAACGTCCGATCAACGCAGACCTGCGTGATAGCGGCGCCATCGAACAGGACGCAGACCTGATCATATTCGTCTATCGGGACGAGGTGTACCACTCACAGACCGAACACAAAGGCATAGCCGAGATCATCATCGGCAAGGCTCGCAACGGTCCTACTGGTACCGTTCGCACGGCGTTCATAGCGCACCAAACCCGCTTTGCAAACCTCAGTGCCAACAGTAGCTGGCAAGGAGCACACCTATGAGCCCCCTCTCTCCGGTTGCAATGACCCATTGGTGCCGCAACTGCGATACACATCATGCATTGCAGCAAGTCCAGCAATGCGTGCCTGCCCCAACCGCTCTCAATGCTGAAGTGGACATTCTGATTTGTCCCAGTTGCAACAGCTACGACATCGAGGAGCTTCGGGAGGTGTCAGATGCACAGTAACGCTGCGTTTTTTCCAAGCATTCAAGCCGGTGAAGTCTTCGAAGCCTCTGCCGTGGTTCACGCCCACAAAACAGGCGTCAACCCAGTAGAACTTGATGCTCTAGCTCAAGCAGTCGGCCGTCTTACTCGTGACCACAGCACCGTTGTCCCAATGAGCATGCGCGAGGACCTGCTGGAATTTCAGAAGCTCGGCTACGTCGAGCTGGCCGACACGCTCAGCGCAACCATCACCGTTGAACTGCTGTGCGCAGGCGCCTTGCTATCAAGTTACTTCTGGTCGGTTTGGGTCCCCCGGCACCTCCAAAGCTGCTCACTGAAAGTGGCGGTCATGGCTCACCTGCAACACCCCGCGCCAGTGCAGCACTGCACCGTCGTGTTCCGCGTGCCAGGCTCGCGCGAGGCAACTCGTAATTTTCTGCATGAGCTCGGCAGCAAATTCCCGGGTGACCAGGCCGAAATCATCGCGATTCAGGCAGGGAACGTTTTAGCAGACAAGGACGCAGAGCTATGACGACCAACCTCATACGCGGAAAGCACGAGAACCTTCGCCAACTGGTGGAATTTGCCAGGGCCAATGGTTGGACTGTGTCGCGGACTCAAGGTGGCCACATCCAGTTTACCAAACCCGACCTTGGATCAATCTACACATCGTCGACCGCAAGCGATTACCGCGCGGCCCTCAACGCCAAAGCTCGCATTCGCCGTGCCGATCGAGCTCAAACCCAACACACTCAGGAGGCAATCTAATGCCTATACGTCATTGTATTGTTCATCTGATCGACAAAAAACCCGACGGCACGCCCACAGTTCTGCATGCACGCGATTCGGAGCTGTCCGAATCGGCGGCCATCGAGAACATGCTTGCCGACCTCAACGAGAGCTACAACGCCAAACAAGGCAAGGCCTGGGGTTTCTTCCATGCCGAGTCCGGCGCGCACCCGTTCAGCAGCTGGTTGAAGGAGTATTTCGACGGTGGCCAGGATTTCACCACCTTCAGCCGCACCGCGGTCGAGCACCTGCAGAAGCTGATGGAAGAGTCCAACCTCTCCACCGGCGGCCACGTGCTGTTTGCCCACTACCAGCAAGGTATGACCGACTACCTGGCGATCGCCCTGCTGCACCACAGCGAAGGCGTGGCGGTGACCGACGAGCTGGACGTGACGCCCTCCCGTCACCTGGACCTGGGCCAACTGCACCTGGCGGCACGGATCAACGTGTCCGAGTGGCAGAACAACAAGCAGTCCAAGCAGTACATCTCGTTTATCAAAGGCAAGAACGGCAAAAAAGTCTCGGAGTACTTCCGTGACTTTATCGGCTGCCAGGAAGGTGTCGACGGGCCGGGCGAGACCCGCACCCTGCTCAAGGCCTTCAGTGACTTCGTGGAAAGCGAAGACCTGCCGGACGAGTCGGCCCGCGAAAAAACCAAGACTCTGGTGGACTACGCCAGCAGCCAGGCCAAGCTCGGCGAGCCCATGGGCCTTGAAGAGCTTTCGGGCTTGATTGATGAAGATCGGCCCAAGGCGTTCTTCGACCACATCCGAAACAAGGACTACGGCCTGTCACCGGAGATCCCCATGGACAAACGCACCCTAAACCAATTTCGCCGTTTCACCGGTCGTGCCGAAGGCTTGTCCATCAGCTTTGAAGCGCACCTGCTGGGCGACAAGATCGAGTACGACGAGCCGTCCGGGACGTTAACCATCAAGGGCCTGCCCACTCAGCTTAGCGATCAGTTGAAACGTCGCTGAACACAAATACACAACCCTAGACATCGGAGCACGCTATGAGCAACCAACCAAAACGTCAGCTTGAAGAAAAATTCGTCGTCCGCCTTCCCGATGGGATGCGTGAACGGATCGCGCTGCAAGCGCGCGAAAACACCCGCTCAATGAACTCGGAAATTGTCCATCGCCTGGAGACTACAGTCGAGCTTGAGGCGGCGCTTGGTCGTGCACTAAAAATCATTGATCAACTTTTGGCAGCAGCGCCAGCCTGTGAGCTGCCTGGAGCCAGGGCATGAAACAGTCTTTGGCTCAGACTATGAAAGAGAAACTGCAACTGCCGGCCTTTCAATCAAATTCGCCGGTAGCTGCGCGCATGAGCGATCCAATCGTCGATACCCCTATGCTGTTGACGCTCGATGAAACATTGCCGTATGACGAGAACCCACGGACCACTCGAAACCCGAAGTACGATGAAATTAAAGAGTCCATACGCAATCGAGGTCTCGACACGCCCCCTCCCGTCACGCGCAAACCTGGTGAGGAGAAGTACCGGATCCGAAACGGTGGCAACACGCGCCTGGCCATTCTAAACGAGCTGTACCGTGAGACCGGGGACGAGAAGTTCTTCAAGTTCCACTGCCTGTTCCGTCCCTGGGACACCGTTCGTGGGGAGATCATCTCGCTCACCGGGCACTTGGCCGAAAACGATCTGCAGGGTCAACTCCTGTTCATTGAGCGGGCTATTGGCGTCGACAAGGCCAGAGCTTTGTATGAGGAGGAGTCTGGTGAGGCAATTTCTCAAAGTGAGCTTTCTCGACGTTTGAAAGCTGATGGCTACCCTGTTTCTCAACCTCACATCAGTCGGATGCAGGACACTCTTCGGTACTTATTGCCGGCAATTCCGGCAGTGCTATATTCCGGCCTCGGCGTTGATCGAATTTCGAAGCTTCTTGCACTACGCAAGACAGCGCTTCAGTGCTGGGAGCGCAATTATCAAGAACAAGGGCAGCACCTAGAGTTTGATACGATTTTTCAAGATGTCCTCTCCCAGTTTGAGGGAGACGCCGAGGAGTTTCTGTTCCAGCGCTTCCAGGACGAGCTGATTGATCAGCTCAAAAAGCCGTTAAATCTCGGTTACGAGAAAATTCTGCTGGAAATCACTCAGAACCAGGACCAGTTACGCAGATCAACACCAGTACTTGAGATGCCTCAGCATCCTGTCTCGCAACTTGAGGGGTTGCCTCAGTCGAGTCCCCAAAACAATAGCATTGAGTCAAATCAGAACCCGTCACAATTACCATCAACTCATGTTTCTGATGGCACGCCTAAGCCAACTATGACCACGGCGAGCCCTCCCCATCGAGTTGGCCAACATAAGCTGGCCCCTCCCCCTCAAGAGCAAATGAGCCCGCAAGAGCGCCAAAAGCGCATTGATGGGCACATTGCAAGTCCAGTGAAAAGCTCCCCCAAAGTCGACAAGATGAAACGGGAGCTCGCTGCGCTTGATGGTGAAGTATTACCCGACTTTGCCTCCAACGCCTTGGTGGCCATCCCTGTTCAAGCTGGTGGTCTCAACCCCATATCTGACCTTTGGTACATCGAGCGTGAAATCGACAATGCCATGATTCTGCGTCAGCACATCGCGCAATTGGCTCGTGAAATTGCCAGCTCGGTAAAAGCACCAGGTCAATTTATCGATATCGAAGGTGGCGTGGGTTTCAGCTATCGACACCCCGATGCTGAAGGAGAATTGGAAATCACTGCTACAGCCCAGCATACGTTGACGCTTCTTCAGTCTTTAAGCGGTTCGGTGGCCATCGTTCTGAAAATGATTCAGGAGCAGCCCGATCTGCAGGTCGACGCTTTGACCGACTTCGAATTCGCAGCTGGGCTTGGGCAACTCTTACTTGGCCAGCCTTATACGAACGACACCCCCCCAGAGACTGAAGGCCGCCTCAGCGACGGCGCACTGGTGAAGCTCTTCCGAATAATTCGACTCGCAAGGCGTTTGATTGATTTAGAGGTCAAGTTAACTGCCGGCGATAGTGCGAACCCAGCCAGCTAAAACAGGACCACTACGAGGGGAGTCGTCATGTCCAAGATACCAATCAACGAAGCCATCCTGTCTCAGGTGCTTCATCACATGCGCAACGGCCAACTCCGGCGTTGCATCGAGATGGGTTTGGAGCCTGAAATCCTGGCACAGCTCCAACAACCGTCAGTTCTGAGCTTGTTGCTCAACACTCCAGTCTCTTGGTGCAACGTCACCATCGATGGAGAGATGGTGAAAAAACTGCTGATAGGGGCGCAGCGGTCCGATGAAGAAGTGCGCACGATCGAACGTGCGCTTCGACTAGGCGCGACCACTCAGATGCTGCAACAGTTCTTCGGGCTATCACCCCAGGACGTAGCCCTTCAACGCCTAATGATCGGTGTAACGGCACGTCGCGGCCGGTGGCGAGAATTCAGTGAGGAGATGGACGCTCACCTTTGGTACAGATGGACGCACCTGATGCAGGAACATCAGGTTGAACTTGAAGACAGCCTCGCCATGCTGGATATCGCCATGCTAGTCGCCGAAGAGCTCAACACACCCCAGGACACCCATGCAGATGAAAGCTCCGAGAACCTCAGTCTAGCAATCATCTGGCATCGCATTCAGTCCTGGATAAAGGAGGGGCTTTACCCCCCTGCAAGCACGGGCCTCCCAAGAAAGCTACAGCTGGTGTCTTCTCATCGACTGGCTCAGCCTGCAGCGACACCGGCGGAAGGTGATCCCGTACTATGAGGTTGTCTCGGCTCCCATTGTCGACGCTTTTAGACTCGGCCTCGGGCCACCTTGAAGCTCACTTGCTTCAGAAAAAAGAGTCGGCGCCTCCGGGGATCGAAGGTTCTGCCCCCTACTCCGGAATCATATTCAGCGGGAACCCACACGAGACGGTGCCTCGCAGATTGCTTCTGGATGACCGACTGACCCCGCTTGAAAGAAACACCTGGCAGGTGTTCCGGTTACTGATCAATGACGACGGCCTTACGGCGTTCCCCACCTATGACCAACTACGGCCATATTTGGGCATGCAACCCGGCAGGCCAGCCTCGCGAGAAACCGTATCAAAAGCATTGGTCACTCTACGGCTCACACGCTGGCTTAGCCTGGGCCGCCGTGTGCGCAATGACCTGAGTGGACAAGTTCAAGGTAACGTCTACTTACTTCATGACGAACCGGTCACACCAGCCGAAGCCATAGAATTCGATAAGGATTATTTACAGCTACTTGTGCAGTCCATGGAGCATCAGACCAAGGTAATCCGTGAAGTCGCGCAGATTGCCTGGAAAGAATTCGCTGCCGATCCAGACGTGGGTCAGCGCTTACCAAGCCGATTGGACGTCATCGAGTCTCGTTTGAACAGCCAGACCTGGACAACGGCGCGCACGGCAATACCTCTAAAAGCGACTGAGTTCGGAGTCCGAACTCAGCAAATTACACCACAGTTGCCACAGAGTTCGGATGCCGAACTAAGTGGACACAGCGGCGAGCGAATCGCTTTTGAGCCAAGTTCGGATGCCGAACTCAGCCTAAAATCAATGGGTTCGGACTTAGTTCGGCATCCGAACTCATATAGTACGTATACAGATACACACAAAGATGTTTGTAAAAGCTCTGTACATGTACCGCTGACTTCGACCGACATGGCCGCCGATTTGCTCGACGCACTGCATCGGCTACCGGCGGATCAAAAACAGAGCGCGGTGGTGGCGCTGCAAAAAGTCCCAGAAGAGCTGAAGCCAGCGCTCATCAAACAATGGGTGCACCGCTGTGACTCAGGGGGGATACGAAACCCGCTGGGCTACTTGATGACACTTGTCGGCATGGCGGTCCGTGGAGACTTCAACAGCCACTGGGATCCTGATGACAAAGCAAGATCCAGCCCCTCACGCCAGGGAGTTGCAAATCCTCCATCCAATGCCACTCAACCGGCTAAAACGGTTGCAGAAACCCGCAGTCCTGAGTCGGTACAAACCGCTAGAAACACACTCAGCGGAATGTTGCATCTGCTCAGACCCAATCGGGGTACGCATCCATGATAACAACCCCGATAGTAAGCTCGGCCCCAATCTACTTGGCAGATCCAGGTATGAGCATGGACAGCAAGCCGAGCTATGCGGCCCGCATAGCTCGACAGAATTCCAATATCGGCAGTGGCCAATCGAACTATCCATATCAGAGCTATGCGGCCCGCATAGATCG